>NZ_CP064357.1:0-600000 GCF_018141545.1 Miltoncostaea oceani | reverse complement strand
GATGAGCTCGTTGACGACTGCTCGACCGGCTTCACCGTCCGCGAGCAGGCGATCGATCAACCAGGAGTTGAGGTCGAGGACGATCGCGCCGTGGCGCCTCAGCAGCGGCTCAAGCGACAACCCTCCTTCGCGTTCCGCGAGCAGGGACCTCGACGACGCGCTCCAGCCGCTCCACAACCGGAGTGCCGAGACGGGAACTCGAAAGTCGAACTCGAAGGCGTCTGGTCGATGCAGGTCCGCGACGCGGAACTCCCAGGTGAGGGGCGGCAGGGACCTGTGCAGGGTGAAGTTCCGCAAGTCCTTGAAGAAGGCGACGCTCGAGTCCTTTGCAAGGTCTCTGCGGCGGATCGTGAAGGCTGCGGCGGTGTCACCACTTCGGTTTCGCATCACCGTGCGCACGTGCTCGACGAGGCTCTGGGTGCTCGCGACATAGTTGTGCGTCGCCCGGAGGACGCTCGCGATAAATCGGTCGCGGACTACTGGAGCTTTGACGTTCTGGATCAGTTCGATGGCGAGTCCCTGGTCCTGGGAGGGTGCGACGAGCAGCTGTTCGAGTTCCGCGAGGTTGGGACGCCAGACGTGGTTCAGACTCTCGTTGAGGGCCTCGATTGCGTGGTGCTCGATCCGCGCGGGATGGCTGTCGATCTGACGCTGTAGGTCATCGACGCGCCTGCGGATGGCTTCCGGGTCTCCCTCGTCGGTCATGGCTTCGGGCACGTCGAACGGTCCTCCGGCTCGGCGGCGGAGGCCCCGATCGCCCGCCGCGGATACAGACGATGTCGATCCCTCAAGTGGTCCGTCAGCATCACCCGTCGGGATCTCCACTATCGATCCAGCGGAGGGTGGGCGGATCGATTGAGGCTTCGACGAGCGATTCCGCGATCGCTACGAGGGTCTCGCTGTCGAGGTTGTTCGCTTGGATGAGCACCCGCGTCGCGTCGCGGTCGGTGATCAGTTGGCGTTGACCACCCATCGTGCGGATCCGGGCGGTCCACCCATCGAGGGGCAACTCCGCCCAGCCGGTGTCGCCCCAGTTGCCGTCGACGACGTGGGTCTGGATCACCTGGAAGCCGTGCTCGGGGTGTGGGTAGTTCAGATGGACGCTCGCCGTTCTCAGCGGCCCCTCGGATGCAGGCACGAGTTCGACGAGGGGGCTGTGGCCGGCGGGTGTGCGCGTCGGCACCCAGACCGTGAAGGGAGCGCGCGAAGCCGCCTCGAGGAGCGGCAGATCAAGCGGTGGGGGAAAGAGGTCGTGGCTGCGCCGCGCCGGCCGCCCAGCGGGTGCCGAGAAGGAAAAGACGGCGGGATCGAACGCCTCGCCGAACGCGATCTCCATGACTTCTGTGACATGGAAGGGCGCCCCACCGATCCGGCTCTCCATGCGCAACAACACACCCAGCGTCCCGTCCACGACGATCTCATGTTCGTCGGCTCCGAACGGTAGAGGGGATGCGTGGCCGTCGTCGTCGGAGCGTGGTCGTACGTGAGCGAGCGCGCGTATGCCCGCGCGACCGGCGACGCTTGCCGTGCCGATGACCTGTAGGTCGACGAATGGGAGCATCACGGCGGGGTCGAGGAGCGGTCGTGCGGCTTCACCCATCCCGACGCGGTGCCCGGGGTCGCCGTCGTTGGTGATCGACCCGATCAGGGGGTCGAAACGCCACCACGTCCCGTCGTTGATCACCGTGAGCGACTGGGTGCGTCCCTGCGGATTCCAGCGATCCGACTCCTCTCGCCCGCGCCCAGGCGCCCTCCAGAGGCGGGTGATGTCCTCGGTCTCCTCGGGCTCAGGCTCGCCACCGATGCTGCCGAGCTCTAGGGAGAAGGAGGTGCCGGCGGTAGTCGCGAGGTACCGGTCCCATGCCTGCCGGGATCGGTCTCGGTGGCGCCACTCCCGGAAGACCAGACGCACGCTCTCGTAGCGCCGCACCGCGCCATGCATCAACTCGAGAAGGTCACCGGTCGCCGTGATCGCGTCATGGTAACGCCGTGCAGGGACTCGGCAGCCACGAGTTCACTCACGGTTACGGGGCTCCAAGGGAGCGAGACCGGTCTTCCGGGAGGCGCCTCCCTCCTGAGCGTAAGGTTCAGGTGGAACGTCGCCCTCTAGCCTCCCGATATCCGGCTCAGCCATCAAGGGAGACGAGGTGGCCCGAGCGGGATGAAAGGGCTCGATCACCGAACGCAGCGAACTGGAAGTGCAGACCGCTGCGCATGGCGCACGGGACTTCCCAGCCGCGAACCTGAGGCTCTGCCGCGTCCCTTGGCTCATTCAGGCGCCCCCCGCCGGTGGGGACTCAGTGGCGAGCCAGATCGAATGGGCTCACGAGCCAGCGGCGGCCATCCGGCACCGGCGCGGCACCGAGTTGAAGGCCACTGCCACGGGATGGGTCGGGAACAACAGAGAACGACGTGTCGATGAGCCCACTCGCGGCGGCCGACTGCTGGGATCACGGCAACCGGTGACCACGCTCCGTGCCCTGGAGGGGTCGTGAGTGGACTGCAGTACGAGGTCGGGGACGTGGTGTGTCTGCTGCGATCCGTGCCGGTTGTGCCTGGGTCGGCGATCGTCATCGAGCCCGGCGACGAGGGCGTCGTAATCCAAGTCGGAGACCACTTCCTCGCCCTGCACGTCGGCGGTGTTCGAATAATTGCTGCGAAAGGCGATGTCGCGCGCTTGGTCCGGGGAGATTGACTCATTGGCGAGTGAACCTCATTCGCAACGGAGTCCCCCCTCATCGCGAGGATCGACTTCGGCGATCCGCGCGCGACTGAAGGGCGGTGGATAGCGCCACGAAACGTCCGCCGGGCGCCTGCGCGAAGGGCGCATCCGATCGTCGGGTTCACGTCGCGACGCGTCTCGCTGCGTCTCGCTGGGATCGAGGCACGGCAGCATCGAGGGAGGGTAGTCGGCGGCACGGGCGCTCCGTAGTGATACACCGGGTGCGTCATCCGGGGGGGGCTCCCGAGGATGGCAACATCGCGGAGCCTCGAGTCCCGCTATCGGCGACGCCATGCTCTCGAGATTCGAGACCTGAAGCCGGCGTAGGCCCCCGCCTGGATCGGATCTTCACCTCGATTCGTCGTGTCGTCAGGGGCCCTTGCGCGCCGTCGAGCGCGAGGTCGATTCGACTGTGCGACACCCCGTCGCTAGGGTCGGCGCGTCGGATGTGGTGTCCGGCATCGCACGGGCTCTCGCCCGTTGATTGCTGCCTGCGGACCCAAGGCGTCGATCGGCGATACCGCCAGGAGACGTATGGACGCGGTACGCGGCACCAGCACGGGGATCCCGACCGTGCGCCCATGACCGAACTCGGGGATCGGGGGCGGGTGACGCGGCTCGCGGCGGTCCTTCGCGCCGTACGCGATGCGGACCCCGTCACGGGCGTCCTCCGTGCATCCACGCGTTCCCTGTCGGTCTCCGGGGCGAGCATCATGATCCTGGTCGGTGGGACGCCGACCCCCCTCGCGTGGTCCGGTGCCGTCGCCGAGCAGCTCGAGTTCCTGCAGAACGGGTTCGGGGAGGGGCCGTGCGTCGATGCCCACACGGGCGGCGCCCTGGTTTCGGAACCCGACCTCGCGAGATCGCGGTCGCGGTGGCCGGCGTTCACCCGAGCGGCCCTGGATGCGGGAGCGGCCGCCGTCTTCTCCGTTCCCCTCCGTGTCGGCGCAGCCCATCTCGGGGCACTCACCGTCTTCCGCGCCGAGGAGGGGGACCTGTCGACAGGCGAGCGCGGCGACCTCCAGGTCATCGCCGACATCGCCGCGACCCTGATCGTCATCACCCAAGCGTCCGCCGCCCCCGAGTCGGTGCACCCGCAGCTCGAGGCCCTCGCGTCGCACAGCGCGGTCGTCCACCAGGCGTCGGGCATGGTGAGCGTCCAGTGCGGCGTCGGGGTCCTCGACGCCCTGGCGTTGCTACGTGCCCAGGCTTTCGTCACGGATCGGCTCGTGGTCGATGTCGCGAGGGACGTCGTGATGCGACGCCTACGCCTAACGACTGGTTGGCGGGCTGTGTGAAGATCAACGCCCCCGTCGGTGAAGGTCGCCGCGGGTAACTTTGGAGAAGGAAACCACGTGATCCGAGAGCAGCGCCTGGCGAACACCTTCGTCGAGCTGGTCGACAACCTCGTCGAGGATTTCGACGTCGTTGAGCTCATGACGCTCCTGACCGAGCGTTCGGTAGAGCTCTTGGACGCCGACGCCGCGGGCCTCCTCCTTCGCGGGGAGTCCGGTCGCCTGCATGTCGTGGCCGCCACCAGCAAGGCAACCGAGGTGGTCGAGCTCTTCCAGACCCAGAACGAGGAGGGGCCCTGCCACGACTGTTGCTCGACGGGGACGCCGCTCAACGTGGCTGACCTCGCGGGCGAGGAGGGCCGGTGGCCGCGTTTCGCACCCGTCGCTGTCGCAGCGGGTTTCCGAGCGGCGCACGCGTTCCCGCTGCGACTGCGCGGCGAGGTCCTCGGGGCGATGAACCTGTTCCGCGCCGAACCGGTCGAGCTGGCGGGGCCTGATCTCGCCGTCGCCCAAGCCCTCGCCGATGTCGCGACGATCACCCTCGTCCAAAGCCGCGCCCTCGTCGACGCCCAGATCGTCCAGCAACAGCTCCAACACGCGCTCAACAGTCGAATCGTGATCGAGCAGGCGAAGGGCGTCCTCGCCGAACGCAGGGGCTGTGAGATGGACGAGGCCTTCGACCTCCTTCGTGCCTTCGCCCGCGAGGAGGGGCGACGCATGGGTGAAGTGGCCGCCGATGTCGTCGCCGGCCGACGCGTCATTCCAAACCCGTAGACGCCAAGTCGGCGGAAGCCCGACGAGGAAGTCGACGCGTCGGCTTTGCTCAACCTCCGCGTCGGTTCGCGTTGCCGCTCGGCCCGGGCCGCACCGTCACAGATCGGTCGGAGACTTGACGCGGGGTCGCCGAGTCCCGACGATGCTGCCCAGCACCCCCTGCCCGGACCTCGCAGGCTCCGCGATCCAGTCCCGATCGGACGGTTCCATGCCCGACGACCTCACGGTGCCGCTCGGTCATGTCCTGAACGGGCGTATCGAGCATGACGATGGCGTCGCCATGCTGTCGTTGACCGGCGAATTCGACCTCGCGAGCGTCGCGGCCGCGGATGCCCTCCTAGCGCAGATCGAAGCGACGCGGCCGCGCGCCATCGCCGTGGACCTGCAGGCGCTCACTTTCCTGGATTCATCGGGGGTCAAGGTGCTCATCGACGCCCACAACCGGTCCCTCGGGGAGCGGCTGTTCGCCGTTCTGAGCGGCTCGGGACCCCCGCGCCACGCCTTGACCATTACGGGAGTCCATAGGTTCCTGACGGTGGTCTCGTCCATTGATGAACTTCACGAGCTGTTCCTCGCAGAGGGCGCCGAGGCATCCGAGTGATCAGCACCCACTTCGAGGGCGGTGACGAGGTCTCCAGCAGACGGACGATGCTGCTCGCCCACGGGTCTCTCATCAACATCGAGTCCGCGGGCCTCGGTGGCGGCGAGAAGGTCGGTGCGCGTGCCTCGCGCTCCCGATCCACCGGCTACGGCCCCTCCGCTTGAAGGCCGCCGTGGGGGAGGGGCGACCGTGCGAGGGGACCGCGGTGCGGCCCCCCCGTGCGCAGGAGACGGAGGGGTGACGTGAGAGTCCTCGACCACGCTGTTCTCTCGGCGATGCTCGCCACCGAAGAGCTGGGTCGGCCGACGGAGGCGTGGCGCGATCTCGCCGAGCCGGCTCTACTGGCTCAGCTGACGCCGGTCGTCGCACCCCGGGCGATCAGGCGCCTGGCGGTCGCAGGCTACGTCTACCTCGACAGGAGTCTTGACCCGCCCCGTCCCCTCGGCCTCACCGACAGCGGCCGACTCGCGGCCGGCTCGCCGAGACGAGGGCGCAGGGGCACCGGCTGACGACCATCCAGGCGGCCCTCGGCACGACGGCGGATGAACGCGACGCGGCACTCATGTGCCTCGGCGACCGGGACGCCTTCGAGCAGCTCTTCCGGCGCCACTGGCACGCGGTCCATGCAGTCGGCGTCCGGGTCCTGACCTGCCCTGAGTCCGCCGAGGACCTGACCCAAGAGGTGTTCCTGCGGATCTGGCGGACCCGCGGCCAGTACGACCAACGGCGTGGAACGGTTCGAACGTGGATCCTCGCCGTGGCGCATCATGGCGCTGTCGACGTCCTGCGCCTGCGTGCTCGTCAAGACCGTTTGGTGGTGTCCGCCCGCAGCGAGCTGCGCGAGCAGGATCACGCTCCCGACGCCCTCACCCAAACCATCTCGCGCGGGGAGGCCCGCGAGGTGCGGGCGGCGCTCGGGGAGCTGCCGGCCGTCCAGCGTCACGCCCTGACCCTGGTCTACGGCGCGGGGCTCAGCCACGCCGAGCTCGCGGCTCGTACGGGCGTCGCACTCGGAACGGCGAAGGGACGCGTGCGGCTCGCCCAGAAGCGGTTGGCCCTGCGCATCAACATCGCGGAGCAGCCGATCGCCATCGCGGGGGCGGCCCCTCGCGCCGTGACGGCCACCGCAGCCCTCGCCGCTTCACGTCGCAAGGCAGGCAGCCCCTGCCGGCCGAGGTTCGTCGTCTAGACCCTTGAGGGATCGCGCGAAGGACAGTGACGCCCCTCGCCCGGCGACGGCAGGCACCCCGTTCCACATCGACATGGCTGGTCACGACGCCCCCTTTCGGAGCGCAGCTTCGGCATCGAAGGTCCGTACCCGGACCCGGGCCGGGCCTCGCTGGTGTGGGCCTGCGCCGCGCGATGAGGGACATCGATGGTCGTCACGCGGCACCTCTGAGTCGGCGCAGGCGGCAACCGTTGGTCGTCGCCGGCCCCGATGTGCTGGCCTCGCGTGAGGTGGTCGTGCTCCTCGGCGGCGGCCGCGGCGTCGGGTGGCCCACCAGACAGCCTGATAGGTGAGGCGGCCAGCACGTTCGCGTCCGCCGCTCCGCCTAGGGTCGCATCACCGCGAGCGAGGAAGCCGCGATCTACAGGGAGAGGTGCCGAACGCGCCTTGAGAGGACAACGCCGCGTCTGCGTCGCGGCGGCAGGTGACAGATCCACCGCTCAACGAGTGGGCGAAGGACGGGGCACTGCGAGAACTCGCTCGCCTCGCCCGAGACCTCCCCCACGTGGATGCCGGTGACGCCGCCCGCCGCCTGGGACGCCTGACGCCCGAGCAGCGTGCCCTCGTTGTCTCCGCTATCAGGACGGTGTGGGAATGGCCACCTGCAGCGTGAAGGCGCCCCCGGCACCTTCGACTGATGAGTGGAGTGGTCGTCGATCGCACCCGTCCGCAACGCCCGGGATCGCACACGACTACTGATCGCGAACAGCTCACCGCGCCCGGGGTCTGTCCGGCGGCCCGCTTTAGACGCGTGCGGCGGCTCGGGCGACTCCGGCGCCCGCGGATCACAGTTTCGAGTCGTGCGGTCGTTACCGCGGCGGGCGCTGAACCTGGATATCGAAGGCCTCTCCCGGCAGCACGAGAGACGCATCGGTCAATCCGGACGCCTGGATGAGCGCGTCACCGACCACCGCGAACCGTCTCGGCACGACCCAGTGCGATGCGTGGAGATGGTGGACGGCGCCCCAACCCTCGAAGGGAACACACCACAACTCGACATCGTGGGCATCCTCGCCTGGGTTGATGCGGTCTCCGGCGACGATCAACACAGCGTCTCGGGTCGGCGTCGGGACCCTATCGGCAGGCTGATCTGCGACCAGTTCCCACAGCTGGACTCGCGAGATGACCCAATCTCGTTGGGCGGCGGTGAGCCTCTGCAGGCGCCGCCACGCTTCATCGGCCCCGATGATGGTGCGGTCCCGGACCAGGCTCCTCAGTGCGATCTCGGCCGCCTGCTGCGACCAGAGGTCTACCGGTGGGTCGAATCCGCCTCTGTCACGCACGGCAGACCAAAGGGCGCAGGTCGAGGCGTGCCGTGGTTCCAGGATCGGTCCTGTAGGCGCTCTCACCTGGCATGACAGCGTTCGCGCCTGCTTCTCGCGCTTTGGGCATCTGTCTAGCCGGCTCGACGAACACGCAGGGCACGCTCAACCCATTCGGCGGCACTTGCCAGGGCGACGATCGGCGTCGAGCCCCTGATGACCTCGCTGGACTCACCGGGCAACTCGATGTCCACTAGCCAGTCGCCCGCATCGGGCTTCGGCGGCGCGACGCGTCCGCAGACCGGGTCGAGCCTCAGGTTGAGGACGGCAAGCGCCGCACGTTCGACGGCCTCGTCCACCCGGTCTCCGTGCTGTCCCTTTGAACCGGACCCGGCGATGCTCGATCTCAACGTCCCTCGCTGATCAGCACGACGGGAGAGCGGCAAGTATATCGTCGGGCGGTGGTACAGCAAATTTGGGGACCCGTTCTGTCACTCGGCCCCCCGCGATTGACGTGACGCGCGGCTCGGGGCGATTCACGGTCCGACCATTTGCATCGCCTGTCCGCCGTCCACCCGTTGACGCTGCCATCGGGCCGGGCGGGCAACCCCGCCATTTCGTTGGGGGACCGTCGGCGATCGAGGTCCCGAGGGTTTCTTCGCGCGCCGCGCTCGCACCCCAAGGGAACGCAGAGGGCTCGCGACCGGTGCGGGGGCCATCGTCGAGTCGAGAGTCGGTGTGCACGGAGGGCCCAACCGGGGATCTACCGCCGACGTAGGTAGCGACTTAAAGTGACTGCCGTCATGCTCAACGACGGTCACCCCCTGACTGCGGTGGAAGCCGTCCTCGCCCACCCACGGTACGCCGGACGATGGATCGACCTCTGGCGGGTTGCTGAAGCCGCGAACATCACAGCTCCGAGAGCTCGGCAGCTACTAGCGACCTTGGAACGCACGGGACGGGCCGAGTGGGAGGCCACGCCCACCGGAACGCGTTGGCGGCTGCGACGGAGCGGCCAGAGACCCGAATCTGACTGAGCGGCCCCGGGGCTCGTTGTCGGTGCCACCGCACTCCGCCTCGTTGAGATCGACCGACGCGGGCGGACTTGAGATCACCGACCGAGGCTCCACGCCCGGTTGAGGCACCGGCCCCGGAGGGTGTAGCTCCCGCCGCGAGCGGTCGGCCCGACGTCGGTCGCGGCGAGGGCCGCGCCGGGTGGCGGGCCCTACGGGCGCGAACGCGTCCAGCGGATCCCCCTGCTCGAGTTCGGGTCAGCGGGCTAGGAGATCGACGCTCTGACCTTCCGGTACTGGCACGATCGCCGCGGCCCCATAGGTCGAGAGCACGAGCGGATAGGGCTTCTTTCGTGCAAGGAAGGAGGGCTCCGAGTCCGGCGGGGCGTGTGCCGGCGCGTCTCGTCGATGTGGAAGTCACTCGGCCCGGCGCCGTTTCCGAGCGGCGGGCCGTTGCGTGCCCCGGGGAACGACGGCCCGTGGACCACCGGACGCCGCGGGGCCTCAATGCGTCACGAAAAGACGCGTCGCAGGAGCCCGGGCGGCAGGGCGACTCCTCGCTGCCGGAACCCCCTTTGGGTTGCCTCTTCCACAAGATCATCGCGCAAAAGGTAGTTTCCGGTCTCCTAGGTCGCCACCGTGGCGGCCTCGAGTCAGGGGGTCCGGGATGAGCGCACCGGTGCTGTTGGTCCACGGCGCGTGGGGTGGCGCGTGGGCGTGGGGCTTCGTCCAGGCGGAGCTCGACAAGCTGGGTGTGACGTCGACTGCGATCGACCTCCCATCCCGTGAGCGTGCTCCGAGCACGATGGCCGACGACGCGGCAACCGTTCGCGAGGCGCTTGCAGGGTTCGCTGAGCCGGCGGTGCTCGTCGGCCACTCCTACTGCGGTGTTGTCATCACCGAGGCCTCCGCTGGGAACGAGAAGGTGAAGGAACTGGTCTACGTCTGCGCGATCCTCCCGGAGGAGGGCCAGTCGACGGGGTCGCTCATGGGTGAGGACCCACAGCCGAGCGACATCGGGTCGGCGATCCGAAGCGACGAGGAAGGGATGTCGATCCTGGATCCCGTGGGGGCCAAGGCGATCCTCTTCAACGACGTCACAGACGAGCAGGCGGCACCGATCATCGCCGCCCTCGGCCCGCACCGACTGGCGGTGTTCGGCGAGGCACCGACCGCGCTGGGATGGAAGGAGCACCCGTCGACGTACATCCTGACGACGCAGGACAAGGTGTTCTCGCCTGCGCTCCAGCGGCGGATGGCCGTCAACGCGACGCGGACGGTGGAGGTGGACGCCGGCCACATCCCCCTGTTGTCGCGGCCCTCCGAGCTCGCAGCCGCGATCGCCGAGGCGGCAAACCGATGACGCCCGGGCCGGCCCGGATCTCGGAGATCCTCGCCCGGAGTGGAGACCCGGCGCTCGAGGCGATCGTCCGGCTCGCCGGCCACATCGCCGACGGCAGCGGGGCGGGCGTCCACATCCTCGACGATCGGGTCCAGCACCGGATCGCCGGCCATAACGCCCCGGTCGCCCCGCACCCACGCGAGGACTCGATGTGTCGCCTGGTGGTCGAGTCCGGGGAGCGGATCGTCACCGGGGACGCCAGCCAGGAGCAGCGGTTCGGGTACTCCTCGTTCGTGCGGGGCGACGAGCCGGGTGTCCGACGGTACGTCTCCACGCCCCTGCGGATGGACGACGGCGCCCTCGTCGGCACCTTGTGCGCGTGGGACGCGGACGCCGGTGACCTCACCGAGGAGCAGGTCGCCGCGTTCGACGACCTGGCCCTGCTCGCAGCCGCGGTCCTCCAGCGCCCCACCGCCGAAGGGTAGGCAGTTCCGGTTGCCCCCTGCTCCACCCCTGCGCGGTCAGCGGGGGTGGAGCTTTGGGCGCACCTGACCGTCAGCGGCTGAGGAACTCCAGCAGCGCCCGGTTGAAGTCGCTGGCGTGGCTGGCGTTCACGCCGTGGGGGCCACCGTCGATGACGACCAGCTCGCTGTGCGGGATCGCGCGGTGGGTCCGCGCGCCGGAGCCCTCAAGGGGCACGATCGCGTCGGCGGAGCCGTGGAGGACAAGGGTCGGCACAGTGACCTTCGGGAGGTCCTGACGGAAGTCGGTGGTACCGAAGGACTCCATGCAGGCGAGGGCGGCGTCCTGGTCGGACTGGTGGCAGAGGGCGACCGCCTCCGTGCGCTCGGCCTCGCTCACCTTGAGCTGGCCATCGGCGCTGAAGAACGTGGTCGTGAACTGCTCGAAGAAGGCGTCGCGGTCGTCGCGCAGCCCCTGCTCCATCCCCTCGGCGGCGTCCTTGGTGAGGGGGCCGTCGGGGTTGCCGTCGCTCTTCATCAGGTAGGGCGGCACCGCCGCGGCGAAGACGACGCTCCGAAGGCGCTCCTCACCGTGGTTGGCGATGTAGCGGGCGACCTCACCGCCGCCCATCGAGAAGCCGACGAGGGTGACGTCGGTGAGCTCGAGTTCGTCGAGGATGCTCTCGAGGTCCTTGGCGAGGCTGTCGTAGTCGTAGCCGCGGCCCGGCTTGTCGCTGCGCCCGAAGCCGCGCCGGTCGTAGGTGACCACCCGGTACCCCGCGGACGCGAGCTCCGGCACCTGCGGCGCCCAAGCCTCCCCCGACAGGGGCCACCCGTGGATCAACACGACGGGGCGGCCCTCGCCGCCGGTGTCGTCGACGTGCAGCTTGGTCCGGCTCAGCAGGCCCGAACGCGCGGAGATCTCAGTCAAGAGAAGCCCTTCCGTCGTCGTGGAGGGCGGCCCGTACGGCGCCGCCCTCGTCCACCGAACCCACATACCTTGTGCACGATGTGATGGCGGACGTGGGGGAGCTACCCTGACGGTGTCGACATCAACCCACCATCCGAGGAGCCCGTTGGAACCGACGACGCCCCCGCCGCATGCGGAGAACACCAGCCTCGACCCGTCGCGACGGGTCGAGGACCAGCTGTGCTTCGCGATCTATGCCGCGTCGCGGGCTGTGACCTCCCTGTATCGGCCGATGCTCGAGCGCCTCGGGCTGACGTACCCCCAGTACCTGGTGATGCTCGCCCTCTGGGAGGAGGACGGGGTCGCGGTCGGTGACCTCGCGCAGGCCCTCGCCCTCGATTACGGGACCCTCTCACCGTTGTTGAAGCGGATGGAGGTCGCGGGACTGATCAACCGCCGGCGCCGTGCCGACGACGAGCGCGCGGTCCTCGTCACCCTGACCGAACGCGGGCGGGAACTCGACGCCTGCGCCACCGAGATCCCATCGGCCATCGCCGACGGAATGGGCCTGGATGCCGAGGGCATCTCGAGGTTGCGCGACGCCCTCCAGCAGTTGACCGAGAGCGTCGTGCGGACCGCGCGCTGACCGGGGGGGCGCGTCTGACGCCGCACTCCAGCGGGCGTTCGCGCGTCGCATCGGGCGCTACCGGGAGAGCTGGGACGCTACGGGCTCCGAGCAGCCGGCCGGTGCGATCGGCGACGTCGCCGCCGACCCCGCCGGCCGGCTGCGCGCGCGCCGACGCGATTGGCGCCCCGCCGCCTCCTGCCGTGGGGGCCTGGGGCCGGTGGATGCGTCGCTTCGCCGGGTGTCGGGCATCCTGGTGCGGTGCGACGACGGGCCCACCAGGGACCCACCCAGACGAGGAGACGACATGGACCCGAACGCGGCGGCTGCGGCCGCACGGCTCAAGGAGATGCACGGCGGCGACGGGCCGCTGGTGCTGCCGACGGTGTGGGACGTGTGGTCGGCGCGCACCGCCGTCCGCGCCGGCTTCGGCGGCCTTACCATCGGGAGTCACCCGCTCGCTGCGGCTCTCGGCGCGGAGGACGGCGAGGACCTCACCCTCGAGGAGGTCTTCGCGGCGGTCACCCCGATCATCGCGGCGGTCGACGTCCCAGTGTCGGTTGACCTCGAGTCGGGTTACGGGCATGGGCCCGAGGACCTCGTCGCCGGCCTCGTGGCGGCGGGGGCCGCCGGGCTCAACATCGAGGACACCGTCCATTCGGAGGGCGGCCGCCTGCGGGCACCCGAGGAGCACGCCGCGTATGTCGCCGGCCTGCGGGCGGCCGCCGACGCCGCCTCGGTCCCGCTCGTGATCAACGGGCGGACCGACGTGTTCAAGGGCGCCGACGATCCGGCGTCGCTGCGCGAGGAGGGCATCGCCCGGCTGCTGTTGCTGGTCGAGGCCGGGGCCGACTGCGTCTACCCGGTGAAGATCCAGGCCGACGACGACCTCGTGCGCGACGTGGTCACCGCGATGCCTGTGCCGGTCAACATCACCGCCCACCCGGTCGACCACTCCCTCGCGCACCTCGCGTCGCTTGGGGTGGGCCGCGTCACGTTCGGCCCGCTCCTGCAGGCCGCCTTGACCGACTACTCGCTCGAGATCGCGGGCCGCTGGCGCTGACTCGTGACCGGTATGGCGACGGGTCCCTCCGGGGACCCGTCGCCGGGGCGTCAAGCCGTTCGGGAAACCGGCGAAGCTTGATCGTCCTGATGGTCGGCGCGTCCGGCTTGACGCTCGACTCTGGGAGTGGCGGCGCCCTCGAATAGCCCCATGCAAGCCCCGGCTTTGCACGCGAGTTGAGGTTCTTGGCGGCGCCGGACCGGTACCGAGACCCGGCGTGACCGGGAACCCCTGATGATCACCAGCTTCTGACCGAAGAGGCGCGTGCCGCGGGCACCCCTGAACATTTTCACGAGCGAGCGTACGCCCCGGCTCGGTGCTCGACACACGCACCAGGGCGCACTCCCAGACGGTGAACGACCGATCGAGACGACGCCCGCGAGCGCGAGGTCGGGCCCGCGCCGACGAGGGTGAGCAGGGGGATCACCCGTCGAGGTTCGCGCCGACCGGATTGGCGACGGTCCGAGGGTTGCACTGACTGAACGTCCACGGGACGGCCCCTCGGGGGCTGCCGCCATCGGTCGTGGTTCCGTGTCGTCGAGGTTGTTCAGGTCGGTGTTCAAGCGGCACCCCGGCGAGGTCCACGAGCGGGTGGTGACGCGCGCCCGCCCGCCGCGTGTTCTCGACCTCGGACGGCGTCGGGTCGCTCGGCATGCGCACCTCGTCGCCCCCCCACGTGATCAGGCCGAGCTGGGCGAACTCCGGTCGCCAGCCACCCATCGGCCGCCAGCCGTCACCCCGCGGAGGACCCGCGCGTTGGCGAGCGTCGGACGGCGGCGATACAAGGCTGAGGGTGCCAGCAGGTCACCGGGACCCGTCCCACCCAGTGCTTGACGCTTTCAATCGAGCACAACTCAATCGTGCAAATGGGGTAGGTTTGTGGAGTTCATCGCCCATTCGCTGCGTCGAGGGCGCGACGACCGACACTTTTCGAACACGCGGTGGGGAGGTGGCTGGTGGGGAGTCGCGGGCGAGTCGGGGGGCCCCGCCCGTTCCGGCCATCCGGGGGGTCTCGTTGCTTTCAGGGAGAGTGAGAGGCGTGGCTGTCGCCACCGACGCAGACCCGCCCAATGCTTCCTGGTTTTTCGCTCGGACGCGAACGCTCCCGCCACAGTGTTGGTTATCGCCTGCCGACTCCGGTTCCGCCGGCCGCCCCTCCCCCGGTCCCTGACGTGGCGAGGGATGACGGGGTTCGTTACTGGACACCCGCCCACTTGGCAGGTGTTGGGGGCAACCGGCGGGGCAGTGCGGCGCGCGTCCGGCACTGGGATGACGTCAGAGAGAACCGGTTACCAGCGTCCTTCGACCGATGTGCTGTCCCAGCGGTGGGCTATCCGGACGTGCGCCGCAGGCCGTGGCCGCGTCGGCCTCACTTGGTGACCCGGGGCTCGGGATTGACGGGAGTGACCGTCGACCCCGGAGGTGGGCGGTGAGCGGGGAGGATGATCGGTCGGGGATCGTCTCGGTCGCCCGCGCCGTGGCTCGGGGATCGTCGGTCTCGGAGGTCCTGCGGCTCGTGGCGGGTGGGGCGGCTGATCTGGTCGGCGGTGATGGAGGGTTGGTGTGGAGGGCCGGGCCCGAGAGGCTGACGGTCCTCGGGAGCTCCTCCCAAGAGACAGCCCATCGGGGCTTCCGCTTGACGCGAGGCCACGGCGGCGCCGTCGAGTCGTGCATTCTCGGTACCCGGCCGGTGCACATCGACTACTGGTCGCTCGATGCAGGGGACCCCGTCCGCGTCCGTGCCGAGCCGTTCGGGTACCGCTGCGCTGTCGCAGCTCCGGTCGTGCTCGGTGGCCGATCTTGGGGGGCATTGCATGTCGTGACGCGCCGGCACGGTGTCCTGTCGCAGGCGTCCGCAGAGCGCCTCGCCGATTTCGCTGGTCTTGCTGCACCGTCACTCGGCTACGCCGAGTGTTGCGTGCTGCTAGAGCAACGCGCCGCTGAGCACGAAGCCATCGCGCGCCTTTCGACCCTGCTGGCAGGGGCCGCCCAGCCTGAGGAGATCTTCTCGGCGCTCGCACGGGAGGTCGCCTGCCTCGTCGGCCTCGAGATCGGTGCGGTCGGCCGGTTCACGACCGACGCGGCTGAACTGTTGGCGTCCTGGATCGCCCCTGCCACAGAGATCGACGCGCGCCAGGACCTGCGTCGTGTTCCCCTCGCCGACGACACCGTGTTCTCCCGGGTTGCGCGCTCGGGCGAACCCGCGCGGGTGGATGACTACGCGAGCCTCGACGGCGAGGTCGCGCGCGCCGTCACCCGGATACCGATCCGCAGTTCGGTGGCGGCACCGATCGTCGTCGACGGGAGCCTCTGGGGGGCGGTCGTCGCGACCAGCCCCAGGCCCCACGCGGTCCCCGACGACGCCGAGGAGCGGTTGACGCGGCTCGGGGAGATCGTCGGACTCGCGATCGCCAGCGCAGAGCACCGGGCGTCTCTGGAGCACCAAGCCGCGACCGACGCCCTCACGGGCCTCGCCAACCGACGCAGCTTCCAGGAGCGGCTGGAGGAGGAACTCGCCCGGGCCCGGCGGCATGGGCGCCGCCTCTCGGTCGCGATCCTCGACATCGACCACTTCAAACGTGTCAACGACCGCCACGGCCACCCCACCGGGGACGCGGTCCTGCGTGAGGTCGCGAAGCGGCTCGCGGAGGAGGCGCGGCCGGGGGACCTCGTAGCCCGCATCGGCGGTGAGGAGTTCGCCTGGATCCTGCCTGACACCACAGAGGCAAGCGCCTGGCATGCCCTGGAGAGGATCCGGGTCGCCATCTTCGCTCGCCCGGTCGGTGAGCGCCTCACCGTGACCGCATCGGCCGGTGTCGCCGACTCGTTGGCCGCCTCCGACGCTGATGCGCTACTCGCGCTCGCAGACGCCGCCCTCTACCGGGCGAAAGCCGGGGGCCGCAACCAATCCGTGCGTCACACCCAGTCATCGCCAGACGGTGAAGGGGACGGTCCGGTCACCGGCGTCAGGGAGGCGACCCTCACGCCGTTGCGTGCCCTCGCTCACTCGGTCGAATCCGTGGATCCCCCGAGCCGCGGCCACTCCGAACGGGTCGCGGACCTCTCGGTCCGGCTTGCGACCGGCCTCGGGTGGCCGGTGCACGAGACGATCCTCCTGCGGGAGGCGGCGCTCCTGCACGACATCGGTCAGATCGCCGCTCCCTCCGGTGCTGTGGAGCGTCAGCCGACGGCGCGGTGGGCGGTGCTCGGAAGTCAGATCCTCGCCCGGGCTCTCCTCCCCGAACAGCTCGCCTGGATCCGATCCAGGCCTGAACGCTTCGACGGGTCAGGCGGACCCGAGCAGTTGAGGGGCCACGCGATCCCACAGGGCGCTCGCATCCTCGCGGTCGCCGACACCTTCGACTGCCTCTGCGCGGGCATCGGCGGGGCGCCGATGCCGCCCTCGGCGGCACTTGCGTCGTGTGTGGGGATCGCCGGCAGCAGCCTCTGCCCTGACGTTGTCGCGGTCCTCACCCGTCTCGACGCATCCGGGGCCCTGGCAGGTGGCGGGCAGACCCACTGATCCGCCACGGGCCGCGAGCCCGCGGACCAGGTGGTCGCGTTCGAGGTGGGGTCGCCAACCGAACGGGCGGTGTTGGACGCGGGCGGCTGCGGTCAGAGGCCGGCGCGGGCGCGACCGACGGCGGTGAGGACCCTCCCGCGGTCGGCTCCCCAGGCCAGCAGCCGCGCGAGGGCGTTCCACAGTTCGCTCCCCGCCGCTGCCGCGACTCGCGGCTGTCGGTCGATGACGCACAGCCTTCCGTAGATGGATCCGTCGGGGAGGCCGATCGTGTGGCCGCTATAGCTCTCCACGCCCTAGTCGGCCCGGAGGGCGAGGTCCACGTAACCCGAAGAAGATCTGAGGTGGCCGTGGGAGGCGGGAGCGAGCCCCTCGATCATCCGGTGGCAGAATGACTCGGTCAACCGCGCGCGACTACCGGGGGATCAACCCGGATCCACTGGAGCCGATCACCTCGATCTGGTCCCCCTGGATCCGGGTGTTGAACGCCTCCTCCCAACCGGCCGCGAGCCGCAGTTAGCTGATGGTGTGGTGACAGGCGGCAGCGAAGGGGTTGTCGTTGACGAGCCCGGTGTTCGCCGCGCGGGGAGGGGATCGGGCCGAAGGGGCCCCTTCCGCCTCCGCCCGCTGGTCCCGGACGCCGAGCTCCGTGTCCGTAGCCCAGTAGCGGGGCCCCCGCCGAGTGGCATCTCCCGAGGCGTTCAGCGGACCACCCCCCCGTTCCCGCCTGCCAAGCCCCGGTGACTGGGGGCATTTCCCTTAGGGAATGCTCAGCAGGGGTGCGTCAAGGCGATCGAGCCTCGGGGGACGGTTGGTGACCGCGATGAGCAGCGGCGCGTGCGTGGCCTGGTCAACGACAAGCCCGAGCTGCGTGCGCACGAGGGGCGTCGTCGGGGGGCCGGGGCTGCCCGGGCTGCGGCTCGGCGGACCTGCGATGAAGCGGCCCTGCAGCGCGACGAACCAGACCCTCCGCGACTGGGGTAGAGCATCAGGGTTGGTGGGCCTCCCGCGCGCGCGCATGACGGCGCCAACTGCGGCCCACCCGCGCACCTGCGTGGTCGAGGCGGCGCCGATGACTTGGGAGGACGGATCGCCGTAGGCACGTCCAACCCGACGCGCGAGAAGAAGGAGATCCTCGGGCGGCGCGTCGGAGCGCCCCGTCATCATCTGCCAAGCCGAGGCGACCTGCGCAGGATTGCGGGCCGCCGTGGTGCACACGAAGGCGACACGACCTCCATACCCGCACGCCATGCTGGTGAACAGGTCCGTCTGGCCTGGCGTCGCGACAGCAACGGCGGCCGTGCTGCCGGGGTCCGGTCGGCTCATGGCGTCGTTTCCGTCGTGGAACGCTGCATAGGCGACGAGTCCGATGGCGGCCGCGGCTGCCACGCCCGCAACGGGTTTGCTTCCGATGCGCTTTATGGATCGAGCATCGCAGCCGAGGTCCGTCTCCACCAACCTGACGCCGACCTTGGCGAGGCGCGACGGCGCCGCTCTATCCACGCAAAGCGGGTAAGAACAGAGGCTCAAGGCGAGCGCGGGGATCCGACCCACGGGTTGGATGTCCTCCACGATAGGGAGTGGATCGCTCTGCTCGACCAGCAGGCGGCAGATCGGCAGCTTCACCAGCGGCCGGCCGGCCGAACGCGTGAGGAAGCCTCGCTCACGGGGGTCCGTGGCGGTGGTGTGGACGGCGACGATGCTGACGTCCTCACCGTCGTGCACGAAACAGCTCGCCCGGTCGCTGCCCAGCGTCCGCTGCGCTGTTGAGGCGATCCCCGCGAGGGTCGAGTCCATGTCCAGGCGTTCGCCGAGGATGGCGGCGACCGTCTCCAGGACGCTGCGGTCGCCCGCCTGCTGAACCTGCGACCTCGGCGCTTTCCTCGGTTTCGGCGTGTCCCGCCCGCGGCTGCGGCTCGAGAAGATCCATGGGCGGCCCTATCGGCATCCCGCACACTCTGCGTATCCGAGAGGGTCACCGGGGACCTGGGTGCCGGGCCCCGGGGAGTGGCGTACATCCGGGCGCGCGATCCTCAGCGCCTGCCGACCCGACGTCGCGCCGATCGCTGCAGCATTCGGCTATACCTCGAGACGGGAGCTCGTCCCGCGGGTCAATGAGCGACCGGTGACCTGGAAGGGAGGGTGGGGATCAGAAGGGTCCGGGCCTCGAAGGTGCTGTTGACCGTTCTGCTTGTCAGTGCGCTCACCGGCTGCGGGGGCGACGAGCCGGATGTCGTCCCGCCAATCGTTTCGGTCCCCCTCGATGGACGTACGCTGTCGCGCGAGCGGCAGATCATCGCCGGGCTGGAGGAGGCCGATCGCGACCTGCGTCGCGCGATCTCTGAGGGCATCGAGACAGTCGAACCGCGTCTGCGTCGTGTGGAGCGGTGCGCGAGCGATGCGTGCCTGTCGGCGTCGATCCTGCCCCTCGCGGAAATCGCCGATCGCGAGCGACGAGGGCTCCAGGAGCGCGTCGACCGTGCCGCCGATGGGTGTCTCGATCGTGCCGGTACCGCGTACGTGTCCGCACTCGACTTCCTGGACTTGGCTGGTGTCTATGCCCGCGAGGGTCGCATCGTCGACACCGCGCGGGTTGCGGAGTTCGCGCGGGACGACCTCCGGCGAGCAATCGCCGCCATCGACCGGTGCGCTGAGGGCCTCGCGGACTGAGGCGAGACGTTGCCCCGTGGTCGCCTCCTGGCGCCGCGCTGTCCCTCTGTGGGCCTGCTTCGGTGCCGGTGAGGGGTGGCGGCTCCGAGAGGACGGGGATCCACGCGTTCGGCGATGGCCTCGCGTGGATGAGGCGGGTTGCGAGGACGCCAGGGGTATCGGCTGCCACGGACGGCGCCGACGCGGCGGGAGGCGACCGGGCGCAACCGACCGCACGTACCCTGGACCTCGGTCACGGGGGACGCCTCGCTCACTCCGGCAGGCAACCAGTCGATGTCCCGACCACCGGGTCGGTCAGAGCCCTCAGCCCGTTCATCTGTTCTGGCGGGACGACCGAGCGAGCCGCTGCTGCCGGTCAGGAAGGCGGACGTCTCAAGGTTGCCGATGTCGACGTCAGGGTGGTGGTCAGTCCCTGACGCTCGTGTCGCGGTTGCCCACGCTTCGGGGATCACGCCCGGTCAAGCGGCGAGGAGATCGCTCCAGCATTGCTCGAACTCGCCCCTTACCCGGCCTCCGGTTCGCTCACGCTAAGCCGAAAGGTCTCACCCGGGGCCAGGTGCGGTGCGTCTGTTCTCCCGGCGGCGAGGATCTGTCCGTCGGCAAGCAAGATGTATCGGCGCGGCACGCACCTCATCTCAGTGAGAAACCTATGGACGACGTCCCAGCCCAGGAAATCTATTCGCCACAGCTGGGTGCCTTCCAGCGGGTCGCCGGCCTGCTCAAGGTCGCCCATGACGATGAGGGTTGACACCTCGTGATCCTATGGGTCCTCGCTTGACCCGCCGAGCGAATCCGTTGCGGCACGGGCGATGCAACGGTAGACGAGCGCCCGTTGGCAGGCGGTGAGGGGCGACAGCCGCACCCACAGTTCTGTCGGGTCGGTGTGGGAGAGGTCCCGCCTGAGGCTCTCGTAGACCGAGAACGCGACGTCCCTCTCCCACACCTCCAGCGGTGGGAAGTCCATCCCCGGCGCCCTCCCTGGCGAGTTCCGCGGCGGGATCCGTCCCGTCGCCCTGCCCGTCTCCTCGTCCGGCATGGAGGGCCCGGAAGGGGAGAGAGGGGCACGGACCTCCCATCGGCGTTCGAGGGGGCCATCTGACGTCCCCACCCCGGCGACGTCGCGCGGGAACCGATCCGAGAGGCCACTGCGTCGGTGGGGCGGACTGTCCTTTTCTGCCCTCGCCCTATCCCTCTGGGTGGCAGCGGGCAGCCGCCCGCGGCGTACCGTGGCGGGATGAACCGATGGGAGCGGATCCTGGGAGAGGAGGCGCCGGATCCGGTTGCGCGCGCCGATGCCCTGCGCCAGCAGGTCGAGGACGCACTCCAAGCCGTTGAAGCCAGTGAGTCGCGTCGGCGGCGGTTCAATCAGTTACCCAGCGAACGGGTGGTCCTCGACGAGGTCGTCCTGGCGGCGACGGCGGACCTCGCCTTCGTGGAGGATCGCGCGTTGGAGCGGGACCGCCGGCGCGGGGGGTAGGCGCGGGATGCGGTGGGTAGGCGAGGGCGGCGCCCCCCGACGATGCGCGTGGCCCGTGGCCGAGGGTCCGCGGTAGTCCCTGCCGGCGGTGTAGCCGCCTCGGCAGGGACCACCCGCCCCCGCGGCGGCAAGCGTGTGGGGCAGACGGAGAACGCGGCCCGGATCCGGTTACCGTGCCCCTCCTACTTCGATAGCGTGTTCGCTGCGGGGTGGATATCACCGCGTAGGCCTCACGCCCGGCGTGAGGACACGCCGCCCCAGACCCCCGGCGGTGTCCTGCACATGGACACGACCACGGGATCCCATTAGGTGATGGCGAGGGGTGCGACCGGTCTCCTAGCGCGACGGGACCGCCGTGATGGCTGACGTCTCAAGGCCCCTCGCCCCGCCTTCCGCCCGTGCTCGATCACGTCCGCACGGCCCATGGACCCCACGGTCCGCAGCCTCGAGAGACGGAGCACGCAGATGGCCACTCGCACTCCCCTGGACACCGATCCGGGTACCGAGAAGGCGGTCGACCGGTTGGCGAACGACCCGGTCGCCCGGCGCAGGTTCCTGAAGATGGTCGGCGGGGCCGGCGCGGCCGGTGCCTTCGGCCTCCTGCTCGCCGCGTGCGGCGATGACGACGACTCCGCCGGTTCGACGTCCACCGCCGCGGCGACGACGGCGGCCGCCCCGGTGGGCGCCCCCCCGGCGAGCTTCGGCGACGGGGACCTCGGCATCGTCAACTACGCGTTGACGCTCGAGCACATCGAGGCGGACTTCTACGCCCAGGTGATCTCCAGCAAGATCTTCGCGGGCACGAAGTACGCCCAGTACGCGGCGACGTTGAAGATGTTCGGCGATCACGAGGCACAGCACGTGGTCGCCCTCCGCGAGGTGGCGAACAGCCTCGGCATGGCGGCGCCGAAGCCGACGACGGACTTCACGGCGGTGTTCGACATGGGCCCCGACGCCGTCGCCGGTCTGGCGGCGAACGTGGAGAACCTCGGCGCGGCCGCGTACCTGGGGCAGGCCGCCAACATCCAGAGCCCGGAGATCCTGGCCGCGGCCCTCGCGATCCACAGCGTCGAGGCCCGGCACGCCGCGGCGCTGAACCTGGTGGTCGGCAACGACTTCGCGGGTGGCCCCGGCGCGGGCGCCGAGGGCGCGGTGCCGGACGCCTACTTCGGGACCCTGCCGGACGGCGCGTTCGCCAACGGGGCGTCGGCTGAGGACGTCCTCGCGCTCGCCTCCCCGTTCATCACCGGCTGATCCCACCCCACCCGATCGGAGTCGCAACATGACCAGTGGATTCACGCTTGCTTCGCCTGAGCTCGAAGGGGTCGAGGTCCGTGGGATGACGCGGAGCGCGTTCGTTCTGCGGGGGGCCCTCGCCGCCGGCGCCGTCTACGGCGCCGGCTTCGTGTCGCCCTTCGTGTCGAGGGCGCTCGCGCAGTCGGAGGCCGGGGACCTGGACATCCTGAACTTCGCCCTCACCCTCGAGTACCTGGAGGCCGCCTTCTACGAGGAGGCCGCCGGCCTGGACCTCGGCGGGGACGTGAAGACGTTCGCGACGCGGTTCGGCGAGGACGAGGCCGCGCACGTGACGGCCCTGACCGAGACGATCACCGCCCTCGGAGGGACGCCGGCGGCGATGCCGGAGTTCAGCTTCCCCATCACCAACCAGAAGACGTTCCTGACGCTCGCGCAGACGCTTGAGGACACCGGGGTGAGCGCCTACAACGGCGCCGGCCCGATGATCCAGAGCGCCGAGGTCCTGGGGGCGGCGGGCTCGATCGTCCAGATCGAGGCGCGCCATGCGGCGATCATCCGCCTCCTGAACGGCGCCCAGCCGGCGCCGAACGCCTTCGACCCGACCCTCACGGTCGAGGAGGTGACGACCGCGATCACCCCCCTGATCGTCTGACGGGGGACCAGCCGAACCTGCCGTGGCACGGCACCGTCGGAGGGCGATCCGCCCCCGACGGTGCCGCGGGTCGCACCCCAAGCCGCCTGCCGGACGACCCCGATCAGTCCTAAGTCACCGCTCGAGATGGGGAGCAGTCCACGGTTGGAGTGGACCGTCCGGCGAACACCTCAGACCGCGCGAACGGGACGGGGTGGAGCGATGTTGACGACCTCGTTCCACCCCGCCCAGAGCCGAGCTCCAACCAAGAGATTCGCGGCTTCCCAGTGATCGTGCCTGGGGTTAGGAGCGGCGGTCCGCCTCGCGCGTCTCCGGCGTCGGGCCGTCGCTGGTGTCCCGGTCCTTCTCAGGCTCCCCGTCTGCTCGCCGGGTCTCAGGGGTCGGCCCCTTACTGAGGTCCTCTTCGTCCTTCCGGATCTTCTCGTCGGACATGTTTCCTCCGCGCTTGAATACCGAGCCCCCATGTTCCCCGGTCCGCTGCGATACGAACCGGCTGCACGTTCGTCCCGTCGCTGCCGACAGCGGCGACGACGGCTTCTTCTCGTCTGTCTGCAGGCAGTGTCGCGCGAGAGGGGCTCACGCGAACTGGCCGCCCGCCCGGGTGGGAAGCGGTGGCTGTCGCCCACGACCTTGGGTCCGTCGATTGGCGTTGGGTTCGCATCGAACGGCGGAGCTCAAACAGATCCTCGTGTTCCGCGCCGAGGCGACTGGCTGCTCGGCGCCCTCTAACGGTTAGACCCCCTGCGGGAGAGTGGCTTACGCTTGCGCGTGCCGCGAAGCGGCCAGCGATTCACAGGCGCCTCGGCGCTCGGCGGACCGGACGTACTGTCGCCCTAACGGTCGCGCCGGGCCGTGCGGGCCCGCACGGCGCGCCGCCCCCCGGGGGGGCGCGCCGTTGTGGATCAGGCCCGCGTGTTGCCGTACGCGTCGTCGTGGACCAGGGCGCGCCACGGGCGGAAGTTGCGCTTCAGCGCCGGGGCGAGGCCGGTCGGGAACGACTCGGGGTAGCCGATCGGGCTGACGATGGCCGGGTCGACCTCCTCGGGGACGCCGAGGATCTCCCGCAGGCGCCCCTTCTCCCACCGCTGGAACGCGGTGATCGGGACGCTGCCGAGCCCGGCCTCGCGCGCCACCAGCATCAGGTTCTCGAAGGCGAACGCCAGCGAGATCAGGTCGTCCTCGTACCCGCCGGGGAAGCCCTCGGGGTAGCCGCGCGGCACGAGCAGCCCGACGACGAAGGCCGGCACCTGCCGGTACGTCGCCATCACGGTCTCGGCGTAGTCGCGCGCCCACGCGGCGTGCTCCTCGTCGCTCGCGTCCTTCTGCGGGCGCATCAGCGCGAAGTACTGGGCGCCACCGGCGATGATCAGCTCGGCGACGGCGAGGCGCTTCTCGGGGTCGCGCACGACGAGCAGGCTCCACGCCTGCTGGCCGCCACCGCTGGGTGCGCGGAGCGCGAGCCGCAGCAGGCGGTCGATCGTCTCGTCATCGACCGGGCGGTCGGTGTAGGTGCGGACCGCGCGTCGCTTGCGGATCGCGTCTGCGAGCTCCATCGACTCCCTCCGGGTGTTCGGGTCGTGTCGCGCCAGTCTGCCGGACGCGGGAGCCGAGCGGAGCGCAGGGGAAGCCGCGGAGCCACGCACCTGAGATTCACGCAGGTGCGCCGGTGAATCTCTTTGGCGCACCTAGGCGATCACGCCCACCGGACCGCCGACGATTCACGCACTTTTGAGTTGTGGCGTCGCGGCAAACGTCGGTCTAGGGTCCGACGGCATCGGGTGTTCCCCCTTGGGGTTGGTGACCGTGGCTCATGGACTGCGACCGGGTGACGAGGTTGAGGTCCTCCGGCGTGTTCACGTCGGGCGGGGCTCGTTGAGGGCCCTCGCGTCAGGGGATGTCGCGATGGTGCGCTTCGTCGACGACGGCGTCTGCGTGGTGCTCGCTCACGGCCTCTATGTGCACCTGCCGATCGACGCGGTCCGGCGGATAGCCTCAACGGGTCGGGCGTCGACGCCGCGGGCGGTTTGACCATCGCGGCGGTCCTTCCGGGGCCCGAGCCGCCTTCTAGATCCAGGGCGGTATAGCGAGGCCCTGACGTACCGACCGGGCGCCCGAGGGTGATGGCACGGATATCGGTGCAGGGGGGGTAGTCAGGGGGCTCGCATTCCCGCCGTCCCCGATCGCGGCAAGTCCACAGCACGCGGCACGCAGCCCCGTCGGGGGGCGCCCGCTTCACGGGAGCCGGAAATCAAGGGCGCCGCGCCGAAATAAAATGGCAAACCAGAGCAAGCGCGCATCTACTTCTTTCCGGCCCTCACGCAACCGCGTTCCTCGTCCGCCTGTGCCGTCGCACCATCCCTCGCGGCTACCGGCGGAGTGGGCCCGCCTGCCAGTGGGTGGCGTTTCTCACTCAGGACCGGTCTAACGGAACGCCGCCGGCTTACGTTCCCGCAGTCGGGTGATCCGCCGGGGCGGGTGCTGCGAACCCCGGTGTGATGCCGCCTCCCCGCCGCAGGTCCGCCCTCCTCCGCGTCGTGCCCCCGGCACTCGCCGGGGCCATCGCGTTGGTCGCCCCGGGGGTGGCCGTCGCCGACATCCCGGTCGCGGTGCCGGAGCGGTTCCTCGGCGGCCCGATCGCCGCCGCGGTCCCCGTGGCGGCCGTGGCGCCGGACGGGCGGCCGTCACCGTCCCCGGTGGCGGTGGGCGACGCGTGCATGGGTGAGAAGCCGAGCGACTGCGCCGACTGGGGCGCCGAGGCGCAGGTCGACCTGCGTGGGGAGCTTCCGGGGCTGGCGCCGCCCCCGGCGGAGGGCACCGACCCGGCGCCGATCGCCCCGGTGGAGGACCCGGCGACCGGCGACCCCGAGCCGGCGGTGGACCTCACGCCCGTCCCGGTGGTCCCGATCGACGAGGACCCCGCGGCGCGGCCGCCGGCGGTCGCCGCCGCGCCGCCGGCCCCGGGGGAGGTGGCGGCCGCGTTCGGCCGTCTGCTGAGCCCCGGTGCGGCGAGCTGGCTCCCGTGGCAGACGCCGACGTTGCGCTGGCGCGCGACGCGGGGGGCCGGTCACTACAACGTGCAGGTCTTCCGCGGCACCCGCCGCGTGCTGAACGCGTGGCCGACGGGCAACCGTCTGCGGGTGCCGGAGGGTGTGCTGCGCCAGGGACGCACCTATGTGTGGGTGGTGTGGCCGGGGGTCGGTCCGCGCTCCGCCCGCCGTTACGGCCCTCCGATCGGCCGTTCGACGTTCGAGTTGACGTTGCGTCCGCGCATCGTCCTGCGGCCCGCGGGCCCGGGACGCACGGGGGTGGTGGCCGAGGTCCGGCCGCACATCCCGTTCGCGACGATCGCCCTCGGGGTGCCGCGGTCGCTGGTGGGACGTGTCCCCGACCGGGTGACCCTGACCGCCCGCGGCCGGTTCACCCTCCCGGTCGCGAAGCGTGCCGGCGAGCGCCTCAGCGCGTGGCTGGTGACCCGCGGTCCGACCCCGCCGCTCGGCCTCCGCGGCTGAGCCATCCAGGGCGCGACCTCTCGCGCCTTTTCCGGGCCGCATCCACGCAACACGACGGAAGGCAAGGAATGTCAGATCCTCTCGACCTCGTCGGGAAGTCCATCGAGGAGCAGCACGCCGGGGAGTCCGCCTCGACGCGCCGCCAGTTCGTCGCAGGTGCCACGGCGACCCTCGGTGGCCTCGGCCTGCTCGCGATCCCGGGCGTGGCCTCGGCCACCAAGGGCAAGCACGGCCGGGTGCGCAACGACCCGCAGACCATCCTGAACGTCGCGGCGACCGCCGAGGTGCTGGCGACGATCGTCAACACCATCGGCTGGGAGCGCGGCCTGGGTGGCGACGACGTGACGCAGGCCAACATCAAGGCCGCGGCGCGTGAGGAGCTCATCCACTACCAGGTGCTGACGAGCAAGGGCGTCGGCGGCCGGCCGGTCACCAAGAAGATCTGGGTGCCGGACGCGGTGTTCGCGAGCCGCGAGGGCCTGCTCAGCACCCTCGAGGTCGGCGACCAGATCTTCATCAACGCCTACCTGATCGGGACGATCGAGTTCGGCAACCGCGGCAGCGGGGCCCTCGCGGCCACGACCGCCGAGTTCATGGGTGCCGAGGCCGTGCACCGGGCGCTCGCCCGCCAGTCGCTGGGCAAGCTCGGCAACGACCGCGTCTTCATGAAGTTCAGTCAGCGCGAGGAGGCGCTGGACGCCCCGAACGTCGGTCAGAAGGGCTTCACCCGGATCGAGACGGCCGTCGCGCAGTTGCAGGCGGCCGGCTTCGGCTTCGGCGCCGAGGGCTCCGCCCCCGGCAGCTTCTACTCGTTCGACGAGGTGTCCAAGCGGACCCCCGACGACCCGGCCATCAACACGCGGGTGCCCGTGGTCAGCTGACCCCGGGTCGGTGGGTGGCGCGCGTCCTGTGGTCGGGGCGCGCGCCCACCCGCCGGCGACCTCAACGGCTTGGGGGTTCGGGTTCCCACGCCGCGCGGGTAGGAACGAACGTCGGTCGACCGGAGTGAGAAGCGATGCGCTTGCAGATCATGGACTGGACGGATGTCGCGTGAGCGCGTCCGCCGTCCGAACCGATGACGGAGTCGTTCTGCTGGTCCTCTCGGGTGACCTCGACATCTGGGGAGCGGCCGATGCCGCGGCGATGCTCGAGTCGGTATCTGCGGAGACCTCGGCCACCGTCCATGTGGATCTACGAGCGGTCGAGGTCATCGACGCCGTCGGTCTTGCCCTGCTCCGGCGAGCGCATCGCAATCTTCACTCGCACGGCGGTCGCCTCGTCGTGGACCGTGCACGCATCGAGCACATCCCGCTCCTTGGGGCGTGTGGCCTGACGCCCTGACGGCGGGCCACACGCGAACAGCCGGACCCCCCGGTTCGTCCTGGTGGTGGCCTTCGCTGGGGCGTCCCCAGGGGGAGGCTCTGCGCCCGAGGGCGCGTCATCCGTCGTCGCCTGGCGGTGTCGACCGACCGTCCGGTCTCAGAGGGACAGGCACACTGCGGTCGCGTCGTCTGCGAGCCCCTCGGGGCTTGAGCGGAGGACTTCGGTGTGGATCTCCCGGACCGTCGCGGATGCAGTCCTCCCGGCTCGCAGCGCCGCCCGGATCAGGCCGTCCACGCCGATGCCCGCCTGCCCGGGGCCTGACCGAACGACGCCGTCGGAGACCATCACGAGGCGATCGCCCACTCCCAGGGTAGACCTGACCTCCTCGGGGTTCGGGCTGGCGCGCCCACCAAGGCCCCGTCCTGCCGGGATGTGGACGCGCTCTGCGGACCCGTCGGCGCGGATGATGACGGGGGGGACGTGGCCGCAGCTCACCATCCTGAGCGTCGACGTCCCCGAGTCCCAGTGAATCGCGAGTGCCGTCATCTCGGCGCGCGGCCCGGGCATCTCACGGAGGGTCTGGTGCATGGCGATCAACGCCTCCGGGACATCGGCGCCGCTTCTTCGGCTCGCGCGGAGTGCGCCGAGCGCGACGGCGCTGCTGGCGGCGGCGACGGTCGATCCCCCGAGCCCATCGGCGAGGGTGATCCACAATCCGTCGGTGTTCTCCACGACATCGAACCAGTCGCCTGCCACGTCGTAACACGGGAGGACGTTGCCGGCGACCTCACCCCCGGAGACCCGCGAGATCCGCGGGGGCAGGAGGCTCTGCTGGATCTCCGCCGCCGCGAGTGGTCGCTTGCGGCGTTGCGCCTGCGCGAAGGCGTCGGTGTAGCGGTCGGCGAGTGTGATCGCGGCGGCGGCCTGTCGCGCCATGTCGAGCAGGGAGTCGGCGGGTTGCCCGAGCGCGATCAGGACACCGATCGCCCGTCCCCTCAACCACAGCGGGAAGATGTGGGTCCCGGGGAACTGTCGCAACCGCTCATGTACCTGTCCGAGTCCGTCGGCATCGAGTTCCGGCCCCACGGCGAGCGGGGTCTCGATCGCGTCCGGTAAGTCATCCGGGCCGGCGACACGCAGCAGGTGCGTCCCGTCGATGTCGAGGACGTAGAGGGCGACGGGTACCTGGGCGACGCGTCGCGCCTCAGCGACGAGCTGACTGGGCAGCTGCGCGGGGGGCACCACGTCGAGCACGTGGATCGGGTCGAGCACCACCGGCCGTGACCGCCCCAGACGCCCGGCGGGCTGGTGCTTGCCCTCGTCCACCGCACGCGGCATGTCGGCGTCGCCGGAGACGGCGCCGAGGACGCCCTCGCGACCCCCGAAGTGCCGGTAAACCGTCGCACGAGACACACCGGCCGCTGCGGCGATCTCCCCGACGGTGACGGCGGTGGACTGGCGGAGGAGTCGCTCGGCGGCGGCGATGATCCGCTCCCGGCTGCGCACCGCGTCGGCGCGGCGCTGGCCCCGCGGGGACTCGGGGTCCGTTTCAGGGATGTCCGGCACTCCTCCAGCTTGCCGCACGACCGGCACCGGTGCACCCGTCGCGGACGATGTGAGACAGCACCGCGTGGGCCCCGTGGCGCATTTCGCGAGATGTCAAGGATCCGCGGTTGGCGGGGTGCCGCGGGGGTAGAGGGGCCCTCCGAACGGTGACGCGACCCGCGCCGCCCCTGGCGAAAGGTACGACGGCATGGGGGATTCCCTGACCCGGTGCGAGGAGGAGCTGCGCGTCGCCTGCGTGTGCGCGGAACGGTGCACTTGGGCACCCGTTTGGAGCTCGACGTGACCGATCCCGCGGACGACTCCAGACCGTCCGACCGCGGAGGTTCGCATGACCTCCTCCACGGCGTGTGCAGGCCCGTTGAACCGGGCAGCGCCGAGGTCCACGCCGTCGGCCACGACGACACGGCGAGCAGTTGATGGGATTCATCGCGTTCGTGGTTCTCGGCCTGCTGGCCGGCCTCATCGCCAAGGCGACCATGCCGGGAAGGGACCCCGGCGGAATCGTCCTGACGATGCTGGTCGGCGTCGCCGGCGCCCTCGCCGGTGGGTTCCTCGCCGGGCTGCTCCTCGATGCGGACCCGATCGATGAGTTCTTCGACCTCTCCACCTGGATCACCGCCATCGTCGGCGCGTTGATCCTGCTGATCCTCTACCGCGTCGTCACCGGCCGGCAGAACACACCCGACCCTCGCAGCCGGCACCACCGGTGAGGGCTGGGGAGACGACAACAACGGAAGGAAGTCTTGAATGATCCTCGCACTCGACATCGGCGACAGCTTCCAGAACTTCTCCGATGAGCTGTTCACCTGGTTGCCGCGTCTGATCGGCGCGCTGGTGATCCTCCTCATCTTCTATGTGGTGGCAAAGATCGTCCGCAAGGTCATCGCCAAGGCGCTGTCCTCCGCGGGCATCGACCGGGCCGTGCGGTCGGGCAAGTACGGTGAATACGTCACCCAGTACGCATCGGGGTTCACCCCGAGCGCGGTGATCGCGTCGATCGCGTTCTGGTTCGTGTTCCTGACCGGTGTCCTGCTGGCCATCTCGACGCTCGGCATCGAGGCCCTCAACAACGCCGTCGCCGCGGTAGTGGCGTACCTGCCCAACGTCGTCGCCGCGATCATCATCCTCGTCGTCGCGATCGCGATCGCCGGCATCGTCGGCGGCGCCATCGCGAAGCTGATGGGCGACACGGCCCTCGGCAAGATCGCCGCGAGCATCGTTCCGGTGCTCGTGCTGACCGTCGCCGTCTTCATGGCGCTGGTGCAGCTCGAGATCGCCACCCAGATCGTCGTCGGCATGTTCTACATCGTGCTCGGCGGCATCGTCCTCGCCGCGGCACTCGCCTTCGGCCTCGGCGGTCGCAACGCCGCGCAGCGGCTGCTCGACGGGGCCTACGAGAAGGGGCAGCAGGCGATGCCGCAGGCCAAGGAGGAGCTCGCGCTCGCCAAGGACCGAGCCGCCGAGCGCAAGGACGAGGCCCAGGAGAAGGTGGATCAGAAGCGGTCCGAGGGGGAGGGCGGCACCACGGGCCCTGGCCCCGGCGCCGTCTCGGGCTCCACCCACTGAGCGCCTGAACCACTGTCCGCTCCCTTCCGGAGACGGGCCTGACAGCCGCCCGGCCCGCGAGGGCCGGGCGGCGCGACCAAGAGGTGCACGACATGAAGATCCCCAAGGACCAGATCATCGAGCTGTTGCAGGGGCGGGGCGACGGCGATCGCGCCGAGCTGGCACGGGGCGAACTCCCGGATGAGGTCGACACGGACCGCGACGCTGGACTCCTCGCCAAGTTCGGAGTCGACCCGAAGGACCTACTCGGCGGGTTCGGCGGCAAGATCCCAAGCCTCTGATCGAACCCCGCTACGACGCGCGAACCGCGAAACCAGGATCAGGAGGATTCAATGGCGACACGCGCACCCGGTGACGGACCCTCCGAGCCGCCGCGTCGGCGCCGCCGTGGCCTTGGCTGGCTGGCGGCCCTTGTCGCGCTGCTCGTCATCGGCGGCGTCGCGATCGCTGTCGTCGCAACGGGGGATGACGACTCCATATCGGGGACGGTGGACAGCAGCATCGATGCCGTCACGAACGCCGGCGACGAGGCACGCGACACGGTCACTGAGGCCGGTGACGACGCCGTCGAGAACGGCGGGGGCGCGGTCGACACCGCAACCGAGGCCGCCGACGAGGCGGTGGACGCGGCGACCGATGCGACCGACGACGCTGTGGACACAACGACCGACGCCGCCGATGAGGCGACCGATGGCGGCAGCGGAGGCGGATCCTCGATCGTCGAGGACGACCCCGTGCTCAAGCGCCTCGCCCGCGGCCGCGAGTTGCCTTTCACGGTCGGGCCATGGGCGAGGATGTCCTACCGGGACACCGTCTACAGCCGCCTCCGTCCCGCGACCCGTGAGTACGCCACCAGGATCCGCCAGGGGCAGGGGTACGCCATCCAGTTCGACTGAGTGACGCACATGCCGACAACGGGCCACGAGGCCGGCAGGCTGACGCCACCGCCTGGTGCCGTCCCTGAGGGCCGTCGGCTCCCAATGCGTCGTCGTGTTCAGTCAAGCGCCGTAAGAGCTTCTGTCACCTGGCGCGCACGGGGTTTGTGATGTACCTGGGCAAAGCGGCCTGCCCGGCGTTAGAGAGCGCCGGGCCCAGGGCGCGGTGCGGGCGAGGCGGGTGGGCCTCGTCTGCACGCCCTGCGGGTGGGTGAGCACCAGGCCGATGAGATGACGGCACTCAACCGGCCGAGGCGAGCGGGAAGCCCAGGCGCCTGCCGTGTCTGATGGGTGCACGCGCCCAGCAGCTACCGTATGGCCCTCCGTGTCCGACCTCTCCACGATCGACCTGTTCGCCGGGCTCGACGACGAGGTGCTGGCGGCCGCGGTCGACGGGCTCCGCGCCGTGCGGATCGCGGCGGGCGGGGAGCTGGACGTCGCCGCGACCGGGGCGCTCTGCTGCGTCGTCGGCGACGGGCGCCTCGCGCTCGCGGTGATCGCGCCCGAGGAGCGGGAGCGCACCATCGGGATGCTGGAGCAGGGCGACCTGCTCGTGCGGCCCCTGGAGCCGTGGGCCGCCTCCGCGCCGCAGGTGCGCTGCTTCGCGATCGAGGACTCCACCGTCCACCTGGTGGACCGCGCCCGCATGGAGGCCTGGATGACCGACCCGGCGCTCGCCGCGAACATGGTCCGCCTGCTGAGCGCCCAGATCGCCGAGCGCGAGCTGGCCGTGGCGATCGCCCTGGAGCCGCGGGTGGAGCGCCGCCTGCTGCTGAAGCTGCGCCAGCTCGCCGAGCGGTGGGGCCGCGTGACGCCCGACGGCATCCGCCTGGACCTGCGGCTCACCCACCAGGAGCTGGCGAACATGGTCGGCGCGGTCCGCGAGTCGGTGACGATCGCGCTCGGCCGGCTGGCGGAGTCCGGGGAGATCGAGGTGCGCAACCGCACCCTGATCATCCGGCCCCCGGATCAGGACCCCGGCGGGGACGGCCCCGGGGGCCGCTGACCGTCGGGTGCGCGCCGCAGGGTGCGGACCCCCACGCCGACCGCGTGCCGCGCCGGCGGGTTGGCCGGCTCGAGCTCCATCGCCGCCCGCGGGGCGCGCGGGGGCGGCCGGTGCGCGGGCCACGGGGTCGTCGCCGAAGTATCGACGAGGCCTCGACGAAATCGCGAGGGCAGTCCGCCGCCCCGACGATGATCCGGCCGGGTCGCTGAGTCGGAACGGGGGGCCCCGCGACGCTCGCGACGACTGCGCACTGCTCGCGGTCCACTACCGCGGTGCTCCCCCCGCCTCTGCGATGGATTGGGCGGCGGCTGGTGTGGACGTCCGGGCCGGCTCGATGGCGCTGGGTCGCTCCGGTTTCTGGGGACGTGCGGTGGGTAGGTTGGAGGCGCGCCGGCGAGGGCAAGCCGCCGGATGCCGTGGTCGAGCGGCGGCACCCGGGCCACAACCAGGTGTCGTCGCTCCCCGCACGTACCGCTATGGAGCAGGTCGCGTCACGGGACACATTGGCGAGCCGAAGAGCTGGCGACGCCCCTTGAGTTCCCTGCGGTAGCCCGCCGCGGTCAAGCCCCCCGCCGACGGACACCGACCTCGGAGTTCCCGATCCGGGAAATCTCCCTCGCGGGGCCTCCCTCCGGGTCCCGTATTGGATCCACCTCTGAGCGAGCGGGAAACGGCAGGGGAGGAGGACTGGATGAAGTAGTCCGAGTGCGGCTCGGTTGCCGGTTTGGAGAAGGACCCGGTGGGCGAGCGCCGGAGTCTTGGCGAGGGGTATTGAGCGGCATCCGGCCGACTGGCGGCCGGCGGTCACGGGAGACGGACGTGGAGAGTCACACCTTCAACTTGGATACGGTCGACCGAGATGGCGCGGTGGCGGCGCCCTGTTGGCCCTCCCGAGCGTCGCGGTCGCCCAAGGGAGCCGCGGCGCGGCGAGGGGGCTGGCTTGGGCGGTCAGCCAGGCCCGCGGGACCCGTCCCGGTGAACCGGTCTTTGGCGTGCTACGAACAAACGATAGGACGCGACTTCCTGAGTGGGTCTGTCGTCTTGTCCCGTGGCTCTCGACGAAGCTCCGTCCGCGTCACAACCGAAAGGGCATTTCGGTGGTCAACATCTCCCCGGTTCAGATCATGATCGTAGTCGTGATCGCCCTCCTGGTCTTCGGACCGTCCCGCCTCCCTGGGATCGCACGCACCGTGGGACGCGAGATACGGGAGCTCAAGGGATCTCTGACTACCGAGCAGGTTGCCGAAAGCGCCCCGGTTGCAGAGAGCCCCCCGGTTGCAGACAAGCCTGGAAGCAGCGATCGGCCGCAGACGGCCCTCGGGGCGTCAGCCCAGGCCCCTGCGCGCTCCACGGAGACTCACGACGCATTAGGCTGAGCTCGCGGTGGGCCCCCCTGACGCCCGACGGCATCGTCTGGGCGAGTTGCGAACGCGGAAGGCGCTCCACCCGCGGCTTGAGGGCTCGGCGAGCTGGCGCAGCTTCAGCAGCGCGATCGCTGCGGCCAGCTCCCGCTCGGCGTCCGCCTTTGTTTCCCGATAACGCGGCGCTCCCTTCCCACCTGAGGAACCGGCCTCCCCTGAAGCTCTGCGGCTGCTCGTTGGCGTTGGTGGGCGTCAGGCCGCCGTGATGAACCACCATCGCCACAGGCGGTTTGGGAGGCCGGCGGCTGGGATACATCTTCGGGCTGTGAGATCGACGCCGACGGGGATCAGCCCTACGCGTTCGTCTCCTCGGAGCGCCGTCAGGGAACTACGAAGGGCTCACGGAGATGACCAGGAGGGCGAGATCGTCGGCTATCCGACCGTTCCCGAAGGAGTGGCAAGCCGATTCGATGCGCTCGGCGAGGTCGGCGGCAGACGCCCAGGAGGCCGTGCGAAGGAGGTGAATGAGGCGCTCCGTGCCGAAGAACTCGCCTGACGGAGAGCGGGACTCGGTGACACCGTCGCTGTAGAGGACGAGGCAGTCGCCTGCGGCGAGCGCGAAGTCCGTTTCTTCGAACTCCGCACCCGGGAAGACGCCGACCAGCGTCCCCGGCGGTGCGAGTGCCTCGACCCGTCTGTCGGAGCGGACGACCAGTGAGGGCGTGTGGCCACCTCGTCCGATCCTGGCGCGGAGGCCGGTGGTGTCGTGGTGCATCCAGACGCACGCCATCGTGAGGAAGCGACCGTCGCCACGTTGGGAGATGATCGCCTGATTCACGCGCGACAGGACCTCCGCCGGGCCGGGGGCGTCGGCTTCGGCGCGCACGGTGTAGCGCGCCAGGGCCGTGAGGGAGGCGGCCTCGGGGCCTTTCCCGCAGACGTCGCCGAGCACGGCCGCCCATCCCGAGTCGCCAGGCAGGGCGAAGAGGTCATAGAAATCGCCTCCAACCTCGACGCCCTCACCCGCCGCGCGGAACCGTGCGGCGACGTCCACCCCCGGGATGGTGGGGAGTCTGGATGGAAGGAGGCTGTTCTGAAGGGTCGTCGCGATGTGCTGCGCCCGCTGGTAGAGCAGTACGTTGTCGATCGCCAACCCGGCGCGGCCCGCGACGTCCTGGGCGAACGACAGGTCCTCCGCGTCGAAGTGACGCCCGGATTCCGAGCTGGCGAGGGACAGGACACCCAACGTGCGGCCGCGGGCTGTGATCGGGACCGTCATCGCTGAGATGAGCCCCAGCCCCTTGACCAGGGAACGCAGCTCCTCGTCGGGGATGGCCGCATCGACCAGGGCATCCGTGATTACGGGGGTGAACTCCGGCAGCCCGGTGCGGAGCACCGCCGCCGCCCCTGTCTCGTCCGACGGCTGGGCAGGGAAGCGAGTCACGAGATCCTCGACGAGGGCGATCCGGGCGGGATCCTTATGGGCTACAGCCACCGTGTCGATGGAGTCGTGGGCGGGGAGGCTGACGCTGCACCAGTCCGCGAGTCGTGGAACAGCGAGTCTCGTCAGTGCGGCGAGGGTTGCGCGGGCGTCGAGTGAGCTCGTCAGCAGCACCCCTGCCTCGGCGAGGAAATGCTGGCGTTCGGCGTCGCGGCGCTCGTTGTCGTAGAGGCGGGCTCGATCAAGGGTCTGCGCAGACAGGTCGGTCACGGCCCTCAGGAAGGCACGGTCCGCCTCACCGAACCTCTGGGCGTCGGGGTAACTCAGCGTGAGGCCACCGATCGGCCGGCCTTCCACGCACAGCGGAAGCGACGCGACTGCCTCGTGTCCGGTATCGCGGTGGAATCGCTCGAGGTCGGGGTAGCGGGCGACGACCGCCGCGGAGTCGCTCATGAAGATCGGGCCCTCCCGGATGCAGTCAGGGGCGGGAAGCGCCGCGTTCAAGGGGTATTCCCCGAAGGCGCCGACGATCTCCTCCGGGTAACCCGCGAGGCCAACGGTCCTGAGCGAGTCCCCCCCCGGGCTGACCATTGCGACGGAGCCGGCGGATGCCCCTGTGGCAACGAGGCCCTGTTCGAGGACGACTTGGGCGACGTCGGAGACCGTCGGGGCGACCGCGAGGGCTGCGGTCAGTTCCTGGAGGACCGCGGTCCGTGCCTCCGCCCGGTCGGCGGCGGCGCGTTCGCCTTCGAGGTCGCCGAGCAGGCGAGCCGCCCCGCGGGGGACGACGGCTGTGACCACCCCGACGAGCAAGAGGGCGCACCCACCCACTGTGACCAGCAGCAGCGTCAGGAGATTCGAGCGTGAGTCCTGCGCCGCTTTCGCGTCGCGGACGAACTCCTCCGTGTCGGCCACCATCTCATCCGCCGTCGTCCGGAACCGTGCGGCGAGGGCGACCCCGATGACGAGGCGCTGAGCGGCTGCGTCGGCGCGGCCCGAGGCTACCAACGCACTCTGGTCATCGAAATAGGACTGCAGCAGCCTGATCTGGGGACGCACACGCTCCACCAGGGCAGCCAGGTCGGGGTGGCCGGCGAGGTGACCGGAGATGTAGCGCAGCTCCGATTGCGTCGCCTGCCGACCCTCCTGGGCGTTGACCAGTTCCCCTGGATCGCCCGAGATGATGTAGCCGCGGACGCCGCTCTGCTCCTCGACGACACCGAGTACGAGCCGGTCGACGCTTGCCTGCAGCGGGATCGCGTCCTCGACGAAGCGGTTCGTCGCCTCCCTGTTGATCTGGCGAGAGACCAGGACCCCGGCCGTGACGACGACGGCGACGAGGCAGGTGATGACGATGAGGACGGTGAGGAGGCGCTGACGGGCCGTCCGGATGCGCTCGACGCCGGCCGGATCGGGTCCCTCGAGGCTACTCACGCATCAAGTATCGCCCACCGTCCACACCGGCGAGAGTTTCCATCGCCACGGCCCTCGCCTGCGCGCCCTCGATCAACGGTGGGATACCGGCTGCCGGTTGAACCAGCAAAGCGTCCTATGCGGGGAGGGGCCTCGCAAGCGTTCCACTGGGAATGTGGAGCCCGGTAGCGGCGGGTGGGTCCGGCCGGTCGAGGTGGATCTCCTCGGGAAGCACTGCCGCGTCACCGTGGGGACTATGCCCTGTTGGGGGCGCGACCCCGGTGGCCGGCGTCCTGGGAAACCGCGCCGAGCACCAGTGGCCTCGGCGCGGTTCCCTCGGCGATCCTGAATCAGGTGGTCGCCCCGTCGGGATGCAGGATGACTTTCGTCCAACCGTCATCGCGGGCGTCGAAGTGGGCGTACGCACCGGGCGCCTCATCGAGGTGGAGGTGGTGGCTGACGATCCACGACGGCGTAGCCCTGCCGGCGTGGATGAGGTCGCGGAGCTGGCGGTTGTACTGCTTCACGTTCGCCTGCCCGGTGCCCATCCTCTGTCCCTTGGTGAAGAACTGGCCGAAGTCGAACGCGATCTGCCCCTTCTGCATCAACTCGTCCTCCGCCTTCGGGTCCTCGGGGACGAAGACGCCGACGACGCCGATCCCTCCCGTCGCACGAACCGACGCCACCAGGTCGTTCATCGTGGCGTTCGGGACTTCGTGGCCCTGGGGGTCGTGGGCCTGCCAGCCGACCGCCTCAACGCCGCATGCGGCGCCTTCGCCGCGGGTCAGCTCCAGGATCTTCTCGACGTGCTCGCCATCGGTGTCGTCGATCGCCGTCACACCGATCTCCTCGGCCAGCTTCAGACGATCCTTCTGGCGATCGACCAACATGATCTGCTCCGCGCCCTTGACCTTGGCGGACAATGCGGCCATCAGACCGACGGGGCCGCCGCCGAAGATGACGACCGAATCGCCCGGCGCGACCCCGGCGAGCTCGGTGCCGTGCCATCCGGTGGGCCAGATGTCCGACAGGAGCGCGTAGTCAGCTTCCTTCTCGCGTGCGTCCTCTGGGAGCTTCAGGCAGTTGAAGTCCCCAAACGGGACGCGCAGCAGTTCGGCTTGGCCGCCTTCGTACGGACCCATCATCGGGTAGCCGTATGCGCCCCCCGCCATGCCGGGGTTGACGCTGAGGCAGAAACCGGTGAGGCCGCGTTCGCAGTTGCGGCAGAAGCCGCAGCCGATGTTGAACGGCAGGCAGACCATGTCGCCGACCTTTACCTTCACCACGCCCGGGCCTACCTCGATCACTTCACCGAGGTTCTCGTGGCCGATGATCCGGCCGTCCTCCATGTCGGTGCGGCCCTCGTAGATGTGGAGGTCCGAACCGCAGATGTTGGTGCTCGTGACCTTGACCAGGACATCGTTGGCGGCTTCGATCCGGGCGTCCGGGACGTCCTTGACGACGACGTCGCGCGCACCGTTGTAGACGAGGGCCTTCACGCCGCCACCTCCGACCAAGAGACGGCAGCGGGCGAGTCTGCGGATCGCCGACTCCCCCCAACCATTGATTCATCGGGGAAGGGGCCGGCCGAGTGAAGCCGGGTCCCGCGAACGCGAACGCGCGGAGAAGCGTCCCCGTGCGGTCCGGCGGCGGCAGCGTCCATCGACATGTCTACTCCAAGTCCTCGGGCGTGGCGTTCGATCGAGGTTGCCTCCTCGACCCTGCTGGACATTCAGAATTTCCTTGGTGTCGTTCCGCGAAACCAGAAAGAGGGCGGCGCCGGCTTCGACGCGAGGCACGTCACGGGTTCTCGCCGTCCGCCTCGGCGTCGAACGGGCCGGCTGATGCGCGCCCGTCTTGATGGGCGGCCTCGCCCGCACGTCGATCGGATAGGCGTCGCCTGCGGGCTCCGACCTAGCCGCCCGAGGCGCGTTGGTGGTCTCGCCGACTTCGGTCATGGTGACCTCGTGCCATCAGCCTGCCGCTACCCGGGCGGTTGAAGTCCGAAGCAGACGGTGTGCACCGACGGGCCCGGGGAGTCCGTCGGGTGGGCGCGGCGCAGTCTCTGGAGTCGTTTCAGGGCGGACGACTGTCTCCAGCGGGGTCGGCGAGATCCGGGGCGAGCTCGCGGGCGGTCGGCACTCGCCGCGCCACCTCACCCTGCAGGAGTGGCTGGCCGGGGGGTCCTCGGGGGCGGCCTAGAGGCGGAGGGCCCGCAGGCCACGCCGCAGGAGCGCCGCCACCCGGTCGAACGCCCACTGGGGGTCGCGGAGCGGCGGGTCGAGCTGGTGGTCGCGGGCGACGGCGGCGCGGGCGATGCGCCCCGCAAGGGCCCGTGGCGCGTCGCCGATCCGCCCGGCGAGGGCGTCGCGCAGCGCGGACCGCTCCCCCTCGAGGGGGACGTAGGTGATGGACCGCATCCGGGCGCCGACGGGCAGGACCATCCTCCCGAGGGCGGCCTCCACGCCGAGGCGCGGCAGGTCGAAGCCGGCGGAGACGGACGCGCCGACGGACGCCGCGAGGCGCAGGTTGATGTCGTGGAACCAGTAGCGGCCGTCGCGCTCCAGCAGGTTCATGCAGCACGGGCCGACGTAGCCGGCGACGTCGAGCAGGCGCGCGGCGTGGCGTTCCAGGTCGGGCGGGATCGGGACGACGGTCGAGACGGAGCTGGTGCCGACGATCCGCGGATAGGTGGTCTCGACCCGGGCCGCGACCATGCCGACGGTGCCCGTGGCGTCGCGCACGCAGTGGAGGACCCAGGGGCGGCCGATGATCTGCTCCTGCACGACGGCGTCGAGGCCGGAGACGCGCAGGTGGGCGATGGCGGCGTCGCGCTCCTCGACGGTGCGCACGGCGACGACGGGGGCGGCGGCGGCGTCCGAGAGGGAGGTGCGCGGCTTGACGATCGACGGCAGGTCCGGCCAGGGGCCGGCGGGGCCGTCGATGCCGACCTCGACGCTCGCGGGGTGGTCGGCGCCCGCGAGGGCGGCGGTGTCGGCGAGCTCGAGCTTGTCGCAGAGCATGCGGAACTGGCGGGCGTCGGGGCCGGCCACCACCGTGCGCGTCAGGCCGAGGGGGTTCTCGGCGAGCAGGCGCACGACGTCCTCGTCGAGCGGCAGGATCACGTCGACGCCCTCGAGGAGGCAGGTCTCCCGCACCCAGGCCAGGAACGCGGGCGGGTCGGCGACGGCCGGCGGGTACCAGCGGGGCGACAGGACGGTGGTGGAGCGCCCGCCCGGGTCGTCGCGCGGGTGCGCCGCGATCACCCGGTGGCCGGCGGCGCGCAGGCTGCGCACGGCCCAGGGGCCGGGCCGGTGTCCGCACCACAACACCAGCACCGTCCCCGGGGGCCCGGTGGCCGCACCCGCCACGGTCGCGGGCCGGGTGGCCGCGCGGGCGTTGGGGATCAGTGGGAGGAGGGGCATGCGGTCGGGATCGTCACTCGGGCGCCGAGCCTATAGCGACAGGGCGGTGACCCAGAGTGGGGCGCGTTCCGCGGACGCTTCTGGAGGAGCGGAGCCACGTTCACGGCGCGGGTTCGGCGAGGAGCACAACGCCCACGTGTTTGAGTTGATTGTCTACGGAGGAGGTCGCCCGCGGCCCCGGGAGCGCGACCTCGTACGTTGATCGGATCGATCCGTCAGGGCTGCCGGTTCACCCCTGCTCGGAGCGAACGGGTGAGGGCTGCGTGTAGAGCGCGACGCCGAGGGCGACGAACAACGCGTCGATCACGAGGCTGCCGACCGGCGCTAGCGGGGTGAGGGGGAGCCAGAGGAGCATGATCCCCCACCCGGCCAACGCGAGCGGGATCCCGCGGCGCCAGCCGGTCCACGATCCGGTGCGCAGGACCTCGCGCCCGAGGAGGGCGAGGCCGATCACGGCCAGGAGCGTCCCCACCCCGTAGACGGCCGCGACGGCCCCGGCGGCACCCGAGTCCTCGGAACGGTCGCCGATCGTCATGCCGGCGATCTCACCGACGAGGATCAGTGACGTCCCGGCGATCGCGAGGGCCGCCCCGGCGGCGGCCGCTCGGCCCGGGCCGCCGTGTCCGCTGCGCCGCAGGCCGACGAGCCCCGCGAGGACGAGCGCGTGGGAGACGCACCACAGCAGGCCGACGACGATAAAGGCACCGGACGACCACGGGGATCGCCAGAGATCGTCCGGCGTCGACGACGACGTCGCGTGGATGACCTGGACGGTGGTGATGAGGACTCCGAGCAGTCCGCCCGCGGCGCACGCGGCGCCCAGGGGTCGGACACGGTCGTCGGCGGAGGCGCCGGTGGGCGCGGGGTGTGGGAGCGTTCGGGCAGCGGTCGGCATGGCTGCGAGCCTCCCCGGCGCGCGGGGTCCGGGCAATCCCAGATCCCCCGCTGCCGCCACCCCCCAGACATCTGGGGGTGTCCCGCGCCGCCGGGCGCCCCCATACTGCGCACGTGGGACGCGAGCTGACCGCCGAACGCGTACGTCGCGATGTCGAGGTCCTCGCCCGCGGCGGGATGGACATCGTTACCTTCTGCGCCGAGTTCACCGCGTCCCTGCAGCGGGCGATGCCCTCCTGCGCGAGCTGTGTGGCGACCCTCGACCCGGCGACGAACCTGCTCACCGGGGGCTTCAAGTACGGTGACATCGAGGGACGCGACGAGTTCGACGAGCAGTGGGGGCTCGTCGAGTACGGCCAGGTCGAGCCTACGAGCTTCACCGAGTTGGCCCATGCCGACGTGCCCGCCGCGGGTGTGCACCACGCGACCGGCGGCGACGTCCGGCGATCGGCGCGCATGCGCGACCTGATCCTCCCGAACCTCGACTGCGCCGACGAGCTGCGGCTCGTCGCCCGCGTGTCCGGTCGCGCGTGGGGAGGGATCGCCCTGTTCGGCGAGCAGCCGTTCGACGCCGAGGACGTCGCGTTCGTCGCGTCTCTGTCCGAGGCGCTGGCGACGGGGCTGCGGGCGGGGATCCTCGCCCGGCTGACGCTCGCCCCGTCCTCCGCGGTGACCGGCCCGGCGGTGATCGTCGTCGGCGCCGACGACGAGATCAGCCAACTCAGCGCCGGCGCCCAGGCCCGGCTCGACGAGCTCGGCCTGCGCGGCCACACCGTCACGCCACAGGCCGTGCTCGGGGCGCTCGTCGCCGGCGCGCGTCGCTACGGCGCGGGCCTCACCGACGCCCTGCCCCGGGGCCGGGTCCATCTGCCCAGCGGCCGGTGGCTGGTGCTCCACGCGTCACCGCTCTCGAGCCCGGGCGGCGCGACCGGGGACGTCGTCGTCACCATCGAGGACGCCCGCCCGCCGGAGATCCTGCCCCTCGTCGCCGCCGCGTTCGCCCTCACCGGCAGGGAACGCGACGTCATCGGCCTGGTGCTTCAGGGCATCGGCACCACACAGATCGCCGCCACGCTGCACCTCTCGGCCTACACCGTCCAGGACCACCTGAAGTCGGTGTTCGAGAAGTCCGGCGTGAGCAGCCGGCGAGAGCTCGTGAGCCGGGTCTTCCTCGGCCAGTACGCGCCCCGCCTCGGGGCGGAGATCGCTCCGTCCGGGTGGTTCCTCGACGACTGACTGCTCGGCAGGAGGATCATGGCCGAAGCGGGTGTTCTGGCGGTCGATCGGCGCAGTGTCCGCTGAACCTGGTTGGACGCCAAGGGCGCCGATGCCCGACGGGTGCCGCGCGATCCGGCTGGCGAGCCTTCGCTCGCGCTCGTTCTGGTCTCGCTTGGTCTTAAGGCTGCCCGATCGAGTGCGCGTTGGAGGTCGCCTGAGGACGCATCGAGTAGCTGCGCCACTAGTTCCAGGTCGCTGCGCTCTTCGTCGGTTCGCGATAGCCGACCCAATCCTGTGAGTCCTGTTCCAGATCTGCAACAAGCGCGCTGGACCCGTTGGCGACAGCCCAGTCGTTGCCGCTCTATGTCGGCTCTACTGCCCGCTCGGACGTGGACCGACCGGTGTAGGTCGTTTGGATGAGGGTCACTGTGGACGCGATCGAGCCGGCGTCTCGGTCGGATTGGCCTTGGGCCATTCGAAGCAGCAGACGATCCATGACCGCCCGAGCCATCTCGGCAGCCGTCGCGCCGCCGTCGTCTTGCGGCACACCCGCCGCTGCGGCCTCGAGGTACAGCGTCATTGGGGACAGCACCGACTGTTGGAGCGCAGCTTCAGTTGGTGGTTCTCGTGTCGATGTCTCGAGGACCGCCCGAAGGAAGCCGGCTCGGGGCCCGGTGACGAGGAACTGGTATGCCGTGGCGGCAGCCATCGGCAGGTCCCCGTTCGGGGGGTCCTTCAGGGTCGGCTGCAACTCCTCTTCGAGATCCGCGATCGCGGCGACAACGACGGCCTCAAGGTTTCGCCATCGACGGTAGACGGTCGGTCTGCTGATCCCGGCTCGGTCGGCGATCATCTGGATCGACGAGCCCGCGAGTCCGTGCTGCCCGACAACTTGGCGTGCCGCACTCATGACGCGGCCCTTTACCCGAGGGTCGAGAGGGCGCCCGCGTCGCGGCCTAACCTCATTCGAGCCTAAGCCGTCGGCCAACCTCGACCCCCTCAGCGGGTGCGATGACGTCTTCTGACTCTATTGGTCCGCCGACGACAGATCTGCCGTAGCCGAGGCGCGGCGAGCTTGCGGTGCAGTGCGAGCGAAGCGACCCCCCTCCAGTTTCGTCGATTCTCCCTGACAGTCAGCTTCGGTTCGCTTCCTCCACCAGCCTGCCGCGGACGATGAAACGCCAGAGCTTCCACAGCAGTTCCCACGAGTCGTGTCGCCGACGGTCCGTTCGTCTCCCGGAAGTCGCGTCAGCAGGAAGCCGGAGTCCCTGCGACTCCGGGCCCGCCGTGGACTCGGGTGCCCGTTGAGCCGCACTGCGGGCATGCCCGGTCGTGGTGCTGTGGGGCACGCCAGGGGCGCGTCTGGCCGCCGCGCGGAGCCGGTCCGAGCGTCGCATGTCGGACTTCGTATGGCCCGCGAACCCAATAAAAAAGCAAACTGGAGCATGCGCTCGTTTCATTCTTTATGGCCGCGCGCAACGCTGCTTCGCTGGCTCAATTCGAAGCCGTCGACCATCAGGACGGCCGTGTGCACGGCCCCGAGGGACTCCGTTGGCGGATCCGCCGGGTCCGTCTCCGGGTCGCATGGCATCGATAGCGCGAGGGGCTCGAGGCCGCCTCGGGCGTCGGGAGAAACCCAGAGCGTCGTCGCTGACGGTCTTGAGCACCGTTGGAGGTGGGGCAAGGTGACCGCCACCGAGGCCAGAGGGCCAAGCTCGGGACATGCACTCGTTCCTCAGCTGCTGGACTCGTGGTCCGGCGCACGCGCGGCGCGCGGGGGCCGGCGTGAGCGGTGTGCCTCCGATGGACTGCCGGCTCTGCGGGCCGGACCCCGTCGGCTGACGTCACGCTCGCCGGTGGCGAGGGTCTGCCGCGACGGGCGTGTCGCTTCATGGTCTGCATCGAGGCCGCATCCCGATCGCGGCTACTCGACTACCTCCCCTCCTTCGGCGCGGAGCCGCAGCGAGGCGACGGCGGCTGGAGCGCCCCCGTGGGTTCGTCCAGGACGAAGTAGGTGTCCTGGCATGTCCATCTCACCCTGATCTGGCTGAGGCCTACGCTGCCGCGCTCGATCGGGCGGACGCGAAGCCCGACATGGGAGAGGCCGTCGGTCACCGGGAGTTCCACGGGCTGGGAGTCGAGAGGCAGACACGCTGTCCAGCGACGCCCGAACGATGACCGCTGAGGGGCAGAGGGCCGGCCCATCGAGTCGGCCGGGCAGACCTCCAGGGGCACCCGGGAGGTCGCCGCGACGATGATCGGCTCACGCGTCGGGTGAAGCGCCATGCCGATGCCCGCTGGCATCAGACGGACGTCGTCGAGGACCACCGTCCAGTCCGTGAGCGCCGGCCCCTCGCGCGCCACGCCCGCCGTCGTTGTTTCCGCTGACTTGGATCCGCCTGAGCAGCCGGCCACCAGCAAGAAAACCAGGACCGGCAGAAGCCCGCACCGGGCCGCCCGGATGCCGACAGGGCGCAGGCTGAGGAAGACCTTCGGGCAGGAGACCACGGCCCAGATGGCGGCGTTCCTCCTCGATCTCGGCGAGGATGGCCTGGAGGCGCAGGGTACCGCACCACGTAGGGCGGGAGGATCAATGAGGACTGGTTGGGTAGCAGAGGATGTTCACGACTTTGAACGAGAACGGAGCTTCTTTGCACATGTCGAGGATGACGACCAGCTTGTAGCTGAGCAGTCCGGATTCGAGCGCGTGGAAGACGCCGTCGAGTGGGCCCTCATCAGAGCAGACCGCGCCTTCATACGGGTCGGTTTAGCGGAGACCACCTACCTGGCAGGTGCTGAAACCAGCAGGCCACCCGTTGGCGGGCCGGAGACGGGTGCGTGGCCACCCACGACGGAAGTACTGACGGAGGCCGCCGAGCAGGTGGCAGCCTTCAAGCAGGCGCGCCGATAGGCCACGGTCAGCGGGGTGATGGAGAGAGCCCGCGCGGGATACGGCCCGGGGCCGCCCCCAGGCCCATTGGACGCCCGTTCTGGGCACCGCACCCGCACCGACCCTGAGCAGTGCCGGCACGGGCGTGCCCCCTCGCTTCCTCGGTCCGGCCCGGACGCCAGCGCCTCCCCCGCCTCGCCACCAGGCGAGCTTGAGTTCTCTGGGGGCCCAGGTCGTGGATGTCGCAGTTGAAGAGTTCGTGGCGCGGCACGCTGACCGACTCGAGCAAGGGATCGATCGTGCCCGAGCCGCCCTTCGCGGCGGCGATCTGGCAGCAGCCGCCCATCTGATGGACAAGAGCCTCGATGACGTCGCTCGCGTCAGCGGGGATCCGTCCTAGCGTCGTCGTGCGGTTTTGGACCCGGATCGTCGGTGCCTCGCCGACGCAACTGACACCCGGTCCAAGCACCCTGGCACGGAGGAGCCGTGTCCGTTCCCCAGGCATTTCGGGTCTGGTGTCGATAGAGGGGGGGGTGTTCGGGGGCTCGCCGCCTGAGGGCCTGTTGGGAGTGACGAGCCGTTACGCGCGGCTGCTTGAGGGGCTCTCGGCGTCGCGGAGACGGCGGGGGCGGGACTCCTGCTCGCTTGGAGTGGATGTGAGCGTGGGGCGACGCTTGCTCGTGCGTTCGCGGGATGGGTTCTTCTCCCGCGCACGGGGCGCCTTGGCCGTGGTCCCTCGCCGCTGCCGGCTCTGTGGCGCGGGGCGTGCCACGGTCAGGGGACTGCGGCGAGCCCCAGTGTCTGCTCGATACTTCGCTGCACGATCGTGCGAAGCCGAGGGGTCGGGATGCGTGCGGCCCACCCGCGAAGGTCGTCGTGGCGGAAGTCTTCGGGTAGGGACAGCTCTGGGAAGTGGACGCGTCCGCCGCGGGGAGCTCGGACGTAGAGCGTGTCGAACACGGCTTTCTCGGCGGTTGCCATGTAGCCGCCCTCGGGATCACCTTCAAATCCCCCGAAGACCTCGGACGCGAGGTGGTGGATGGAGTAGTGCCCGAGGCCGCTGGGGATCTGCTGGGTCCGGTGCAGCGAGGCCACATAGACCCTGGCGGGGATCTGCTCGATCATGTCGTGGTGGGCGAGGGCGGACCACAGCGAGACGTAGGCCGGGTATGGGGAGGTGATGTAGGGGGCCGCGACGACGGGGGAGATCTCGGGATCGAGCGCCCAGAGGCCCTGCCGGACCCGGCGGACCAGACCTGCCTGCGACATCGCCCGCAACAGGCGTGAGGCGTTGCTCAGGGAGGTTCGTAGGAGCGCAGCTGCCTCACGCGTCTCGATGATCGGACGCCTGAAGGCGCGCAGCTGCCCGTGAGCTTGGGTCGCGTTCATCGGAGTAGCTCCTCGACGACGTGCTCGAGCATCTGGTTCCAGGCGTTCCTGTCGTAGAGGTCGGCCACCGCAGGGTCGAGGAACGGCAGAACCTGGTCCTCGAATGCCTCGTAGGGCAGGGCGAGGGCGGCTTCCGCGGCGGCCGTCCGGACATGCGGTTCGACGGCGTCATCCGCCAGCGGCGCTCGGCCGAACAGCAGGTCGAGGTCGAAGACATCTCGCGCCTGGGTCTCGGGGCGCCCGGCGAGGGCGTAGACCTTCTGCTCGGTCGCCGGCTGCAGCAGATAGTGCTGCACAGAGGGCGGGCGCATCGCGTATCGCCGCACGATCTCGCCGGGGACGGCCTCCAGCCTGAACCGGGTCTCCCCGTTGCGGTTGCTGAACTCGACCTTCGTGCGCACCGGCTCCCGCACGCCCGCACCGGCGACGGGGATCTTCCAACGCCGGGTGGTCTTGGTCTGCTTGGGCTTGCTCACGTCCTCCAGCACGACGCTCACACCCGCGGCGCGGAGCACGATCCCGAGGGCGTCCGAGGCGAGCACCTTGTCGACCTGCTCCTCGATCCTCCAGCCCTCGACCCCGCTGATGTCGAGATCGATGTCCTCGGAGTAGCGGACGCTGGAGAAGAAGTAGCGCAGGTTCGCGCCGCCCTTGAGGACGTAGCGGCCCTCATCCAGACGGGTGCGCAGGACCGCGAGGAATCCCAGGTGGAAGCACTCGATCGTCTCGGCATGTCCCAAGGCCACGCGTTGACGATACAAAGTTTTGATCTATATGGCAAAAACCTGCATCGCTAAAGCGCCGATCGGCGTGCCCGCAGCGACCGTCAGCGCGACCTCGCGGAGGACGTATCCGCTGAGCGTGCCTCGCGCGGTGCCGAGGACCGGGCTGTCTCGAGCGAGCCCCACTGGATCCACGCGAGGCGAGTGGAAGGCCGGACTCGAGCGCCGGCCCGCCCCCGTCGGCGAATGGTGAGGATCGCGCCGGATCAGTCCTTCGAGGTGCTGCAATGGGTTGCCACCGTCGAGCGCATCAGAAGGCTCCGTCGTTCCTCTGCCCGAGCGTGTGTGGCGCACAGCCATCCGCGAGGTCCCCCCCCCGCTCCGGACGATGGCCGTGACCTTCTCGTGGGAGTATCAGCGCCTCATGTTGGAACTGTCGACGGGCGCTGGTACGTGACGTGGGTTCGATGATGGTCTCTGGGTACGAGTAGAGCCTGCAGCTCTGCTGCTTCGGCGGGCTCGTGACGACCATGGGGGTCTATGGCCGCGCCGATCACTCACCTGACGACTGACCGTCCAGGTGTCGCACTTCCCGACCGGAGCGTGCTTCCTGCGGCCTCTCACGAGCCGCAGGAAGCCGGTAGAACGCTACTCGCCGGTCACGGCACCCTTGAGGTCGTCAAGTGCGTCCGGCGCCGAAAGCCCCCTCGGTTGGGCGCCCACGTGGCCTCTCTGGAGACAGCGTTCCAGGGCACCCAGTGGTTTCGTGACTGAGCGCGGGTTGGTGTCGGACCAGCCAGGACGGACGTCGTCCACTGGCCGAGTGCCGGCTGGGCGTTGCGTGGAGCCCGGGAGGCGCAATATCCGCTACGGGAAGGTCGGGCTCAGTGTCCTTCCTCGGGCCGTCGTCACCTGAAGGGCCTCGACGTCCATCGGCAGGTCGTTGAACACAACCGCTCGCCCACCGGGACTCAGCGTGCGCGCGCCGGCGGTGGCCCGCAACGTGACCTCTCCCGGGGGCAGGATGAAGACCCCGGAGCGCGTCCCGGACACCGGTCCTTGGTGATGGACCAGCCAGCCGCCTTTGGCCGCGAGCGCACCCTCCTCATCGCACCCGATCACCGGGTCCGCATCGGGTGCCGCCGGGACCTCCATGAAGCAGGTCCCACGAGCGTCGGCGCTCTCGGCGGCCACATATGACCGGCCGTTGACGTCGGCTGCAAGCAGCTCGGCGCCGCCCAGGTCCAGAAGCCTCTCCACGACGGCGGGAACCGTGAAAGCCCGCCCATCGAGAACGATCGCGACAGCTGGCTGCGGCGGCGACGGCGAGGGCGGGGGACCCACTGCGGGACCGGCAGGCGGATGTGCGAATCCGCCGGCGGGGATCGGGCTCTCGACAGTCTGCGGCGGGCTCGAGGCGGCGGGTGCGACGCCCGTCGGGCCGGAGCTGTCATGAGCCTGCAGCGCCACCGCAAGGCCAGCCGAGGCCAAGACGGCCGCCAGGGCCACGCCGATGATCCCTACTCGTCTATTGGAGTTCATCCGAGTTCCCCTATTGGAACTGACCTGCGGCAAGACGAGCGTTGCCGCCTGACACGTTGCGTCCGTAGGTGTAGCTGCAACCGCCGGTGCTGAAAGGTATCGTCCAGTTCTTGGGATTTCCGTAGTTGGTGGAGTTCCACTGGACGGTGGTCAAAGTGCCGCCACATCCCGCGCTGTAACGGACTCGGAAGAACTGCTTCGAGGCCCCCGTGTTCTCGTTGTCGAAGAGCCCAAAGGTCCAGTAGCCGGCCGCGCCGCCGCTGGTGTAGTTGCCGTTGGCCAGGGTGCCGAAGGCCCCCGCCCCGTCGGCGTAGTACCAGCCGGCGACGGCCGAGGGCGCCGCCAAAGCCAGGCTGGCGAGCGCGGCGGCGAGAAGTGTCCGCAGACGGGGCAGGCGCATGACGGAAGGGTGCTTGGCGCGCGTTCGCTATGTCAAGCGGTCACAGCCGCAGGGTGATACGTGACACGTGGACGGCGACCGCCGGGAAGCTGGCGGCGTGTGAGTGCGTACGCGTGCGATGGACGGGAGGCCTCGGGGCTCAAGCTCGCTCGCCTTCCCCGGCGCGCCACCAGGCGGCTTGAGTCCAGCGAGTGAATCCGAGTGCGCGTCTTGAAGCGGTCGACATGGTGACCCCAGATCGACACCCTTTGACGGATCCGGTCGGGCCTATAGAGAAGCGAGAGCCGGGAGGCGGGGGGGGGGGTGGTGACGCTGACCGGTGAACGGCCGGGAAAGCCCGCGCGATACGTCCTCGGATCGGCTTCGCGCTGCTTTCGGGCACTGCCCCTCCTGGACAGTGCGCGCAACTCTCCCCATAAGTAGGGCGTGGGGATCCGCTCGGCGTCTCGAGCATCGGTTGGCGGTGCGCCAGGTCCCTGATTCGGCTGGGGTGCCGGAAGCCCACTCAGTTCGGCGCGCGCGCCCTCTTCCGGTCGGCCGTCCTGAGACACCCGGTCGTTTCGTGACTGAGCGGGGGTGTCGGGCCAGCCATGACGGGCGTTGACTACTGCTCGTGGTTGGTGGCTGAGAGCCAGCCGGGCGTCCTGCGCGCTTCGAGCTAGTCGTGCGGTGGCAGTACCCGGATCGGCGTTGCCTCGCCGACGCAACTGTCACCCGGCCGTGACATGAGTCATCAGATCTCCCGCACGGCCCGGATCGCGATCAACGCCGACGACGCGGCCGAGATCGCGGATTCCTTCATCATCCTCGCCAGCCCTGCCCGTGTCCTGATCCTCGGGCGCCTCTGCCAGGAGCCTTGCGCGGTCGGTGATCTCGCCGAGGCGGCGGGCCTCACGCCGTCGGCCACCTCGCACCAGCTGCGGATGCTGCGCCACATGGGCTGGGTGACCCGGCAGCGTCAAGGGCGGCAGATGATCTATGCGCTCCACGACGATCACGTCGCCGACCTGCTGGCGCAGGCGGTCTTCCATCTCGAGCATGTGCGAACCGGCCAGGCCGGCGTGCCCGATGTGACGGTGACCGCCGCCCCAGCCGTTCAGGCGGGTCCCGGATCGCGCGCCGCCCACTCGCTGCGGGCCTGAGCCGCCGGGACCGTAGCGCCTCATCTGGAGTTCGCTTCATCTGATCGTCGCGACCGCGCTCAGGGTTGTGGATGCCCGGCCGGACGTGCCGCAGTCGTGCTCGTGAGCGACCTCGTCGAGCCGGCCCGCCGCTTGGAAGAAGGGAACCCACCGCCACAAACCATGTATGAAGGACTGTTCATGTAGTCTTGGTTCATGGGGCACCGTGATGATCATGCGCGCCAGCCGATCGACCACGGCGTCGCGGAGGATGTCGCGCGGGTCATGCAGGCGCTCGCCACGCCAAGCCGCGTGATGATCCTCGGCCGGCTCCGCGAGTCGGACTGCACCGTCACCGAGCTCGCCGCCCACCTCGGCATGGAGCAGTCCGCCGTGTCGCACCAGCTGAGGGTGCTGCGCCTGCTCGGGCTCGTCGTCGGGGCCCGGGAAGGGCGGACGGTCGTCTACGCCCTCCACGACGACCACGTCGCCGAGCTGCTCGACCAGGCCGTCTCCCACACCGAGCACACCCGGCTCGGTCTCTCGGCGACTCCCGCCCACCGCCGGACCTCCGCGTGATCGGCCGCAGGCGTCGCAAGAGAGCCGCGTCCGGCCATGCGGGGCACGGTCACCACACGGATGACCACCCGCATGGACACGGGCACGACCACGATCACGGGCACCGCCACGGGACGGTGGACCCCGCGATCGCCTCGTCGGAGCGTGGCCTCTGGGCCCTGAAGTGGTCGGTTGTCGGGCTCGGCGTGACGGCCGCGCTCCAGGTGGTGATCGTCGTCGTCACGGGCTCGGTCGCCCTCCTGGCGGACACCGTCCACAACATCGGCGACGCCCTCTCGGCCGTGCCGCTCGCGATCGCCTTCGTTCTCTCACGGCGACCCCCGAGCGCGCGCTTCCCCTTCGGCCTGCACCGCTCCGAAGACCTGGCAGGCCTGGTGATCATCGGCCTGATCCTCTTCTCGGCCGTCTTCGCCGCCTACGAGTCCATCCGCCGGCTGTTCGATCCCCAGGACGTCCAGTTGCTCTGGGCCGTCGCGCTGGCGGGCGTGATCGGCTTCCTGGGCAATGAGGCCGTCGCGATCTTCCGCATCCGCGTCGGCCGTCAGATCGGCTCGGCGGCCCTGATCGCTGACGGGTACCACGCGCGGACCGATGGGCTCACGTCGCTGGCGGTCGTCGCCGGGGCGATCGGGGTGGCGCTCGGCTGGCCGGCCGCCGACCCGGTCGTCGGCCTGCTGATCAGCGCGGTCATCATGAAGATCGTCTGGGACGCGTCGAAGAGCATCGGCGAACGCCTGCTCGACGGCGTCGACCCGGCCGTGGGCGAGCAGATCCGCCGGATCGCCGCTGGGACCGAGGGTGTCGACGGCCTCCGGGGTGTCCGCGCTCGTTGGCAGGGGCACGTGATCAGGGCGGAGATCGACGCCGAGATCGATGGCGGGATCGACGTCGCCGAGGGGCATCGGATCAGCGAGCGTGTCGCCGAGCGCCTCCGCGACGAGGTGGAGTTCTTCGGGGAGGCGATCGTCCGCACCGCTCCCGCCGAGCGGGCGTCGCCCTAGCCGAGTACCCCGGAGAGCAGGCCGACGACGGCGCAGACGCCGACAACCGGTAGGACGCCGACCCGGAACCGCCAGACCGCCAGGAACGCGGCGGCGGCGAGCCCGACGACGAGCCAGTCGGGCCGGCCGTCCACGATCAGGACGTTCTCGCCGACGAAGACCGCCAGACCGCCGATGACCCCGACCACGGCGATCGTGATCCCCGTGAGTGCGTGTGTCAGGGCCCCCGCGCCGTGGACGCGGTCGATCAGCGGCGCTCCGTTCATGATGATCACGAAGGATGGGGCGAAGGTGCAGAAGGTGGCGATCGTCGCCCCGGCGAGGCCCCACCAGTGGCCGCCGCCGACGTTGTAGCCGGCCATGTAGCCCACGAAGGTGTTCACCATGATCAGCGGGCCGGGGGTGCTCTCGCCGAGCGCGAGGCCCGCCACCATCTCCTCGGGTGACAGCCAGCCGAAGCGTTCGACCGCCTGGTCGGCGACGAACGGCAGTACCGCGTAGGCGCCGCCGAAGGTCACGAGGGCCGCGACCGTGAAGAGCCCCGCGAGGTCCGCGGCGAGTCCCCCGATGGCCAGCAGGACGGCGACCGGGACGAGCCACGCGGCCAGCGTGAGGGCGAGGCGCCATCGGGCGCGCACCGGCGGGGTCGCCGGCTCGACGGACACCGCGGCGGGGCCACCCGGCTCTCCATGGGGCACGGCCTGCCCGAGGATGGCGGGCGACCAGCGTCCCGCGAGCCATCCGATGACGGCGGCCACCGCGAGGAGCGCGACGAACGGCATGCCCCCGACGAACGCGAGGAAGGCCGCGACGGCCAGACCGACGGCCGCCGGGGTGCGGATCACCCGCCCGCCGATGCGGATGATGGCCGCCAGGATCAGTGCGACCACCGCGGCACCGAGGCCCCTCACCACCCCCGCGACGGCCGCCACCTCGCCGAACGCGGCGTAGACGGCGCTCATCGCCACCAGCAGGACGAAGGACGGGAGCACGAACAGTCCGCCGGCCGCGAGGGCGCCCCGGAGGCCGTGGAGCGAGTGGCCGATGTAGGAGGCGAGCTGCTGCGCCTCGGGGCCCGGCAGGGCCATGCAGAAGTTGAGCGCATGCAGGAAACGGCGCTCGGAGATCCATGCGCGCCGTTCGACGAGCTCGGCGTGCATGATCGCGATCTGCCCCGCCGGGCCGCCGAAGGAGACGCAGCCGAGCTTCAGCCAGAAGCGCAGAGCCTCCAGCTCGCCTGGCGGGGATGGGCTCGCGGTCGCCCCTGGGGTGGCCGGCGCATCGGTGAAGCCGGGGCCCGTGGTCGCCATCTCGTCGCTCACGCGAGCGGGTCCAGCAGGCGCGCGCGCCGGCGCAGCTCGAGGAGGCCGTCGAAGAGCGGACCCGACAGCTCGAGCATCCGGTCGTCGTCGGCGACCACGAGCGAGAGGCCGCGCAGCAGCGCGTCGAGGCCCGGCGCCTCGGGGGCGTCGTACCGCTCGTCGGCGAGATCCGCCTCGTGGACGATGCGCGCGATGTCCCACAGCGCGGGCTCGTCGAGGTCGTAGCGCCGCAGGAACGTCTCGAAGCTGCAGTCGCCGCGGTGGTGCGACAGATCGACCCCGCGCATGTCGAACGGCGTCGCATCGGGCGGCACCTCGTCCGGCCCGGCGACGAAGACGAACGTCGCACCGGGGTCGATGAAGCGTCGGATCAGCCACGCGCAGGCGACACGATCGACGTGACACGCCGCCCGCGTAGCCCACCTCACACGACGCTCCCCGCCGCGACCGCCAGGCGCTCGACAGCCTGCTCGGCCCGCGCCCTCTCGGGGGGCGGGAAGTGGTCGCGTCGGCGTATGTCGCGAAGGCGCCGCCGGAGCAGCCTCACAGCCTGCACGCGCCCGGCCTTGGTCTCCGCCGCCCGCTCGGCGGCCGCCTCCACCTGCACGTACTCCTTCGCGACCGATGCGGCCATCCGCTCGGCCAGCCGGCGCTCGTCGGCGATCGAGGTAGGCTCGGCGAGCAGAACCGACGCTTCCCCTCCTGCCTCGATCACCCCATCCGCAAGCCACTCGAGTTGCTCGCGGGTCTGGGCGTCGAGGGGCAGAGCCACGAGACCGTCGAGGATCTGGAGCGCCCCGAGCCTTCGCAGCCGCCGCCAGAGGGCGATCCGGGGCGTGGACGGCTCGCGGGGGAGCCGATAGGTCATGAGCACCCATCGCATTGCTCGGAGTGTAACCATGGTTTCACTCTCGATGTCCCCTTGGGCAGTGAATCCCCGTCTGCGACTTCGCGTACCGGCCTCGTGACCGGCGCGGGTTTCGGCGTCAGCGTGTGAGACCAACGACGTCAGGAGGTGGAGTGGTGAATGTCCGCTATCGAGCAGGCGCTCCGCGACGCCGTGCCGCCGCGGCCGCGGGCCGAAATCGAATCGAGTGGCGGCGCAGCCCGGGGCCGGGACACCCGCTCCCATCGCAGAGGAGATCAGGCGACCGCCGCCATCACCAGCCGCAGACGATCCACCGCAGCGGCGCCGGGGACTGCTGGGTCGAGTGTTCGGCGGCCGCGGCCGCTAGGTCCCGAGGCTGCCCCCCGTCTCGACCGCCCGAGGAAGGAGTGTCGACGTCGCGCGAGACGGCAAGCTCTGTCTCGAGCTGGCGGATGGCGGCGCCTGGCGACGGGCCGCGCTACGGTCATCGAGTGGCGAGGAGGCTCTACATCTCCGTTCCCGACCTGACTGCCGAGCGGGTTCGACGCCTGGCGGACCGCGAGTTCTCCGGGAATGTGTCCGCACTGGTCGCCTGGCTGGTCGATCGAGAGGCGCGGCGGGTCGAGTCCCTTGACACCGTCGCTGAGTGGGAAGCCGTACACGGTGAGATCTCGCCCGCCGAGATCACCGCCGCCCGGAGGCGTTGGCTGCGCTGAGGACCGTCGCAACGGGCTAGCCGTCGCTTGGCGCCATTCCGCTGCCTCGCCTCCGCGAAGGGGCGCCACGAGGGCACGGAGGTTCAGGATAGTGATCCCTAAGTCGCCTAAGGGTGGCTATTCTGAACCGAATGAGTGGCGATCGAGTCTTGTTGGAGGTTGTCCAGGACGCCGTCGAGTTGTTCGGCGCCCAGGTGAGGGCAGCGCGCGCCGAGCGTCGGTGGACCGCCGCTGAGCTCGCCCGACGGGCAGGCGTTAGCAAGGGCACGGTGCTGAAGGTCGAGGGGGGCCATCCGGGCGTCTCGATCGGGACGGCGTTCCAGCTGGCGGCTCTCGTCGGCGTCCCGTTGTTCGGCCGGGACGAGCGGAGGCTCGCCGCCGACGCCCGGGCCGCGAGGGCTGCTGTCATCGGCCGCCGCGTGCGGCGACCGGCCGAGCCGGACGTCGATCTCGACTTCTGAGGCCGGCTTCGTCTGGCTTGCCGGGCTCGGCCAGTCCGCATAGCGAAGACCAAGACTGCCGAGAGGTGGGGGGCTTTGTTGATGCCCACTCCTTCGGTGGCCCTTTAGAGCGGGACGGGGTCCACGGGGCCTTTCCCCGCAGGGGTCGGGGAATCCACGAACCGGGGCGACTCCAACCGGATTGGGGGGTACGGGGGGCATCCCCGAGCCTCGGACGGCGTGCCTCACCTGTCTCGTTCTCCGAGACTGGGGGGGGGAGATTTCCTCCGGTAAGGAGCCCTTGGTGCGCACAAACCTCGGATACAGCCGCGACTCGCGGTCGAGGCGGCAACAATTCGGCGCTTAACGCGGTTCGCCGAGGTGGGGGGCCTGCAGCTCGGCTTGATCCAGTCGATCGAGGAGCCCGCCGGGAGCCCATTTGGCTACTTCGGCGGAGGCCTCTACACCACCGGCCGATTCGGCCCGAACCAGTACTGCGGGAAGGTCACCACGGTCCGCCGCGGTCCGCGTGTCGAGGGACGCCGCGGCCCGGTAATCTCTCGTCGCAGAGTCACCCGCTGCTACAAGCCGTCGACGATTGCCGTGAGCGTCTCTGTGACCTACGCCGCCACGCCTATCCCCCTGACGGCGCCCCAGTAAGCGGCACTGGCGCCGGGACACCGAGTAGCGGCCGCGGCTCCTGAACGGCCGCGCCGCGCCGGGAGGCGGCGCTCGCCCGGCGCAACGCGACGGCTAGCTCGCCGTCGCGCCGTGAGCTACCGCATCCAACGCATCCGCGCTGCGGTGATCTCGGCCGGCGAGATCGCGCCGTGCGCTGCTTCCCACTCGGCGACGGCATCCAGGGACTCGACCCGCCGCGCCTCTCGATCAACCAGGAAGGCGACCAACGCGGACAGGTCCCCGCCGAAATCCCGCTCGGCCAACTGCCGAGCACGCCCCGCGGTCCCATCGGAGACGGACACCGAGATCCTCTTCGCCATCCAGCGACTGTATCGATGCGCTGGGCAGTGGCCCATCCTGCGCGGGGCCACCGGCGACTGAGCGACTGAGGCACGCGGCCCGGCGGATCGGCGGATGCCGCGGCGGACGATAGCCCGGTAGTACCGCACCTTCGGGTCGTCCACCAAGGACGGCTATGACCTGCACCTCGTCAACGACGTCCCCTACCAGTCGGCGTCGCTGATCCTCCCCGCGGGCGGCCGGATCCCCTTCGAGCGGATCTCACCTGGGACCAGCCAGGAGTCCGCGGTCTATGAACACACCGCAACCCCCGGCCCGTTCTTTGGGGCCCGCCTCAGCTTCCGTGCGGTGAACTCCGAGCAGACCGCCGACGGCTGGCAGATCCGACTGCGCGACGGCACCGAGCTCTCGTTCTCGAACACCGCCCTACGGGGGGTCCTCACCGCGATCCGGGACCGCTTCGGCAACGAGGTGACCATCGTCCGTGAGACGCCGAAGATCAGTAGCTCCATCGGCCGGATCTCCATCATTCGGTCCCCGAACGGCCGGTGGATCAAGCCCACCTACGACAACGGCGACCGGATCACCTCAGCCCGCGACAACCTCGGGCGGACCGTCACCTACACCTACGCGCCCGTCAACAGCTGGCTCTCGAGCGTCACCAACCCCGGCGGGGGAGTCACCCAATACGCGACAAGCGACTACACCCGGGTGTCGAGCATCACCGACGCCCGCGGCATCACCTTCATCGAGAACACCTACGACGGCGCCGGCCGCGTCGTGGAGCAGACCCAAGCCGACGACACCACCTACGGCTTCGACTACACCGTCGACGGCGCCGGCAAGGTGACCGCCACCGAGGTCACGGATCCCCGCGGGATCGTGGCACGCACCGAATTCTCAACCGCCGGCTACCCGACGTCGGTCACCGACGCCCACGGAAGCGCCGAGGCCCTCACCACCACCTACACCCGGCAGGCAGAGGGCGACCTCGTCACCCGGATCACTGACCCCCTCAGCCGCCACACCGACTTCACCTACTCCGACCGCGGCGACGTCACGTCGATCACCCGCCTCGCCGGCACCCCGGGCGCCGTCACGACTGAGATGACCTACGAGCCCAACTACGGCCTCGTCGCGTCGGTCACCGACCCCCTCGATCACACGACCGGCTACGCCTACACGTCCGCCGGTGCGCTCAGCGCAGTCACCGACCCACGCGGCAAGACCACCACCGTGACCTCCGACGAGGACGGCCAGACGACCCTCGTCACCGACCCCCTCGGCCACGAGACCGCGATCGACTACTCGCGCGGCGCGGCGGTGTCGGTGATCGATGAGCTCGGCAACGCCGCACAGTCGTTCACCGACGCGGGGGGCCGCCCCGCCGCGGGAACCGACGCGACCGGCCGCACCGGGACGACCACGTTCGACGCGCTCAACCGCGTCACCGCAACCGAGAACGCCGCCGGGGAGCGGACGACCTTCACCCACGACAACAACGGGAACCTGACTGCCCTCACCGACGCCCGGTCCAACACGACCGAGTACATCTACGACGTCATGGACCGGGTCACCGCCCGCATCGACCCACTCGACGACTCCGACACCTTCACCTACGACGCCAACGGCAACCTCACGACCACTACTGACCGGGAGGGGCAGGTCACCCGCCTCGGCTACGACCTACTCGACCGCCAGACCTTCGTCGGGTTCGACGAGACCGTGGGCACGCCTCCGGGCTACGAGAGCACCATCGACTACAGCTACGACGACGGCGGCCGACTGACCGAAGCCGACGACTCGGCCAACGGCACGATCACCCTCGCCTACGACGGCCTCGACCGCCTCACCTCCGAGGCGACGCCGACCGGCACGGTCAGCTACGGCTACGACGCCGCCGACCGGCGCACCACCATGGACACCGCCGGCCAGGACCAGACGACCTACGCCTACGACGCCGCCGACCGCCTCACCGGCATCACCCGCGGCACCCAGGCCCCCGTCTTCACCTACGACGACGCCAACCGACCCACCGGCGTCACCCTCCCCGGCGGGGCCTCGATGACCTACACCCACGACGCCGCTGACCGGCTCACGCGGATCACCTACGCCAACGGCGGTGGTGAACTCGGGCGGATCGACTACGGCAACGACCCCGCCGGCCGGCGCCACGAGGTGTCTGGCTTCTGGGCCCGCATGGGGCTCCCGCAGGCGATGGGGGCCGGCACCTTCGACGCGGCCAACCGCCTCACCACCCGTGGGACCGCGACCTACTCCTACGACGACATCGGCAACCTCACCGGCGACGGCACCCAGGCCTACGCCTGGAACGCCCGCGGCGAGCTGACCGGCCTGACGGGCGGCACGCCTGGGGCGACCTTCGGCTACGACGCCTTTGGCCGCCGCCGCGAGGCCACCATCGGCGCGACATCCACCGGCTACCGATACGACGGCGAGAACGCCATCGTCGAGACTGAGGGCTCCGACGCCGTCCAGATTCTCGGCGGCCTCGGCGTCGATTCGGCCCTGACCCGAACCGATGCTTCCGGGGTCGAGGCGCTCCTCACCGACGCTCTCGGTAGCACCGTTGCTCTCGCCGACGCATCGGGAGGTGTCCTCACCGAATACGGCTACGAACCGTTCGGGGCGCCCTCGGTAACCGGGGCCCCTTCGGACAACCCGACCCAGTTCACGGGGCGTGAGTCGGACGGCACTGGCCTCCAGTTCAGCCGAGCCCGCTACTACAGCCCGGGCCTGGGAAGGTTCATCTCCGAGGACCCGATCGGGTTCGCCGGCGGCGACGTAAACCTCTACGCCTACGTCTGGAACGCCCCGGGTCAGTTCACGGACCCCAGCGGGCTCTGCGGGAACCCGGTCGGATGCCTCCAGGACGCCGGAAGCTGGTGGGTGAACACCGGGTCCACAGCCACGATGGGCTTCCTCGTGGACCGGGTGCATCCCATTGCCTACCAAGTGGTGCCGGGCTACGGCCTTGGCTACTCACTTGGTCGACGGAAAGACGCTGACGAAGTCGCGAGTCAGGCCGCCGGGGCTTTGCCATGGACCCGACTCCTCAAGGGCCCGAAAGCTATACAGCAGGGGTTCTCGAAACCGCACCGCCGACCTGTGAACGAGTCGGCTCCTGCCCAGGATGCTGGGCAGGTTCTGAATGGGGGACACCACTGGTTGGGGGGATATGACGAGATAGCATCGGGCGTGTTCGTGTCGAAGGATGGCCTGAGGCGCTTTAGAATCGCACGCGGCGATATCAACCCGAAGAGAGGCTCAGCGCATGCAAACTTTGAGGACCTCGACCCAGTGACCGGTGCGGTCACGCGAAATCGCCATGTGCCTTTCCGCTGATGAACGCCCTGAGGTATGCGTGGGTAAACGCCATCGGCCCGCCCGGACGAACACGACACGAAACGCCGCGAGGAGCGATGAGTCGACCTCGCCTTCTGCTTCTACAGCACAATGACGCGGGTTTCGCGATCACCCGGTGGACAGCGGAAGGGGTATTCGCCGGCGACACCTGGCATCCGTCGATTGAGGACGCAGAAGGCACAGCCGCTTGGGAGTACGGCGATGCCTTGACGCCTTGGCAACCCGTGCCTCAGGCGTTGGCCGAGGCCGACGACGTCATGGACATCCTCCTCAGTGAACTGACTTAGGTGATGCGCTTTGCGCGGTGCCTTTACTGCACCCCTTGAAGCCCTCTCGTGGGTCGAGAGGTAGGCGCTGGGCCCCCGCGGAGCAGCGGGCGGCCCACTCAGGTCAGCTGCATAGGTTACGTAACCAGCCCGCGATCTAGCTAATTATTTCGTACCGGACCATCTGCATGCACCGCCTAGAACGGATGGGTGTACCTTGAGGTTCTTGCGACGTCCAAACTTGGCTCGGCAAGACCGTCTGGGTACGAGCCGACTAGACCTGAGGCGTGTCCGGCGGCCGCCACGAGCCGTCCTCGTTGCGATGCTTATCGCCGCTGCTAGCGCCGGCGCCCTAGCGGCCGGTCCCATCGCAGCCAGTGGCCGAACTGGGCCAGGAGACTGGCGCAGCCATAGTGCATCGATCGCGAACCAACATGTTGGACACGAGCACGGGAGCGACAGGTCTTCCTTTGCGGGTCGCCAAGAAGTCCGCAGGCAGGGATTCAGCCGAGTCGCGCACCGTCTGGGACGCGTGGAACCCCACGAAGGCTTCAAAGTGTTCGTGGTGAACAACGACGGCCGCGGCAAGGCCTGGATGGTGACGGTCCATCAAGGCACCTCCGGCCCGAGGCGTGCGAGTCAGCGTCACCACAGTCTCGAGGTCGTGATGGTTCGGCTTCGGGACCGCAAGGTGCTCGCCCGTGTTCAGCTGATGGCCGACTTCGGCGAGGCGATTCTCGACTGTCAGGGACAGGTGCCGCAAAGTAGTGCCCGGGTGCTGCCGACGCTTGCCCCGGGGTGCGCGAGTGACTACGAGGTGTGGACGACCCAAGCGTCAGTGGGCGATGGTCGATTCCAGGCCGCCGGGATCTCGTTCGGCGTCGACAACCGACGACGGTCATCGACCCGGCCGATCCCTCACGGCTGGTCTTCAACGATGCCAGCGTATGCGGGCCTAGCGATCCGGCGGGGACGGAGTCTCGCTGTAAGGGGGACAGACGCTGGATCCAGCACCCGCGGTGGGTGGTCCGCAACGACGGCCCGCCTGTCTTCTACACCGACGTATACGGGCGCGGCTACTCGACCAAGGCGTTCCCAGGCTCGATCCGGCAGTACGTCGCGAATGACGTCAACGTGGACGAACGCCGCTACTGGGCGGGTCCTTCGACGGAGTTCCGGATGGGTCGCCCTGCCGACGGGGGCATCTTCCGGCCGCGGCAGCGCGCCCCCTCACAGGGCTTCGACACCACCGGGTCCGTGCGCTGGCCAAACTAGGGCGCATCCCGTTCCGGCGGACTGCCATCGTCTCCGACCGAGGCATCCCGTCTCTCCATCGCAACAAGTGTGGGACCGCTCTAACAGCCTCGAAGCTGGGGCCGTGTGTCGCTAGGTCTTCGTGGTTGTATCCATGGGTGTTAGCTCGAGCAGATCACTGAGCACCGGTCGGAGCAGGCGGTCCTGGGGGCGCGGGGACTCTGTGGCTGAGACCATGAGGGCGCGGAGGCTCGCCACGTTGACTGTGAGGTCTGGGGCGATCTTCAGGGGTGTGGAGTGCCGCGCGCCATGCAAGGGCGAACCTGGCTCGGCTGGTAGTGCGCGAAGTGGACCCATCGGCGTGGACCAGAGCACGCCATCTGAGGTCGTCGCGGGTAGGCCGCTCATCAGCGCCTCGAACCGGCGGCGGTTCCGGGGCGAGTCCATGACAGCGATCTCGAGCTCGACTGGAGGTAGGGGGGACCCGTGGATGAGCGCCGCGAAAGAGCCGACGACCACGAACTCGATGCCGGCGTCCTTGAGCTGCGCGATGAGGCCGAGGGGGTCGAAGGGCGCGCCTGCGGGTGAGGTCATCTCGTGCCTTCGTGGTCTTTGCGGGCGAGCAGCTCCAAGAGGGAGGGAAGCGCCGCATGATCCTTGGGGCGGTCGGCTGCCTTCTTCGAAGAGATGATCCTCTCGAGCGTCGCAACGAGGATCACCGGTCCGTCAGGCAGCTGAAGCGCGATCGCATCCTGGACGAGATCGTGATACCCGGATGCCCCCGCCGGGTTGATGACGACGTCGAGTCGTCCGAAGCGAGTGCGAAGGAAGGTCGTCTCTGCGAGCCGCAGGTGCTGGTCGTCGATGGGCCAGTCCGGGTTGTCGCGGCCGGCGGCGTCCTGGGCAACTGCGTCCAAGCCTTTCAGGACTGTTGCCAGGCGCACGAGGTTCTCAGGATCGCGCAGAGGAGTGATGTCGATGTCCTCTGTCGGTTGGTCGAAGCCGTGAAGGAGTGCGGCGAAGCCGCCGATCACGACGAACTTCACCCCTCCTCTGTGCAGAGCCTGCAGGAGCCGCTCCGGTTCGAGCGGGGCACCCGGAGAAGCCGGCTCCGATCCGGACCTCCGGCCGCGAGCCATTTACCTCTCCTGCCTCGCTGCTACCCCCACGAGTCGGCGGGCGACCTGAGCGGCGCGGATCCCCCGGCTGACCCGCTCCGGAGTGGACATCCGCAGGCGCTCGCCTGCGTCTGAGCGCAAGGACTCATCTCTGGTGCGCAACTCGATCTCCGGCTCGAAGCCGGCTGCGCGGACCAGGTCCCGGATGGTCTCGAAGCTCGGATGCGTCCGGGCACTCTCGATCCTCGCCACGGCGTTCTGTGCCATACCCGCCCGACGTCCGAGCTCCGCCTGACTGAGGCCCGCCCGCGTGCGCGCGACGAATACGAGATCTGAACCGTTCATGGTCGAGAGAATAGCACGAATATGTGATTTTCCTTCGGACCGTTGCGGATTCTCCCGCCATTCGGTGAGCTCCAGCTGCCCGCCCCGCCGGTTCGTTCGCGGCGTTCGGCTGGAAGGGCGACTTGCCACAGTTCCCTCTGGACCGACCCCAATGGCCGATGGCACGGTCGGAGTGCGCCATAGGTGGCTCGGGTAACGCCAGCCACGTGGACCTCCCAAAGGGACCTGTGGCGTCCGGGCCCTGGGTGTTCATGCACCTGGGGCCCAAGAATGTGGCCGGGGCCTACGCACCGCGGGCACCACCCGATGGCTACGCCGGCCCGCCGCCGGCGAGTCGGCGACCCTTGCGTGCACGTCGCCATGCAAGTCCAACTCCTGCTAGCGCATGGGTCCTGACCCGAGTTGCTGTGTCTCGGCGAGCCAGCGAGTCAAGCCACCTGCAGTCCGGGCGTGGAGGTCTTGCGCGCGTGCTCCCGCACTCTTGTCAGTCACAGGCGTAAAGGCGGCGGTCGTAGGCAACACCTGGGACCGATGAGGATCGACGTAAGCGGCGCCAACACTTCGGAACGAGACGGGGAGAGCAAGAGCTCGGGTGCTGGCGGGATCGGACCTCGACCAGGCTCTTGGAACTGCTGGACGGCGAGCGGGGAGTGCGAGGCTCGTCTTTCTGCCGCCGTGTACGAGGTGAAGTCGCTGAGACGTGAGAGGCCCCGCCGCCGCTTTATGAGCGGCTTCTGTTGCGGTCGCATGACCCGTCGAAGTTAGTGAGTACTCTCGCCCAGAGTGGGCTACCAAACCCTTCGCCACCAATCGCCTCAGAGTGTTGCGGGTGTTCTCCCGAGGTGCCGATGCTTCTGGACTGATGATCCCGCGGGCGACGGCGAGGGCCTCGACCTCCTCAACCGTCGCTGAGGTCTTCTTCTCCAGAAGGCCGAGCAGCACGCCGCGCTGCACCGAACCATGCGGGCGCCGAGGCTTTTTGACGTCCAAGGGTTGAGGGCCACGGACCGCTGGCGCAGGCTCGGTCCCCTCCTGCAGGGCGCGCGAAGCCCGGGCCGCCTCTTTGGAGGCGAGCCTGTGTAGCCGTCGTAGTTGGTCGCGCTTCTGGGCGTGCTCCCGGACGAGGTGCTGCTCGACCAAGAGCTCTCTCTCGATCAGTCCGAGGAGTACCTCAGCGTCATCGAGGGCGAAGGTAGGCCCTGCGGAATCGATCCGTGCCATCTCGGGTTGCAATGCCAACCGCCGCGTTTCGCGCCTCGGGCGAGGAGCGTATTCTGGACGCCTGTTGCGTGTAAAGGGCAGGGACGGGCCACCGTCCTTTGCATCAGGTCAAGCACTCCACCTGGAGCGACCGCATCCCTCTCGAGACGACAACGGGCCGCTCGACGAGCTTCCAGATCCTTCCAGCACGGGACGCCGTCAGGGGGATGGTCAACCAGGGAGTGACGGTCTGATGGCCGGGCATGAAGCGCAGCTCATCCACTGCGCTCGCTGTGACCGCTTCGTCCCGGCCGTCGAGTACACCCGCGGCCGGCCCGCCGAGCCTTCGCGGTGGATCGACACCGGCCCGGTCTACCAGCCGCCCATCCCGGTGTACCTCCATGGCGGTCCGGCGCCTTGCCATCCCACGCCGATCGGGATGACCGGCGGGTCTTGGGCCCGGTCGGGCTACTGGACCGAGCCCCGTCGGGCGGTCCCGTGGGCGCCAGGCCGGGTTGGCACCGACCATGGATGCACGGACTGCCGAGGGGTCGTCGTCCAGCTGGAAGCGGCGAGGACGGCCCTCGATCGGCTCGAGGGGGAACTCGTCGAACTCTCACGTCAGTCGCCCAGCGGGCTCGTCTCTCCCTCCGAGCAGCTCAGCATCCAAGCCGCAACCGCGTACCGACGTTCGATCCGAATCGCCGCCTTTCAGAGCCTGATCCTCCTCGGCGTCGTCGCGTGGCTGCTCACCCACGTGTTGACCTGGATAGGCCTGCTCACCCTCCTTGCCGGCGCGTGGGCGATCCGGAACTCGGTGGGGACCGCCAGCGAAGCCCGCCGGCGGGAGAGCGAGAGGTTCTCCGAGGATTCATCCAAGTATGAGGCTGCGCTCAGGGACTTTCGACGCCACCGGGAGGAACGAGTGCCGGTGATCAAGGCGAGCATCGCGAGGAGAGAGGCTGACCTCGTTCGTCTCGGCGCGCTCGTCGACGAGCAGGACCGTCGCCAGAGCGGGGCAACCGGGTAGCGGGCGTCGCCCCGGCTTAGCCGAGGCGACGTAAGGAGGTCACTACCGCGTCTTCAGCCGCCCGCGGCCCGCTGGAAGGCGTTGATGCGCCCGATGGCGATCGGCGCCAACCGGGTCACCTCGTCGAGATCCTCCATCAGCGCGGCGTCCAGGAAGCGAGAGAGGATGGCGGTCACCGGCGGACTGGTGCGGGCGAGGCGCGCTCGCTGGCGGTTCAGGATGGGAGACACGACGCGGTAGCGGCTCATCACGTAGAAGCGACGGTCGAACTGGGTGAGCAGCACCCGCGCGCGGTTCGACTTCGCCACAAGGTCGGGGAGGTCCTGGGTGCTCTCAAGGATCGCCCCGAATCGTTGCAGGGATGCCGCGCCGGCCTGCACGTCGCGGATATAGGTGGAGCTGTCCACCACCGGCGCGGCCGCTGAGGCTGCGGCCGGCGCGCCGAGGACCACGACCACCAAGGCGATGAGGACGGCCATCGAGTGAACGCGCAGACGGGGCACAGTTGCTCCAGGGACGAGATGGGTTCGGCCCGGAGCACGCTACACCGGGCCGGTGACATCGACTGGAGGAGGCAGATTCGCGGCGGCTCGCGTCCGTGCCGACGGCGTTGCATCGTGACCCGGCGGCGGGGCGACCAGGAGTCCGAGGCCGGCTGAACCCGGGGCGTTGGCTGACGCCCGCGCCGGGCAGTGAGAGCACCTCCATGTGCGAGTGTTGCCACAGTCCTGGGCTCCCGAGGCCCGAGCATCAGAGGAGAGGCACATGAGGAAGTGGTTGGTCATCGCGGCGCTCCTGATCGCGACACTCGGCGTCGCCGCCTGCGGGGGCTCGGATGAGACCTCCGATGGTTCTCCTGCGGCGCCGGCCGCCGCAGCTGAGAGTCCTGGTCTGGACGCGGGCGCGATCAACGACCTCGTCGCGACGGGTGAGCTCGCGGACTGGGAGGCGCTGAGTGAGGACGATAAGGTCGCTGTCGTCGAGCGGTACCTCGAGGTCGTGGGAGACACCAGCGGGGATCCGGACCAGGCGGCGACGATCGCTGTCGGAGTGGACTCCTACGCCGAGAACGACGCGACCGGCATGACCCTGCGCGAGGTCCTCGACGTCAACCGGGACCTCCTTGCGGGCCTCACCGGCGGCGGTACCTCATTCGACACAGCCGCCTGCGAGCAGGAGCTCGGAGAGCTCATCACCTCCCTGGAGGAGGTCCAGAGCCGCCTCTCCATCGGGCTCCCCTATGCCGACTACCGTGACCGTGTCGCCGACGCGAGGGTCGTCTACGACCGGATCGACTTCGACGACGTCGAGCCCGGCTGCACCCAGGACGTCGGGGTCTTCGTCGAGCAGGGGCTCAACCGCTACATCCGCGCCGCCACACGTTGGGGCAACTGCATCGAGGACTTCGAGTGCGACATCGACTCGATCGACCCCGCCCTCCAGCGCGAGTGGAACCGGGCGAGCGACCTGATCGACCGCGCGCGCGCCGGCCTGGACTCGTAAGTCCCGAGCGGGCGCCGGGGATCGACCCCGGCGCCCGCTCGGGCGGGGGTTCCTCGCCCCCCCGCCCGGCCGGCGTTGTGGCCCTGCGTTCGCCCCGCCTGCTCTCTAGGGGTCTCGTCCCGGGCAGAGCGCCGGGTCAGGGTTCGCCACATCCTCGGGAGCGTCATAGATCGAACCGTCGTCAGGCCAGACGTAGTTCGGGCCGTCGATCGCCCCGACCTCCCAGCCGTTCGCCTCCGCCCTCAGCTTGAAGCGCAAGAGGGTGTAGAAGCCATCGGGGGCATTGGGCTCGAAGGCCGGACCCTTCACCGTGCTGAGCGCGCACACGAAAGCGTGCGAGGGGTCGGTCGTCGACACGCCGGCCCCGCTGATCTCGTAGGCGCCGTCCGAGAAGCTGAGACCTGGACTGGCCCAGACGTCGGTGAGGTCATCGGGAGGGTCGCTGATGAAAGCCCGTGTCGCCGCGATGGCATCCTCTGTTGTCCCTCCCGTCCTGGCCCCGGCTGCCGGGGCTCCGCTTCCGGGTGAGGAAGGCGTCCCACCACCCCCGGCGCCGGGAGCAGGCGCACCGCCTCCTGTTGCTGCAGTGGCGAGCGCGTTGGCGATCATGCGCGCCTGGTCCCAGGCGGGGTCGGAGAGGCTCGGGCAGCCCCCTGATCCCGGAAGACCGAGCACCAGGAGCTCGGGAGCCGGTAGCGAGATGTACGAGCATTCGCCTCCGGAGGTCGAGATCGCCTCCTGGCCGATCGTGACGCCTGCGGGTCCGGCGAGGGTGCTGATCACGAGGGGATCGAAGAAGATCGACTGGAAGCCTGTGACCAGAACCGAACCATCCTGGGCGGGCACGATCTGGATCTGGCTCCCGACGTCGCTGATTCGGTCCTCGGGGATGCCGACCGAGATCAACGCCTCGACCACCTCGGTACGCGAGAGCTCCCTCGGCGCGGCGGGGGCAGGGGCGGTCGCCGGCGACGAGACAGGGGCTGAATAGATCTCCTCGGGGGCGGCGGAGTCGGGGTCATCTCCCCCGCATCCCAGAAGCCCCAACGAGAGCAGGAGGCAGAGCACCATGAGAGAGGCTCGGCGCCCACTCCGCGTGCGAGGCGATGTCATGGGGCCGGACTCTACGGGCCATTGCGGACCCGGGGGCGCATCGAGGCCGCGCGCCCTGGCGGAGGGGCGTCGCCTCGGGACGGCGGGGTTCGGGTCCTGTCCGCGCCGTCATGGGCTGACTCCCGGCAACGGCTTGTGGCAGGTGCACGGGCAGTTCTCCCGTGGTGGATGCCACGAGGTGCGTTGAGGCCCAGGCAGGCCGATGAGACCCCCTGGTTGTCTCAGCCGGAGACCCCGCTGGTAGCGTCCGGAGCGTGGCGCTCGTCGGTGTCGAAGGCCCGGTCTGGACCTCGAAGGGGATGGCCGACGCGCGCGGGCGGTTCCCGCTGCGAGTCGAGACTCCGGTGTCCGGCCTGGTCGATCACCTGGTCCCGGGCGTCATCACCACCACCCGCCAGGCCCGCTACTACTCGATCAACCTGCTGGGCGCCGCCGCCGCGGCTGACCGTGGATTGGATGCTGACGGGGCGTTCGCCCTGTTGCGGCGCCTTGAAGTCGTCGCCGCGGCGATCCACTTCCTCCATCAGCCGCATCGGCGCGAGCTGACGGTCGCTCACGGTGAGGAGCGGGTCGGCGGGTTCATCGTCGCCGACTCCCTCCACGTCGCCCGGGCCGCGCGCCTGGGCAGCAGTGGGATGAGCATGGGCGGCTTCCGCAACGTCTACACAGGGGTCCTGCTGAGACTCGGCCTCCTCGCGCCGGGGCGACCGCCGACTTTGGGTGAGGCCGCCGATGAGCCGGCCGTGCGCAGCGGCCTCGAGGGCATGCTCGACCTCGCAGATCAGGACGTCGTGGGAGTGGGGGAGATCAAGGCCGCCGCGCACCTCTGCCTGTGCCGGGCCGCCGAGGCGCCTGACGGAGTGTGGCTGCGACAGGCCCTGTTCGGTGCACGGCCGGCCGACGAACCGACGGCCGCTGACGATCGCAACCGCCACCTCACCACACGGATGCTCCTCGACGCGCTCTCGGGTGGCGGTGAGTCGAGTGCGGAGGGCGCCTTCACGCGCGCCCATGGCTTCGGGCCCACGATCGACGACGACACGACACCCGCGGGAGTCGTGGCAGCGGCCTGGCAGGGCGCGATCCTCCGCAACTACTCGGTGACGGCGTGGCGTGAGTTGTGGCGGTGGCTCGCTGCGCGCCTCGCGGAGGAGCCGATGTCAGCGGACGACCTCGCGGACCGACTCGCGCGCGCAGTCGGGCCCGGCGGCGTCAGGGACTTCCGCGCAGAGCTGCCTCCGCGGCTCGGCGCCGCCGGCGAGCTCCTGCCCGCCGAGGAGGATATCCGGCGATCCGAGGAGGATGAGCCGCGTCGGCATCTGCGCCACCTCGCTCTCGGCGCGTTCCGGACCCAGGACCTGGAGCGGCGCACTCTCGCTGCCTTCATCGGGGCCGAGCGCCACGACCTCGGTCCGGTCTGGTTCCGTCACGAGCTCGACCGGTACGCCGACGCTCCCCTGTCAGAGCTCGCGCGCGAGCTCGGCCACACCCTCGTGGACAGGGCGCGGCGGGTCGCCTACTCGAAGATGCGGATCACCAACGGCCGCGTCTGGATCCCGAGCCGGCTCCACGAGGTCGGCGAGAAGCTCTGGGTGGACGGGGAGGAGGGGGCGACCCCCGTCTCCCTGCGCCAATGGGCCCTCGCGGAGATCCTCTGCGGGCTCGGGATGCTCGACCGCAGAGGCGGGGTCCTCCACGTGACCGACCTCGGTGAGGAGATGCGTGGCCGCCTCCACGCCTAGCCGGCTGCCGATCGGGCTGTTCGACGATGTGGACGAGGCCGAGGAAGCCCTGTTCCTGACCTACTCGGCGAACCTGGACTTCTTCGAGAGGGCGGTCCTCCAGAGGACCCGAGGCCTACAGGCGAGAGCCACGGTGATCTCGGACTCGGCCATGGTCAGCTCCGACCCCGTCGCGGTGCGCCACGCCGGCCTCAAGTACCTCGACGCCCGGGCGGTGTCCCCGCGGGGCGCCTTCCATCCGAAGGTGATCGTGGTCGCCGGACCCGAGGCGGTGACGCTCGCGGTCGGCTCCGGGAACCTGACTCTCGCCGGCTGGCACGGCAACTCGGAGCTCTGGACGGTGATCCGCGGTGATGGGCAGTCGGTCCCCGGCACCTTCGCCCAGGCGGCGGGCTTTCTGAGGGGGCTGAGCGACTCGGAAGTCATCCTGTCGCCCGGCGCCGGCGATGCCATGGAGCGGGCCGCTCTGTTGCTCGAGCGCGGAACTGCCACCTACCAGGGGCCTCGGATGGTCTCGTCGTTGGGTCAGCCGATCATCGATCAGATGCCGCGCGGCCCCGTCGATGAGCTGATCGCCTACGCACCCTTCCACGACTCGCGCATCCAGGCGCTCGAGGCTCTGGTGGATCGGCTCGCGCCGTCCGCCCTGACCGTCTTCGTGGCCCCGGACACGACGGTCGACGGGGCGCGACTGGAGGGCTACCTGGCGGCGCGTGGAGGCCGGCTCGCCTGGACGCTGGAGCGGCCGCACCACCACGGCAAGATCATCTCGTGGCGGATCGGAGAGCAGTGGTGGGCACTCACCGGGAGCCCGAACCTGTCGGCCCCTGCGTTGCTCTCAACGGTCGCCGACGGCAACTGCGAAGTAGGCCTTATCGGTGAGATCGAGGGGCCGCTGTCCCCGCAGGAGACGGATCAGCCCATTCGCGGGGTGGCGGGTCTGCGTGGGCCCGAGCCGAGCCGCGAATCCCAGGTGCGCTCGCTGCTGCTGGCCGCGGTGGCGGCGCCCGGGGGAACCGTTCTCCATCTGGCCGGTCCGCTTGAGGAATCAGCACTGATCGAGGTCTTCGATGAGGAGGCGGGGGCCTTCATCATCGATGACGCGCGCGAGGTACCGGCGGGGTGCCTGAATCACACCACCAGGCCGCCCCTGCCGCCGGGGGCGGCGCTCCAGTTGGTCCTCCAAGGGGCACAGACCCGCAGCAACAGGGTCTACGTGACCGACATGGGGGCCGCGACACGCCGGCCGGTCCGCGTGGTCGGCACGGCGATGACGACCGCGACGCGACTCGTGCTCGGTGATGCCTTCGAGCAGCTCCTCGCTGACATCGACGCCCTGCGACCCTACCTGCTCCGCATGCAGCTCATCGAGCCCGCCCCGGCGTCCTCAGCGGCGCAAGCGGAGTCTGAGGCGGCGACGACGGGCGACCAGCCGGTGATGCGCCGCGCGCGCCGGCGAACCCTCGAGGAGCACCTTGACGGGCTCATCGCGGTCCTCGGCGACCCGCTCACCCGATGGGCGCTCTCTCTTCCACAGGTGCCCGGGGAGGAGGGTGAGACGAAGCTCAGCTCGGTGGAGCTGACCGCCGAGACCGGCGACGAGATGGAAGATCCGCCGGAGAATGTCGTGGTCGAGGACCTCCCGCTGCCCGAGGTCATCGACACGCTCACCGAACTCCAGCGGAATCGCTTGCGCCGATGGATCCACCGCCTGCTCGTGCGGGCGGCGGGCGCGCCCCCGATCGTTCGGGTGCTCGCCGCGCGGCTCGTCCTCCATGGGATTGCCGCGAAGCTCTGGCCCTCCCATGAAGAGGGCGCGGTCGTACTCGAAGCCATCGAGGTGCTGAGCGCACCCGGCGACGAACCGGTGCCGGCGGAGCGGGTGGCGGCCGCGAGTCTCGCTGCGGTCCTCCTCTCACTGCTCCACGCCGAAGCTCCGCGGCGCGCGTTCGGCTCGGCGCAGATGCTCCGTTTCGAGCGTGGCGAGCGACTCGCCCGGGTGCTCCTCGAGCATTGCTCCACTGAGGACCTGACGCGTCTGTGCGATGAGATGAGACCCCGCCTCGGGATCGCCGTCAGCGCGGCCGTTGTCCTCGAGGTCGCGCTCGAGGCGACCAATCCGGAGCAGCAGGGCTACGGACGCGCCATCGAGATCCTCGAGCGCGACTACGGGATCATCGCCCAGGAGCGCAACGGCGGCCTGGAGCTCTACAAGGAGTTGCCCAGGCAACCCGAGTACTTCCTCATCCTGGCCGTCGCGGTGGCCGAACGGGACGTCGACCCGGTGATCGTGCGTGGCCGGACCGATCGCGGGCCCGTCCTCGCGGTATGGCGGGCGCCCTGGCTGGCGATCAGCCACACCCGCCGCACCGGCCAACGCGGGGAGCTATACCGCCTCACCGCAGGCTCTGAGCCGCGGAGCCTCATATCCGGCAGGGATCCGCTGGGGGCGCTCCCACCGAAGGTCGAGCAGTGGATGCCCGGACAGACTCCCGATGGTGTCGGTGCCGTCCTGCTGGCGCTTGCCGACATGGACGCAGAGTCCACGGACTGACGAATCGCCGAGCGCCCGGGGCCGGGCGCACGGGGGCCGGGCACGCGCCCCCGGGGATCAGTCGCGAAGATGTGCGCTAGCCATCTCTCCCCGGGACCCACCTCGACCGAAGGACTTCGCGGCGCTCGGCCTGAGGCAGCAGCCCGCGGAAGGGGGAGACCTCACGCATCTGGACCGAGTCCTCATCAGAACCGGTGAGGAGCCGCCGGAGCTCGACGAGATCGCGTTCGGATACAGCGCGTCTCCAACGCCCGAGGTTGACGGTGTGGGGCTCGCCCTTGAGGCAGCTGGACATCTCTTCAATGTTGCGCAGGACCCGAGGGGCCCATCGGGCGAGCGTCTCTTCGTCCAGGTGAGCGGCGAGCCGGCGGTGGAGCATCGAGGAACGCCTGACCGACCATGCCGGGAGCCCAGGCTCTCCTCGAGCATGTCGGGTCTCGGGGAGGGACATCAAGCCAGCTCGCGACCGGCGATGGTCAGGAGCCACCTCTCGGCGATCAGCGCGCTCTCGCCCCAGATGGTGCCGTCGGCGAAGATCTCGACCCGGGCGGAGTCGCCCCGATCGTCGATCCACCAGCCCGACACCCCGAGGGGCTCGCGGCGCGCCATCTCGCAGAGGCCGGCGCGACCATCGAGCGGCGCGCTCCAGCCGGCGGACCTGAGGAGGCTCATCTCAGTGCAGAAGAACCCGGCGCGCAGCAGGAGGTCCATCGCCGGGACGACCTCGATCCGCGCCCGGCGCAGGCTGATCGGCGCAGTCTCCGCCTCGGCGTTGCCGCCCGACCACATCGCCATCCCCGTGGACGGCCAGTATCGCCAGCGCCCCTGCGGATCGGGGAGTTCAGCCTGGAGGCTCTGGTCGGCGAACGGGCGCAGCATCTGGGGGGCGAGCCCCAGGTTGGCCGCAGCGACCTCGAGGTCACACCCGAGACCGCAGACGAGGAAGGCCGGCATCAGCCCAGCGACCCGTGGGCGGGCGAGACCACCCGACGTCGTCTCAGGCGCTCCCTCGAGGGCGAGGTCCATGCGACTCAATGTAGGCCCCACGCCGCCCCACGCCGCCTCATCTTCGCCGAGCGCCACCTGACCCCACGCATGCGCCCTAGGAGTGGAAGTCCCAGTCCGGGCCGGGATGCAGGGATCCGACAGGGAGGATCAGCAGACGCAGGCTCCCCCGCCGGCGGTAGGAGTTGACGCCGAGGGCGGGGGCTGGTCCGAGGGCGCCCTCGAGCCACCGCGCCGCGTCGTAGCCCTCGAGCTCCGCAGCGTCGCCGCTCAAGGCGACTGCCGCACACTGGCGGATGAAGCCGGCCTCCTCGTCGATCCGGGCGAGCATCTCCCGCTCGCAGTCCTGGACATCGGCGAGCCGCCGCGTCTCCGCCGCGTTGACGGCCTCCGGGTGGTCTGCTGCAAAGTTCGCCGCGAGCTCCTCCAGCAACCCACAGACCTGCCGCTCGACGCTCGCGGAGATCTTCTCGCTGGTGGATTCGGCGCGCTCGATCGCCGCGCCGCTCCACGCTCGAAAGACGCCGCGCTGATACGTGCCGCACCGCCACTCGCCCTCGACCAGGTGGATACGCGCTGACAGGAGCCGGAACGCGCCAGCGTTGACCGAGAGGAGGTCACCCGCGGCCTGTCGGGCGATGATGAGGCGGGCACCGGCGGCCCGCAGGAGAACGGGACCGAGCGGAGTCGCGTACGAGACCGCCGGGTCGGGCTCCGCCGCTCCTCCTCCGCCCCCGGAGATGGATGACTCTCGGGACATTCCTCGAGCGTAGTCGTGCGAGTCGTCCTCGATCAGCGATCCCATCATCAGCGATGCAGATCTTTGTCATCTGGCTCAAGAACGTGAACCGTTGAGGCGAGGGTCAGCTTCGGGAGGTTCTCTGGAGCAGCGACCGAACGCTGGCGCCGGCAGCCGCCGGCGTCGCCGCTGGCGTCGGCCGGAGGTGCCGTGTACGTCGTCGCCACTCCTCCTCGTCGATCTTCTCGTCATCGAGCCAGAACTCATCGGGCTTCCCGTCCTGCTGAACCGCCGGCCCGTCCTCGCGGTGGCGCTCACCACGGCGGAACCAGGCGGTGTAATCGCCCTCGATGACGGCCGGACCTCCGTCGCGGTGGCGTTCTCCATCCCGGTACCAGATGGAGGTTCCGGGACTCTCGGCCGCGGGGCCGTCGGTTCGGTGCAGCCGGCCGTGCTGCCAGTACTCGCGCCGGACCCCACCGGCTACGACCGACTCGACAGCCGGGCCGTCATCGCGGTGAACCTGCCCGTCGCGGTAGTAGTGGACTCCGGCGCCGTTCGCGAGGATCTTGGCCGGTCCGTCGTCGCGGTGCATCCGGCCCTCCTGCCAGAACTCCTGGTAGCCGTCGGCACCGGTGACCGCCGGTCCGTCGTCGCGGTGGCGCTTTCCCTTGACCCACCACTCCTTGTTGTCCTGGTCTCTGTATTCGACTGCCGGCAGTCCGTCCTTGCGGTGCCGGCGGCCGGCGCGAAACCACTCGCTCGTGCCGTCGGGCCTCTCGATCGCCGGTCCGTCGGTGCGACTCAGGCGCCCGTTGATGTACCACTCGCGTGTGCCGTCAGGCCTGACGACCGCAGGCTCGAACTCACAATGGGGCATCCGGCGCCCCTTGTCATCGCAACGGGAGAACTGACGCGTGCCGTCGGGGGCGATCGAGTAGACGAACGAGCTTCGGTCATGGAGATTGGCGGGGACAGTCTTGAAGATGTATCCGAACCCGCGGTCGACGATCGCGATGCCTTTGGCCACGCGCCAGAGCCCGAGCGTCCGGGTGCCGTCGCGCAGGAACATGCTGCCGTCCTCTGCGATCTCGAGCCCCGGAATCTCCGGGATCTCGGTGAGGACCGGGTCGTCGGAGCAGAGGTCGCTGATCGGCGTCAGCCCGGTCGCCGGGACTCTCGGTGTGATCGCCGGTGCGACCACAGGGGTCCGGGTCCGCGGCGTGCTCTGCGCTTTGTCGGTCTTCCCACGGCCTCGGCTCATCGTACGAGGATGGTAGGCCCGACATCGCCCCCGTCCGGACTTGTGCGCGCGAGCCCGACCCGGGTCAGGAGTGACGGAGGTTGGCTCGGCCTGAGCTTTCGACGCCGGTCCCGCGCATCGAGGACCTCAGTCGAAGTCAGGGAGCTGGAACTGGCTGGTGTCGGGTCGGGTGAACGGCAGGTCGTCGTCGGCGCCGGCGCTGTCATCTCGCCCGAGCGGGCGGATCGAGCCGGCGCCGGCGGGCGCGGGAGGCGCAGGGGGAGCTTCGACCGCATCGTCGGGTCCGGGGATCTCCGGGCCGCCGTTCGAGCGCGCCGGCGGCAGGGCGACGAGCTCCTCGCGTGCGCTCTCCTCGACGCGCCGACGCTCGGTGCGACCCTGCCGCTGCTGGACCATCTCGCGCTGAGCGGGCCGGCGGAGCATCGAGCGATTGCGCGGCATGCGTGCGCCGACTCCGGTCTCGGCGTAGGTGAGGATGACCGGCAGCCACTCAGGGCAGGCCTCGCCGATCGAGACGACCATCTCGACGAAGAGGCTCTGCGGGAGATAGGCCATCCAGATCGCGGTGCCCTCGGCGGCGCGCGAGCGTACGGCCTGGTTGCCGGACAGCATCGAGATCAGGAGCTCACTCGAGGCGCGCAGGAGGTCGAACCGGTCGCCGGCGACCCACTGGTCGACGGTCGGCTGCCAGCCGCCGCGGAGGATCTGTCCACCCGAGAGCGGGGCTTCGGTGTCGAGGTGATGGGTGAGGAAGTTCTGAGCGGCCTCATCTCCCCAGAGGCCGTTCGCGATCACGTCGAGGACCCTCAGTGGCATACCGGCCTCATAGAGGCAAGCCAGGTAGTAGGCGGTGCGCGGGTTCAGCGTGGGTCGGACCTCCTGCGGCAGCTCGGACTCACCGCCGTCCACCAGGTCCGGGTTCTGGAGCACGAAGTTGACGACCGACCGGGCGACGTTGTTCTCGGTCGCCCAGCGAGTCCAGGTCGCCGATGAGAAGCCCGGCGAGTAGTGGAGCATCCGGCCGACCATGGCGTCGTCCATCGTGTTGACGTCGTAGCCCGGGATGTTCGGGTTCGCGGCGGCGACGACCATCCAGCCCTCGGGGAGCTCCCAGCCGGACTGGCCGATGGTCCCCTCGCCGATCACCTCCATCAGGCCCTGCAGGACGGCGAGGTTCGCGCGGTTGATCTCGTCGAGGAAGAGGATGCCGCCGCGGCGCACATCCTCGTCGTCGGGCTTGGGGAGACGGTCCGGGAGGGCGTAGACGGTCTTGCGGGTCTCCTGGTCGATGAAGGGGATGCCGACCAGATCCGAGCCCTGGGAGAGGTGGGCGGGCTGGATGACGCGCAGGCCGATGCCCCTCTCGACCGTGTACTGCTTGAGCGCCTGGGTGTTGTGGGTCACGATTCCGGCGGCCAGGTAGTTGTGGTGCTCCGCCACCTCGAGGTCGTAGACCCAGCCCTCCAGGCGGATCTCCTCCACCGCGGCGATCCGACGCCACTCGATGTGAGGGGGTGTCTCGATGTGCCCGGCGTTGCGCGGGCGCGCTGAGACGGAGGGTGCCGGCACCGCCACGAGGTCGTCGACCCGGAGGTCGTTTCTCCAACCCGAGAGGGTGCGCAGGCGATGCGCGCGGGTCATCGTGAGTCTCTCGCCGGACTCCAGCACGACCGTCCGCCCGGGTTCGCTGACCTGCTGGCGGTAGAAGTGGACCACCTCGCCGGAGGCCAGTCGCAGATCACCGTCGACAGAGACGGTCCGAAGTTGCTTCGTCGAGGAGGCCCAGAAGCCGTCTCCGTCGGGCCTCGGCTCCCCCGCCCAGCGATCCCAGGCCGCGGAGATGGTGATCCGCTCGCCGTTCAAGACGATCGGTGTGTCCGGGGCGACGCACTTGCCGATACCGCGGCTGCCCCAGATGCAGACGGGCACGAAGCGACCGTCGCCGAGAGGGTGGGCGCGGACCCAGTCCAGCAGCTCGTCCAGGGAGACGTAACCATGTGCGAAAGCCACGTCGCGAGCATGGCAATCCCGTCGTCGGCCAAGGGCAGACTTCGCTCCGGAGCCGCCGTTACCGCAGTGTCAGCGGGCCTCTGAGGAGATGGGTGACGCGGGTGGCGCCCCGACATCTCCCGAGAGGTGATCACCGCCGCCGGGACCGAACTCGCGATAGAGGAGCGCCGCCTGGGCGAGCGAGCACACCGCTGTCGCGGCGAGGTAGAGCGCCAGGCCGACCGAGGTGATCGGGAGGGCCACGAGGGCGCCGGCGGCGACGGCGATCGCGAGGATCCGGGTCGCGAGTCCGATCTCCCCCGACAACCGCCGGGCGGAGAGGATGAGGGTCCCGCAGAAGCCGGCCATGTAGAGGGCGACCAGGCCGAAGCCGATGAGGGACACCCGCGCCGGCTCGGCGAGCGGGGGGAGTCCGAGATCGGATGAGCTCCCGCCGAACTCCGGGGCGACCGCGAAGTAGAGGCTCACGAGCGCCAGGGCCTGGGGGACGATCAGCAGGAGCGGACCGAAGGGGGAGACCCGCGCCGTGGAATAGGCGCCGACGAGCTCGCGCTGGAGCGCCTCGCGGTCACCGGCGAGATCGGTGTGGATGCGTGTGATCTCCGGCTTCAGGGCCGAGAGCCGATCCAGGGCCGCCGCCTGTCGATGGGCGATCGGGTAGAGCAGGATCCGGATCAGGGGGACGACGAGGATGATCAGGCCCGCAGGCCCGAACCCGAGCGCCTGCGCGCCGTCGACGACGAAACGAAGGGGCCATCCCAGGAATGTCAGTGGCCCCTCCATCTCGCCCTCAGACCTCGCCGATCTCCTCGAGCAGCTCCCTCAGGTGAGCGGTGTCGTCCGAACCCTTCAGGTGCGCGAGGGTGCGCTGCTCGATCTGGCGGACCCGCTCACGGGTGATCCCGAACTTGACGGCGATCTCTTCGAGGGTGCGCGGCTCCTCGCCGCCGATGCCGAAGCGCAGCCGGATGACCGTGGCGGCGCGCTCGTTCAGGCCGTCGAGGACCTGGGCGACGGCGTCCTCGAAGGCCCCGTCGACCGCGATCGAGTCAGGTTCGTCGGCGCCGTCGTCGGCCAGGAGGTCGCCGAGCTCGGTCTCGCCGTCGCCGATCCGCTGCTCGAGCGAGACGGTCTCCTGGTTGATCTGGCGCAGGTGCTGGATCTCCTCGACGTCGACGCCCATCCGGACGGCGATCTCCTCGATCGTCGGGTCGCGCTCGAGCTCGGCCGTCAGCTGACGCGTGGTGCGCCGCAGGCGGTTGAGGACCTCCACCTTGTGCACCGGGATCCGGATGGTCCGGCCCTGGTCGGCGATCGCGCGCGAGATCGACTGGCGGATCCACCAGGTCGCATAGGTGGACAGCTTGAAGCCGCGGCTCCAGTCGAACTTCTCGATCGCGCGGATCAAGCCCATGTTGCCCTCCTGGACGAGATCCATCAGGTCCAGGCCGTGGCCCGTGTACCGCTTGGCGATCGAGACCACCAGGCGCAGGTTCGCCTCCACCAGGTGAGCCTTGGCGCGCTCGTCGCCCTGGTCCTTGAGCTGGGCGAGACGGCGCTCCTCGGCGGCACTGAGCAGCGGGGTGCGACGGATGCCGTTCAGGTAGAGCCGGGTGCTGTCGGGCAGCGCGGGGCCGACCAGCTCCATCTCCCGGTCGCTCGCCGGCTTGATGTCGTCGCTGACCTCGATGCCCTCCTGCTTGAGGTAGGCGTAGAACGCATCCACCTCCTCGTCGGCGACCTTGTGCTTGGTCAGCAGGTTGGAGATGTCATCGGCCTCGAGGCTGCCCTCGGCCCGACCGATCAGAACGAGGTCGCGCAGCTCGTCAGGCAGCTGCTCGACGTACTCACCAGCAACCGTCGGAGCCTTCTTCACGGTGTACCGTCCTTTGAGATCCGGATGTTCAGCCATGCGCCGTGAGCCCAGGCCTTCCGGAGGTGGTCGTTTGTCAGTAGGTGGTCGCCGGCGCAGACGACCTGTGCGGAGCTGGTGCGCGGGCGTGCTTCGAGGGCGCCGAGTTCTCGCGCGAACTGGCCGAGGATCGAGGGGTCCTGGAAGACGAGGGTGCCCTCGGCGGAACTGAAGCCGAGGGAGTGCAGGCGGGCGCAGATGTGGCCGATCGCCAGGGGGGTCTTCCACCGCTCCTTTATGTGGCGCGCGGTCCGGGCCCGGTGCGGCTGATCGATGAAGGACTCCATCCCGATCGCCACGATCTCGCCGTGCTCGGCACGCATCTGGGAGACCGCGGCTCCGACGGCGTCCGCCTGATGGGCGGCGTGGCGCTCAGCGGCCGTGAAGGCCTTGTCGCCGAGTGGCACTTCCAGGCGCGGGATCCTGGCGACCAGGGACTTGGCGGCGATGACGCGCTCTGTCGGGCCTTCGAGCAGCACGACGCCGCCGGATGTCAGTCCGGGGTCGATGCCGATGATGAGATGAGGTGCCATCGCGAGCGAACATAGGACGGGCGGAGCAAAGCGCCGCTGAAGCCGTCCCTAGATGGCTGATCACCTGCTCTATCAGCGGGATTGTCAGTACCGGCACCTGAGACCGTCAGGGAAAGAGCACGCCGGACAGGGGTGGTCCGCTATCACCGGGGCATGCTGAGATCACTCTCCCCACGGCGCTTGATCATCTTCGCGCCCATCACCGTCATCGTCGTCGCCTTCGCCATCGGAGTCGTCTTCGTGACGACCGGTGGGACTGGGAGTGGCGGCGCCCCCGAGGGTGGTTTCGCGATCGCCGGCCGGCAGATCACGGCGGAGGAGATCGCCGGCCGGGCGGCCGAGCTGACGCCCTCGGACCAGTCGAACCTCCCCGCGCCGGTGGATGCGCGGCAGATCCGCGACGCCGCGGCCACCCAGCTGCTGATCGAGGCTCTGATCCTCGAGGAGGCCGAGAAGCGAGGCATCTCCGTCGCCGGCAACGACCGCGAGCGCCTCGCCCAGGCGATCTTCCAGACGCCCTACACCGAGCTGGGGGACCTGCAGAAGCGCACCATCGAGATCGCGCAACTCCAGAGCGCGATCCAGGACGAGCTCCTGGCCGAGAACCCGGCCGACATCTCCGAGCGCGCGATGCGCGCCTGGTGGGAGCGCAACAGCGCCGGCCTCGCAACCCCGACGTTCCGCAACGTCCGTGTCGTCGCGGGCACCACCTCCGCGGAGGCGGATCGCTTCATCGCACGCCTGCGCGCGGGCGAGGACTTCGAGAAGGTCTACGCCTCGAGCAGCGAGGGCGCCGGCTCCCCCACTGGTGTCGGAGGCATCCAGGCCGTCGTGCCGGGCTCATACACCCCCGAGGTCGTGCGCGCGATCCATGGCGCGAGGACCGGGAGCGTCGTCGGCCCCTTCAGGGTGGCCGAGAGCCGCTTCCTGGCGGTCTCGGTGATCGAGGACCTCGTCCCCGAGCGCGGCAAGAGCTTCGAGCAGTCGACGGTCGAGATCCGCGCCGGCCTGCGCGAGGAGAAGCGTCAGTCGCTCTGGCGCGAGTTCCTCGACAGCGCGCGCAGCGGTGCCGAGGCGAGCATCGACGACCCGGAGGGCCTGCTGCCGCCGGCGAACCTCTACACGCCGCCCAGCATGAGCGGTGGTACGAACGAGCTTCCGCCCCCGCCCCCGAACCCCGCGCTCCAGCAGCGCGGCTAGGCCGCGGCCGCCGAGGCGGTGGGCTCAGGCGCATGCCAGTTGCGGAGGAAGAACGGGCGGTCCTCGCCGAGCTCGAGGACGAACTCGGCACCCGCGGAGGGGAGTTCGGCCACTCGGTCGGTGTGGATCATCACGGGGCGGCGGATGCCGTTGCCGATCTCGATGACCCCCTTGGAGTACTGGGGGGAGTCAGGGTCGGGGGCCAGGTCGCTGACCCGGCCGACGACGCTGACACTCGGCTTGCGATTGCGGTCCTTCGGTGCGAAGGGGGCCAGGCGCTTCGCCTGCTCCTCGAGCTTCAGGAACCGCGCCGCCGGGATCTTCCTCTCGAGAAGGTAGGCGTCGGCGCCTGACCACTTCTCCGGGAACCAGCGGTAGGGGTTGAAGCTCTGCGCCCAGGCCTCGGCGGTCGAGAAGACCTCGTCGATCTTGTCGGCGTAGCAGGAGCCGGACACGACATCGGCGTGGCCACCGAGCGAGGCGGAGGTGACGAGCTCGCCCGACTCGTCGCGCTGCTCGAGCTGGCAGGCCGCGCGCATCTCCGGGCTGGTGATCAGCTCGCCGATCTGCTGCTTCACCCGGCCGCTGCGCATGCTGAACTTGAAGACCTCCCGGCCCTGCTCGTCCACGCCCTTGGGCGCGAAGCAGATCACCGGCTTGCCGCAGCGACGGGCGGTGTCGTTGGCGACCGAGCCGCTGTATCCGGCGTAGTCGCGGAACCCCTCCTCACCATCGAGGATGACCTTGGCGACGCGGTCCTTGTCGGGTGACGTCTCGGCCTGGCTGATGGCCTCGTCGAGCATGCGGCGCCGCCAGGGGCGGGCCCGGTCGTACGCGGCGCAGAGCCTGTCCACCAGCGGCTCGGCCTGGGCCTTGGACTCGCAGGCGAGCAGCGCGCCGACATCCGCGGCCGAGACCAGCGGCGTGCGCTTGGCGAGGTTCATGGCGGCCGAGGTCAGCACACCGCCCGCGGGGGTGCGCGGGTCCTCGCCCATCCGCTCGGACAGGAGTGCGAGACCGGGCGGGATCAGCTCATCGCGCTCCTTCTCCCCGTCGATCGGGATGCGGAAGAACGCGCGGTGCTCGGGGTCGATGGTCGAGCCCATGTCGGCGCGGCAGCCGAAGCCCGCGAGGAACATCGCGCGGCCCCAGTGCTCCTCGCGCGTCCTGCCCGAGATCGCGATCTGGACCGCAGCCCCGAGCTTCCAGGCGAGCTGGGCACCGGTGTTCTGGCTGACCTTGTTCTCCGGCCCGTGAAGGTGGGGGTTCAGGTGGTGGTCGGCCGGGTTGTCGGGATCCACGTTGTGGTGGTCCACGACGATGACCTTCATCCCCAGGCTCTTGGCCAGGGCGACCTGGCGGGTCTGGGTGGAACCGCAGTCGAGCGTGATCAGGATGCTGGCGCCGACGGCGTGGGCCTCGCGCACGAAGTCGTCGGTCAGGCCGAAGCCGCGCTGGGCGTCCGCGTAGCCGACGTGGAAGCGATCGGACCGGAAGAGCTTGCCCTGGCCCCCGCAGCGGAAGCAGTCGGCGCCCTTGCGGCCGCCGCAGCCCGGGCAGGGGTCGGACATGTAGGGGGCGATGCCGAGCCGGAAGGCCTCGAGAGCGGTGGTCCCGTCGGGGTCGTAGTCGGCGAAGGCGGCGATCTTCTCTCCCGCCTCGATCGCGTCGGCGACCATGCGGCCCGCCGCATTCATCCCCGGAACCGTCCGCTCCGGGCTGCGGACCATGCGCTTGCGCGGGAACAGGTAGGAGTAGATGTCGTCGAAGGTCCCACCGCGACGGACGAGCATCGTCGCAACGGCCCGATCGACACCGTGCTCGCGCTCGAACTGACTCCCGACGATCATGTCGAGGTCGTTCGGAAGCTGCCAGTAGGGCTCGCGCGCCGCCGCCGCGGCAGCGTCACCGGTCACAGCGAGGAAGGGGTCCGTCGTCCCGGAGTCCCCCGGTGTGCGCATCTGCGCGGTGGTCGTGTTTCCCCGTCCTCGTCCCATGAATCGACTATACCCCCGTCATGTCAGTGCGCGCGATTTGAGACCAGACATCCTGACCGCGAGGTCGGACGTATGGGTGTGAGACCTGATTGATCAGGAGTGGATGAGGTCGCGGGCGTCGCGGTCCTCGAGGACCGCGCGCATGCGCGTCTGGGCGGTCTTGATCGTGCTGCCGAGAGAGCCCTTGGTCATCCCAAGCTCCTTCTGGAGCTCGATGCCCGGCGTCGCGGTGTGCCCCTCGAGGCCGTAGCGACGGGTGATCACGGTCCGCTGGAGCGGAGTCAGGACCTTGAGGGCGGCGGCGATGGCGCCGGTGCGGGCGGCCTCGTCGATCTCCTCGTGGAAGTCGATCCGCTCGTCCGGGATCACATCGCCGATCGACGAGCCGTCGTCCTCACCGATGTGAGCGTCCAGCGACACGTAGCGCCGGCCGATCAGGTCCAGGGAGGTGTAGATGTGGTCCTCGGGGACCGGCTTGCTGCTGCGCGACTGGACCTCGTCGACGATCTGCTGACGCGTGGGGGCGTGGACGCCCTTACCCTCGAGGGAGCGCAGGCTGATCTGGGTCCGCTGGAGGACCTGGTGGAGGTAGCTCGGGACGCGCTGCTGTGAGCCCTTCTGCTCGATGGCCTGCATGACCGCCTGACGGACCCACCAGGCGGCGTAGGTCAGGAAGCTCGCCGGGTTCGAGGGGTCGTAGCGGTCGATGGCGGTCTGCATGCCGACGTTGCCCTCCTGGAGCAGCTCCTCGAGTGAGAGGCCTCGGCCCTGGAACTTTCGGGAGAAGGCGTGGATCGCGCGCTGGTTGCACACGGTCAGGAGGTGGCGCGCGCGGTCGTCTCCGAGCTGGGCGGCGGAGGCGAGGGTCCTCTGCTCGCGGGCCTCGAGGATGCCAGCGGCCTTGATGTCGAGGTCGAGGAGGTCGTGGGAGTCCGCGAGGGCGTCTCCCTTGGCCCGCATCAGCTCCGTGCGACGGCTCTCGAAGCGCCAGATGATCATCTCGGCCTGGCGGATGATCCGGCGGTTCTCGGCGTGGGCGGTGGCCTCAGGGGTCGGGGCGACGACCGTCTCGACGACTTCGGTGGCACGCGGTGCAACAGCAGTCTGCTGCCCGGATGTGTCTGCTCTGCCTCTACCTCGTGCCATGTGAGTCGTTCCCCTCCCCAGGGTTCCTTGCTCATGATCGTAGGACCACCACCACCCCGCGCCAGCTTTTCGCGCTGACCCCTTCCAAGAACTTCCGGGTGCCTCTGGGCGATTGCCTTCAGCGGTGTTTCCTTCGGGATGTGACCGGGGCCGGACGAGAGGGAGGATGCGCTAGGCCCTCTTGCCTCGGAACGGCCGTCGAGGGCGTTCGGCTAGAGGAGAATCCCGGTATCGGCCTGTTCCACAGGCATCACCGGCTCACATGGGCCCAATTGGCCTAGGGCGTCTGCCCGGCGTGCGGATGAAAGCTGGTCGAACGTCGCGGCCCTGTCAGCACTCGGACTGTCCGCGAGGATGGGTCCGGGAGAGCAGGAGGAATCGCTCAGGTGCCGATGAGGCGCGCTCGCTGGGGGCTCGCTCCGTCGGAGATCTCGATCACCCAGTCGCAGACGGCGCTGTTGCGCAGGTCGCCGACATGGCTGATCAGGAACACCTGGGGGTAGAAGACCTGGACCTGTCGCAGGACGTCGAGCATGCGCGAGCGGTGGTCGGGATCCTGGGAGCCGAAGATCTCATCGAGGACGAGGTAGCGGATCGGACACGCAGTCCGCTGGGACACCAGCCGCGTGAGGGCGAGGCGGAGGGCGAAGTTGGCGCGGGTCTTCTCCCCGCCGCTCATCATGCGCACCGGCAGCCAGCCCGCCGGCTGGGATGAGCGCAGCTCGATCTCGTAGTCCTCGGAGATGCGCAGCAGGGGGTGCCGGCCATCTGAGAGGGCGCTCATGACCTCTGATGTGGTCTCCTCGAGCTGCGGCCGGATCTCGGCCGTTACCTGCTTGCGGAAGCCGACAGTGAGGACGGCGAGGTCGCGGTGTCTCGCGGCCTCATCCCGGGCGCCGGTGAGCTCCGACTCCCTGCGAGCCCGCTCCAGGCGCCGGCGCTCGATCTCCACCACCGCGGCGTCGGACCGATCCCGGCGAGACAGCGCATGGGCCGCCTCGACCTCGAGGCGCGTCGCGCGATCGCGGAGTGCATCGAGCTCCTGCTCGCGGCGCGGCAGGTCCCCGACATCCGGGGCGCCGTCGAGAAAGCCTGCCGCCTCCGCACGTGAGCTGCGCAGGGCGTCCGCGTCGGTGCCCAGTCGGACACGGCCGGCTTCGAGGCCCGGAAGGTCGTCGATGAGCCAGCGCGCCGCCTTGTGGGCCCTCTCGATCCCGGTCGAGAGTTCGGCCACCTCTGAACGCATCCGCTCCTGGTCATCCAGCCTGCCACCGCCGGCCGGGAGTCCTTCGACCTCCTGCCGCAGGGCGGAGATCCGTGAATCGAGATCAGCTGCCTGCTGGGCGAGCCGCTCCCGGTCGCTGCGGGAGGCCTCGAGCAGCTCGACCTCGCCGATGCGCTCGCGGATCGCGGCGCCCTCGCGCTCGCAAGCCGCGATCTGGTCGTCCGCCTCCTGGATCTGCCGGGTCAGGGTGCTCTCAAGGGTTGCGTGATCGTGGGCTTCGAGGGCGCGCAGGCACTGCGAGCAGGTCCCCTGATCGGCGAGCTGGGACCGCTGGAGGGCGATCTCCTCGCGTCGCTCGGTCAGTGAGCGGTGGCGAGCCACCAGATCAGCGCGCTGCTCGCGCAGGGAGACGGAGGACTCCGCGGGGGCGGGGCGCTCATCGCCCATCCGGGCCCCCAGGGCGGCGCGGGCTGCGAGCAGGCCCTCGAGCTCGCTCCCGATCCGGGACCGGGTTGCGCAGGCCAGCTCGACGCGGCGCAGCTCCTCGAGCTCTGCGCTCGCCTGGGCGTGCCGGCGCTCGAGATCCTCGAGGCCCTCGACCAGCGCCTCCGCCTCGGCGCGACGCGCGATCAGGCGATCGGCCCTGGCGATCTCGGCGTCCAGTCCCGCCAGGGACGCGTCGGCCACCGCGACCTTCTGCTCGGCCTCGGCGATCCTCTCCCGGGCAGCGCGCAGCGGGACGAGCAGGGCCTGCTCGTCGGCGACTTCCCTGCGGGCGCAATCGGAAGCCCCGCTCGCCTTCTCCAGGGACTCGGCGGCGTCCTGGGCGCCCGTCACGGCCTCGCGGTGCAACCTATCGAGCAGCTCGGAGCTCTCCTCGCCGACCTGGGTCTCCAGCAGCCTCACGACCGCGCCGTGCTCGCGCTCCCGGGCCCGCAGGCGTGCCCCGACGGCATCCAGCGAGTCGATCCCGAGCATCTGGTGGACGAAGTCGCGCCGCTTCGACCCTTCCATCTCGGTCAGGGCGGTGATGTCGTCCTGGCGTGAGACGAAGGCGCGGTAGTAGACGCGGGGGTTGATCGCCCCAAAGAGCTCACGGATCCGCTCTTCGACCGCCTTCACCCCCTGTGCGTGGTCGCCGCTTGAGGACGTGAGACGGGCGACGGGCCGCTCCTTCTCATCCAGCCCACGCTCGATCTCGATAATCGTGCCGTCAGCGGCGACGAAGGCGACGGTGACGCCGAAGGCCTTGCTGGGGGCGTCGAGCCGGCGCAGCTCGTCCACCTTCGGGGCCCGGGTCGCCCGGAAGCCGAAGAGGGCGAAGCCGACGGCATCGCTGATCAGCGAGGACTTGCCGGCGCCCGAGTTCCCCGCCAGCTGGATCACCCCGTGCTCGGGGATGGTCAGGCGCTCGTGCTCGTGGCTGAGGAAGTTGCGCAGCTCGAGGTAGCGGATGATCAACGCGACACCTCGGCCATCGTCTCCAGCGCGAGGTCGACCAGCTCCGGGCGCTCCTTCTCCACCAGGTAGTCGCGGAAGCCCTCCTCCAACCGGCTCGGCAGGGAGGTGATCTCCACCCCGAGCGTCTGCTCGAGCGGTTCGGTGCGGATCTGGACGTCGCAGTGGATCGCCCCGAGCTCGTCCGCGAGCCCGCGCCAGAGGGCCGGGTGGGCGCTCTGGCGCAGGTCCACGTCGGCCTCGGCGATCCTGATCTGGATGATCGCCCCCTCACGCGGCTCCGCCCGAAGGGCCATCTGCACCCGTCGCTGCAGCTCATCGAGCCCTGCGCCGGCCTGGCCGATCTCGATCAACGTCATCTGGCGTGGCAGGTCCTCCTCGCCCAGGTCCCCGATCTCGACCGACTCGGAGCTGACGGCTCCCGAGCGGTCGATCCGGTGGAGCCAGTAGCCGGGGGTCGCGGCGATCTCACCGATGTTCAGGCGCTCGATCGCCCCTGAGTAGTAGATGGTCTCCCCGAGCCGGCGGTGCTGATGGATGTGGCCGAGCATCACCGCGCAGAAGGCCGGGTCATCGGCGATCGACAACGGGAGCTGGACCTTCTCCGGCGCGGCGCCGAGGTCGGGGTGTGAGATGTAGGCGTGGCTGACGAGCACGTTCGGGCCGGGCGCGAACTCGAACGCCTGGAGATCGCGTCCGGCCGAGAGACCGGCAAGGGTCTGGTAAGGGAGCAGGTGGAAGCGGACGCCCGCGAGGTCGACGTGGTCCTGGACCAGCGCGAGGTGGCAGTCGAAGAACTCCTTCAGGTGCTGGAGGGGAGACGGCGCCGAGGTCGCGGCGTGATCGTGGTTGCCGCCGCAGATCAGCACCTCGACACCTTCGTCGTGCAGCTCGCGGCAGAACCGGAAGGCCGCCGAGCGCGAGCGGGTGCTCGGGGTGACCGAGTCAAAGACATCACCGGCGATCACCACGACCTCGGGACGGTCCTGCTCCAGAAGTCGTTCGAGTACGGCATCGAGGGCTCGGTAGACATCGGACTCGCGCAGGTTCACTCCACCCGGGGCTTGAGCCGAGAGCCAGCGACGCCCCAGATGGAGGTCGCCGAGATGAGCGATCAGGACGCTGTCAGCGTTGTCTTCCACCGGTAGTTGAATCTACGTCGCCGGCCGCGGCCGACGTCGATATCGTGCGGTTGCAAGTACCGCCTGCGTCGATCCTCAGCCGGCGGGTGTCGTCGCCCCGGGCGCCACAGGGACAGGAGCCGTCTCAGGTGCGACGGGCGCGGCAGGTGTCGTCCCGGGCACGACGGGTGCCGGGGCGGGTGTGGCCGGGACCGCGGGCGCGACCGGGCCCGTCGGGGCGAGCGGCGCGACAGCGATGCTCTTGCGACCCCCGTCCCGGGTCGGGTAGGTGATCGAGAACGAGATGCCGCCGCGCAGCTGGGCGGTCGGGATCTTCGAGAAGCTGAGCTGGACCCGGGACTTACGCCCCGTCGTGACGACCTTGACCCGGGCGGGCCGGTATCGCTTGGAGGCCGAGTTCATGAAGAACGCGGACTCGATCCACTTCCCCCGTCCGAAGCCGCCGATCACGGTCAGCTCGACGGCGACGTTGGCGCGGGGGCGCTCGAGACCCCCGTAGATCATCCGGTCGAGGACGATCTGGTGGCTTGAGACCAGGAAGGTGGTGTCGAACTGCTGGACGCCCCGGCCATCCCAGGGAGGCGCCGGCTCGACCGGGGCGGCCTGGGCGGGCGCGTCGGTCAGGAGCCCGTCAGCGGGAGCGGCCTCGGGGGAGCCTCCGAGCAGTGCGAGCGCGGCGGTGGCGATCCCAAGCAGCGCGAAGATGAACACGATGATGATGACGATGCGCTTCACGTTCCCGATCATGAGGGAACCGGTGGGCCATCCCGCCGCTTTTCGCTCTCGGGCCCGCTCGGAGGAGCTGAGGAGGCGGGGGTGAGTGGGGCAGCGGCGGACGAACAGTCTGCGGCCTGACGCGCGAAGGACTCCAGGTCGGTACGGTGTGGAGCGCCGAGATCGACCCAACATCAAGACACCGCGGTCGACCAGGAAAGAGGAGAGGATCATGCGCTGGAAGGCGATACCAACGTACGTCTGGCTGATGATCGCCGCGGTGGCCATCGCCTCGGCCCCGGCGGGCATGATGAGTCGCGCCGACGCACTGCCGCGCCCGGGACAGACAGGGCTTCCTTACCCCGCAGGGGGCTACATCGTCGACAGTCTGCAGGGCTCGACGATCGACCTGCGCAACGACCAGCGCCTGGTCGTCAAGCCTCGCTCGATCACGATCAAGGCGTCACGCGGCGGCATCGTGCTGCGGCACACCGGGCTCCGGTGGACTGGCTGGGGGACACGCCGCGCCGAGGCCTCCGCCGTGCAGACCAACTGCGGTGGATTCGGCACCACCGGTTGCACCCGGACTGCGGTGAAGCTCCGTCTGGACGCTCAACGCACCTATGGCTGTGAGGGCAGCGGGCGGAGCGTCAAGATCTACCAGCGGCTGAGCTGGAAGGGGTCGGTGGGCCCGCGTTGGAGCTTCCCGATCCTGCCGAGCGTCTACTGCTGAGCGATGCCGGTCTGATCGGGCCAGCGCCCCCTGGCCCGATCAGCAGGAGGACAAGAGAGCATCCAGCTCGTCCTGGCGCGCCTGCGCCTCGGCGGAGTTGCCGCTGAGCGCGTACCCGAGGCGCTGATCGTTCAGGTCAGCGATCTGGGCGAGCCGCCAGTCGGGCAATCGGCGGAGGTCCGGGACCATCACCTGCTTGAGCGCCCCCGAGCGGAGGGTGTAGAGACCCGAGCCGGCGTGCCGCTCGTTCGCGCGCAGGCAGCTCTGCCCGCGCGCGCTGCAAAGGAGCGCGTGGAGGGGGGAGAGCAGGTGCTGCTCGCCCTCGGGCAATGCCAGGCGGTTCGGGATAGCCGCCCAGGTGACGGGCACCAGGCCCTGATCCCAGAAGCCGCAGACCAGGTAGTCGCCTCGGCGGAAGTTCCCGACCGCCAGGTGCATCTGCGAGGGCTTCTCCTGGGACCACCAGGGCGAGCGAGCGCGGGCCGTGGCGCGCAGGCGAACCTCGCCCCCGTGCTCCTCCAGGTGGCGCATCGCCGAGTCCGACGGTTCGGGAGGGATCACAAGCAGCCAGTGTCGCCTCGAGCGATCAGTGGCGGCCTCGGCCGCGTGCACCGGATGCACGAAGGGGGTCGGTAGCTGATGGGGACGAACGAGGCAGTGGCGCAGGTACTCCGTGAGGCCGGCCCGCTCGGCCTCCTCCCGGGAGACCAGGAAGAAGGCGTTGCTGCCGGTGATCGTCCCCGGCCTGACCGAGACGAGATCTGAGAGCGGGATGAGACCGAGGGAACCCGGCGTCGAGCGGCGCACAGGGTCCGGGGGGCGCCATCTGGCCGACGGGTCGAGGCCCTGGCGATCGATGCGACGAGCCCGGCCCTCGAAGGCCGGCCAGTCCTGGAGGCTCTCGGGCGTCCCGGCGCCGAAACTGACCGGCCCGTCATAGCCCTCCTCGAACAGGAGCAGACAGGCGGTGGAGGCGACCGTGGAGCCGAAGAGCCCCCGGTCCTCAAGGTCGGCGACGCTCCTCAGCCCACTCGAGAGTAAGGCCTGCCTGGCCGGGCCGGCGCCGGCCGTCTGGAGCACCTCAGTCGGCACCAGGGCGGCCAGCCTGCCGGCTGGCTCAAGGCTCCGGGCGAACAGGAGCATCATGATCACGGCGAGGTTGCTCGTGCGTGGCAGATCCAGACCTCTCTCTGCCACGAGCTCGTGCCAGAGAGCCTTGTCAGCGAGTCGCGAATGGGCGATGAACGGCGGGTTCATGGTGACCGCGGGGAATCGTTCCCCGTTCAGGTAGTCCCTGGCATCGCTGAGCAACTCCAGGCGGGGGAACCGTTCCCGCAGCACCCGACGCAGCACAGGGTCGGGTTCGGCCGCTTGCAGCCGCTCGACGTTCCCATCCACCTGGGCGAGCAGGGCGCCGGCGCCGGCCGCCGGGTCGAGCACCGAGACGGGTGAGATCTCCGCCACCCAGCTGGCCATCGCATCGGCGACGGCCGGCGGAGTCCAGAACGAACCCTGGCGCCGTCGCGTAGCCCGGTCCGTGCCAGCCTCCCACTGGGAGAGTGTGTGCTGCCAGGCTGACACCGACCGACGGTAGGAGCGGCATCTGTCCTGATGCGCGGGTCTCGCTTACATATGGTGCAAGCACGAAACGGAGTCTGCAGTGAGGCAGGCGTCGTATCCTCTAGGGCATGCCGACGATGAATTGCCGCTTCCACTGCTGCGCCTGCGACGCGCACTTCGCGAGTCTCTCCGCCTTCGATGCGCACCGTCGCTCCGAAGATGACGAGCGCGTCTGCGCTGACCCGGAGACGGTCGACAAGATCAAGCTGCTCGGTGAGGCCTCCTGTCTCACGGGCCCGACCAGGCTCGACGGCGTCAAGGTCTGGGGCCTGCAACTCACAGAGGCCGCCGAGCGTCGTCTGGCGTCGATGGCGCGCGCCCCGGCAACGGCAGCCGGGTCAGCCGACTGATCCCAAAGTTGGGGGGCCGGAGGGCCTAGCCTGAGGGTGCGGCCCCGGCGGCCTGCGGGGTCGCGCCGGCGCGGTAGGCGGCGACGCCTGTCCGCACTGCGACGCAGGCCCGGAGGAACTCGTGGGTGTAGTCGCGCATCTCCCACTCCCAGTAGTCCTGGATCCGCACGCCCTTGACATCGAACGCGCGCAGGAGGCTACCGGCCTCGTCTGCGCTCACCGGCTCCTGGTCGATCATCCGGAGCGCGGCCAATCTGACCTCTCCGTCCTCCTGCTGCTCTGCCCACTCACGGACCGAGGTTGCGAAGGCGTCCTCGCTGAATGAGAGGACGCCGTTTCGGCCGTATGGGCTGACGAGCTTCTCCGACCAGTAGTACGGGTTGATGCAACCCTCGGAGAAGAACTCGAACATGTCGCGCAGCCTGCTGAAGACGAAGTTCCCGCAGTCGCCGGAGATCGCCAGGTGGCCTGGCCAGGTCACGAGGTCGTAGTGGTACATGGCCGTTCGCGGACGGGCGAAGCGCACATGCCGGTAGAGACCCTCGTCGTGGAGGATCTCCATGACGTGCTCGGCCGTCACTGAAGCAAAGTGGGCCTCCACCTCGGCGAGGCGGTCAGGGGCGGGGTCAGCCACCGTGTCGCTCAGACGGCCGGGGCGGACTTGCGGTAGAGCTCGACCCGGCTGACCGGGCGGCCGGCGACGCGCAGGTGGCCGCAGTGCTGGTCGTGGTTCGCCAGCATCTGCTCGTGCTGGTCGCGCACGCCGCTGCGGCGGGTGATCGTCCGCGATCGCGTTGCGGCCTTCAGGTCGAAGTTCTTGCTGGTTGACATCCGGTTGCCTCTCGTGGTCTCGGCGGAATAGAACGCTCGGAACACGAAGGTATGCGGCGCCTCGCCGGCGGCGCTGAGATCTCAGCTACCGGTGATAGACGTGTCAGCGGCGCCCGCGGGCGATCACCTGGGCCATGGTGAGGCGGGTGCTTGTCGGGCTGACGAGCGGCCGACCGAGGATCGGCGAGGCACGACGTCGGGCGATGGGGGAGCCGAGCATGATTGACCTGTCGCTGCGCCCCAGCGGGCGAGCGAGGTGATCGCAGACCTCGGCTAGGAGGTCCATGCGCCGCTGCTTGTCGTCCATCGAGTCCTGGACCAGGGCGGCAAGCGCGGGCTGACCTGTCCAGCCGGTGGTCGCCAGGGCGAGCGCGAGCTGGCTCGTTACGATTTCGTGGCCGCATGGCAGGCGCCCGCAGGAGCAGTAGGAGTGGATGTCGCCCTCGCTCAAGAGGGCGACGGCGCCGACCCCGGCGGTGAAGTCGGTCCGAAGGGCCCAGGAGCCGGGAGGGGAGTCCTCTCCGGCGCCCCCGGAGGTTCCTGTGCTCACCTCATCCCAGTCCTCCATCACGTCGAGGCCGAGAGGTGAGTAGGCGGGAAGGCGATCGCCGACGACGAAGCGGATCGCCGAGCGGTGGAGAGTGAGGGTCTGACCCGCGAAGGACTCGCTGTCGAGATCCGAGAGCTCCTGGGCCGTGAGATGCCGGGCGTCGACCACGGGAAGCGGTGCGTCAGCTAGGCTCTTGCCCGTTCTTCCGGTCCTGGTCGCGCGTCCTCGTGACATCGTGGACCGAGTCTAGGACTGGCATCCGGCGATGGTCAGAACTACCGGGGCCCGTGCGCGGCGGCCTCGACGGCGAGGCGATCCGCGCGCTCGTTCATCGGATGTCCGTTGTGGCCGCGGACCCAGGTGATGACCAGATCCGGATGCGCGGTGAGTTGCTCGTCCAGGAGCATCCAGAGATCTTCGTTCTTGATCTGCTCACCCGAGGACTTCTTCCAGCCGCGGCGCTTCCAGCCGGCCATCCAGCCCTTGGTGATGGCGTCCGCGACGTACGCGGAGTCGGTCTGGATCTCGCCGGGCCAGCCGGCCTTCAGGGCGCGCAGTCCCTCGATCACCCCGCGCAGTTCCATGCGGTTGTTCGTGGTCGGAGCCTCGGCCCCCGAGAGCTCCTTGGTGCGTCCGTCCGGCCCGACGAGGATGGCCGCCCAGCCTCCGCGGGCGCGCGCGGTGCCGTTGCCCGAGCAGGCGCCGTCGGTGACGATCGTGATCCGGGGCCGCGTCACGCCGAGCCCTCGTCGCCGTCTTCGGCTTCTCGGGGCCTGCGGGCGATGTGGCGCAGGCCGAGGACCAGCACCACCGGGAGGGCGATCAGCATCCCGAGCCCGACCCGCGGGATGATCAGCGCGCCGTTCTCGCTCGTGTTTTCGAGCCATTCGGCCAGGCCGAAGGCCATCAGAAGGGCAAGCAACAGCGCGTAGATCCAGATCTCGACGAACCTGTCGATCCTCGGGTCGCGCTCGCGGGAGGGCGGGGTCTCATCCATCACGCCGCCCATAGTGGGCGGATCAGCCCTCACGCCGTGCGAAGTGTGCGCCGGCCCGCGCGGATGAGCTCTGACACGGAGATCTCTCGGCGCTTGGGCGCCGGGGCCGCGGCGCTGGCCAGGTGGTCGGCGCTCGACTGGGAGCTGATCCCGTCGCGCCGGATCAGGAAGCGCAGGGCCTCCTGGTCCTCGAGCTCTTCTCCCGGAGGGGTCAGTCCGAGGATCAGAGCCGCCGCCCGCTCGCCCCTGATGTACGCCGCGAGAGCTCGCGGCGAGTCGAGAGCCCTCGAGCGGAGGTCGTAGTGGGGGTGAGAGGGATCGTTCGGGAGCCGGTGAGCGGGAACCACGGCCATCTGCGGGCGCCGGCAGGAAGGGCAGTGGACCCGCAGACCCGACATGTCCGCGAGTGGCTCCATGGTGGCGTGCCGGTGAGAGCAGGTGTCCTCGATCCGGAAGTCCGGCAGGGAGGAGACCGGATCCGCGCAGCGCAGAGGCCCGCGGTCACGGCACTCCAGCCGTCGGGTCAGGTCGACCCGGGACGCCAGCACCGCCGCCCGCTCATCCGCGTCGGGCAGGTGGGGGACGAGGGCGTCCTCGAGATCATCGTCGCGGCCGGCGGTTCCGATCTCACAGACCGCCTGCAGCGCGTGCGCCCGACCCCCGTGATGTCCCTCCATCCGGTAGGCGAGGCAGAGCGAGAGCGGCGCGGCCTCCTGCTCGCTCGCGGGCTCGGTGATCAGGAGCAGCTTCCCGTCGAGCCGGTGGCCGGCGAAACGTCGCCGGACGCGGTCGAGAGCGGCCGGGCTGACCTTGACGCTCAGGCAGTCACCCTCGGGCGCGCCGGGGCTGCTTGCGCGAAAGAGCTCCGGGTAGCGGATCATGTGGGTGATCAGCTGCTCCCAGTCGGCCTCGGTCTTCGCCACCCCCAGCTGCGTCATCGACATGGCAAGGCCAGGAGCCTCGGCCATGGCGCGCGCGTGCCGGTCGCCGGCGAGCCGATTCAGGCAGAGCCGGTCCAGCTCTGCCTCCCGCAGATCTCCGATGCGGCGCAGGCAGGACACCGAGGTCCCGAGACCGTCGTCGAGATAGTCGCTGGCGCGCAGGTAGAGGCGCAGCCGGTCGAGGTCCCTTGCCCTCATCGTGCTGATGGACGCGGCGCGCTCCGGGTGCCCCCACATCCGCCAGAAGGTCGCCCCGATCCGGCGGGCGCTCTGGTCATCGCCGGAGGCAATGGCTTCATCGAGCCATGACCCGACGAGCGCACCGAGACGGCCCGAGCCCTCGTCCATCTCGAAGTCCTCCCGAGCGCGCGCACCCAGCAGGCGCGGGTCCGCCTGGATCTCGAGCACCTGGGCGAGGCACCGGCGATGGTGCTCATGCTCCTCTCCCTCAAGGCCCGCGCGGTGCTCATCGGCCATCATCGCGAGCAGCGGGAGCAGGTCCGGGCGCCGGTCGACAGGCAGGAGGGCCTCAAGGGCGTAGGCCGCCATCCAGGTGATGGTCACCGGGGCCAGGGCGGGATCCTCCGCGCGCTGGAGCCGGCGGTCGGCGACGAGCTGATCGAGCCAGCCCGGATGGCTGACGACGATCCGGCCCGGCAGGCCCAGCTGCTCCACCAAGAGGTCGGCGAGGCTCTGGATCTGGACGCACAGCACCGATTCGAACATCTCTTGACGAGGCGCTGGAAAGGCGGCCCCGGCTCTCAACGAGGCGACGCTGTCAGTGGCTCGTCTTCCCCTCGCCATCATGTGAAGGTAGATGCGACCTCGCGTGTGCGAGCGGATGTCCCATACGATCTCGCCGAGGTCGTTCCGAGCCCCCGCTCTGGCGGGATTCCTCCCGTGATGAGCGCGATCCCGCCGCGGTGAGTCGCGCTCCCACCAGGCGCGGCGGGCCGGCGCATCCCCCTCGACCTGTCATGTGGGCTGATCCGTGGACGACGTCGATCAGGGGAGAGGTGAATCCGGTCTTGGCCGGCCACCTGATACTCCCCATCCGGCGAGTAGATTCCGTCCCCGCGAGATAGGAGTATCTGCGCGCTCCTTCCGATCGAGCTGCCTGGGTTGCAGCCAACGACGATGAGACCGGTGAGATGATGACGATGCTCTCGAGCCCTCGGCGACCCGCGATGAGGCGGGGGTGGCGACACCTCGCCGCACTCGGGATCGGAGCCGGGATGATCGCGCTGGCGCCGGCGATCGCGACCGGGGCGCCGACCGCGGAGGTAGAGCCGAACGACAACGCCTTCCAGGCAGTCGGTCCGGTCGGGCCCGAGGGCCTGACGGGCGCGATCCAGGTCTCGGAAGACGTCGACCTCTTCCTCCTCCAGCTACGTCCCCAGCGCCAGGTGAGGATCAACTACGAGGTCACCAACCCGGGCCCTAGCTGCACCACCGGAGGGTTCCGCTCGGTCAGGTTTCGCCTCTCAGAACGTATCGAGGGTAATCTGATCTCCACCGGTGAGACCTACCCGGGAGTGACCTCGGACTCGGAGACCATTACGACGCCAGGCGTTTTCGGCGGTCCGAGTCAGCTCTACCAGTTGAGGGTGAACGGGGGCGATAACGAAACGCCGGGCTGCGCCTACAGGGTCACGATCACCGACCCGACCGGGGGTCCGACCGACGCCCTGGACCCGACCCCGCTTCCGGCGTTCCCTGGCGTGGCCACTCCAGAGCCCAACGACATCCCCGCGCAGGCGTTCGGACCCCTGGCCGCCGCGACCGTCTATGAGGGCGGCTTCGAGACCAGCAACGACACCGACATCCTCTACTTCAAGCTCGCTCCCGGAACGAAAGCGTCGTTCGAGCTCTCGTCCATCGTCGGGACGACGAACGTCAGTGTCCGAGACGACAGCGATCAGCGCATCAACAACAACAACTTCGTCAACGCCGATGTGACGGGGATCGTGGACTTCGAGGTCCCGGCCTCGGGTACTGCCCTGGTTCACCTGGCGGCGTCATCAGGGACTCTGCCGGCGGTCACGCGGTGGCGCCTGCGGATTCTCTCGGCGCAGTTCACCGGACCGACCCAGCGTGTCGTGGCGAAGAAGCCGATCAAGGCGAAGGCCCTCCGGGTCAGGACCCGGGCCCGGCTCTTGACCACCAGGGTCCGCCTGCCCACCGCCGGGCGCCTGCAGCTGCGTCTTGTCGGGAAGGGACGGTCGATCGGGATCGGCCGAGTGAGCGCCTCCGGGCCGCGGACCGTCTCGATCACCTACCGACGTCCGGCGCGGGTCGCCACCGGCCGCTACATCCTCGAGATGCGCTTCACAGCGAAGGGGCGCCCGCTCGGGATCTCGCGGGCGAGGGTCATCTTCCGGTAGAGCTCAGGGGCGGCGGGCGGGCGGACTCGGAGCTGGCCTCGCCTGCCCCGACCGTTCGGGTACGAGAACGACTGAGGGGCGGCCGAGCATCATGCTCGGTCGCCCCTCAGTCTGACGACGGGAACTGAGTCAGCCCCGCCCGGACCTCAGAGGCCGCGCTTGGTCTCGGTGACCCGCTCGCTGCCGTTCGGACCCTCCTCGGTGCGCTCCCGGGTCTTCGTGCGCGAGAACCGCTCGCTCGTGAGCACGCCCGCCATGAGGGCGACGACGCCGGCGATCATCAGGATCAGCCCGATCACATCCAGGCGAGCGCCCTCCACCGCGGTCGTCAGGCCGAAGCGCAGCACGGCTCCGATGATGATCAGGATGATTCCAAGAGGTGCCACGGTGTCTCCTTGGTTGTTGGACAGGGCGACGCTAGGCAGCGAGGCCTCGGGCATAGCCGTTTCTCCGCTGACACGGTCGCCGGACAACCGAGGTGAACGGCGACGGTCGTGGCCCGTGTAAACCCAGACACGAAGAGCGATCACGTCGGTGACGGCGCCAACGTCCGCCGCCCCTGTCTCGAGCTCGTGTGAGACCTATTCCAACGAGTTCGCATGCAAGCCTTGACGGAGGTGCTACGTTCTTGGCGATGACCTCCACCGGTGACAGAAGGAATCCGCGACCCATGCCCGTCCGCTCCAAGCGGCCGGTCGCCCCCGCCTGCCCCGGATTCCGACAGGAGTTCCTCTCGAGCTAGCTCGAGGACGATCTCCAGAGGAACCACCGGGGCGGCCAAATGGCCGCCCTTTTTGTTGCCCTGAAACAACCTCGAACCCCCACCGAAAGAGAGCCAGACCTCCTGAGACAGACCCGAAGCACCTGAAGAGAGGCCCCCCGTAGGGAGAAAGCCGCCGCGTCCACATTGATCCTGCTGAGGCGAGCAGGGGAGTGGATCGGCCAGCGGGCTCCAAACCGAGAGGACGGGAGAGGCACAGACAGAACCTAGGAGGCCGCGCCTGGCCCGTTTTCCTGGACCGGTAGCTCAGTGGGAGAGCGCCCGCGTGACGTGCGGGAGGTCGGGGGTTCGAAACCCTCTCGGTTCATGTTCGTGAATGACATCGACGCTGCCTGCCAGCGTCACTGATCCCCGGTAGCTCAGCCGGCAGAGCGGCGGATTGTTACTCCGAAGGTCGCAGGTTCGAATCCTGCCCGGGGAGCCTTGTTTGTAGTGCGGAACGCATCATCGGAGCAACACGCTCCGCTCGTAGGGGTATAGCTCAGTTGGCAGAGCTGCCGGGCAACGGGCCCGGAAGAGTCAGGTTCGACTCCTGGTGCCCCCTTGATCGGCCGGCCCTCGTGTGAGAGGGGCGCGATCACGTGTAATCGGAAGGTCGCAGGTTCGATCCCTGCTGCCCCCACTCACTTACTTCGAGGGGGTATAGCTCAGCTGGTAGAGCAGCCGACTCTCGTCGGCACCGAAGTAAATCACGCGCGGCGCCCGGCGGCGGCGGCGCGCGACCTCGGTGCCCAGGCCAGCCTCGTAGCTCAGTGAAGAGCAGTGCCGACGGGCGAAGACGCGGAGTCGTCCTCCGCCGAGGCTTGTAATCGGATGGTCCCAGGTTCGAGGCCTGGTGCCCCCATCACCGTCTCGAGGGGGTATAGCTCAGCTTGGTAGAGCAGCCGACTTTCGTCGCATGACCCAGGCCACGGTCGCACCCACGCTCAAGCCTCGTCGCCCTCGTCCTCGCGCTGCCAGATCGGCGGGCGGCCGAAACGCCTGGCGAGGAGGATGCCGAGGCCGTAGAGCAGGATCTGGGGCGCCATCAGGAGCACCATGCTGAACGGGTCGCCTCCCGGGAGGATCGCAGCGAAGGCCGCGATCAGCACGAGTGCGATCCTCCAGTGGCGGACGAAGAGCTCTGCGGAGACCACGCCGATCCGCGCCATCGCGAGCATCGCGACCGGGACCTCGAACATCAGGCCGGTGCCGAGCATCATCGTGGTCACGAAGCCGAAGTACTCGCCGGCCCGGACCTCGGTCTGGAAGCTGTCTCCACCGAAGTTCAGCAGGAACTCGAGCGCGACCGGCAGGACGAGGTAGTAGCCGAAGGCGACTCCCACCAGGAACAGCGACGAGGCGCCGGCGACGACGAGCAGCATCGAGCGCCGCGACTGCTCGTGGAGCGCCGGGATCACGAAGGCGTAGAGCTGGTAGAGCCAGACCGGCGCCGAGGCGATGATCGCGGCCCAGAAGCAGACCTTCAGCGTCGTGAAGAACGGCTCGGTAGGCGACAGGGTGATCAGGCCGCTGTCCCGGAACTCCTGCGGGAGGGGAGCCTCCAGGAGCTCGAGCAGCTGGTCCCGGAATCCGTAGGCCGCGGCGAAGGCTCCGACGAGAACGAGGGCGCTGATGATCAGGCGCCGGCGCAGCTCATCGAGGTGATCGACGATCGCCAGTCGTTCATCACGTCCGGCACGACGGACTGCGCCGGGCATCCGGGAGATCAACGCGAGCGCCGATGGGCGGAGCAGATCAGGAGCGTGTCAGCGGGGAAGGCCATCCGGCGATGGTATGGCGCAACCGGTCGCCGGCGGGCGACTCTCGAATCGCGGCCCTCCGACTCACACGATCCCGCCGTCTCGTGAAGGCCGGATATGACACCCACCCGCAGCATCGTTGGTCCTGTAGCTCAGTGGATAGAGCGTCGCTTTCCTAAAGCGAACCGTCGGGGGTTCGACTCCCTCCAGGACCGCTCACACACTCACACATGTGGAGAAGGCGTCGATCGCGTCCTCCCCCAGTGGCTCCGTAGCTCAGTCGGTAGAGCGTTGGGTTCATAACTCAAAGGTCGGAGGTTCGATCCCTCCCGGAGTCTTCCACCCGTGTCACCCCGCCGTGTCTCTCACCGAGGGTCCAAGACGGCGGGCACCAAGGGCCGGCGCCCCGAACGCCTGCTCGGAACGCAGCTCGACGAGGTCAGGGCCGATCGAATCTGGTCATCCACCGCTCGCGGCAGGCAGGCGGGGCTAGAGGCCGTGGGGAGCGCGCCCGCGACGGCCAGTGGGGGACCCCAGGGTCCCCGCGGCGGGATGTAGCGCAGCCTGGTAGCGCGCTCCCTTCGGGAGGGAGAGGCCGGCGGTTCGAATCCGCCCATCCCGACTCACCGCCTTGCGATGAGCGGTGGCAGGACCGGCGGGAGCCTGGAGCTCCCGCCGCTTCGGGGGGCGCCTCCACCGGCCCCCCACAGCGGGGTGTGGCGCAGTTGGTAGCGCGCTCGTCTGGGGGACGAGAGGTCGCCGGTTCGAGTCCGGCCATCCCGATCAGTTGGAAGGAACGCGGTGCGCCGCGAGGGGCGCGCAGGTGCAGGTTTCTAAAGGTTTCTCTCCCCGGCCGCGTCGGCTGACCTGAGGCGTCGGATGTTGGGGGCATGCCGAGGAACCACATGCCCCGCGCCGCCGCTGTCGCCGCCGGCCTCGCCCTCCTCTTCGCGGGTGGCGCGGTCGCCGCCCCGGCCGCCGGCGAGGACCGCGTGGACTCCATGATCGTCGGCGGCACGATCGCCCCCGCGGGGGTCTGGCCGTCGATCGTCGCGCTGGTGCCCGCCGGCACCCCGTCCGCCGCCGGCGCCGTCTGCGGCGGCACCCTCATCGGCCCGACCGCCGTCCTCACCGCCGCCCACTGCGTGGTCACCGACGGACTGGCCCTCGCACCCGCCGAGATCGACGTGATCGCCGGCGCCACCGACCTCGCCGGCGCCGGGGAGCGCATCGCGGTCGCCGCGATCCGCGTGCACCCCACCTACCGCGCCCCCGGCGACGGGGCCGACGCGGCGGTGCTGATCCTCGCCACGCCGAGCTCGGCCCCGGTGGCCGCCTTCGCCCGCGCCGGCCAGGACGCCGCCGACGTGGACCGCGCCGGGGAGATCGCCGGCTGGGGCGCCCGCTCCGAGACCGACACCATCGGCTCCACGTCGCTGCTCTCCGCCCCCGTCACGGTCTTCGGCACCTCCCGCTGCGCCCGCTACCTCGGCAGCGCCTACAGCGCCCGCCTCGCCCTCTGCGCCGGCCGCCCCGAGGGCGGCGTCGACACCTGCTCCGGCGACAGCGGCGGCCCGCTCCGCGACGGCACCGGCCTGCTGATCGGCGTGACGAGCTGGGGCGTCGGCTGCGGCCGCGCCGGACGGCCCGGCGTCTACACCCGCGTCGCCGCCGTCGCCGACTGGATCGACACGGCGACCGCCGCACCCGTCGCCGCCGTCGCGGCCCCCGCCGCCGTCCGCGCCGCCCCGCGGGTCCGCGCCCTGGCCGGCCGCGCCCGCCCCGGCACCGTCGCCCGCCTCCGCTACCGCCTCCTCGGCCGCGGCGAGACCACCCGCGAGCAGATCGTCATCCGCTCCGGCGGCCGCGTGATCGCCCGGCTCCGCACCGCCGCCGGCCCCGCGCGCGCCGACCTGCAGTACACCGTCACCTGGAAGGTCCCCCGCCGCCTGGCCGCCGGGCGCACCCTGCGCTTCTGCGTCAGCACCCGGGTCGTCGCCGGCGCCCCGGGCCCCGCGGCCTCCTGCGCCACCCTCCGGCTGGCCCGCCGCTAGGCGGTCTCACTCACTCACGACGGAACGTGGCGCAGTTGGTAGCGCACCGCCTTTGGGAGGCGGGGGCCCCCGGTTCGAGCCCGGGCGTTCCGATCACTCAGATGCCCTCCGACAAGGAGGGGGTCGCTTGCACGATGCATGCCCCTGTAGCTCAGTGGATAGAGCGCCGGCTTGCGGAGCCGGAGGTCGCAGGTCCGATTCCTGCCAGGGGCGCTCACTCACACCTCGTAGGCTGATGCCTGCGAGTTCGCGCGTCCGTAGCTCAGTGGATAGAGCGCCGGCCTCCGGAGCCGGAAGTCGCAGGTTCGAATCCTGCCGGGCGCATCAGCTTGTTTCCAGACGCTACTTCTAAGAACTCCGCCCCGGTCGAGCTGTGCAATCGCCTGTGGCAGGCCCGGGACGCAACGGAGCCGGGTCTCGCGGGTGCGCGCTCAACCAGGTGAGCGACAAATGTCGGGCCGGCGGCCGACGCGCGAGAGCTCGTGAGCCCTCTCACCGGGATGCCGTGGATCCGCGTTCACCCGTCATGCAATTCTAGTGGGCCCCTCGCCGAGTCTCCCCAGAAGCCTGTGGCGGAGGGGATCTCGGAGTTCTTGGAACTCACCTAGAGGAAGGCCGCGGGATAGGCCCCCTCGGCATCGCCTCACCAAGAACACGATGGATGTGCGGTTCTGCGGCGCTTCTACGCGGAAGGACGCGGGTTCGCCGCCAGCCGGCTGCGCACCGTGAGTTCCAAGAAATGTTCCTAGATCTCTCCTGCTCCACCGCTGGCGCGCTCGCACGGTGGAGCCCCCTGATCCATCCTTGTCTCCGTAGCTCAGTGGATAGAGCGCCGGTCTACGAAACCGGAGGCCGCAGGTTCAAATCCTGCCGGGGACGCTCGAGGGGCACTAGGATGCCCCTCAGTGCCAGGTCCCGATGACATCGTCGCCGCGGCGGCCCGGGGCCGGTTCGGCCTCGTGTACCGCTATGGGGACCTCTCCATGGCGGTCTACGGACATCGGCGGGGCGGGCAGGCGATCGCGCAGGCGGCGCGCGGCAACCCGTCGTTCGCCTGCGCGAGCCACTTCGTCCCCAACGACTGGCGTCTCGGGGAGGTCTTCATCAGCTCGCTCGGCTCAGGGCGTCAGCACTGGATCGAGCGGCTGCGCGCCGACGGCATCCCGGTCGGCGACGACGGCCTGATCCCCGAGAGCCACCGCGGCGATTGGACAGATCTCGCCGCCGAGCCGCCACTCGCGGGCCCGGACGGCCCCGATGACGAGGCGCCCGGCTGGGCCGGGGATCTCGATCTCCCCGTGGCCACCCTCGCACCCGTTGCTCCCACCCCGGTCGCGCACTCAGCCGCATCGTCGGCCATGACCTTCATCGGCGTCGACCTGGCCTGGGGGCAGAACGCGGGGACGGGTGTCTGCGCGGTCGTGAACGGCCAGGTGGTGGACTCGGCTCAACTGAAGACCGACGATCAGATCCTCGAGTGGCTCAGCCCCCTGACCCAAGGGCCCTGCCTGGTCGGGATCGACGCGCCGTTGATCGTCCCGAACGCATCCAAGCGCCGGTTCTGCGAGTCGGTCATCAGCAGGTGGATGTCGTCCAGAGAGGCCGGAGCGCACAGCGCCAACAGCGGGCTCCCTTCGTTCGTGAACGGTCCGCGGGGCGCCCACCTCGCCGCGGCTCTCGGCCTCGACATGGACCCTGACATCGCCCCTGGTGATCTCGTGCGGCGGGCGATCGAGGTCTATCCCCACCCGGCCCAGGTCGTCCTCTTCGACCTCCCGAAAACACTCAAGTACAAGTCTTCGGCCGGCCGCACGGTCGAGTCGCGCCGCCAGGCGTTCGCGGTGCTGATGGATCTGATCGAAGGCCTCGCCGGCGCCTCGCCGCCGCTCCAGGTGGCTGGACCATGCTGGGATGAGCTGAGGGCCGCCATCGAGACGGCAACGAGCGGCGCCGACCTCGACCGCGCCGAGGATGAGATCGACGCCTACGTGTGCGCCTACACCGCGCTGCACCACTGGACCCACGGCCCCGCGGGATCGCGGATCATCGGAAGCCTCGCCCAGGGCTACATCGTCTGCCCGATCGCCAGACTCAACGGCGAGGTCGACCCGGGCGTCGTCTCTTCTCTTGACCAAGCCGTGCACGCGACGATCGCCAAGGCGCTCGCGGGGAAGTAGGGAAGCGGTCCGCGCGCGGGTCCTCTCCTTTCCTGGGATCTGGGCACGAGAGACGCGCGGTGTCTCACAGACAGCGTATGACGGTGCTGAGGCGCTGCAGCCCGGCGCCGCGATCTGCCGGCGCGCCCCGCGCCTCCGTAGCTCAGGGGATAGAGCGACCGCCTTCTAAGCGGTGGGTCGCAGGTTCGAATCCTGCCGGAGGCACTCGTTGGAAGGAAAGCGGGCCGGGAGGGCCGGGGCGCCCAGCCAGGAGCGCAGAAGGGCGGCGCGGGCGGGCCAGAGCTCACCGAACGAGGCACCCGCGGTGACCGGGCGCGCATGGCGCTGCTCCCAGCGATACAGCGCCACGGCATCGGCCCAGTCCTCATGCTCTCCGAGGCGCTCGGCGTAGTCGGTGATCCACGGTCCTCCGGTGAGGAGAATGCTCACCGCGTAGGGGCTCCGCCCGGGGCAGACCGGGGCCCCCGGCATCCTGGCGTCGTCCGCGCGGGCGCGGGTCCATGCGGCCCGACGACCGGCCGGCGGGCCGCCCGTGTGCCCTCCGGCGGCGTGCGCGAGTTCGTGCTCGAGCTGGTTCTCATCGAGCTCCACAAGGTGCATCCGCGCGCCCACCTTGAACCAGGCACCACCGCGGTAGTCGTACCAGGCCTGTGAGCGGAAGCCCCCCAGCGCGGCGGGGGCGCCGGAGGGTCGGTTGCGATGGGGGCAGCGGAGGAAGTTGAGGCTTCGAGGCGCCGCTCGAAGCACCTCCGGCAGACCCAGGAGAAGCGCGCCCAAGCCCTCGAGAAGGACGGCGTCAGGCACCGTGTCGTGGAAGCGCACACTGACACCGGCCAGTCGAACGCTGAGCACATCGCGAGTGTGAGAGGGCGCCCGCCCGTTCCCCCGGAGGCCAGGCAGCCTTCGTTCCTCGAGGTGGATCTCCACCCATCAGTACTGCCAGGACCGCCGTCAGCGGCCGCTGGCCTCTCGCCTTCCAGTGAGCGCGTCCGCCTCGTGCGCGCGCGAGAGACGGGCGCGCTGAGATTCACGGGCGATACGAGATGCACTCGCCGTGCGATGTCGGACATTGAACCTGTGGCCGCGGGTCGGGCCGGAGATTCGAGACGACAGCGAAGGCGGGGGAGAGACACAGATGGCACGTTCCGCGAAGGTCACCAAGTCGCACCGGGCGCTGATCGACGAGGCCATCAAGGCCAAGGGCGTCGACGCGATGCGCGACCTGCAGCCGCTGGCCCTGTCGATCACGCCGACCGGCCGCTTCGACGCTCGCAACCCGGCGCACTACCTCGACCAGCAGGCCTTCGAGATCACCCCGGTCGTCGACCCGCTGTTCGAGGCGGTGATGGTGACTGTCGGTGCCGTGCCCGTCGGCCGCCGCAGCTTCTCGGTCAACGTCGGCGAGAAGGCCAGCCCCCGGCCGCTCGCGGCCGTGATCGAGGCGATCCCGACGATCACGCTCTACCCCGCTGAGCGCGCTGAGCGCAACGAGCGCGACGGGATCGGCGACGAGCGCGCGCACAACATGGGGTCCCAGGTCTCCTACATCGTCACGCAGACCCCGGCCGGTGCCGCCGCCTTCACGGGCAACACCTGGGCCATCTTCAACGCGCAGCGCAACCACGGGACCGGCGCGTTCCGTCGCTGCGCGATCTACCTGAGCGAGACCAAGGGCCGACTGTTCTTCCGGATCTGCACGGCCCACTCCGCCGGCAAGAAGCGGACCTGGGCCTTCGATGAGATCGAGGGCGTCAGCCTGACCAACATGCACCTGATGCGCCCGAGCGAGGTCTCCGACCCGATGCTCGTGAGCGCCGACGTGGCGCTGCGTCAGGTCATGGCCGCTGAGGCCGAGGGCCTCCGCATCATCGACCCGAAGAAGGTCCTCCCCTCGATCAAGCGCAACGTGCGTCGGGTGGCCGTCGCGATGGCCGTCCCGGGCTCCCCGGGCATGGCGCGCCTGGTCCTCGGCTCGCAGCACAACAGCAGCGGTGCCCTGGTCGACAGCCGCGTCGTCGGCGCCGGTGCCGTGGTCGAGACGCTCGCCTCGCTCGGCCAGGACGAGACGGCGCTCGTCGCCCTCGACCCGCGCGTCTCCGACATCACCCGGGTCCAGGTCGCCTCTCCGGTGGCTTGCGAGACGCTGCCCGAGGCGCTGCGCCCCTTCCAGCAGGAGATGGTCGGTCGCCACCTGGCGACGACGATCGGCGTCGTCAACGGCTGCGCGCCGGGCACCGGCAAGACCGTCATGAGCCTCGCCGCCTGGCGCGAGAAGGGGCTTGCGATCCCTCAGTGGCGCGGCCTGTGCGTCGTGCCGAAGCCGGTCCTCAGCCAGTGGGGCCAGGAGGCCGAGAAGTTCTTCCCCGAGGCCCGCGTCCTGGTGCTGCGCTCCGGCGATCTGGAGGTCTCGCTCGCCCGCGCGGAGCAGGAGGCCGGCATCGAGCCGCTGCTCGCGATTTGCAGCTACGACGCCGCTCGCCGCAACACCGACGCCCTCTGCGCGCGTCAGTGGGACGACCTCGGCTGCGATGAGGCAGCGATCCTGAACTCAGTCGGCAGCGGCCGCACGAAGGCCCTCTGGCGTATCCGCGACCACGCCTCGGTGGCCGTGGCGATGACCGGCACCCCGATCGACAAGAGCCTGGACGACCTCGGGATCATCGGTGCCTGGGCGCGCAACGAGCAGGAGATGTTCCACGGCGAGCGTCGCCTCTCGCGCCGCTTCGTGGCAACCGAGCCCGCCTCGGTCGCCTCCATGTGGGACGCCCTCGGGCCGTTCATCTTCCGCCGCGACCGCTCTGAGATCGCCGACCAGCTTCCCGCCATCACCACGCAGACGCTTCTGCTGGACCCCGAGCCCGCCGAGAAGGCGCTCGCTGAGGGAGCCCGGCACGAGCTTCGCGCGATGTATGACCGCCTGGTCGCCGCCGTCGAGGCCGCAGGCTCCCTCGACCCGGACAGCCCCGACTTCGAGATCGCCAAGAGCGAACTCCGCGCCGCGCGCGGTGCCGTCCTCGGCGGTGTCACCCTTGCCCGCGCCGCCTGCTGCGACCCGCAGGCCGTCAAGAACTCATCCTCGGCCGGGGCGGCGCTGCTCGACAACGCCGGCCTGATCGACCCCGCCGTCAAGACCGGCGGTACCAAGCGCCGCGAGATCATCAACCTGATCGTCGATCAGGTCGGCAACGGCGAGGCCGTCCTCATGTTCACGGACTTCTCGGGTGTCTGCGACTCGCTGGCATCCGGCCTTCGCGAGGCGGGCGTGCGCTGCGGCACCTACTCCGGCTCTGACACCGAGCGTGAGCGTGAGGCCGACAAGGCCGCCTTCATGCGCGGCGACCTCGACTGCCTGATCCTGACCGGGGCCGGTCGCGAGGGCCTGAACCTCCAGCGCGCCTCGGTGGTCATCAACTACGACCTGCCGTGGGTGCCGCGTCAGCTGATCCAGCGGATCGGCCGCGCCGCGCGCTTCGGTTCGTCCGCCGACCGCCTCCAGGTCATCATCCCGATCCTCGCCGGGACCATCGAGGAGCGCGTCGCTGCGGTCCTGATCCCGCGAGCCATGACCGCGCTCGCCGTCCTCGATGTCCACCGCGGCATCGACGCGCGGGAGACGGAGATCGGACTGGCGATCTCCGGGCTCACCGAGGCCATCAGCGACGAGGAGAAGGAGGGTCAGGAGTCGATGTTCGCTCTCACCGCCGCCATCCTGGCGGCGTGAGTCCGGACGCCCTTACTGTGTATGTCTGTGCGCCGGGTGATCGGGAACCCCGGGGGCGTCACAATGCCAGGCACGCTGCTACGCTCCCGCCCGCTGTTGCTTCCACTTCTGGAGCCGGGAGCGATAGGTAGTTTGCTCTAAGGAGCGTTCATCGCCCGGGCGATCCTGGGCACCGGACGCAGGCACGACGAGGACTCTGAACCTGACAACCTCCCCAGCCGAACCGCGCCGGCCGGGGACTCACCGGAGACACGTCACCAGTATGTCGCCCCTGCGCGGATTCATCCGACACCCCCAGAGAGATTCGTCTCTCATCGGTCTGTTATTGCTGACAACGGCGGGGGCCTCTTGCGCCGCCGGCCGCTTCCTCTGGCAACGGCGTGCACGCGACGACGAGATACGCGTTCTCTTGCATGAGTTGAAGAACCCGTGTGCCGTTACGCTGAGCTACCTCGAGCTGATGGACGAGCAGGCCGAGACACTGAGCGAGGAGCAGGGGCGTTGGATCAAGTCGGCGCTCATCGCCCAGCGCCGACTTGCTTCAGTGGTCGAGAGCTTCACCGGCCGCTCCTGGGACGCGGGGGGCGCCGCAGCGATTGCGGGCCAGACCCGGTTCGTCTGCATGAGTCGCCTGCTCGCGCGGCAGGTCGAGGAGATCCGGGTGCTGGCCTCGCGCGAGGGGGTCGAGATCGACGTCGATGGGGATACGGCGATCGAAGTGGTCGGAAACGTCGTCCGACTCTCACAGCTTCTCTCGAACCTGATCGAGAACGCGGTCCGACACTCCGGCAAGGGCGGGAGGGTGTCGGTGCTCGTGAGCCGGCACGAGGGGAACGCCCGGGTCGAGGTGCGGGACGAGGGGCCGGGATTCCCTGCGGATCCCAACGAGATGTTCGAGCCCTTCAGGGCGCACGGGCCCTCCGGTCAGTTCGGGATCGGATTGGCCGTTGCGGAGCTCGTCGCGCGTGAGCACGGCGGATCGGTGTCCGTGGTCCGTCCCGGGGAGCCGGGCGCGCGTGTGCGGTTCGAGCTTCCGCTTAGTCCGCGGGACTGTCGGCGGACGCGCACGGCTGAAAGCGGTAGCCAAAGCCCCTGACGGTAAGGATCAGGCGGGTTCCGAGGCCCGGCTCGACGCCGTCCAGCTTGCGACGCAGGTAGCCGATGTAGGTCTTCACGTGGGTGGTCGAGGATCCCTCCGACTCCCCCCAGACGCTTCGCAGAAGGTCGTCGTGGCCGAGTGTCCGGCTCCTACTGAGGACCAAGGCGACGAGCAGCTTGAACTCCAGGCGGGTCAGCAGCACTTCACTGCCGCGGACCCGCACCTCCCGGAGAGAGAAGTCAATCCTGATGCAGCGATCCTCATACACCTGCTCGAGCTGCTCGACGTGAGCCCGGCGATCACGCAGACGGGCGGCGATCCGTGCGAGCAGCTCCTGATTGCCGAAGGGCTTGGCGAGGAAGTCGTTGGCGCCGGCGTTGAGGACACGCACCCGGTCCAGCTCGGTATCCCGTCCACTGACGACGATGATCGGAACCTCGGTGATGTCGCGAATCGCCGAGATCAGGTCCCAGCCCGTCATGTCGGGCATCACGAGATCAAGGAGCACCAGGTCGACGGTGGATTGGAAGAGCTGGCGCAGCCCCTCGCGTCCGTCGGCCACTGCTGTGACCTCGTAGCCGGCCCTCCGGGTGACCTCGCGGATCGCCTCGCGCGCCTCGGCGCGGTCGTCGATCACCAGCAGGTGCCCCCGTCGCCGGCTGCTCACAGTGTCCCGTCTGCGGGAGTCCGGGCATGAGAGCCAGCGCGGAATCGGAGACCTCGATCATCGAGATCGCCCGGGCTGCAAGCGAGTTCGATCTCGAGACCCTTCGTCGCGCCATCATCCAGGAGGTTACGAGTCTCGCACCCGCTGGTAGCGCGCTGTACCTGTTCGAGGCGAGCGGCGATCAGGCGATCCTAGTCGGAAGAAGTGAGGGGGCGCCGGACTGGCCGGCGACCGGCAGGATGGCGGAGATGATGCCCTCGGCGGAGGGCGTGGAGTTCTCGGGCGGAGATGGTGAGGTGGCGATGATCAGCGTCCCTCTGCGCCGGGGCGGTCAGATTTCGGGAGCGATCTTCGCCCGCGGGGCGGACATCGATGCAGAGGACATGCGTTCCTGGTCAGAACTGTCAGTCCTCGGCGCCTTACTACCGCCGGCCGAGCGCGGACCCCTCCCTGACAGCGATCCTCTCGGCGATGCCGTCCGCGCGCACCTTCAGAGCAGGAGCCAGCCCGGGGACGCCTGGCTGACGATCTTCGACTTCGCCCCCGAAGAGGGGTCTACAACCAGCGCGGTCAACGAGCTGAGCCGCTCGATCGAGCGCGAAGCCGACCGATCGAGCGCGCTCCGGGTGGCGATCACGCCTACGCGCGTGGCGATGGTGCTCGATGCGCCCGGGGGTCTCGCCCCGCTGGCGCGGATCGAGCTTCTGGTCGAGCGGCTCTCCCTCGAAGCGCGCGCGATGAGTTGCCATGCGGTCTTCTCGGTCGGGCTGAGCCGATGGGAGGCTGATGAGGAGGGCTTCGACGGGATCGTCGAGAGGGCGCAGAAGGCCCTCGAGACGGCGGTCTCCAACGGAGGGGGCATCGTGGTGGTCGAGGCGGGGCCGCCGGGCGGCCTCACCCCCATCGCGCACAGCCATGCCGGCTTGCGTGCGCTCGCGCACGCCATCGACCTGAAGGACCCCAACACCAACCGGCACTCGGAGCGGGTGAGCGCGTTGGCCGGGGAGATCGCCCGGGTGCTGCTCTGGAGCGACTCCGACATTGAACGCCTGCGTGAGGCGGCACTCGTCCACGATGTGGGGAAGATCGGTGTCCCCGACGCCATCCTCTTCAAGGAGGGGGCCCTGACCCCCGCCGAGAGCGAGGTCATCGCCCAGCACGCCGAGCTCGGCGCGCGCATCGTCTCCGAGATCCTCGACCCCGATCAGGTGTCATGGGTCCGCTCTCATCACGAGCGTTGGGACGGCAACGGCTATCCCGACGGCGCGGCAGAGGACGCGATCCCCGAGGGGGCGCTGATCATCAGCGTCGCCGACGCCTTCGACGCGATGACCACGCCGCGCCACTACCGCCATCAGATCGAGCCGGCGCAGGCGAGGAGCATCTGCGCCGCCGAAGCCGGCCATCAGTTCGCTCCCCATGCCGTCGAGGCCTTCCTCTCCCTTGGCGAGGTGGATGGGCGGATGACCCAGTGATCTGGAGTGAAAGAACGGCCATGCACCCTCATCACATCGTGGTATCTTGAGACCGTGACCAGTCGATCGTCATCCAGTTACACCTCAGCCGGGGGCACTCCCATCGGTCGGTAAGCGCAGCGCGCATACGGATGGATGTGAGAGGCGCCCGAGATGGGCGCCTTTTCTCGTTCCATGAGGTTCCTTTTCACCTGGAGGGGTGGCAGAGCGGTCTAATGCGGCGGTCTTGAAAACCGTTGTTGGGTGATCCCCAACCGTGGGTTCAAATCCCACCCCCTCCGCTCGATTCGCCGGACGAGGAAGGAAGCAGCACGAGGTCGCAATGAGCCGAGGTATGTAGGTCCTGGAGGGGTGCCTGAGAGGCCGAAAGGAGCCGCCTGCTAAGCGGTTGCCCGGTGACACCGGGCCGTGGGTTCGAATCCCACCCCCTCCGCTCATCTGGCTCTCGGGGGCAATCTCACCGCTCCGGCATCAGGATGCCCATGTGGGCGATCAGCCGCCCCTCCTCCATCGGCGCCGACTCGAGGGTGTCGGCGACCATCCGTTCCCCTGCGATGAGGGCTTCGAGGAACGAAGGGTTGTCGGCGATCCCTCGATCCAACCGGAACCGGGCGGCGGCCGTCACGATGGCGCGTCCGAGCAATGCGTAACCGTCCCCTTCGTTCAGCGCCGGGTCGGCCACCCAGTCGTCGTCGCACCGAGTGGGGACCGACCCGTCGAACGACATCACGGAATAGGGGCGCGAGGCCTGGATCTGCGTCCTGGTCATCCTGCGCCCCCGGAAGGCCTTCTTCTCCCAGTGGACGTTGACGTTGGTGATCTCATCGAGGGGCCAGGAGAATCCGAGGACCGCCGGGGCGTCGGACTGGTCCCCGGTGACGTCGATGACTCCCCACTTGGGAGTGAATCCTGCATGAACGGTCCCGATGAGTCTCGTGTCCGTGATCACCAGTCGGCACACCGCGGTCTCGATTGCGAACCCGACGATCAGCTGACCATTGCCTGATTCGTCGTCGAAGTCGACGAGGAGACTGGCAGGCGCCTCCCACCGCTCGAGAGCGGTCTCACCAGGGCCGGGCACCGGACGGCCGTGCTCGTCAACCGTCAGGTGGATGTGGCGGCCCTCGTTGGCCGGGCCCGCCACCGGGATGAGTTCCAAGCCGGGGTTGAGTGAGCCGTACTCCTCCGCCGTGAGGGACTCGCTTCGACTCACTTCAGCAGGATCAGGCATCCGGGGCTCCTTCGGGTGGCCGGGGGCAGCGAAGGCTAGCAATGACCGCCTGTCCGGAGCTGACGCGGACGCTGGCTCCACTCCTAGCGTGGAGTCACTACGCACAGCGCACTGCTCTGCGTTCCCGGCCCGAAGGCATCAGGCACGAGCACTGCTCTGCGGTAGCGAAGAGGTCTGCGGTCTACGCGCGGGCGGTGGAGGCCTCAGGCTCGAGGCCTCCACCGCCCGCGGTTTGGAGTGGGTCCGCCCCTAGTTCCGGCAGGGGAGGTTGACGCCGGGGCCCGAGACCCAGCCGGAGCCGCCGCCGTTGGCCGTGTTGAGGACACGGACCTGCGGCACGTAGGTCGTCGTCGTCCCCGTCGTGCAGGGGAAGCCGATCGGGAAGGCGTCCGCCCCGACGCCCGGCGCCGAGGTCGGGAAGCCGACGACCGAGCCGTCGATCGGAGTCACCGTCGAGTACTCGAGGACCCCGCCGATGTTCTCCACGACGCGGAACTCCACCGCCCGGTTGGCCTTCAGGGGGTTCGGGCCGTGGATTCCGATGGCAAACGCCTTCACGCCACCGCCTACGACGGCGGGAGAGGCAGTGCTGATGTTGTATCCGTCCCAGCTGGCGGTCGCCGCGGAGGCGGTGCCCGCGAAGGCCAGGGTGAACATCGCGACGAGGCCGAGAAGGACCAGCCTCGCCGCCGTCCCGCGCCGGCGGCGCGAGGTGGGTGGGGGAGTGGTGTGTGTTCGCATGACCTCGATCAAGCGGGCGGGATCAGACGCGCACCACCCTTCCCGGGCTGATTCCACGGCGCTGAACAGGGAAAGCGCCCGCTGCCGGCGAGGCCCCTTTAGCCTCGGACCGATGAATGCGACGGCGATCGTGCTGTGCCTGCTGCTCCCGCTCGAGGCGGTGATCCTCCGCATGACCCAGCGGCGCATCTTCTGGGATCTGGAGCGGGTCGGCCGCTCGCGCCTCCTCGCATACGTCCTGGTCGCGCCCTCGACGATCGCTCACGAGCTCGCCCACGCCTTCGCGGCCGTGATCCTCCGGGTCCCCTTCGGAGCTCAGGTCGGAGGCACAGTGGAGCTCTTCCGGCCTCGCCGGCACGCCGACGGGGGCATCACGCTCGGCCAGGTCTCGGTGGCCCGCACCGATGCCCTCCGCTCGAGCCTGATCTCGATCGCCCCCTTCCTGCTGGTGCCTCTGATGATGCTCGGGATCAACTGGGCCCTGCTCGGCACCGTCTCCCCGATCGAGGCGGCGGCGGTGATCGGGGAGATCGAGCCGTGGCGGCTGGCTCTCTGGGCGGTCGCCACGCTCACTCTTCCCCTCGGGGCCTTCCCATCACCTGGGGATCACATCGGGGTGGGTGGAGGCGTCTCCTTGGCCGTGCTCTTCACGTTGATCGCGGTCGGCGTCCACCAGATGTACGGGCCGACGTCCCTCCTGGAGTCTGGCGCCGCCTGGTCCAGCGTCCTCGCCGTGCCGGCTGCCGTCTGCGCCTTCATGCTCCTCGCCCTGCGCCCGCCGCGCACCAGGCGCTCAGCCCCGCTCTCCCAGCCGGAGACCTGAACGGGGCGAGAGACCCGCGCCGAGGACGTGCCCGTCGGCACTCTCGGTCACGTGAGGACTCTCCGAGCGACCAAGATCCTGGCGACGATCGGACCGGCGAGCGCCGCTCCCGAGGTACTGCGCTCACTCGCGGACGCCGGGATGGACGGGGCGCGGATCAACCTCTCACACGGCTGCCTCGAGGAGTGGGTCGCCTGCGCGCAGAACATCCGCGCGCTCTCGCAGGAGATCGACCGACCGATCACCGTCCTCGCCGACCTCCAGGGGCCGAAGATCCGCCTCGCCGCCGACACCGACCGTCGTGAGATCGGCATCGGCGAGGAGGTCATCATCGTCTCGGGGCGTGAGACACCGGAAGGCTCGCTGGCGATCGCATGGGATGAGGTCTGCCAGGCGGCGGTGCCGGGACAGTCCGAGATCATCGTCGGTGACGGGACCCCGCGTCTGTCGGTGGTAGACCGCGCCACCTACCTCGGCGCCCCGGCCCTGGTCGCCACCTGCACGCGCTCCGGCCAGGTCGGACCCCGCAAGGGCGCCTTCGTCACGCACGTCTCGAGCTCGGCGCCGGCGCTGAGCGAGAAGGACCTCGACGACCTGGACCACATGCGTGAGATCGACCCGGACCTGGTCGCCCTCAGCTTCGTCCGCGGCCCCGCTGACATCGACACCTTGCGCCGGGAGCTCGACGCCCGCGGCCTGCTGAACACGAGGATCGTCGCGAAGATCGAGAAGGCGGAGGCGATGTCCTGCCTCGACGAGATCGTCGAGCGAGCCGACGCCATCATGGTGGCCCGCGGCGACCTCGGGATCGAGCTCGGGATCGCCGCGGTCCCGCTGGCCCAGAAGCGGATCATCCGCGCCGCCGCCTCGGCCGGCAAGCTGGTCATCACCGCCACCCAGATGCTCGAGTCGATGCACCACTCGAGCGAGCCGACCCGGGCTGAGGCGACTGATGTCGCCAACGCGATCCTCGACGGCACGAGCGCGGTCATGCTCTCCGGGGAGACCGCACAGGGTTCGTTCCCGGTCGAAGCGGTCCTGCAGATGGACGCGATCGCACGTGCCGCCGAGGCGGGCGGGATGTTCGCCTTGGAACACGACGCGGCCGAGCTCGATGAGGCGGAGGCCGTGATGATGGCCGCGGCCCTTCTCGGCGACAAGAGACGGTGCTCGGCCTTCATCGTCCCGACTGAGACCGGCGGGTCGGCGCGCGCGATCGCCCGACAGCGACCGGCCGCCCCGATCCTCGCCCTCTGCCACCACCCGCGCGTCGCACGCCAGATGGCCCTGGAGCGCGGGGTCGTCCCGCGCCACTTCCCGGCGCTGGATCAGATGGACGAGATGATCGAGGAGGCGATGGCCGCGGCCCGGACGACTCTCGTCCTCTCGGACTCCGACACGGTGGTGCTCTGCTACGGCCCCGTGGTCGCGCGACGCGGTGCGACGAATCTCATCGTCATCCGCCGCGCCGGCGACGCGCCCGCCTAGCCGCCGGCTATCGGCTCCGAGGCCGGGATCCCCAATCGGAAGGCGATCTCATGGAGCAGCCGGTCATGCGGCGAGCTCGAGAGGATCTGGGCGTATCCATCCTCGCTGACGACCCGTCCGCCGCCGGCGATCCAGCGCAGGCTCACCGGCTCGACGTCGGACGAGCGCATGCCCTCCCCGACGACCTGGCCCGTCTCCGAGTCCTCGAACCACGCGGTGAACTCCGTGCGTGCGAGGCAGAGGTCCTCTCGCAGAGGTTCGTAGATCCACTCGTCCATCGTCTGGGCGCTCAGCCGACCCGGGGCCGGTAGAGCGGGGGAGAGGCCCGCGCCCACCTCGATGTGGCCGAAGCGGGTCTGATTCGTGTTGCCGCGCTCAGGGTCCCAGGAACACTCCTCCGCGGCGTCCAATGCCTCGTACGCGATCCTGGCGCGCTCGAGTGCGGCGAGCAGCCCGCCGCGGCGCCACTGCATGACGCTGGAGTCGGGATCGCAGATCTGGATGTGGTGGTCGTCGAAGAACTCGAGGTCGGGGAGCTCGGTGAACGCGAGGATCGCTGTTGCTGCGACGAAAGCCCGCGTCCGCGACAGCCCGTGGTGGTCCTCGTCCTCGTAGATCAGGATCAGCGCCTGCTCGATCGCTTCGGTCACCGGGCCGAAGCGGATCACCGACATGCAGCCCTCCGGGGCGCCACGGCCTGATTGAGATGGCGGACCAGATTCTCCATGCGTCCGGTCCGGGAAGCTCGACCTCGGGCGTCGGGGGGTCCGAAGGGCGCAAGCTCGGAGTCCAGGTAGTCGTCGATCAGCTGGAGCGCCTCGGGGGCGGTGCTCAGCTGCTCGAACACCTCCCGAGTGAGACACAGCTGCCCATCGGCGTCCAAATGGCGCACCAGCTCTCTCGATGAGGCGGGCCGCCACGAGTAGCGCCGGCCGAGACTCTCACCCGGCGCGGCGAAGACACATAGCTCATACCCGATCGATCGCGAGCGCAGGGCCGCGGCAAGATCACCCGGTACGGATGACTCAGCCGACCACCAGCCGTGATAGACGCCGCGGGCGCCGGCGTCCTCGATGCCCGCCTCACCAAGACACCGCCAGATCTCAGAGAGCGGGGTCCTCAGGTCGCTCGCCTGCGAGGCAGCCGTCATTGAGCTGGACCTCAGCTCACGCAGCTTGCGGGCCGTCCAGGTGTCAACGACGCCGAAGATCACGTGCCCCAAGGGGGCAGGTAGATTTCCATCTCCAGTCAAGAACGCTCCTGCTCACTCCGCGTCGTCTCGACGGGTCGCCCTGAAGTCCTGGGCAGGGGAACAAGGGGCCCGGGAACGGACGATACACAACCCCTCGGCTCCTCGCCCGGGCGTGGCCTCGAGCTGCCCCCGCTCCAGCTGAGTCCTGCTGCTTCTCGGCGGAGTCCCCTGCAACGACGAGGCCGTCGCTCCCATCAGGAGCGACGGCCTTGTCAGTCCGGTTCCTTACACGACGGCCTGTCGACTCGGGCTAGGACGGCAGTTGCCGGACATCACGACCATACGCCAGCTGCTCATAAGTGCATGAACAGCCCGTGCCCTGGGAGCCGGGGCCTCGGCTCCCAGGACCCTCAGGGGGTGGGGGCCGTCGTCGTCTGGGCGCGCTCGGCCTCGGCCTCTGCCTCAGCCGCCGCGCGCTCGGCGACGACAAACGGGTCATCGATCGAGGCGTCGTAGGAGATCATCGCCTTCCACTTCTCGAGCACCGCGGACTGCCAGGACTCCACCCGATCGGCGACCTCCTGCTGGCGCAGGTTCTCCAGCAACGACCTGCGCACATCGGAGAACGGCAGCGTCCGCTCGGGCGTCCGCTCGGCGGTGATCAGGTGCCAGCCGAACTGGGTCATCACGGGCTCGGAGAGCTCACCGTCCTCGAGCTCCTTGACGGCCGCCTCGAAGGCCGGGACGAACTGGCCCTCCTGAAAGGCGCCGAGGCGTCCGGCCTGCTGCGCGCTGCCGGTGTCGGTGGAGAGCTCCTTGGCGAGGGCGCCGAAGTCCTCGCCGGCGACCAGACGGGCCCGCGCCGCGATGGCTGCAGCCTCGTTCTCGACCAGGATGTGGCTGACGTTCAGCGCAGCCGGCTGGAGGAACTCGGCGGGGTTCGCGGCGTAGTACTCGCGGGCGTCGGCGAGCGTGCGGGTGGCCTTGCCACCGTGGAACTTCTGGAGCGCCCCCAGGCGCAGGAAGGCCGCGACCTGGTCGCGCGCGTCCTTCTCAGCAAGCCCGGTGGTCGAGAGGAACCTCTCGAAAGCCGCCTTCTGGCCTTCGAAGTTCTGCTCGATGATCATGTCGATCTCGGCGTCGATCTTCTTCTCGGTGATCAGGCACGGCTTGCCGCACTCCAGCGCCTCGACGCGATAGACCTCACGCAGGATCAGATCCTGGAGGAGGCGGCTGCGCAGCATCTTGTCCTCGTCCGAGCCCTCGGCCGGCGCGTCCTCACCCGACGATTCGAGCTGGGCACGGTACTGGGCGATCGCCCCGTCGTATGACTCGCGAGTGATCGCCGTCTCACCGACCTTCGCCACGACGCCGTCGCCGAGCTCGCCGGAGCGGTCGAAGGCGCCGAGTCCAGCCATCAGGCCGATGACACCGCCGATGAGGACGACAGCGAGGAACGCGAGTGCGGCGGAGCGGTGAGGTGACATGGCGCCGACGATAGGCTGCGCCTCACAGACGATGCATGGATCTCTCCGGTCGGGCGTCAGTCCGAGCGTCGCGCGAGCGCCATGTCCTACATTGGTGACATGACGACAGCCGCCGCCTCCGTGCCCGAGATCATCCTGACCGGAGGGCCCTGTGCGGGTAAGTCATCGGCGCTCAGCTACCTCAGCGAACGGCTGTCGGATTGGGGCTTCCGTCCCCTGGTGATCCCGGAGATGGCAACCTTCCTGATCTCGAACGCCTACCCGGACATCGCCCGGATGATGGAGACCGACTGGCCCCGGTTCATCGCGTTCCAGGGCAGTCTGGTGCGGATGCAGCGCGCCGTGCGCGCCGAGTACCTGCGCATCGCCGAGACCTTCCACGACCAGCGCCCGGTGATCCTGGCCGACCGTGCGGAAATCGACGGTATGGCCTTCATCGGCAAGGAGCAGTTTTGCGAGGTCCTCGCAGCGGAGGGCCTGACCCTCGCTCAGATCCGCGACAGCTACACCGCCGTCTTCCACCTGACGACCGCCGCGGACGGTGCCCGCGAGCACTACACCCTGGCCAACAACACGGCGCGCCGCGAGTCGGCCGAGCAGGCGATCGAGGTCGACCGGCGCACCCTGCAGTCCTGGGTGGGCCACCCGCACCTGCGGGTGATCCCGAACGGCCCGGGGGGCTTCGAGGCCAAGTTGGCGCACCTGGCCGGCGAGATCGCCCACACCCTCGGCGTGCCGGTGCCCCTGGAGATCGAGCGCAAGTTCCTCCTGTCCGAGGCGCCGAGCGCCTTCGATCCCGTCCTCGCCCAGGCGGTGACGCTGGAGATCGAGCAGATCTACCTGGAGATCGGCGCCGCCAACGAGACCCGCATCCGGCGTCGCGCGCAGGACGGGGCCGCCACCTACTCGATCTGTGAGAAGCGCCAGATCAGCTCCGACTCCGTGGTGCGCGAGGAGCGCGAGAGGTTGATCAGCGCGAACGAGTACCACGCGCTTGCGATGAGCCAGAAGCCCGGGACGGTCACGATCCGAAAGCGCCGCCACTGCTTCGTCCACAACGGCCAGTACCTCGAGCTGGATGAGTTCCTCACGCCGCGTCGCATCTGGATGCTCGAGGTCGAGCTGACCGATCAGGCCGCATCCCTCGACCTACCGGAGTCCTTTCAGATCGACCGAGAGGTCACCGAGGACGGTTGCTTCCGCAACTCGTTCCTCGCGCGCGCATCCTGAGACCGATCAGCTAAGGCCGAGCAGATCGCCCGGCGCGGGGCCTAGCGTCGGTCGGTGGCTCATCTGCTCGGACTCGTCGCGGTCGCGACCCTCTGCCTCGGGCTGACGCTCCTGTGGAGCATCGTCGCCGGGCCGCTCGGGATGATGGCCCACCCGGGCGGCCGCCACGGTCACCGCCGGGCGACCCCGCGCGCCGGCGCCGGCCTGATCGTTGGCCTCGGGGTGGCGATCATCGCCAGCGGGCTCCCTGAGGGCCCGATCATCTGCGCGGGTCTGGCGGTCAGCCTGGCTCTCGGCCTCGCCGACGATCGCTGGGTCCTCCACGCCGGCGCGAAGCTCGGCGGACAGGTGTGCGCCGCAGCCGTGCCGGTGATCGCCGGGGGCCTCGGCCCGGGATCGGTCTCGCTGCCGGGCCTGGACGTCGTGGACCTGTCGTCAGCGCGCGCACCGATCTGGATCCTCGCGATCGTCGTCGTCATGAACATCATCAACCTGATCGACGGGCACGATGGCCTTGCGTGCGGCCTCGTCGCGATCGGTGCGGCGACGATGACCTGCCTCACCCTCGTGGACGGCCGGCCGCAGGACATCCTCCTGCCGGCGATCCTCGGAGCCGGGGCGATGTCATTCCTGGCCCTGAACCTCCCGCCGGCCCGCATCTTCCTCGGCGATCAGGGCTCCCTTGGGCTCGGCTACCTGCTGGCGGTGGCGGCGATCGTCAGCTCATCGAAGACCGGGGCGGCGCTCGGGATCGCGGGAGCGACGATGGCGATGCTGGTTCCCGCGGCCGACGCCCTGGCGGTTGCGATCCACCGGCTCCGCCAGGGAAAGAGGATCTGGACGGCCGACCGCACGCACGTCCATCACCGCCTGCTGCGCCGAGGGGCTGATGACTGGCGTGTCCTCTGGACCTGCTGGGCCGTTGCGAGCTGCTGGGGTGTCTTCGCAGTGGGGCTGCGCGTATGGCCCCCTGAGAGCTCCGGCGAGATCATCCTGGCCGCCATGGCCTGCCTCGGGCTGTGTGCCGGTAGTGCGTCATCGCTCGGCCTCTCCTGGCGTCGAAGCGTTCCCTCACACCCGATCGGCATCCAGAACCTCTAGAAAGTCATGCAAGTACGCGCGCGCGTCGCATTGTGAGTGGTGGCAGGTACCACTGACAACGGAGTCCCGCGTCCATGTCCACCCGCGCTCGCAGCGCCCTACTCTTCACCGCAGTCGCCCTCTTCGCCTTCACAGGCCAGGGAGCCGCAGCCGACGTACAGGACACACGTGCGTACCTCCAGACGTTCGGCTCTGCGCCGTCGTCAGTCCCTCACAAGAAGCTGCTGTGGCCGGTCAAGCCGTTCGCCCGTCCGGTGCCGATCCGCTCGACCTTCGGGGAGCCGCGCAGCATCGTCATGGACCGGCACGGCCTGAAGGGCTATGCCTTCCACGAGTATCTCTACTCGCTGAACCAGGTCTCCGCTCCGGGTCGGCGGATGATCCACGACGGCATCGACCTCGTCATCCCGCGGGGGACGCTGGTCTACTCGCTCGAGAACGGGCGCGCCCGGCTCGGTGGCATCAAGCCGTTCGCGGCATGGGTCCAGGTCGGCAACTTCCGCTACGAGCACATCCGCTCGCTGGTGAAGCCGGGACAGAAGGTGATCGCCTTCAAGACGCCGATCGGCAGGATCATCACCCCTGACCACCACCTTCACCTGACGCGCTACCACCGCGGCAAGGCGATCAACCCGCTCGCCTTCGGTGGGTTCGTCGGCTACAAGGACATGCTGGCCCCCCGGGTCTCGGACCCGCTGTTCTACGGGGCGGATGGCGTCCGCCTGGATCCCGCGAACCTGAGCGGCCGGATCGCCATCGCCGTCAAGACGAGCGACCCACAGAGCCAGGCGTCCCTGGCCCCGCTGACCTCTCGCGGGCTGATCAAGAGCGGCCAGCTGCGTGACCTGCGTCTCTTCGGGCCTGCCACGCACGCGGGCACGGGGGTGTACGGCCTCAGCTACGCGATCGAGGACGAGCTCGGGACCCCTGTCATGGGCCCGTATGACGTCTACCGCGCCGACGGCATCGTCAACCAGTTCATCGGCGATCGTCTCTACACCGTGGCCTCGAACCGCAACGACTTCGTCCACCACATCTGGACGCGTCTGAGCCTGCGGAGCCCGGACGGGGACGGCTACCTGGACACCGGCATGCTGGCGCCGGGGAACTACCGGGTGAGGGTCGCGGCGCGCGACGTCGTCGGGAACCTCACGACTGAGTTCTTCCCGATCACCATCGCCCCGCGCTGATCCACAGGTTCTCCACCCCCGCGGGGGTGCGCACCTAGACTCGGCTGGCGCCATGGGGCGTGTGCTGTCCGCCTCGACGATCGGATCGTCTGACGCGGGCCGCGCCGCCAGCCGGCGACACTACGGGATCCGACATTCGTGTCGGATCCCGTAGTCGTCAGTGGATCAGTTCGGGAGGTAGCGGTTGTAGTTGGCCAGCCACTCCGCGGCCTGATCGCCGGCCCGGTAGGCGCCGGGGCCGTTGGCGAGCACCGCCCGGCCGGCCGGCGTCGAGTTCGCGAGGAGCCACTGGCAGCTCATCGGGGAGCCGCAGCCTCGGGGCGCGCCCTTGGGTGCGTTCGGGGTCCCGCTGATGAGGAAGTGGAGCTGGGGGAGGCCGGACCCGCCGTGCTTGGCGAGGTAGGGGCCAAGGCGCTTGGAGACGTTGCGCCAGGTCTGGGAGCTGACCGCGTCGCCGGAGCCCTGGTACATCTCGAGCCAGACCCGGCCGAGGGCGAGACCGCGCACCACTCCGCGCCAGCCGGGCCGGATGTTCTTGCCACCGGTGCGACCGAGGGTGAAGTGCGGCCCGCGGCCCTCCCCGACGCTCGTGACGAAGGCGGGCGCCATGTAGAAGTTCACGCGGCTCGCGTAGCTGCCGCCGAAGGGCGACGGCATCCCGGCAAGGATCTCCATCGCGGCGCTGAGGCGTCGTCCCGGGTGCGCGGCCCCCGGCACCGGAGGTGCGCTCGAGCGGATCACCAGACGCCAGCCGGTCGGCGTCTGCACGATCCGGTTGTGCGTGGCGTGTCGGATCTTGGAGCCGCGGATGGTGGTGGTCGTGTATCGGGTCTTCACCGCGGGGTCGCGGAAGAAGGTGCCGATCTCATCCACACCGACCAGCCCCGATCCGCCGCCGCGCAGCGGGGCGTCATCGATCGCGCCCTTCAGGGTCCGGACCATCTGGTCGACGCTCATGGTCGAGAGTTCGCGCCCGTTCACCTTGGTCAGCCGGTGAGGGCCGTCGTCGGCGCGGAAGACGCCGCCGGCACCCGGGTCCTGGCGCAGCCCACCCCGCTCGGGTGTGAGGGGGTTCGGCCCCGTGAAGATCTGGCGTGCCGCCTCCTCCTGGTCGTAGATGATCGACATGCGACCCGAGGCGAGCGCCGGGCTGAGCATGGAGACCGCCAGGGCTGTGAGCGCGAGACAGGTGAGGCGGGACGTGGATGACATGGAAGTGAGGATCGGCTCGTGCCGGTGGAGAGGGCGCCCTCTTGGCTTCGCGCGCGGTCGAGAATGGCCCGCTGTCTCACAGGTCGTCCGTACGCTCGGTGAGTGCGTCGTCTCACCTCACTCACATCACGATCCGCAGACGTCGCGGCGCGTGAGCGCCTGATCCTCTGGCACAGCCAGCGGCTGTTCGCAGCCTCGAGCGGTGCCTGCGCCATCGGCTTCGCGTGGCTCGTCCACAGTCTCGGCTACGGTCCAGGGCCGATCGCCGTCGCACTGATCTGTCAGCTCGCCCCGACGATCGTCAGCGGGCGCCTGGCCGGATCTCTCCGTGTACTGCGGCACGGACGCCAGAGGATCCTCGCGGTCAGCCAGGTGCTCGCCGCCTTCGCCTGCCTCGCGGCGATGACATCCGGCACCCCCGCGGCCCTGATCGTCATCTTCCTGGCGGCGGTCGTGTTCGGGGTCGCCCGTGCGGTCTTCGACGCGACCAGCCTGGATGTCATCCACCACCTCGTGAACGACCAACGCAAGGTCGAGTCGATCCGCTCTCTCACCGCGCGCCACGGGGAGGGCCAGATCGCTGGTGCCGTCATCGCCCTCAGCGCCGGCGCGCTCGCGGGCCCTTCGGCCGCTCTGGCCTGCGCCGCGGTGGTCGCCGCCGCCGGCGGACTCTGCTCACTGAGGCACTCGGACCTCATCGACCTGGTGATCGGCGAGAAGGGGCCGGTCGCGCATGAGGTCCGCGCGAGCCTGCGGGTGATGGCGCGTGAACGTCGCACGAGGACCAGCCAGGTGGCCGGCGCGATCGGGGCGGGGCTGGCCGGCGCCCAGGCGGCCCTGCTGATCCCGTGGCTTGTCGGCGGCGGCGCCCATCTCGGGCGCTGGGTCGCGCCGACGCTGCTCTCGGCGGTGGTCGGGTTCTGGATCCTGCGCGCGCCGCTCGCGCGCCTGGTGCGGATCCTGAGCGACCGCCTCGCCGCGGCACTCGCGTTCGGGGGCCTCAGCGCGGGCTATCTCTCCATCGCCCGGGTCGAGGACCCGCGCGTCCTCGCGATGGGCTACTGCCTGATCCTCCTGGCCTTCGGCATCCTCGCCGGCCTCGCCAACAACGTCCGGCTGCAGGCCCTGTCCCCTGACACCGGACCCGCGACGGGCCTTGCGGGTGCGGCGCTCTGGGCCGCCTCAGGGTCGCTGGGGGCGGCGGGGAGCGCATTGCTGAGCGGTGCGCTGGCGCCCGGATCGGTCCTCATCGTCATGGCGGCGCTCGCCGCGCTCGCCGCATTGGCGTTCTACCTGTGGATCACCCGGCCGGTGCCGCGACGGCTTCTGCCTCTCGCTCTTCGTCGCTGACGACCCCCGCCTCGGCGAGAACCCCGAGCAGAGTGTCCACGAGCTCGGGGTCGAACTGAGACCCGGCACAGCGGCGCATCTCCGCGAGAGCGAGCTCGGGTGGGCCCGCCTGCTTGTAGCTGCGCTTGCTGGTGATCACATCCCAGACGTCGGCGACCGAGATGATGCGGGCGCCGAGTGGGATCGCCTCCGCCTGGAGGCCGGCCGCGTAGCCCGAGCCGTCCCAGTTCTCGTGGTGATGGCGGATCCAGCTCACCTGCTCGGCGTCGAGGACCTCGCCGGCGATCTCGGCCCCGAGTGAGACGTGGGTCTCCACGCGCCCCCGCTCCTGTGCGTCGAGGGGTCCGTCCTTGAACAGGATCGCGTCGGGGACACCGATCTTGCCGACGTCGTGGAGGCGCGCAGCGTCGCGCATTCGGGATTGCGCTCGAAGATCCCAACCGAGCTTCCGGGCGATCATCACCGAGAGCTCGCTGACCCGCTCCGAGTGGGCGAGGGTCAGCGAGTCCTTGGCGTCCACGGCGCGGGCGAGGGCCCGCAGGCCGGCGAGCGCCTGACTGCGCAGCTGCAGACGCGCCTGCTCCTCGGAGGACAGCTTCTTCATGACGTCGGGGGTGTAGACGAACGAGGCGTTGCGGCCCTGCCACTTGGCCCAGTAGAGGGCGTCGTCGCACTGGGAGACGATGGTCTCGATCTCGGCGCCGGTGCGCAGGTCGGAGACCCCCGCCGAGGCGTGCAGGAAGCCGACCGGTCCGAAGGGCTCCGCGCTGATGCTCTCCCGGACCTGGTCGACGATCCGCTGAGCGGTGGCGGCGTCGGTGTTCGGGAAGCAGAAGGCAAACTCCTCGCCGCCGACACGCGCGACGAGATCACCCTCGCGGATGCTCCTCGAGAGGATCGCCGACAACCACGTCAGGACCTGATCGCCGACGGCGTGGCCGTGGTTGTCGTTGATCTCCTTGAAGTGGTCCAGGTCGATCATCGCGACGGCGACGTTGCCGCCGGCCGCCCGCGCCCGGTCGATCCGCACCTGGAGGAACTCATAGAAGGCACGGTGGTTCGCGAGGCCTGTCAGCGGGTCCGAGTTGGCCCGGGACTCGAGCAGCTCCCGCGACTGGGCACTGGTGATCGCGATGCCGGCGAGCTCGGCGAAACGCGCGAGGCTGTCCTCGAGTGGATGGGCGATCGACCCCCCGGGCCTCCCCAGGGTGATCAGGGCGCCCCACAGCTGGTTACCGACCCAGATCGGGATCCCCAGCGCCGGCGGCCGCGCCTGGTCTGCGGGCACAGCGAGACGGAACTGGTCGAGGACGACCCGGCCGCGTGAGCGGTGCCGGGCGCTCTCGCCCTGGCGGAGCACCGCCGCTGCCACCTCACCACCGGCCTTTCCGAGATCGGCGAAGAAGCCATGCTCGGGCCAGCTCGCGACGACCTGGGGGGCGTCGCGCCGGAAACGGACGACCCGCACCGATCCGACGCCGAGCAGCCCCCCGGCCTCATGAGCGATCGCCTTGAAGACATCCGAGGTGCCGCGCTGGTCAGCGACTGCGGTGGCGATGCGACGAAGAGCCTGCTGTTCTGCCTCTCGTCTGCCGAGGTTCTCGAGCAGGCGCTCGTTGATCGACAGCGACAGTGCCAAGCGGGTGATGACCAGCGAGAGGGCCGCACCGGCGATCAGCAGCGGCATCGCATCGAGGCGCAGGAAGTGGTCGGCGAGGATGACCGCGAGGGCCAGGGCGCCGGCGACCGCGCTTATCCTCACAGCGCCGGCGACCGGCGCGAGCCGGCGCGAGCTCCTCAGCCACGAGGCACCGGTCAGCATTAGGGCAGACGCCGCCCACATGGACTGGACGGCGGTAGCCTGATGCGTCAGCTGGCGGTCGTCGGCGACCAGGTAGAAGGCGTCAGCGACCGCCGCGAAGGCGAGAGCCGCCCCGACCAGTAGCCAGCGCGCGTCGAACCGGACCTTGCCGATCACCACGAACGCAGTGAGAAGCCCGAGGAGGAAGATCTCGCCGACCGGATACCAGAGCCCGACCCCGTCGGATCGTCCCGATGACTCCGAGGAGAGGCCCGAGAATGCGATCGCCGCAACCGCGGCGAGCACGAGGGCGCTCGCCATCATGTCGAGGAAGGCGACCAGGGAGACCTTCGAGAGGTATCCGCGCACGAGCACGGCCGCTCCGACCGCGAGGCATGGGATCCATGTGAGCCAGGCGATCTGGGCGAACATGGCGCCCGATGTCCCATCCGCCGGGAGGATGATCGTCCGAAGGAGCTCGCTGCTCGCGCCGAGGCCGATCGCGATGCCCATCAGGGCCCAGGCGAGACGCTCGTCGTCGCGGATCCAGATCGACCGGGCGCCGATCGCGCTCGCGGCGGCGAACAGGATCACGCAGTAGAGGACGCTCACCCATTCGGAGGGGTCCTCCCGCAGGCTCAGCGACAGGTGGACCCCGACTGCGGCGAGCCCGAGGATGTAGAGCACCACCCCGCTGATCAGCGGGAACCGGCGTCGCCTCTTCGATCGAACGGGCACCCGGGCGATGATGGGCGCGCCGGCCCGGTGCGCGCTGAACTTCTACACCCGGCGACGACGCCGAGTCAGGATCAGCCGGGGGCCCAGGGGGCGTAGACGCGCAGCTCACCCGGGACATCGCAGAGCGCCGGCTCGATCAGGGGGCGTACCTGGCGTATCCATGAGAGCCCACCGAGTCCGCATCCGATCGCCGAGATGGCGACGCTCACCGGCTCCTGCTGGGCTCCCATCCATGCGGCGAGGGCCGTGAGGGCGCTCTGGACATCCTCGACCCGCGACGGATCCCGGAAGTGGCGCTTGGTCGCCAGGCAGAGCACCGTCTGTTCGCCAGTGCCCCAGATGAACGGCTGCGCGGGCGTATGCACACCGGCGCGACAGGCCTTCCTGTAGTCCGCCTCGAGGCCCGGGAAGCGATCACGGAACTGGCGCGCGAGCCCGGCGCCCATGACGCCGACCGTGTTGGTCGGGCAGACGAGTGCTGTCGCGTGATCGGCAAGCAGATCGCCCTGGCGGGGCGTGAAGGTCATCCGGCTGGGCACGGTCAACCGATCATGCCAATCGCATGAGTGAGGGCTCGGAGAACTCGCGCCGGCCCCGTGCGCGCCCATAGCCTCGATCGGGTGAACGTCCCCCGACCGAGTATCAGCGGGCGCCTGCTCGGCGTCATCCTCATCACCCATCTTGGTCTGCTGGTGGCGAGCCTGCTTCTCAACCAGTCCTTCCTGATCGGCACCGGCAACATCATCCGCGTCACCCTGCCGGCGCTCTGCCTGATCGCGCTCGTCCAGGTCGTGGCCCTGTCGCGCAGCGGATGTGGGGCACAGATCGGCCTTCGTAAGCCGATCGCGCTGACATGGCTGCTGGGTCTGCCGCTCGGCTTCGTGATCGTCTCGATCGCGCTCCAGGGCGGGTTCCTCAACATCAGAGACATCGACGCCCAGACCATGCTGATCTTCCTGACCGCGATCGTCCTGATCGGGTTCATCGAGGAGATCACCTTCCGCGGATTCCTCTTCACCTACCTCTCCGAGCGGTATCCGGACGCGATCACCGTGGTGGTCAGCTCGGTGCTCTTCGGCGTCGCACACGCGATCGCGCTCGTCGGTGGCTCCGCCGCTCTCGGCACCCTCACCCAGATCGCGGGAACTACGCTCTTCGGGCTCCTGCTCGGGATCCTCCGGCTCCGAAGCGGCTCCCTGGTCCTCGGGATCGCCCTCCACATCGGGTGGAACTTCGCCGTCCTGTCGGGGAAGCCGATGAGCCCGTTCGTCGAGCCGGTCTTCGTCCAGCTCGCAGGCGGGGTCTTCCTGGTCGGGCTGGCTGCCGCGGTCGGCCTGACCGTGGCCTACCGGCTCAGCCGCCGCAGCACACCGCGGATGCCCTGAGGGCGGACGCGCTCAGCGCAGCGTGATGCGGCTGCGCACGAGCGAGTCCGCCCGGCCCGTGGAACTGACGCGGACCTCGAGGACGTAGGAGCCCCGAGCCGACGGGTTCCAGGTGATCGTGGACCGGTTCGCGCGGACCGAGCGCGAGGCCAGAGCCGTCCGCTTGCCGTTGCGGACAAGGCTCGCCTTGGCGACACCACGCGCGCGGGAGGTGAGCGAGACAGCGATACGGCCGCCCGAGGTGCTGACCTGGCTCTTGGAGACCGGGGCGGGGCGGACGGTGATGAACTTGGTCGTCACGCGGCCCACGCCGTTGTTTGCGCGGTAGCGCAGGATCAGGCGCCACTTGCCCACACCGATGCGGGCCGGGCGCGGCCAGCTGAGGGCGTTGGCACCCGCGCGCACCCGGCGCGGGCTGAGGGCGACGCGCTGGGTTCCCTTGACCATCTGGGCTGCCATGACACCGGCGCGGGGGACCCGGACGGTGGTCATGACCGCGGTCGGCCAGAGAACGGCCGGCGCGTCGAGACCACCCTGGGTCGGGATCTCACGCTGGGTGGGGGGCTCGACGGGCGGGACCGGAGGACGCGCAGGAGTGTTGCTCGAGGGCGGAGGGGCGGGAGACAGTCTCGGAGGAAGGCTGGCGGGGAAGTGGACGACCGCACCGGTCTCCAAGGACACGACCAGCGAGCTCCAGGAGCCGGTGCTCGCGCTGTAGTCCTCGACTGTGATGTTCCCCGCCTGATCGACGGACTCGATGTAGGCGACGTGCCCGCCCGGGCCGGCCTCACCGATCGAGCCGTCGTCGAACGGGGAGTCGGGGCTGTAGATCTTCTCGCCCTCCATCCAGAGGATGAGCGCACCGCGGCTCGGAGCCTGACCGACCCGCGCACCGTCGCTGACGGCGACAAGTGCGTCGAGCTCGGCGTAGCTCTGGGCGCCGAGGATCACCTTCAGGCGCGAATCACCGATCGGGACGCCGTCGCGGCTGAGGCGAAAGGCCGCGAACGAGGCGCAGGTGCGGTTCGCGATGCCCCAGGTGTCGGACATGCTCCCCGTCGGCGCGTCGCGCCAGGGGGAGGGGTAGTCATCCGCCGCGCTGGCAGACGAAGCCACACCGGCCAGGAGGCCGATGGCAACCGTGCTGATGATCAGGCGTCGGACGACAGCGAACACGACTCGAAAGCTCCTTGGTCGCCCGGGCCGGATCAGCATTGGATGCCTTCGGTACGTCGGGCTGGTGGTCTCACCGTAGAGGCGAGGGGAGTGGACCGCGCGAAACTTGTGCGGTACCGGGTACAACCTCCGCCGCTTCTCCGAAAGGTCGCAAAAACGACCACTTGCAGAACCCAACAGCGTCCCTTGCGACTGCCGCTTCCCGGCCCGAGCAGAAAAGATTCGCCAGATTCACTTGCGTTACGGACGATTCGGACAGGAACGCAACCGATGGCTACGGGGAATCTGGCCAGACGTCTAGGTGAACCAGCACGATGTCAGTCGTTCCCTGACCTTAGGACTGTGACTTGGCTCGTGGTCGTGCCCCCCGGCCCACTGATATCAGCAGCCCTGCGTGCCCGCAGCGGACATCGAACCGGCGTCGCCCCCTCGCCTGCTATGTTCGGCCGGTGGATGGCACCACCGATGACCCGCTCGCGACGATGGCCCGCGGGGTCCGCGAGAACCTCGACACGCTGATCGAGCGCGGCCTCATCCAGCTCCACGAGCGGGTGCCCGCGACGGACACCACGTTGCGGCTCGCTCGTATGTGCCGACTTCTGTCCACCTGGACCCCGATGAGTGCGGCCGATGTGAGCGAGGACGAGGATCCCATCCTCAGACTCAGCCGAGCGAGCGCCCTCTGCCTGGCGCTCTGGTGTCAGTCCGATCCGGCCGGAACCGGTGGCCCACTCAGCCCGGCACAGATCGCCTCGATCACCGAGGTGAGCCCCCCGGTGCTCGATCCTGTCAATACGCCGATCGACATCAAGAGACTCGCCACCGAGTACCTGGCGCTGCTCTCCACCTACTCGGCGCCGGACGTCGACTATGAGCAGATCAGACATCGTGCCCGGCACCTCAGCCACGAGGCGACGACAGAGGCTTTGCGGCGTGAGGCCTGGAGGCCTGAGACTCCCCGCGAGGTCCGCCAAGCGCGGGAGATCGCTTTCAGCGCCATGCTGCTGGCGAGCTCGCAGGGTCCTGAGGATGCCGCGATGGGGTCGGCAGGCAGGGCGCTTCTGCCCGGGCACCTTGACTGCTAGGGCGGCGGCGCAGGAAGACTGCGGGGTGATCCCCCAGCGGCGAGGTGCTCGAGGAAGTCGGTGAACAGGAGGGCGCTCAGAACAGGCCCCCGTGAGCGCCGGATCATCTGATGGGCACGCTGACCGTTCTCGAGGAGGCAGAAGCCATCCATGACGGCGGCGCCATAGACCTTCCTGCCGACGTCGTGGATCTTCCCGACGGACAGGGCATCCGCCGCCTGGAGGGTCTGATTGCCGCCGGAGGCAGTGATGAACTTGGCTTCGACGATGAGGAATGTGTCACCGACGCGGACGATCGCGTCGAGGCCCTTGTCGCCTCGGTAGCCGAGCTTCTCGCTCGCATACCTGTTGAGGCGTTCATCGCCGCGATTCAGCCCGACCACCGGGTGGCGCGAACCCTCGAAGGTCGCGATATCCGACGCGGTGGGGATCTGCTGGGCGAGCCAGGAGCGAAAGTAGGGACCATTCTGACGGGAGGCGCTGATCGGGGCAGTGGCAGCGATACGCAGCTCCTCGAGGTCCATTGCGCGCACGTCGCGCATCGCATCCGAGAGGGCGCCCGGGTTTAGGAGGATCAGGTCGTGGTTGGCCGCGAACATCGCGATGAAGCGGTTGTCCCGCCCAGGCCAGCGGGGGATCCTCGAGCCTGTCAGTGCCCGGAAGAAGGTCGCGTCGTCCTGGCTGCTCGCCTCCACGACCTTTGCCCAGACGTCGTCCGGGATCTCCCGGTCGCCAGCGTCGTCAGAGAGCGGGTAGATCTCACTCAGCGCATCGAGGTAGCCAGGAGCTGTGGCTCTTTCGATCGAGCGCCGCGTCCACGGGTTCGAAATCCGTGTGGGACGCTGACGGGCCGACGCGCGCACCGCCGGCGTCTGGATCGTCCCTGTGCCTCGTCCCCGTGCCATCGCATCCGATGATGCGGGGGGCTGATACGTCCCGCGCGTTACTCGTCAGGCGGAAACCGTGTCTGAACGATAGTCTAGCTGGAGGTTCTGGGTGTTACCGACGCGATAGTGCGAACCCCATCCTCACGAACGAGCAGGACCCGCGCCGGCGCGGACTGATCCGCCGTCAGATGCCAGTGCCCACCGTGACGATGGAGCGCGTCCGCGCGACTCGTGGAGAGGTCGACGCCGGCCACCAGTGTCAGGGATTCATCCGCCCCTGCGGGAAGGATGAGCATCCCGTCCTCGACGCGGACATCGAAGGGCGCCGGGCCGGCGAGCATCTCGGTGTCGGGGAGCCAGAGCGAGAAGGCGGCACGTTCGTCGGAGGCCAGAGCGCCGAGGCTGGCCGCCAGGGAGGGATGGCCCTGGTCGCAGCCGATCCACGCCCGCCCGTTGCGCTCGGCGGCAACGAGTGTTGAACCGGAGCCCGCGAACGGGTCGAGCACCAGGCCGCCCTCGGGCGAGGACTGGCGGACGAGCATCTCGAGCATCTCGAGCGGCTTCTGGGTCGGGTAGCGACTGCGCTTGACACCGGGGTCCTTGAAGGTCCAGAGATCCTGGAGACGGCGCCCGGCGCTCTCGTCGGCGTAGATGATCTCCCGCGGGTTACCGGTGGATGACCATTCGATCCGGCCGGCCTGGTCGAGCTCCTCCAGGTCCGCCGGCGGCCGGCGCCAGTGCTTGCCCTCAGGCGGCATCAGGCCACGCCAGGCCTCCCCGGTCGGTCCATTGAGAGTCCGGCCCTTGGCGTGGAGGGGCGTCGTCGCGTATCGCCGGCCATCGGCATCGGTCTTGGGGTAGAGACGATCGAGCTCGCCCGGCGACCACGCCGCGCGTGCGTCCCCCCAGTACATGGGATCCGGCCCTGGGGCGGCCGGCGTCCGCGAGTAGAAGCAGATGACGTCGGTCACGCTCCCGTAGGCGCGCCGGGAGAAGTTCTTCGGGTTGCACTTGATACGGGTGATCTGGTTGCGGAAGCAGCCCCCACCGAAGATCTCGTCGAGCATCACCCGGATGTAGGGGCTGATCCGCACGTCGATGTGCACGTAGACGCTCGCGCTCGGAGACAGCAGCCGGTGGACGGCGGCGAGGCGGGGACGCAGGAACGCATAGAACTCCGCATCATCGGTCCACGAGTCGTCATAGGCGACCACGCCGCTCGGCAGCTCCCACTGCTCGCCGGTGTTGTACGGGGGGTCCGTGTAGCAGGCGGAGAGCGGGGCCGGGACACCCTGGGCCGCGGCCTGGCGCTCCAGGGCCTCGAGGGAGCGCAGGTTGTCGCCGAACAGGAGGGCGCTCCCCGGGCGCGCGTCACCGCCGAATGTCAGTGCCCGGTGGTATCCGGGTAGCGCCTCCAACCGCATCCCGTCGAGGGTGCCCTGGCGTCTGTGACCGCTGCTGGAAACTTCGCTCGATGACGAAGTGGACTCAGGTGCAGGCGCCGATGTCCTAGCATCGGATGCGATGAACGTCGTCCAGCTGATCGTCTACGCCGGGATCGTGATCGTCCTGTGCGCGCTGGTCTCCTTCCAGCCCCCGGGCGATGAGACCGAGTCGTCCGGCGGCGGGCTGATATCGACGCGGCGTGAGCGGATGCTGGCACTTGCAACCTGCCTCGCGATCGGCGCGCTCCTGGTCGCCGGGTCGCTCTGATGGGGTCTCTCCATCACCCGGGACCGGCGGAGATCAGCCGCGCCCTCGCCGGCCTCGCCGCGGCCGTCGGGACTCTCTGGTTGGTCGGCGAGCTCGCCGACCTGCTCGCCGGTCTGGTCTAGCCGACCGGAGCGGGTGCGATCGCCAGCACCCGGTAGCGGCGAGGGCCACGTGGGGTGTTGATCCCCACCTCCTGCCCGACGACGGCTCCGAGCAGCGCCGCCCCGAGGGGGCTCTGGGGGGAGAGGCGCTTCCTCATCGGATCACCCTCGCGGTCCCCGACCATCGCGTAGACCGACGGGGGCGCGTCCGGGTTGTTCAGGTCCTTCAGCCGCACGGCCATCCCTACGGCGACCCGGTCCGTCGCCATCTTGGAAGGGTCGACGATCTGGCAGACGCGCAGCTCCTGCTCGATCCGGGAGATCTCCGCGGTCACGGAGGCCTGGCGATCGCGGACGTCGTCCCATTCCACGTCGTCGGCGGAGGAGCCGCCCTCACGGGCGCTCTTCAGGCGCTGGCTGAGCTCGCGTAGCTCCAGCTCGAGTTCGCCGAGCCGGGCCTGGCGCATGGCCACTCCCTCCGGTGTGAGGGTTGGCACTCCGGAGACGGGTGCGGGCTGACGGGAGGCCTGGCGCGGGGCGGGGCGCCGGGAGGTGGGAGTTGTCTGCGGTGTGCGACGTCCGCCGGATGCCGGCAGCCCGTCCTCACCAAGGGGTTGAGTGAAGTTCACCGGGTGAGTGTGCTCGGGCGCACTCACCCGCGCGGGATTCTCGCCCCGCCCCCTCAGGCCGGATCGGGGATGAGGGCGGCGATGTCCCGGACCACGGGGCCGATCATGCGGCGGCTCTCCTCGATGTGAGCCGTCAGCGCGTTGAGGTCCCGGCAGACAGCCGTCCGTGCCGGCGTGTCCTCAGGAGCCCCGGGGGCACTGGCGACCTCGTGACCGGCTCGCCGCAGCAGCTCGGTCGCCTGGTGGAGCAGCTCCTCCGCCTGGCAGACCTTGGCGACCATCCAGGGGGCGCTCATCGGACGGCCTCGCCGGCCTCGACCATCATCTGCTCGAACTCGTCCTCGCTCAGGACCGCGACACCGAGGCCCTCGGCCTTGGCCCGCTTGCCGCCGCCCCCCTCGCCGCAGATCAGGGCGGTGGTCTTGGCCGAGATCGAGCCGGAGACCTTCCCGCCGAGGGACTCGATGCGGGCCTTGGCGAGGTCGCGGCCGCCCGAGACCAGCGATCCGGTCAGGACGAAGGTCTTCCCGGCCAGGGAGTCGGAGGAGACCGACGCCTCCGGCTGCTCCTCCTCGGCCAGGGGCAGGCCTACCGCGCGCATCTCCTGGATCAGGAGCTGGTTGGCCGGGAGCGCGAGCCAGCCGACGAGCGACTCGGCGATCATCGGACCGACACCGTCGATCTGGCAGACCTCCTCGACGCTCGCCGCGCTCAGGCCCTCGATGTCGCAGAAACGCCGGGTCAGCAGGGGAGAGACGGTCCGACCGACGTGGGGGATGCCGAGCGAGCGCAGGACGCGCGAGAAGGGCTGGTTGACCGAGCCCGCGATCGCGGCGACGAGCTTCTCGGCGGACCGGGCGCCGAAGCCCTCCAGGTCCACGAGCTGGTCGGCGCGAAGGCTGTAGAGGTCAATCGGGCGCCGCACCAGGCCCGCCGCGTAGAGGGTCGAGACGACACCGACCCCGGCACCCTCGATGTCCATCGAATCGCGCCCGACCCAGTGCTTGATCCGCTCCAGGTCCCTGTTCGAGCAGTCCTCGTTGGAGCAGCGGTGAGCGACCTCGCCCGGCACCTTGGTGACCGGACCCGAGCAGGCCGGGCAGTGGGTGGGCATCGTCCACTGGCGCTCGCTGCCGTCGCGCTCGGCAATGACCGGGCCGACGACCTGGGGAATGACGTCCCCGGCGCGCTGGATGATGACCGTGTCGCCGATGCGCAGGCCCTTGCGGTCGATGTCCTCCTGGTTGTGGAGGGTCGCCGAACTGACGCGGGTGCCGCCGACAAGGACCGGCTCGAGGACCGCAACCGGGATCAGGATCCCGCTGCGGCCGACGTTGACGGCGATGTCGAGGAGCTTGGTGGTGCGCTGGCTCGGCGGGAACTTGAAGGCCACGGCCCAGCGGGGGTCCTTGCCGGCCGCCCCGAGGCGCCGCTGGATCGCCAGCTGGTCGACCTTGATGACGACGCCGTCGATCTCGTAGCCGATCGTCGGACGCTCGATCCCGAGCGCCTCCACCGCGACGATGACCTCCTCGATGTCCGCGCAGACGCTGCTGCGGGGGTTCACGACGAACCCGGCCTGCCCGAGCCAGGCCATCGCGCCGCTCTGGGAGTCGAAGGTGATGCCGTCGCTGACACCGACCGCGTAGGCGAAGAACGCCAGCGGGCGACGCGAGGCCTCGCGCGAGTCGAGCTGGCGGACGGCGCCCGCCGCCGCGTTGCGGGGGTTCATGTAGAGCGGCAGGCCTGCGGCCGTCCGCTCGTCGTTGAGACGCTGGAACCCGGCGTCCGGCAGGTAGACCTCACCGCGGACCTCGATCATGGCCGGCGGGTCCGCCATCGCCAGGCGCAGCGGGATGCTGCGGACCGTCCGGAGGTTCGCGGTGATGTCCTCACCGGTGACACCGTCGCCGCGGGTCGCGCCGCGCTCGAGGATGCCGTCGCGGTAGATCAGGCTGACGGCGAGGCCGTCGATCTTCGGCTCCGCCGCATAGGTGAGGGCGTAGGCCGCGGCCGGGTCGTCTCCGAGCAGGCGCCGCACCCGCGCATCGAAGGCCCGAAGGTCATCGGCGCTCTTGGCGTTCGCCAGGCTCAGCATCGGCGCCGGGTGCGGCGCGGGGGAGAACATCTCCAGGGCGGTGCCTCCGACCCGCTGACTCGGAGAGTCCGCGGTCAGCAGCGACGGGTCCGCCTCCTCGAGGGCGACGAGCTCGGCGAAGAGCTCGTCGTAGGTGGCGTCGTCGGCGACCGGAGAGTCGAGCGCGTAGTAGGCGTGGGCGAGTCGGTCGATCTCACTCCGAAGGAACTCTGCGCGCTCTGCTGACATCCGTTGTTCTCCTGGGCTTCGCCGTCTCGTGCTGACACTCACAGACTACGACGCCTGCGGGTCGGCGCATCACTGAGATCACCGCGTACTCGGCGAGATCCGTGCGGCGAGGGTGGATCGCCGACGTAGTTTCGGTACCCACGTCCCGAACAGGAGATCACCTCACAAAAATGCCTCACAACTCACACCGGTGGATGGCCTGGGCCGCTGCACTGATCCCCGCCGCGCTGGCACTGATGATCCTCGCCTACTTCGCCCTGCGCGTCTGGGCCGACGTCACCATCACCGGCCTGCTGTTCGAGAGCGTCGACATGCGAGCCGCCTTCGAGACGCGCCTGAGCACGAGCATCTGGCTGGTCGTGGCCGGGATGCTGGTCGCGGCGGTCCTTGCCACACCGTTCCTGGCGCTCGGCCGAAAGGTGCGCGCAGCCGAGCTCGAGAATCTGGGCGCCTCCTCGAGGCCTCGGTCCTACGACGAGCCGGGCTCCGTGGCGGCGCCCGTCGAAGTCCGCGCGTCTCGGCGGGGAGCCTTCTCGCTGGCGCTCGTATCCTTCACCGTCAACGCATTCGTGCTCGGCTTCGGCTTCGTCTCCAAGCGCGATGAGGTGTTGGCCGCCCGGAACGCGGCCCCGTTCGGCACGAGTGATCCGGTCTTCGGACGAGATCTCAGCTTCTTCATCTTCCAGGCACCCCTCATGGGGGGATTCGCGACGCTGGTGCTCCTGGCGATCGCGGTGAACCTGGTTTTCGGCCTGGCCTACCTGGTCTGCAGTGCGATGCTCGCCGATGAGCGTGGGTGGAGGCCGAACGACAAGCTGACCTTCCGCCGGGCGTTCGATGTGAACCTCGCCTACCTCGGGCTCGTGTTGATCCTCCTCGCCGCCGGCGAGTGGATCAGCCGCTGGACCGGCATGGCGCGCGGGGGCGAGGTCGTCGCCGGCCCCGGTGCCGCCGGCCTCGCGATCGGGATCCCCACCGCGACCGTCGCGGCCCCGGCGATGGGCGTCCTCGGACTGCTGATCATCGCCATCGCCATCCCCGCCTTGTCGCGACGGATCTGGGGCCTCGGCGCCGTGAACCTCTGGAGGGGCGGTGCGATCGCCTGGGTCGTCTTCGGCCTGTGCCTGTGCCTGTTCGCTTCCTGGTGGTGGCTCGGTCTTCTGATCGTCGGTTCCATCGGCCTGGTCTGTGTGCGATCCGTGCTGCGCGACAAGGTGACCGGTGAGGCTGTCGCCGGGCACCGAGCGGCCGTCGGATTCGTCGTTGCGATCTTCGGCGTGCTGATCTCCGCCTTGGCTCCCATCGGCACCGCGCTCTATGACGGCGTCGTGCTGCGCGGCTCGCCTCTGCAGGTGGAGCGCGATCAGATCCAGGACACGATCAGGGCCACGCGGACCGCGGCCGCGCTGAACGACATCCGCTACGTGGATGCGCAGTACACCCGTGGCGGGGTGAACCGGCAGTCGATCGAGACCGCCCCGGCCGCCCTGTCCTCGGTCCGGTTCCTCGACTACGAGCCGGCGATCAACGCGGCCAGGCGCCTCCAGGCCCTGAACCGCTACTACACCTTCAACGACGCGGACCTCGACCGCTACGACCGCAACGGCACCAAGACGACCATGTTCGTCTTCGGCCGCGAGGTCGACTACGAGGCGGTCGAGGACTTCCAGCGCCGCCACTTCTCCTTCACCCACGGCAAGGGCGTCGTCATGGCGCCGGTCAACGAGATCGACGCCGCCGGGCGCCCGCGCTTCGTGGTGTCGGGCCTGCCGGTCGCCGGCCTGCCAGAGCCCCTGTCGCGCGAGGAGATCTACTTCGGCGCCCACGAGTCTCCGTGGGCGGTCGTGAACACCGACCAGCCCGACGGGTTCACCAACGCCCCGGTGCGGTCCTGGAAGGGCGCCGGCATCCCGGTCTCCGACCACAAGCTCGCCGCGGTGGTCTCCCTCGGCGGCCTGCCCTACATCGGCGGCGGCCGGCGCCTCTGGAACGCGCTCGGGCAGACCGGCGGTGAGGACTCGCAGCTTCTGGTCAAGCGCGACATCCGCTCGCGCGTCGGTGAGCTCGCCCCCTTCCTGAAGCTGGACGAGGACCCCTACTTCGTGGTCGCCGACAAGCAGGTGTGGGTGATGCTGAACGCCTACACCGCGACCGACCGCTACCCCTACTCGGCCCGCTTCGAGGGCGTGAACTACCAGCGCCAGGCCGTCACCGCGGTCATGAACGCCTACAGCGGCGAGACCAAGCTCTACGTGACCGACACGGAGGACCCGCTCATCCGGACCTGGCAGCAGGTCTACCCCTCGCTGTTCACCGCCCGGGAGAAGATGCCCGAGGAGATCGCCGCGCACATGCGCTACGGCGAGGACGCCTTCGACTATCAGGCCGCCGCCCTCGGGCGCTTCCACATCGAGGACGTCGACCGCTTCTTCAACAACGACGACGCCTGGGCGCCCACGGTCGAGACCACCGGCCCCGGCGCCGAGGGCCGGCGTGTGACCAGCCCGGCCCGCTTCACCTACGCGCGGCTGACGGGCGAGGAGAACGAGCGGTTCTCGCTGATCCGCTACTTCAAGCCCGCTACCAAGGGTCGGGGCATCGGCTTCTCGGCCTGGCTCGCGGCCAGTAACGAGCCGGAGGACTTCGGGGACCTGTCGGTCCTGCGCTTCACCTCCGACGGGCCCGCGCCGCTCGACTCGGTGGACACCTTCACCGCCAACGTCGGGCGCGACCCCGAGCTCTCGGCGCAGATCGGTGTCCGAAAGGACCAGGTGCGCCGCGGCAACACGATCGTGGTGCCGGTCGGTAAGGGCCTGCTCTACGTCCAGCCGCTCTACCTGGACTCCTCCTCGGACAGCCTGCCGACCCTCTGGCAGGTGGTTGTCTCCTTCGGCGACGGCCGGATCGCCTACGGGGCTGACTTCGCGTCGGCCCTCGAGGCGGCTCTGCTGCGCTCAGGTGGCGGGGAGACCCCTGAGGGGGCCGAGCTTCCGAGCGACCTCCGGGACATCGTCAACCGGGCATCGGCCGCCTACGCCGAGTACCAGCGCCTCTGGGATGCCGGGGACTACGAGCGGGCGGGCGCGAAGCTACGCGAGTTCGAGCGACTGCTGGCGGCCGCCGACGCCTTCGGCACCGGGGCGCCCCCGGCCGGCTGAGCTGCGGAGCCGGTGGGGGAGAGGCCCATGTCGGGCCCGCCCCCACCGAAGCTCGTTCCCTAGGAGAGGGACCGGGCTCGGGTGAGCAGCGCCTCGCGCTCGTTGACGAGCGAGCCCGATGAGACCTCGGAGCGCAGGGTGGCGATCACCTCGCCGATCCGAGGGCCGGTGATCCCGATGCCCTTCAGGGCTCCGCCGTCGACCGAGAGTCCGCCCTTGGCGGCCGCGGGGGCTGGCGACGACGCCTTGGCGATCAGCGCACGCATCCGCCCGATCGAGTCCTCCGCGGACCCTTCGCCCTCGTGATCGGCTTGGCGGTGGATGAGCAGGGGCTCGACCAGATCCGGGCCGACCTTGTCGATGAACCGGCGCGCCGCCTTCTCGGTCTCGAAGCGGAGCCGCATGTGACTGCGGACGATCCGCTCGATCCTCCGGGCGCGGTCAGGGGCGATGGCGAACGCGGCGAGGACACGCCGGGCGATCCGGGCGGAGACGACCTCATGGTTCTCCGTGCCCGAGGTGCGCGACTGGTAGAAGTGGCCGACTCCCTTGTCATCGAGCCAGAAGGACTCGGGCTTACCCGAGTCGTGGAGGAGTGCCGCCCAGCGCAGATCCGGGTCATCGGTGAGCGCGCTGATGCGCTCGAGGACGCCGTGGGTGTGGACGAACAGGTCGCCCTCGGGGTGGTACGGGGACCGCTGGTCGAACCCGACCTGGATCGCGATGTCCGGCAGGAGGGTCTCGAGGTCGGGCGTCTGCGCGAGACGGCCGAGCACCTTCGCCGGACTCGGGCTCGCCATGACGGCGTCGAGCGCCGCGCCGGCGCCGGCCCATGCCTCAGGAGTGCCGTCCCGGCGGACCCTCACTGCCTCCGCGCGCAACGATGCGAGAAGGGAGGCGACTGACGCTTCGCCCGAACCTCCGTGGGTGATCGCGGCCGGTCCGTGTGCTGGAGTCTGTCGTCCTCGTCCCATCTCTGAGACCTTAGCCGAGCTCCCGGCGCCGGCCGGGATTCCTCAGCCGGCGATGTCGCGGTAGAGGGCCCGCACCTTCGATGCGTTCAGCGGCTCCCCGTAGACGGTCAGCTGGGCGATGTCGCCAGCCCAGTGGTTGCTGTTGGAGAGTGCGGCGCGTGCCACCTCGAGGGTCGCTGCTCCACCGCCTGTCAGTGGCCCGGCGTTCGGGTTGGTGCCCCCGAGATAGTGGCTGGCGGGGATCTCCTCACCGTCCATGTAGATCCGCGAGCGGTCGGCAGCCTTGTCATAGACCATGACCACGTGATGCCAGTTGGCGTCCGCGAACACTCCCCCGACGGTGTCGAGGTCCTCCCCGTAGAAGGCTGTCGTGATTCCGTTGCTGGCCCGCGTGCAGTTGTGGTAGGCCTGAGCGGTGTTGAGACCGTAGCTGTTGGTGAACCAGCACCTCTGAGCCCCGAGTGAGGAGGCGTTCAGCCAGGTCGCGATCGAGAAGGAGCGGTTGCGAAGGTCGATGCCCCCGGGGAGCGTCCCATACTGGCTGGAGCCGTTGAAGCGCATCACCTGTCGGCCGGCGAAGGGTCCGCTGCCGGGCCGGACGATCGGGCTGCCCACCAGGTTGAGGGTGCGCGCGTTCCCCGAGGTGTCGGCGACTGTCGCCCCGTCAGAGGTGCCGAAGCTCCAGTCGGCGAGGATCGTACTGGGGGCGTTCGAGGCCCGCGCGCCCGCGAGAGCGTGCTCGCGGATCTCCTCGGGACCGAGCGCCCGGGTGTAGATGGCGACGTCGCTGACACCGCCGCTGAAGAAGCGGCCGCCGGAGTTGGAGATGTTGTAGCCGCCGATCGACACCGTGCGACTCGAACCGCGCAGGTCCGTCACCGAGGCCTGGCCGACGCGCTCGCCGTCGACGTAGAAGCGGAGCGTCTTCGCCGAGTCCACGGTGACGGCGACGTGGTAGATGCCCTCGCGCGGGAACGAGTAGCCCGAGGGAACCCAGCGGACTCCCTCGAGGGCGACGGTCAGGTGCGCGCCGTTGCCGTCGGCCCCGGTACCGTCGCCGCGCCCGATGCCGAACCCGAAACCGTCGCCGCCGCAGGAGGGCTCACCGATCTGGCTCTCGTTGCCGCAGCCGATCTTCGCGATGATCCCGCGGTTCGGCAGCCGCGTCAGGTTGACCCAGGCCTCGAGCGTGAGGTTCCTGTCCTCGCCGATCAGGGTCGGGTGGAGCGCCAGGGAGTAGGCGCGGGTGGTGGTGCCGTCGAAGTTCGCCGAGGTCGCCGGGTCCGATGAGACCAGGCCGGGTCGGCCGAGGTTCGTCCCCGGGCTGTAGGCGAGGCGTGGCCCGGTCGGGTCGGCTTCGTTCTTGGCGCCCTCCGCAGGGGAGGTCTCCGCGAGGCGCCAGTAGGCGATGGGGTTGTCCGCGAGGATCAGCTGACGGTAGAAGGACCCATCGGTCGAGCCGGCCCCACTGCCGCCGGTCCGCGTGTAGGTGATGTCGCGACGCGCGCTCGAGCCGCCCGGGCCCTTCACCTGGACCGAGAGCGTGTGGCTACCGGCACTCAGAGGTGTCGAGCCGCCGAAGCTATGGGCGCTCAAGGTGTCGCAGTCGGCGCTGAGCGTGGTCCCGGCGGGGATGTCGATGCCGCACTTCGCCTGCGTGACCTGGCCCTCGAGCGCCCAGGTGACGCTGACCGCGCCGGCGTTGGTGGACTTCGGCGCCGAGAGGGTCAGCGTCGGGGCTTCGACGTCTCCGGGGCTCTCGCTCTCGCCCGTCTGCCCGACCGACCAGCTGGGGCCGCCGCGCTCGTCGTTGCAGGCGTAGGGCGGGCCTTCGCGTCGCGGCAGGAAGCAGAGGGCGTCATCGATGCTCTCGCCCCAGGAGCGGCCGAGCCTCTTCGCGTCGGCGCCCGAGCTCGCAGCCTGCAGGCGTCCTTCCTCGTCCGCGGTGAGGCAGAAGTACTTGAGCGACCGGGACTGGGCGCAGAACGACAGCTGCTGGGCGTTGATCACATACAGCCGCAGCTGCCCGGGGTCGCCCCCCTGGGGGATGCCGGTGGTCGAGACGTCCAGACCGGCTTCGGCTTCCTCGACCGTCGAGATGATCGCCGCCGTCGTCCCGTAGCTCGACTGCTTGTCCCAGTTCTGCTTGGCGGCGTCGTAGGCCAGCGTGAGGTTGGTCGCGACCCGCCGGTTCTCGATCGCGTTGTCATCACCGACCAGTGAGTAGATGCTGAAGAGCGAGATCGTCAGGAGGATCCCGATCACGACGATCATCTCCACCAGGGTCAGGCCTCGGCGCATGGGGTTCGGGAGCCGCATCAGCTGCCCAGCATGCTCCCGGCCGCGCGAGGCGATGCCGTTTTTCGCCCTCGCCACGGACCTCGGACACCGGCGCCACCGTTCGGGCGAGCGCAGGGATGGGGCTGCGTGCGCCACTTCGCAGTCTCCGGCCTACATTCACTGGTGAGGAGCGCCGGCAGACCATGCGTCAGACACCAATCACCATCAGCATCGAAGATGAAGCGCCGCTGCGCGAGGCGATCGCGCGCGGCGACCTCGCCGCGGTCCGTGCGATGGCCGAGGGTCCCTGGCCGATCTCCTTCGCCGACCTCGACCGCGCGCTGGCCTGGATGAGACTCCACCCGGGCGACCCGGTCTCGGGTCGTCTCGGGTCGATCCGCGATGACGAGGCCTACGGGCCGATCGCGGCGCGTCTTGTCGGCCTCGGGGAGGAGCGCCTCATGTGGTCGATGAGAGGCGCGGCACCCGACGCGCTCGTCGCACACAGCATCCCCTCACAGCTTCGACGCTCCGTCCGAAGAGGGCTCCTCGTACCCGAGTCGGTCGGCCTTCACAGCTTGGACCTGACGCGCCGGCGGGTGCAGGCCAACTGCGATCTTTCCGTCCTCATCGATCACCGGCGCCGGCTCCGGGAGGCCGGCTGGAAGGCGGACTACTTCCTCATCTGCGACCCCCGGTCGATCAGCCGCGAGTTCGTGGATCTCCGGCTCGGCCTGCGAACGACCGGCGTGACACCCGAAGGCCGGCAGATCGGGACCGAGGTCTCCTGCGTCCTGAAGCCGACCCGGCACGCAGCCTCGGTCCGTGATCTGATCGAGAGAGCGATCGGAGCGGTCATGGTGGCTCATGGGGAACCGATCCACATCCCACCCACGCACGTCCTCGGCCTTGACGGTGCGCCCAGTTCCCAGAGCGCGGACATGGACGGGGAACTCGACGGCGCCCGGGCGGTGCGCCACGTTGCGGAGCTGTGCGGCGACGCCGGCCCCTGCTACCACCGGGACGCCGCCTGGAGCGCCAACGACACCCGCGACGCGGTTGTTCTCGGGTGCCCCCGCTGCGGTCGGGAGCGCCTGGCCTGCGTTCCCGCGCACCGGCTCCCCGAAGGAGAGGGGCTGCTGGAAGAGATCCGCTCCGCGCCGAGGACCTACCTACGCGCCGAGGGGCGCTACCGGGCGGCCACGGGCAGGGTCTCCTGGAGCGACCTGGAGATCCACCGGATGGGGGTCGACCGGCGACGCGGGGCGATCGAGCAGATCCGCAGCGAGGACGGCATCTCCTCGCTGCGGATCCAGGACCACCTCCGCGCCTCCAGCGCAGGGCTCGAAGCGGTCCCCGAGACCTGGCGGATGCGGCTCTGAGTCAGGCCCTCCGGGCCCCTGACCACCTCTCAGCGCATCAGCTGGGTCACCGACTGCTTGAAGGCCTCGAGCTCGCTCAGCCTCGCCTGATCGGCCTCCATGGCACGCCGCAGATCCCCCAGGGCGCTCTCGAGCGCGGCCAAGGCAGCCGGTGTGCCCGAGCCCCGGCGCCGGCCGCGCGCGGCGCGAGGGCCTTGGCCCTTACGACCGGCGCCGGCTGAACCACTCGTGCTCCGCGGGCGGCCCTCCCCGCGCATGCGGGCGACCCGGTAGTAGTTCGCCGCCACGGTCCCGGCCCGCCGGTTCTGTTCGGAGGCGACGGTATTGAACGCGTCGGTCTTCGAGACCCCCTGGCTCGTGAGGGCCTGGACGCGCTCGTAGATCACCTCACCGACCGAACCTCGCTCAGGCCTCGTGGGCGAGCCTGCCTGCTCGGCACCGGCTGCCTCGCCGGCCGACGCCTCCGTCGATTCCTGCGGCGGATCGGCCATCGGATGACCTCCTGTTGTGTTCACCAGGAGCTCAGTCTATGAGCTAACCCCGGACGCTGCGGTACCGAACCCACCGCGACTAGTGCAGATCACCCGTGCACATGTAGACGTCCGTGTTATCTTCGAGATCAGCTCGGGGGTGAATCGGTCTCGACTCTCATCCACGGCTCAGACTCGCAGGACAGGGTGCCGGCGGCCCTGTGAAAAAACCGGCAATCGGACAGACGCCGACAATCGTCTCGCACTCGCCGCCTAGTAAGCGGTGAGCATCCTGCCCTCTCGGTCCTCGGAGGGAGATCGGGGTGTCAGCAAGAGGGCCTGGGATCGCGACCCTGTCGGTGAGTGGGGTTCGGTTCGAGAAGCGAACTCGCCTGGATGTCGAGATCCCGTCCGTGGGACGCTCCGCATCGAGACCCTGAACGCGGACTATTCCTGTAGACGGTCTGAGCTAACGATGGGAGGACGCGCCTTCGAAGGCGCCACCTCCATCCGGGTAGATCGGGAGTCGGTTCGGCAGTAGGTCGCCGGACTGACTCCCGAGGTGTTCTCAGCGTTCTTGGGGCGCTTCAACGATCCCCTCGCCGGCTCGGGGCGATCACCCCCAGGTCTCAGGGCCCCGCGGATACCAGCGCGCCGGGTCGTCCCGTAGGCGGCGCGGGCGCCGCCGGCTCTGCTGCGGCCTCCCGACGGTGTCGGCCAGCACCCAACTCACCCGCCGGTTTTCACGGTCATCTCCCCGACGCGGCGCCTTTGGTCTACATCGTGCGGAGCAGTGCCGTCACGTGGATGTTCGAAGCGGCCAGACTGTGATCTTCAGAACAGGGCCTCGAGACGAGGTCGTCCCCGATCCCGGTGGGGGGAAGCACTCCCGAGCAGTCGTTGAAAGCGAAGCCGCCCCAGCGATGAACCACAGGCTGGAACAGGAGGCGGGCACTGAGTCCCCATGGGGCAGGTAACCCGACAAGCCCCGTTCGGGGTTCCGTCGTTGATGACGAAGGTGTCGACGGGGAACCAGGAATCGCCGGCAATAGTGTCCTGGAGGACGCAGCGCAGCGCGGCCGAGTGAAGGACCTCAGGGGCGCCAGCTGTGGCGAAGGTGGCCCGCACCGTGACGACCGCGCTGAGCGCCGACGCGAAGTCGAGATCGATGGGGACCTGGATAAAACCGTCGTCGTCGGCCGCCGGCAGTTCCTCGGCAGCCCAGCTCCATGTCGCGTTGGCGGTGCTCATCCTTGATTCTCCGGGAGGGCGCTAGCGCCGCGAAGCGGGCTGAAGTCCATTGGCGGAGGCTACATGCGGGGTCTAGCGGAGACGCACCGTCCGGGCGGAGGGAAGGGAGACACGTCGATCCAACACCCCATACACCGCCGAGATCCGGTAGGCGCCGGGCCGAAGCGACCTCGAACGGGTGTAGCGGACCGTCACGGTGGAGGCAGTCTCCAGATACCGGCGAGCGATCACCCGGTTGGCTCCACGGCCGATGAGGCGGACGGTCAGCTGCCCCGGCTGCGTCACCCGGTAGCGGGCAACGACGGTCCGCCCGGTGACGGTGGCTCGCAGCAGCTTCGGCGCGGCTGCTCTCGGACGGGGCCCGGGGGCGACCGGGGGAGTTGTCTGGACATCGACTACCGCCTGAGCGACCGCGACTGGGTAAGGGTCGAAGGAAGTTCCCTGACCTGTGGGTCCCTCAGGTCCGTCCGGGAAGCCGAGCCAGGCGCAGATCAGCTGACGACCGGGACTGGCGCCGAGCGTCTTGGTCGTGCTGAAGTTCCCGCTGACGCCGAACGGGTCGATCGACACGTACATCTCGGCAGGGTGCCGGGCGCAGGGGGTGCCGTCAAAGGGTCTGATGGTGGCCAACAGGTAGCGCAGTGCCCCCGGCTCCAAGGTTCCGCTGAGGGTGAAGGTGAAGGTACCGGCGAGTAGAGGGGAGACGACGGCTGGGGCGCTGATCGACAGCGTCCCGACGGCGGGCAGCACCATCACCTGAGTGCTCGCGCGCGCCACCACAGCGCCGCTGTTGATGTCGAACGCGTACGCGCAGACAAAGCGCGGGCCGGGGTTTCCATTGAACCGGACGCTGTCGCTGTAGCTCCGCGGGCCGGCGGTGACGTCAAGGCGAGTGTGCACGTCTCCGTATTCGAACGGTGGTTCGGCCGGCGTCAACCCGCAGGGGCCGACCGTGACGGCGCGCTGGCGCAGCCCGACCCTGACGCCACCGACGTCATCGTCGAGGTTGACCGTGAACGGCCAGATTCCCTCCGGTCTGACCTCGGCGGGTCCGCTGATCGAGATGCTGTTCGCGCCGAGCGCCGCGGCGGGGGCGGCGATGAGCGCCGCGAGCGCGATGAGGCCGAGGCGAGCGGTGCGGGTCCAGATCAATGCGAGGCCTCCTCGAGGGCGCAAACAGCCCGGCGGGCCGGGCGCAATCCTTTACGCCCCAGGTCATTACGTCCACTGGTCCCTCGGTTAGGGCCGCCCCGACGCCCGACCCTTGCCACTGATCCGATCTTCGTGGTTAGACACTCGGGCGGAAGCAGGCCCTGATCGTGGTCGCTCTCTCCGCAGTCTGGGACGGCGGTCAGTCCCCGCCGGGCACCATCACTGACCACGCTCGAATGGGATGGGCCCGGGGGCCCTCACCCCGACCTCGGAGCTACCGCCCGATGCCCCGGGCGCCCAACCACCCATTGATGACCGCGCGATCGGCGGGGGTGATCCGCGCGGCGGCGTAGACGGCCTCGTCGAGCTCAGCGCGAGCTCGGCCGAGGGCCGGCGGATCCGAGACCGCGGCGACACAGCCGGCGCAGGCGCGTCGGATCTCCTCGCGGCCGTGTATCGGGATCCGCAGACTCAGCAGGTCCGACAGCTGGATCGAGGGTGAGTCGTTCAGCAAGGCCTTGGCGATGAAGGCATAGAGGTCCGAGCACAGGAGCCCGAGAATGAGCAACCTGTCCTCGGCCCGGTGTGCGACGACACCCAGTGCCTTGTTCGAGTCCCACAGCGAACCCGCGTCCATCAGCCGCGCCGACAGCCGAGAGGCGACTCCGGAGACGGCGACGCCCGGCTCACCGAAGAGCGCACCGCCGGCTCCCTTGTAGTTCGCGCGCGCCGCCGGCGACCAGTCGACGAACTCCTCGATGGGCGCCGCGAAGTCCCGGACGCCTCCCTGACGCAGATACGGCCTCCACCCGGCGCCCGCGGCAACGCCCGCCTCGATGACGCGCCAGCGCGCCGGATCCCCGCCCTCGCTCTCGCGGCGTCGCTCATAGGTCCTTGCCATCGACGAACCGGCGAGAGCCGCGAGGCTCACCGCGTTGTCGGTGGTGTGCATGCCGATGTGCGAGCGGGCGAGCTCGCCGAGCGGCTGCCCCTCGCGGAGAAGCGCCTCGACGCCCGTTGGCAGGACCGTCGCCAGGGGCCTGCCGGGGAGGTCGCGAAGGCTCGCCTGGGTGAGCTCTCCCCAGGAAGCCGGGTCGCTGTAATCGGTCTCGGTGCGGGCGTGGGGGAGGACCCGGACGGTCCCGGAGGATCCGCGGCTGACGCTGAGCATGCAGGTCCGGACGCTCGCTCCGGTGAAGAGACGCTCCGGCATCGCGACGACGGCCTCGAGGCGGTAGTCGGCGAGGATCCTCGCGCGCAGGCGTTCATGGCTCCTAAGGGTGCGGATCGTGTCCGAGACCAGGAACGCCAAGCATCCCTTGGGCGCGAGCAACGACAGGCAGAGGTCGAGGAACATCGCGTAGGTCTCGCTCGAGCCGATCGCGCTGAAGCGACGGCGGAGGGCGTCCCGGTTCGCCCGGACGTAGTGGCTCTGCTTGCTGAGGTATGGGGGGTTCGCGATGATCCGGTCGAACCTCGGCCACCGCGCCGGGTCCACGCTCAGCAGGGCGTCTCGTTGCTCGACGGTGATGCCCGGGTAGCGCCGGCCGAGCTCTGCACACGTGTCCGGGTCGAGCTCCCAGGCGGTGATCTGCTCGGGACGAACCCCGCGGCCAAGGAGGGCCTCGATCAGGGCTCCGTCACCGGCGGCGGGCTCGAGTACCCGGTCCGAGTCGCCGACCCGAAGGAGGCCGGCGAGCATGTCTGCACTCAGGGCCGGCGTGTAGAAGGCACCGCGACGTGATCGTGAGGCGGTGTTTGACACCCGCCGACGGTGCGGATGTCAGTCGCCGTTAGGCCGACTTCTCGCATGGCGGGGCTTCGCAGGACAGAACGCGGCGCCCGGTCGGCGGCGTCTCCATGATCTCGCGCATGAGGGCGAGCCGCCGAGGGGTGACGATCATCGAGCTGATCACTGTCATCGGGGTGCTGACGATCCTCGCGACGATCGGCACCTCCTCGTTCATCAGCGCCCTCGACTCCGCGCGCAACGCACAGGCCCGGAGCTCACTGAGCATCGCCATGCGCTCGGCTGTGGCCTCATGGGCCGAGCGCACCGCCTTCCCCGTCGACGCCGTGCTCGCCCTCCAGCTCCAGGACAGCCTCCCCGAGGCCTCGGTGTCGCTCGCCGCCTCCCAGGCCCTCGCCCCACGTGGTTTCTACCTCGAGCAGTTCGACGACCAGACGATCACCATCTGCAACGCCTCGAGCGCCGGGAACGTCTACTGCGTGAGGACCAACCAGCAGGGCGGCCTCGGATCGAGCAACCTCGTGTACGCCTTCGCCTGGGGTGAGACGAACACCGACGCGATCTGCAACCTCGCGGGCCTCGGCACGGAACCCGGTGAGGATTGCTCCTCGGGCGCACCGGACTGGACCGGCATCTCCGCCACCTGAGGCAGTCCGGTGTCACCACGAGGGGCAAGCTGAGCGAGCGGATCGCCGGCGCGCCTACCCTCGCCGGGAGATGATGCGGACTGTTCCCCAGCGCGGTGGTTGGCTCGAGGTCATCTGCGGACCGATGTTCTCCGGCAAGTCGGAGGAGCTGATGCGCCGCCTCACCCGCGCCGAGATCGCGGGGCAGAGGATCGAGATCCTCAGGCCTCCCCGGGACACCCGGCACGCAAGCGACGAGCTGATCACCCACTCGGGCCGGCGCATGAGGGCCCGCAGGATCGAGAGCCTCGATCAGATCTCCCGCCTCGACGCCGCGGTGCTCGGACTCGACGAGATCCAGTTCTTCGATCCCGGCATCGTGGAGGTGATCGACGAGCGCGTGTCCCAGGGCGTGCGGGTGATCTGCTGCGGCCTTGACATGGACTACCGGCGCCAGGCATGGCCGGTCGTCGCGACCCTGCTCGCCCGGGCCGAGTTCATCGACAAGCTGCAGTCGGTCTGCCTCGGATGCGGTGGGCCGGCGACCATCAGCCACCGGATCGACCCTTCACAGGCGCAGCAGGTCCAGATCGGCGCCCAGGAGACCTACCGCGCCCTCTGCCGACGCTGCTCGGACGACGAGGCCGCCGTGAACGCCAGGCCGCTCGCCCCGACCTAGAGGGCGCTGACGCGACGGGCGACCAGCGCATCGAAGGCCGTGTCAATCAGGCCCTCCAGGCGTGAGGCTGCGTCCACCTCGGCGTCGAGACGCGCCTCGGCGAAGGCGACGATGCGGGCGTGCGCCGCGACCTCGACAGGGTCGGTCCAGTCGATCACGAGGACGGGGACCCGGCTGACGTGCCCCTGGGTGTAGCGGAGCCGGTCCCCCATGCGCGGGCCCCTCGAGGAGTACCAGCGCCACACACGGGCGCTGCTCAACCAGGAGAGTAGGTACAGGACGTCCTCTCGGGCCTCCTCGCGCCGGACGATCATCAGGGTGTCGCCGAGTGGGAGTGCATCACCCTCGACGAGCGCAAAGCGGGCCTTCGGCGCACGGTCGATCGGGCGGACAGCGATCGCCGCCCGACCGGCACGCGACGCGAAGACCTCCATGTTGCGGACCGTCGCCCAGGAGAACCACGGGCGGCCGGCAGCGAGATGCCGCCCCTCGAGATCCCCTCGGCGCTCACTCAACCGCGCATGGATCCAGGGAGCGCGGCCTTCGAGCTCTTCCTCGAGCTGCGCCTCCGGGAAGATCATCGGGAAGGTCCGCGCGCGGGTGAAGCGTTCACAGCCTCCCCCGCTGACGAACTTGCGGACGTGGAGTCTCTCCGCCGCCGGCACCTGGTCAGCGTCGGAGAGCGTGAAGGCCTCGTTGAGCCCGCTCGCCACGCCGACGCAGACATGAGCGAGATCGCTCAGCGACGAGCCCCGGCAGGCCAGCTCGAGGCGCTCGTTCTCCTGACGCTCGAGCGGAGGGACGAGGGACCAGGGACCAGCCCCGGCGAAGGCCGGCGCGATGTAGGCGCTCCAGCCCCCATCGGGCGCCCCGGCCCCGGCACCCAGCGGCCCCGGCGCCGCGCCGAAGAGGCGAGAGGCCTCGGCGAGCGCGGCGGTGGGGGAGAGCCCCCGGGATGCGTTCAGGTCGCCGACCATGATCGCGCCGCGTCGGGGGGCGATCCGGCGCCGGTAGCGGAAGACCATGCAGTGCGGGTGGCAGTCGGCGAAGAGCCGCATCTCGCCGAAGCGCAGGATGAGCTCGAAGTCCCCATGCGCGGCGAGGAAACCCCGAAGCGACGCGGCATAGGTGGAGGTCATCCAGGCGGTCGGGACGATGAAGACCAGCTCGCCCCCGTCTCGTAGCCGAAGCACCGACCAGATGAGGAAGGAGTAGAGCAGGTCCCATTGACCGTTCGCGAGCTCGGCCCAGGGCGCGCCCGTGCGCAGTCGGCTCCGCACATCCGCGGACAGGTGAGACCAGCCGACATAGGGCGGGTTGCCGATCACCAGGTCGTAGTTCGCCTCGGTCATGTCGAGGAAGTCCTGGCACCGGACCTCGACCAGACCCCCATGGACCTGCCGTACCAGGCCGGCGTTCACCGGGTCGATGTCGACGGCGGTGATGTCACGCCACCCGCGCTCAACGAGCGCGTCGACGAACACGCCCGGCCCGCAGCTCGGCTCGAGTGCCCGAGCCGTTGAGGGATCCGACAGCGTGAGCGAGAGCATGAACTCGGCCAGGGCACGGGTCGAGTAGAACTGGCCGAGGGCGACCTTGCGTGAGGGCGATGGGACCATCGCCACCAGGCTGCGTGGCCGTGGTGCCGAGGCGCTCGAAACTCCGAGACGGGCAACCGGTGATCACCGGGTCAGTTCAGGGCCGCGACCAGTCCCAGGCGCACAGCAACGGGTCGTTCTCGATCCGACGTGAGTAGATGGTGGCCAGCGCGTGGCTCACCGTCGAGCGCAGCTCCTCGTCGAGGGTGCTCTCACGAGCGCCGACGCTCTCGCCATACTCGAAGTTGTAGTCGAACTCGGCGATGCTCAGAGGGTGAGTGGTCGGATCGATCGCCTCGAGGGCGCGGCAACGCTCCTGCCAGCCCGAGGGGGCGTCCGGCCCGAGAGCATCGGCGACGAGGTCGCTGAACGAGCAGGAGACGGCATAGGTCTCCATCGGATCCTCGTCTGCATCATCGTCCCAGCCGACATCCCAGGTGTCGGGTGTCTCGGCGAGCATCGGGCCGTCCTTCTCCGGGTCGAGGCGCCAGTCAAGGTCCCGCAGGAGCTCGCAGACGCTCGGCCACGCGAGCGCGGCGATCGCCCCCGTTACCAGGTCGTGGATCGCCCGCTGGCGGGCATCGATGGCCTCGTGGACCTCAAGCTGCGTGCGCAGCTCGTCCCAGAGCTTCGCGGTGAGGCCTCGCGGCGCCGGAAGCGGTGACGGGGACGTGTGAGATCGGCCGCGTGGCATTGGAGAGAACGTAGGCCCTCAACGGCGAGGAGAGTCATCGATCGCGTGTGCTTTCTCCGCGACCGGCGCGCGACTAGACCGACGGATGAGAGAACTGGACCGATGGGGCTCTCGTGGGGCACGGGATCCGACGTTAGGGTGCGGATCAGTCGAACGGGGGAGAGGGCACGTGCGCTACCTGGTGCTGCTCGTAGCAGCCGTTGCCATCTCGGCCGGGTGTGGAGGCGGGGCGGATGACAGCGCCCAGAGCACGAACGGAGCAACAGCGCCCGCCACGGCGCCGGCACCCACACCGCGGGAGCAGGCGCAGAAGTCCCTGAGGCGCTACATGGCCCAGTCGCGGATCGCGAACGGCTTCTACCAGCGGGCCAGGTCGATCGTCGTCCGCGCCTACACGGAGAACGCGGAAGCCCAGTGGGGGAGTCCCGAGGTGGAGGCGGCCGGAGAGGAGTACGCGCGCGCTGCCGCGCTCCTCTCAGAGGGCGCGGTCCGTCAGCGGCTCGCCACACCCCCGCCGAGCCTGCGAGGCATCAACAGGAGATTCGCCGCCGACATGGGTGCCGTGTCCGACCTTCGGGATGAACAGGGGGCAGCACTCCGGAGCGGGAACCAAGACGCCTGGAACCGGATCAACAACTCCTCGGCGGCCGATGTCGGCGGGCCGGTGCGGAACCAGTGGCGGATATCGGTCACCGTCGAGAGCAGACGTCTCGGCCTCGAGCTGCCCGAGTGGGCCGAGACGATCGGGACCAACCCCGTCCGACCGAACCAGGACTGACCTCTCCAACCCTGTGAACCCCCTCATGTCAAGGAGCACTCATGACCGATAGGCCCGCTCGTCATCCCGCGCGCGTCGCAGCCCTCGCCCTCAGCGCCGTCGCCGTTGCGATCGCCCTCCCGGCGACCGCGACGGGCGCCACCGACAAGCAGGCCCCGCCGGCCCGGGCTGTCCTCGATGGGGCGTCAGAGGCTCAGCGCACGACTGCGCCTCGGATCGTGAAGCTCTTCGGCGCCCTGGCGGGTCCGGGAACGATCACGTTCACCACCTTCCGCTACTGCGATGCGAACGCGCGCCCGGCGAGCTTCCGCCATCTGATCAGGGTCTTCGACAGCTCAGGGCGTGAAGTCGGCCGCAAGCGCGGTCGGCTCTCCAACACGAGCCTGCGCTGCGTCGAGTTCAACGGCCTGCTGGTCCGCACAGGGCGCGCACAGGGCGCGCGGGTGTCGGTCCGGGTGACGAACCTGCGCACAGGGAAGTCCGCCTTCCGGTCGACGACGCGCATCCTCAGCACCTGAGCTTGCTCAGGACCCCCGGCCGCGACCTCGAGCAGGAGGCCACGGCCGGGGGTCGGAGTCCTCAGCGGCGCGCTGGCACTACGAGCCGCCTCGTCGCGCTCGCGTACTTGCTGGAGTCGTAGGCGGAGATCAGCACCCGCTCGCCGTTCTTGAAGAGGTACGTGCCGCAGTCCTGCGAGCCCGCGCAGATGAAGTAGCTGCGGGGGAAGCGCATCCGCACGACGAGTACCCCGGAAGCGTTGGCGCGCCGCTCCCTGAAGAGCCCCCGGCCGACCCCGTTGGCGCCCTGCGCCGACTTCGGCTGGATCGCTGCGCTGATCAGGGCGCGGGGCGCGAAGCCGCTCATCGTGATCCGGACCACCGTGCCGACGCGGATCGGATTCACGACCTGGACGCGCGCCCGGGCGTGGGGGCCGTACTCGGCGCTTCCGCGCTCCACAGACGGTGGGCCGCTCACCGCCTCACCGTGGGCGACGCCGCTGCCCGCGGCGAGACCGAGGACGACGGCGGTGGCAACCACCCTCACGGGCGTGATCCGACGCGCAAGTGCCATCAGGAAGTCTCCTCGGCCTGGTGGCCCCTTCGCGGGCCCGGGGGCGCGATCATAGGGGCCGACCGCGCTGGAGCGCCACGCGAGCAGGTGAGGTTCTGCTCGATGCACCCGTCCCGTGCGGGCCTAGTGTGACGACATGCCCACCTACCCCGCCGTCCGAGCCTTCCACGTCTTCGATCTCGTGGCGAAGACCTTCGGGCCGCCGCGCGCCGACCTCGAACACGCCCTCTGCTACGAACTGACCTCGGTGGAGGCCCCGAGCCCAGAGGCCGCCTGCGAGGCCGCCTTCACCCACTCCAACGCGCCGGAGATCCGCCCGAGCGGATACGACGGCCCTTCGCTCTCAATGGGGGACCTGGTCGAGGTGGACACCCCGGAAGGCCGAACGCTCACCTTCCGCTGCCAGTCGCTCGGATTCGCCCTGGTTGCGGACCCGGAGATCGTGGTGTCGAGCCGGCTCAGCCAGCCGCCGGCGGGAGGGTGGGTCGCCCCGCGCCTCGACCTCGCGAGTAAGGCGCTGCAGCCCGGGACTACGTGGCTCCCCTGGATCGTCGTCTCCGAGCGGGCGGGCCGGGACTAGCGCCGAGCCCGGCCCGAGTGGACATCTGAGGGGCGTGGCGAGGCGAGGTGTGAGGGTACGCACGGCGGGCCGCTCGAGCTCCACGCTCGATCGGCCCGCCGTCCCTCATCTACCCTCGCCCGATCCGGGGCTGGGGTTCAGCTCCCGGCGGTCAGGGTGATGTCATCGAGGTAGATGGCGTCACCGGAGGCCGCGCTGGCCTGGTTGATGTAGATCTCGATCTTGTTGCCGGCCGACAGCGGGGTGATCTCCGCCGTCGCCGTCTGGAACGAGGTGCTCAGGGTGAGCGCCGGGCCGTTGAGCGTCCGCAGGACTGCGCCGGACGCGTCGCGCTCGCGCAGGTAGATCCGTGAGGTCTTGCCGACCGAGGTCGAGTTCGCCGCGGCGATCTTCGCAGAGGCGAAGTAGGTGACACCCGTGCTCGCCGAGGCGACCGTCGGGTTCGTGTCGTCGATCGTGAACGAGGTCCCGGTCGTCCGCGTCGCCTTGACGACGTGGCTCCCCGCCGGCGCGCCGGCGCCGAGGTTCACCCGGGTGAGGCTCGCCTGCCAGGTTCCCCAGCCCGCGAGGTCCGTCTCGAACGAGGGGTTCACGACGAGGTTCGGGGGGCTCGAGGGCGGCGGCGCGGGAAGCACCGCGGGGACGAAGATCATCTTGCGGGCGTAGGTCCGGGCGCCGTCGTTATCGGTCGTCCGGTGGCTCATCATCATCCAGCCCGGAGATACGGCGCCCCCGTGGGTGGTGCCGAACTTGTACCAGTCGCTGGGCTGCGTGCCGCTGCCCCACGCCCAGGCCCGCTCGGCGATCGTCCCGTCCGCGTCGGTCGAGGTCGAGACCACGGTCAGAGCGAGACCGCCGTGGATGCTGTTGGAGAAGCTGTAGGTGAAGTCGGAGACCGGCGCCTGGTTCGGCGGCGCGGGCGTCTCGGGGATCTGCGCGCCGACCACGATGGTCGTCTCGCCGTAGGTGATGGCGCCGTCATCGTCGGTGGCCCGCACCTTGACCGGGTAGGAGCCGGCCTCGGGGAAGGTCCAGACGACCTTGCTGCTCTTCGGCTCCTCCCAGACGCCGTCGTTGTTGAAGTCCCACTCGACGAGCATGATCATCCCGTCCGCATCCAGGGCGCCCGAGCGGAAGTTCAGGACCGAGGAGGCGCGCGGGTCGGACTCGAGGATGAAGGGGCCGACGACCGGCGGCGAGTTGCCCACGAAGTAGGGGATCGGCTGCTTCGAGAAGCAGGGGTTGCCGGCCGGGACCGTGAAGTCCTTCGCCGCGGCGTTCGCGTACTGCGGGTCCACGATCAGGTTGTCCGAGGCGGTGAAGCCGACCTGCGGGCCGATGTTGGTCGCCCCGCCGTCGCGCATCAGGCAGTTGCGCTCGGCCAGGTTGCCGGTGCCGACCGGGTTACCCGCCGGATACCAGCTCTCGATGTTCGGGGCGTTCAGCGAGCCCGTGATGATGTTGTCGAAGACCGCGTTGTCGTTCGAGGCGACACCGTCGGTCCCCGAGAAGATCACGCCCTTGCCGTTGCCGTGGATCACGTTGCGGAAGACCGACGTCGTCAGCGCCCGCGGGTAGAGGTGGACGCCGTAGGTCGCGTTGTCGTAGAAGAAGTTGTCCGAGATGACCGTCCGCTGAGCCCAGTTCACGTAGACACCGTGGTCCAGGTTCGAGCGCGGCGAGAGCAGGCCGCAGTTGTGGATCCGGTTCTGGGTGACGGTCACGTCCAGGGCCTCGCCGAACTCCGCGTCGCCGATGTGGACGCAGATCTTGTCCACGTTGTCGTTGCTGATGTCGTTGCCGCGCAGCACGACCCTGTCGCCGTTGATCGTCGGGTTCGTCCGGTAGGTGGAACCCGCACGGTTGCCGTTCAGGATCAGGTTCTCGATCTCGACGTCGTTCGAGGAGTCAGGGACGAAGACCTGACCGCGGATCGTTGCGCGCGTCGCTCCAGGGGCGCTCTGGAGCGTGATCGGCGCGGCCTGCGTGCCGCCGTTGTTGAAGCGGACGTTCTCGATGAACTCCTGCCCCGCGGCGAGGCAGCCGACCGCGCCGGGGCTCAGGTTGTCGACCAGCTTCTGCGCCGTCCGGTAGGGCTGGGCCTCGGTGCCGGCGTTGGTGTCCAGGCCCGCCGTCGAGGCGAACTTGGTGCACGCGCCTGCTGCGAGCGCGGTCCCGTCATCGGCGACAGGAACGACCGGCGCCGCGATCGCGGCCAGAAGGAGCGCGATGATCAGGCGCCGGGATGAGCGGCCCGAGAAGGGGGGCCGAAGACGGGAAGGGACACGGAGAGGATTCACATCTCAGTGAATAGGCTCACCCCGAGAGGCACGATGCGTTTTCCTGGGCCAGTGGCGAAGGCGGCCCGCGGCCGCGGCGTCTCTGACGACTCACGCTGTCGTGGGCGCCGTCGTGATGTGGGCGGCTCTTAGGCCCAATACATGACCTGGCGGCGCGACTATGAGTGCCGCGGTGGCCGCAGCGCGGCCGCCACTCCTCCAGGCGGGTCAGGGCTGCTAGCGGCCATGCCGCACAGCCGAGCGGGTGCTCCTAGCGGGGGAGCGACACCGCGATCCTGCTGGGCGCCCTGCCTGCTCTTGGTGTGACCACCCAGAGGCGGCCTCGTCTGGTCTCGAGGCGAGCGCCCTTGGTGAGTGTGCGGCGGATGACGATCCGGTCGCGGCCGCTCGCGTCGCTGATCACGAGCCAGAGGCGCCGCTTGCCGAGTGGGACGGAGACGATGGCCTCGGGGCGGCGGTCGGCGTTCACGTCAGCGATCGCGATCCGCAGGGGCCCGCGGGCGAGGGCCCTCCGCGCCGGGGCGCTCCCACCTCGATATGCCCGCACGAAGGCGCGGGCGCGCTGCCGGGTGAGGCGCGGCCGAGGGCCCGCCTCGGCCTGCCGCGGCACCGATCCGCCACCCGTGGTCGTGGGCGCTGACGGCAGGGGAGGGGAGGGTGGGGTGGAAGTGTCCGGGGCCGTGGACTTCGCGGCCATGATCTGGTCGAGGCGGACGATGGCGCGGTCGGCGTTCAGCCGGCCGTTGGTCGCTGTCGGCTTGCCCTGGTTGTCGGGGAGGTGGCCGATCGGGTCGGCGGATTCGAGGATTGCCCGACGGACATCGTCGACCTCGGCGTCTGGGTGGAGGCCGAAGAGGATCACAGCGACCCCGGAGACCATCGGGGCGGCGGCGGAGGTCCCGCCGAGGGAGCAGCCGCCGTAGAAGGTGCAGATGCTGGGCACGCCGGCGGGGGCGGCGATGTCGACGTTCTTTGCGCCCCAGTTGCTGTAGGGCCGGAGGACGTCGTACTGGTTGGTGGCGGCGACACTGATGGTCCCCGGGCACGCGGCCGGCCAGAACGGCACCTGGTCGGAGTCAAGCCCATCATTGCCGGCCGCCGCGACGACGAGGGTCCCGTTCTTGGTGAGGCGGTCGATCACCGGGCAGAAGTTGTCGTGGTCTCCAATCCCCGTGTGGTCGCCGCGGCCGAGGGACAGGTTCACGACGCGCGCGTCCTTCGAGAGGGCGTACTCCAACCCAAGGTGCTCGCCGCGGGTGCGGCCGAAGGGCCCGCCCTGGAGGACCATCAGGCGGGCGTTCGGTGCGACGCCGGCGATCTCGAGGTCGTTGTGGGCCGCCGCGATGATGCCGGAGACAAGACTGCCGTGGCTGTCCGGGTAGCCGTTGTCGTCGCGAGCGCCGATCCGGAGCTGCCAGTAGGAGCCGTGGATGTCGTCGCTGTAGCCGTTGCCGTCATCATCCAGCTCGTTGCGGACCTCATCGGGGTTCACCCACAGCTGACCGGCGAACTCCGGATTCGAGATGTTCACACCCTCTTCGAGCACCGCGACGGACACCGGCGCGAGGGTCCTGCCCTGGATCCGCCCCCACGCCTCCGGAGCGTCGATATCCGCATCCGGGACACCGAGCGGCCAGCCCGTGTTGTGGAGGTTCCACTGCTGGTCGAACTTCGGGTCCGAGGGGAAGTGTGGCTCGAAGGCGGCGGCGGTCCCCGGAGCGGCGAAGAGCGCGGCAGCGCAGAGGACCGTCGCGATCACGGATGCTCGGAGGGTTCCACGCATGCTCTGCCTGCCTCTCCAGGTGGCCACGACACCGGACGCGCGGCCTCCACCGGGGACCCAGCGGAGGCGTAGTAGACGCGCACCGACATCTAGACAGACGTGAGAGCGGGTTTCTCCCCCCGGATGGCCAGGTACGGCGATAGGCATATGCACCAGTCGCCGGGCCGAGGGCTGGAGCGCGGCGGTGGTATGGGTGCCGGCGGTCGCCGTCTGAGGGGCGCTCTTCAGCTCCTGCTTGCATTCCCCGGGGGGGGTCCCGGTCGTGCGCAGCCAGGCATGCCAGATGGAGGTTCCATCTGGCACTGATAAAGCTCTTGATGAGGGAGATCTCAGCAACTCGCTGGCTGACCGGCCCATGGTCGGGAGGTGGCCGGCCGCCAATCTCCTCACGACGGTTTCGCCCGCGTCGCTGCTGATCCGGACCGCTTCTGGCAGCGCGTGGCGAAGGCCGGACCCGACGACTGCTGGCTCTGGACCGGGACGCGCCACCAGAAGGGCTACGGGCTCGTGTACTTCAGGCGGGCCGGCAAGCTCACAAGCGCCACCTCGAGCCGGGTCGCTTTCGCGCTGACCGCGGGACTGGTGGAGTTGCCAGGACGCAACGAGCCGGTCTGCCACAGCTGCGACAACCCGCCGTGCTGCAACCCGGCGCACCTGTGGCTCGGAACTCCTGCCGAGAACAGCGCCGATGCAGTGAACAAGGGGCGAATGGCTCAGAAGCTGACCGTCGAGCAGGTCCGTGAGATCGCGTTGTCCGGGGACTCGGCCGCGGAGATCGCCGCCCATTTCGGGATCACCGAGTCGATGGTCGGGAAGATCCAGCTCGGGCGGACGTGGAAGCACGTCACCGCAGCACTAGCGCGGGCTCCGATCCCGCCACATCGAGCGGCTCGTCTGACTCCCGACCAGGTGCGCGCGATCCGTGGCTCCGAGGAGTCGTCACGCGACCTGCAGACCCGCTTCGGAGTCTCCCAGGCGACGATCTCGAGGGTGCGGTCCGGCTCCGGCTGGAAGAGCGTCTCCTAGGCCCATCCCTGGGTGCCCCCTTCACCGCACGCTAATATGCATTATGTCAAGTCGGGGCTGAGGTTCCCGCCCCCTGAGGCTCCCCCGCGGGCCGCCATCAGCGCCGCTGCTTGATCTGGCCAGCGAGCACGCTCCGGGTCCCGGACACCGGAGTATAGGGCGGGTTCTCTGGGGTGCCCGCACCCAAAGAACCCGCTGTTTGGGGCGTCCAGGTCGCTACGGGCTGCCGGCCGCGGCCCACCGTTCGATCTAGAGCCGTCGCTCAAGCCGAACCCCGAAGCTCGCCAGGCCGTCCGCTCGCGCCCGCGGTCATACCGCGGTATGATCGCCGCATGGCGAAGAAGATCTCGATCTCGCTCCCCGACCCGACCGCCGAGCAGGTGCGCCAGCTCGCCGAGCGGGGCTTCGAGGGTAACGTGTCCGCGCTGATCGCCTCCCTGGTCGACAGCGAGGCGCGCCGGGCGCAGTCCCTGGACGCGGTCGCCGAGTGGGAGGCCGAGCACGGGGAGATCACCCCGGCGGAGCTCACCGAGGCGCGGGCCCGTTGGCTCGCCTGATCGCCGACGCCGGCCTCCTCGTCGCCGCGGATCGCAACGAACGGGCCGCCTGGGCTCTGAAGAAGGCCGCGGCCGAGGATCGTGACGAGCTGGTCGTTCCGGCGGTCGCCCTCGCCCAGACCTGGCGAGGTCCCCAGTCCGCGAACCTCGCCCGCTTCCTGAAGGGCCTGCGGGTCATCCCCCTCGACGCGGAGCTCGCCCGGACCACCGGCCACCTGCTCGGAGTCGCTGCCACCTCGGACATCGCCGACGCCGCGGTGGCCGCCTGCGCGATGGAGGGCGACCGGATCATCACCGGCGACCTCGACGACATCTCCCAGCTGGTGGAGCTGCGCGGTGTGCGGGCTGAGGTGCGGACCATCTGAGTCGTGATCGTCCTCCTGTGCACCGAGGACGATTGGAGGAGCGGTAACAGAACCTCCCGCTCACCTCGAGCAGCCAAGCGGCCCCCAACCTCCCGGGCCCGGCGTCCACCTGCTCGAGTCGAGCGTGTCAGCCGGGCTCCAAAGCCTCCTGCCGGCACTCGCCGAGGCTCTCCACACTGCGATCGAGGTCGTCCTGAGCGGAGCCGACCTCGAACCCTGCGGTCTCGAAGTCCCCCGCCGATCCGGCGTCGGCGACTCGCCCGTATCCGTCGAGACCGGCGAGGAACGCGATCCCGGCCCGCCGGAGGCAGGGCAGTTCGGCCTCGGCTACCGGGCCCTCAAGGGCGAGGGACTCCTCATCGACGAAGGCGCCGAGTCTCTCCGACACCTCGGACAGGCAGACGGGGTCGCCCGCGCAGAAGCCGGCTTCGCCGGCAAGCATCTCAAGCTCGGTGACGCTGCTCTCGAGGCGATCGATCAGTTCCCCATCCGACGGAGAGTAGCCGCGGGGTGCTGAGGATCCGGGCGAGGAGCTCGTGGTCGGGGCAGGCGTGGCGGCCTGCTCCTCATCGTCTCCTCCCCCACAGCCCGCAAGCATCGCCGCGAGCGCGAGGACCGCGAGCGCCGCGCGGAGCCGGGCGACGATCGCGCCGGAGGATCGGCCTGACCCCCGACGAGGGCTGCTTACCGGGAAGCGGAAGCGCCCGGGGCCCGCATCGTCGGATCTCAGCATCCGGGGAGCCCGAGTCCGCCGCGGTCGGCGGCGCGGATCCAGACTTCGCTGATGTAGCCGAAGACGCCGTTGGTGAGCCGCACGCCGTAGTAGCGGGTTGACTCGAAGCGCAACGGGTTCGCGTCATCAGCGGCTGAGGTGTCGTGGCCGTTCGTCGTCCGCTCACCGGTCCTCTGGCAGACGGCCGCGTTGTAGACGTGACCGCTGCCGGCCTCCGTGCCGTTGATGTTGCAGCCCCGCGATCCGCACCGTACCCACGGCTGGGTCGTCAGACGCACCGGGGTCGTGTCCTCACGCATCCCCATGCCGTTCGTGACCCGGTTGTCCACAGTGATCGCGCGACGCGCCGGTGCGGCGACGGGCGGTGGTGCGACCGGCGCGGGCCCGGGGGCCGGGGCGACCGGAGCCGGGGCGACCGGCGCCAGTGGTGCGGTCGGCGGTGCCGTGACTTTCTTGATCCAGCTCGCGGCGTGTGCGGGCGAGGCTCCGTGGATCAGGTTCTCGGGGCAGTTGACCAGGGCCCGCTTCTTCCTGTCCCAGTCGCACGAACGACCGAAGCGGCCGCTGGTCACCGCGAGGATGCGCCAGCCGCCGTTGCGCCACCCGACCCACGGGCCTCCGCTGTCGCCCTTCTGTATCGACGAGCTGTCCGCTGCCCATCCTGCCCGGACGAAGCACTCATGAAGCCGGGCCTGGCAACTCGCGCCCATACTCCAGGCGTGGTCGGGGGTCTTCTTGATCGACGAGGTCATCGGCCCTTCGTTCCGCTTCGTGCGGCCGTAGCCGAAGGCCGTCACTCCCCGGTTCTTGAAGTAGTTGAGGTCCGCGACGCTCGCCAACGGCAGAGTGCGGGCACCGAACCCGGCGACGACGTCGACCGGGAGCTTGACCAGGGCAAGGTCCCAGACCTTTTCGTCCCACGCGTTGACCGACCGGTAGCTCGGATGGAGCTGCGGCTTCTCCGTGATCGTCCACGCGAGACCGCCGACGCGGGCCGTATTGAGGGTGCCGCTCGTCTGACCGTCGAAGCAGTGGGCCGCGGTCAGGACCCACTGACGGGCGATCAAGGTCCCGGAGCAGTTCGCCCGCCCGTCGGCGTCGAGGCGGACCGCCCAGCGGGGCTCGGGTGAGGGAGTCGTGCCGCCGACCATCCCCGCCGCCGGCGCCGTCAGCGATAGACACGCAAAGATGGCGACGAGGGTGGCTGCCATCGCGCCGAATGCCGACGATCGCGCCAGTCCGCGAGCCTTCCAGGGGCCCATGCGGGTGGGAGACATCAGTTGACCTCTCATGCAGGAGGGGTGAGACACGGCGTGGTAGCGCGCCGGAGTATCTGGCCCTAACGGTCTCGCCAGTACTCCCCGATCGTCCAGGGTTGTCGCGATCGGGAAGGGCTCTCGGTCTCACGAGAGTCCAGGCGCCTCAGCGGCTGCTGCGGGCGAGCAACGAGCGCACGGACTTCGGCCGGTTGGCGCCGGGGAGATCCTCACCGACGGCGTAGGCCGCCGGGTTGAGGTCGGCCTCGCCGTCCTCTGAGCGCAGCTGCGCGACGGTCGTCGCGCGCGAGGGTGTGCGGCCCGCCAGCTCGGCGTAGTACCGCTCCCGCGCGAGGTAGGTCGTCTCATCCAGACCCTCGAGGCTTGGGTGCCCTTCGGGAAGACGGTGGAGGGGGACGCTGGCGATCGCGTTGCGCAGGCAGCCCGGGCAGCGAAGGCGCGCGCTGTCGCGCTGCTTGCCCGGCCGGCGGACGCTCGTCCAGCTCGCATTCGGGTGGGCACAGCGATCAGCGCCGACCAGATCCGGCAGACGCTGCGCGCCGACCCGGGCGATTCGGCTGGACATGGAGGTCCCCTCCGACAGGACCGGCTTACCGAGGACGCACGGATCGAAGTCCGAGGGGTCCTTCACCGTCATGGCAGCGGCCATGGCCTCTGACAGGCCGAGCTCCTGCGAGCGTTCGAGCGCCCACTGGTGATTGGACTCATCGGTGGTCATCCGGCTGCTGCCGAGCGGGCACATCGCGCGCACCTCGACGCTCTGGCCGTTGATCTTCGCGATCCGACTGACCGCCAGGAAGCCGCCCCTCCGTCCGCCGCGCCGGGTCTCGCTGACGTTGAACCGGACCGGCCGCTGGGCGTACATGTTCGATGCCCCCTCTGCGGCGAGCTCGATGATCGCGGCAGGCTCGGCGGGGATCGTCAGGACGATCCGCTCATAGGGGTTCGGCCGGTAGCGGTCCCGGCTCGAGTCGAAGCGGCGCGGGATGCGCGTCATCGCGCGGGCGCGGGCCATGACGGCCTCGGCGCTCGATGCGCGTGCGATCGGGAGCTCCTCGGGAAGCCGTGATCGGTGCATCTGATGGAGGGCCTTCTCATAGGCGTCGCCGCTTCGGCGATTGGACTGCAAGTTCTCGAGCATCACATCGACGTCGTTTCGGGAGATCGACAGCCAGTCGGTCCCCTCCTGCTCGCCGACGGCGGCCGTAGCCCGGGCGATCCTGCCGAGGCCGATCAGGCACGCGAGGTCCGGACCCTCTTCGGGCTCAAGGCCGTCATCGGGTGCCATGGCCGCCTCCCAGCTCTCGATCAGGCCCCGGGCGTGATCGAGCGTGTCAGAGGCGAGCGCCTGATGGAGGAGGCCGTTCGCGTGGGTCTTGGCGATCGCATCCCGGCCGAACGACCTGCGGGCGGTGAGCGCCCAGTTCGTGCGACCCGGCCGTCGAAGATCCGCCAGCTGCTGCTCGATCGACCGTCGCTGAGCCTCGGCGCGGTCAAGGAGGGCTTCGTGGTGGCCGGTGTCCGTGCCCTTCAGACCCGCGGCGTTCCAGATCTCATAGCTGGCGCGCTTACGCGGCTCCTTGACGGCGGCGTCCACGCGCTCGATGAAGGCCTGCTGGTGGACGAGCGCGCGCTCGAGCAGGGTGATCGCCTGCCGCACGGACGCGGCATCGCCCGCGGCGGCCGTCCGGGCGGCGAGCACCAGGTCCGAGGCGTCCTTTGCGGTGTCGCCTCCGACGCCGCCGGCGACCGGATCCTCCTTCTTTGCAAGGAGCTCGGCGACCTTCGCGCGGATCGCGTCGTCGACCTCGCTGTCCGCCCGCGCGAAGCAGTCCACGATCAGCTCCGTCGGCGTCGGTGCACTCGACCCGCGAGGCGCCGCCCCTGACGAACCTGCTCCTCTTCCCCGGCCTCGGCTCATTCCACGTCCGAGACTAGGGGCGACCTGGCCAAGCGCGTGGATCCTTGTGCACGAGCCCCGGTCACGGCCTCTGGACGGCCCTGGTGCCGGGGCGCGAGGCCCCGGCCTTGGGACCGATCAGCGGGTGGGCTGGAGGCTGAGGATCTCGGTCTGGACCGTGTCCGAACCGACCCAGCGGTTCGAGCTCCAGTTCCAGCTCGAGCCGCTCGGCTCGTACTGCCAGCTGTCCATGCGCCAGGTGGTGTCCGCGCCGGCGCCCGGGGCGAAGTCCGCGACGATCGCGTACTCACCGCTGGGGAGTCGGCCGCGGCCGACAGCCGAGGCGTCGTAGCCCGGGCGGGCGACGACCTGGGCGAAACCGGGCTCAGCGGCCTTGCGCGTGAAGGCGCCGGTCCACTGGTAGCCGCTCGGGTCGATGAACGTGCAGCGCGGGCGCGTCGAGGCGGAGACGGTCTGGCCGTCGTTCTCGTAGAAGAGACGGTTGGTGTTCGAGCGATCGCCGGCACGGAACTTACCGCTGCGGCCGTTGTGGCTGTAGGCCTGGTAGCCGCCCTCGTCGCCGTAGCCGCTCGGGGTCGCGGGGATACTCGGCGCGTTGCGCGCGCAGGTGTCGCCCCACACGTAGGTGTAGCCGCCCCGGAACCAGTAGCCGTCCACGTGCCCGTTGCGCGCAGCGGCGGGGCCCGAGGGGTGAGCGTTCGCGCAACGGTTGCCCTGCGCGGAGGGGAGCGGCGCCGGCTTGCGGTCGCCGTTGCCGTCAGGGGGCGAGTCCGGGTAGCGGACCGTCGCCGTGGCGGGGCGGTTGCCGTAGCAGGTGTCGGTCGAGTCCCAGCGCCAGGTCCAGTCGGTGGACTTCCACGAGCCGTCCTGGATGTAGCCGTTGGAGTTCTGGTAGCTGCAGCGACGCAGCGACTCGCTCGGCAGCTGACCGCGCAGGTCAGCTGCCTGGGGGACGCCGTCGCGATTCAGCCAGCTGCGCACGGCACCCCAGGCGGGGGCCGCGGCACGGCAGGCGTTCAGGTCGGTGACCGCCGGCGTCGGGGCGTAGTCCCACTCCCAGAAGTCGCGGCGGCAGCCGTAGTCGCCGAGGGTGGTCTCAGCCGGGTTGCGGTTGAAGGCGGTCTCAGGGCTGGCGAGGTTCGCCGGCCCCCGGTAGACGCGAGCGTCGGCCCAGCGGCCCGGGCGGCAGAAGTAGAGCGCCCACTCGCCTTCGGTCTGGGCGCTGACGCGCAGGCGACGGGAACCGTTCTCCGAGGCGCGGTCATAAAGCGACAGGTGCTCGACCTGGTCGGGCTTGTTGGTGGTCAGTCGCAGCACGAAGGCGCCGGGGACCGGGTGGAGCTGGTAGGCGGTCGCGAGCTGGTGTGAGCCGACCCAGTGGGGCGACAGGTTGAGGCGGCCGTCGTTGGTGCCGTCCGCGGCCCAGGCACGCAGCGTCCCGTCCTGGTTGACGCAGTAGCGGCCGGAGGGGGTGTTCACGGCGCACGGAAGCTGCGGCGCGCTGGCCGGATCCGGGTCCGAGGTCATGCGCACGGTGCGCACGGCGGTGTCGAACTGGACCTCACCGAAGACGCTGGCGAAGGCACCCGGCTCGTCGGAGGGGTTCAGCCAGCTGACACGCTGGCCGCGCTCGGAGAGAGGCAGGTCCTGGCTGATGAAGGCGTTGCCGTCGAAGGCGCCCGACTCATCCCGGCGGTGCAGGACGTCCTGGATGCTGGCGCTCGAGCCGAGGCCCGAGCGGGCCGTGGTGTGCTCCGGCGCCGCGAGGGGCTGCCAGGTGCGCGGGTCGGTGAGACCACCGAGGGTCTCGTTGAAGGTCACGGCGCGGCCGTAGTAGTCCTGGTTGAAGATCTGGTTGCGGTCGGCGTCGGAGACTCCGGTCTTCTCGTTGGGGTCGCTCATCGACAGGCGGGTCTTCTTGACGACGATCGTCTGGTTCGGCGCGAGCTTCTCCTCGGGGTGCTGGACGCTGAGGCTGTAGTCGCTCGGGCGACCCGTGATCGAGGTGTCGGGACCCTCGAGGACGACATCGGGGTTGCGCAGGTCGCTACGCGGCACGTCGGAGCGACGGACGGTGATCCCGCTGCACTCGGCGCTCGTGGTGTCGACGCAGTCGGCGGACTCGCTCGGCTCCCAGCCATCGGCGAAGAAGAACTTGACGTACTGGCCCATCAGCTCCTCGCGGTTGTCGACGCTGTTGACGAGGACCATGTAGACGTAGCCGGGCTGCCCCTGGATCTTGTAGTCGAGGTTGACCGCGCCACCCTGGCGGTTGAACGACCAGGCGAGGGCGACGCTCTCGGCGCCCGTCTGGGTGCCGGCGCGGCGCTGGTTCCGGTCGAACTCGATGGCCTGCGGTGCGTAGCCCGAGGTCGCGTTCACGCCGGAGGGCCAGAAGCACATGTGCTGCTTGGCCGAGGCGTTCAGGTAGGTGCGAAGCTGACCGGGAAGGCCGATCTCCGGGTAGGCGGCACGGTAGGCGTTGAAGCGCGAGTTGCAGGCACCAGGCACCGCGCCGCTCCCCGGCTCACCGGGACCGAGCGGACCCGCCGAGCGACCCGGCAGCCACCAGTAGCCACCGCGGCCGTTCGGGGCCTGGGCGGCGTTCTGGCCCGCGCCGGCACCCCCGTACCACCAGGCGAGCTGGCTGGTGTTGGCGTCGCCCGCGCTGTTCAGGTCGATCCGTCGCTCGAAGAAGGGCTCCGGGGTGCGGTCGATGCTGTTGGCGCCCTGGACGTTGAAGCGCCAGACCTTGACGTTCCAGGCGATCGTGCTGCGCGCCGTCGGCACCTTGTTCTCGCTGTAGTGCGAGTAGTGGAGCTCGTTGGTCAGCTGACTGCGGATGATCCGCGGGCTGTTGGTCCAGCACGGCGAGGGCGCACCTGCGAGCGGGAAGCAGATGTCGTTGTCGCGGTCGAACTGGACCTGGTTGCGCGGGATCGACAGCGTCTGGGCGGCGATGTCCTTGGCGCAGTCCTCCTTCAGACTCGGTGAGACCCGCTCGCGCGAGAAGAGGTCCCCGCAGACGTTGTTGCGGATGTCCCCGGGCGATGGGAAGCGCGGGTTCGCGCTGGCACGCAGGACGTCGTAGTAGTAGTAGGTCGAGCCGAAGAAGCCCCCGCTGAAGCTGGTCGGCACCCGCTCGGTCGCCTGGCTCGCGCCGCCGCGGTAGACATACGCGCTCGCGCTCGGCGCCAGTGACAGCGCGATGGCGCTGACGAGGGCGGAGGCGACGGTGAGCCGCAGCAGGGAGCGGACGAGAGGCGACAGGAGGGGCATCGTCAGCTGACGATAGACCCGGTGTCAGCGCGTCGGCAGTTTTCGTCGAGGTCCGCGATCTGTCAGTTGCGGAGAACTCCGCATAGCGTGAATCGCACATGCTATTCCTCGGACACGGCTGATCGCCGCGACAAGGAGAGCCTCACGCATGAGCATCACAACGACCAGGACGAGTGTCAGCCTCGGGGACGTGACCGTCCACTTCAACCGCACCCTGCGGCTGCCCGACAACGGTGACATCCACGCGCTGCCGCCGAGTCTCGGCCTCTTCCCCATCAAGCGTGTCGACGACTACCGCGACCGCGTCCCGGCCTCCTGGGTCGAGCACGGCGGCGTCTTCCTGCCGATGCTCCAGCGCGAGGCCCTCTGGATGCGCTTCACCCCGCGCTCCCCTCACGCGCTCAAGGTGGCCGTCGGCAAGGTCAGCGCCCTCACCGGCAACCCCTACCGCGATGAGCTCTCCCCGACGGGCGAGCAGGACCATCTGGTCGTGCCGGGGCAGTCCTGGCTCGACGGGATCTGCGGCCGCAACGGAACCGTCCGCCAGTTCGTCGCGATGCCCCTCGGGATGGGTTACACGGTCGAGGGCCAGGTGAGCGGCGAGGAGGTCTTCGGCGGGATCCAGCTGGCCGCCTACGCACCTCGCCCCGGGGCCTTCCCGGCGCCGGTCAAGTCCCAGCCGCGGAGCTACTACGCACTCTCGGCGGGCTCGGGCCTGCGCAGCGCCCCGCAGAGTTTCGGGGGCGTCAACGCACTCGCCGGGGCGTCGGGTCCGATGCTCGGATCCGTCGCCGGCATGGAGATGGGCCTCGCTGCGGGCGGCTCGATGAACCAGAAGATCCACGTCGACCACGACCCGCGCCGCTGGAAGACACGGCCGGCCGAGCGCGTCTACGTCCACATCGTCAACTCGCAGATGTATCGGCAGATCACGGGCGAGGAGCCTCCGCCGAGCCCGGTCAGCGCGCAGACATACGCCGAGCACGGACTCCCGTGGTTCTCACTCTACGAGGAGCACATCCAGGGCGTCCCGGGCTCCGAGGTCCTCGACGGCGTGACGAGCGTCGCCGAGACCGACGCCGCGCACGGCTTCAGTGGCCTGATGGACGACTCGTCGCTGGTCCGGCCCCTGATCCGGCCGATCGGCCCGCTGCCGGCCGGCCACGTCCGCGACGGGAGCTGGTAGTGGGTCGCGGCCCCCAGGCCGAACAGGTCCCGAACCTCGCCCACGCCCTCCGCTACCTGAGGGGGCGCGCGACGCTCACCCAGGCGCGTCTGGCCGAGCGTGTGCGGGAGTCCGGGGGCAGCCTCAGCACCGTCTACTACCAGCAGATCGAGTCGGGTCTGCGCTTCCCGAGCCCGCCCATGAGGGCCCGGTTGCTCGCGGTCCTCGGCAGCGACGAGGCGGGACTGACGCGCCTGCTGGCCGAGCGCCCCTGGGAGCGGACGGCCGGCGAGCGTGAGCAGGTGGACCGGATCGCGGAGCGGATCGCGGCGCTCAGCCCCGATCAGGCGGCCCGGCTCCTCGAGCAGGCCGACCAGATGATCAGGGACAGGTCCCCGGCGGGCTGATCCAGATGCCGTGGAGGCGCCACTGCAGGTAGCCGAGGGCGATCATCACCACGACGATGAGGATGCTCCGCAGCAGGGCGACGCGCCGGTAGAGGTAGGAGATCAGCACCGCCTGGAGCCCGATGAGGATCGCGAGCCTGACCAGGCCTCCCAGGCCGGCGCAGCCCCCGAGGGCCTCGATCCCGTAGCGGCCGAGGCCGATGAGGGCGGTGAGCCAGAGCAGGCAGATCCAGACCCGCCTCCAGCGCCGGCGCCGGACCTCGGCCTCGTGGAGCTCGCGCTCCAACGGGTCCGACGGGGGCTTCCTGCGTCGCTCCTCCTTGCGGAAGAAGATGCCGCTGGTGGCGGGGACGTCGATCGTCGTCGTCGTCCCGCGCGTCCCCCAGCTGCGTGAGAAGAGCCCGAGCCTCAGGTTCAGCGAGACGCCGCGGCGACTGACGGTCCCGGTGAGGAGCCTGCCGAGGAGAGGGAAGGTCTTGCGGAAGCGAAAGCGCGTGCGTGCCATCGGCGCCAGTGTGCGACCCGCCGATGGCGCCGCCGGGGTTTCGCCTCGAGGCGATGAGCGGCTCCTACCCTCGCCGCGATGGCCCACGGTGAGAAGAAGGTCCTGCGGTGCCTGCTCGGCGCCGTGGTCCTGGTCCCGGGGGCGCTCGCCCTCTACCTCTACCTGCTCTTCAGGACCGCGCTGATCGAACAGGAGATCCTGGCCTCGCCCTACGCATGGATGGCGATGCCGGTGATCATCATCTTCGCGATCCTGGCCAGCGCGCGCTGGGCAGGGGCCCGGGGGATTGCCGGCTTCTTCTACCTGATGATGTGCGGGGCCCTGCTGACGTTCTGGGGTCTGTCAGCGGTCGGTTACCTGCTGCTGATCGAGCCCCTGGGGACGATCAGCGCGGTGATCTACTGGGCGCTCGCCAGCGTGCTGGCCTTCGGCATCGGGATGCTCGACGCGCTTGTGAGCTGACCCGACTCCGCGCACTCGGTGACCTCCTCGGAAGCTTCGACGCAGACCTCCAGGCACCCCGGTCCCGCAGGGAGCAGGCTGACGCTCCCCTCCCCCTCCCCGCCGTTCACCGACACACCGGGGAAGGCCTCTCGGACAGCGGACAGGGGGTCCGTGGCGCCGGCAGCGGTCCGCGCGATCGCCTGAGCCAGGACGCGAGCCCGCTCCCGGGTCTCGGCCTCACTCGGCTCCCGAAGGGCCTCTGCGCTCGGCGCCGCGACGAGAGGGGCTTGTTCGGCGACGATCCGACCGGCCCAGGTGTGGGAGAGCGCGACGAGGCCGGCGACCATGACGAGCCCGAGCAGGGCGGCGATCAGATACCGCATCGATCGACCCTAGGCTCCGCCCGCGGTCGATCACCCGACTCTCTGGCTCAGACGCTGCGCTTTCTGCCGAAGCTGAGAGCGGCCTTGACCAGCCAGGCCTCGAGCGGGCCCGCGCCCTCACCCGGGGCGACCTCGGCGGCGAGGTAGCGATCACGCGCCGGAGCCTCGAGCAGGCGGCTAGAGCGGAGCACCCGACCGTCCTCGCTCAGGAGCTCGATCACGGCGTCGTTGAGCCTCACGGTCAGGGCGAATCCGAGCATCTCGGCGAGCTGGTCGCGGACGCGGCCGATCTCCGCCCGGGTGAGCTTGCCCGGTTCGGTCGTGAAGCTGGCCAGGGCGCCGCTACGCGGCAGGGCCCCGCTCAGGCGGATCTGGAGGATGACGGCGGACTTGCCCGTCTTGGGGTCGGAGCTCGGAGTAGTCGATGTCGTCGTCATTGCTCACAACAGACGACGTCCCGGATCGGTTGCATCGGCAAGCTGGGGAAAGTTCATAGACCAGATCACTACTCGTGGCGACCCGCTCGACCCGGGTGAGGAGCGTACGCGCCGGTGATGCCGCTACCCTCGCGCCAGGTCGCCGCGCCGGAGGGCTCGCGCGGGGAACCGAACCCCCGTTCAGGAGAGCTCCCATCCTCGCCCCAGCCCGACCTTGCCCGCGCAGATGGATCACGTTCTGGCTGATCGCCTCGGTGATGATCGCCGCCGCGTTCGGGTCCGGGTCCCCGGCGATGGCAGCGCCGACCCCGCTTGGAAGCGTCGCCACCAGTGGGTGCCCCGCCCAGGTGCCCATCTGGAAGATCCACTACCAGCTGTTCATGAGCTCGAGCTCCGGGGCGACCCTGCCGGCGGCGCAAGCCTCCGGGGCGCTGGCGGGGGCGGATGCCTTCGTCCAGCTGGTCGGCCAGCTGTCGGAGTGCGCGGTCGGGATCCAGATGGACGTGGTGCTCGCCGACACGCCCTGGGCAGGCGGGGATGACGTCTATGCGGTGCCGATGCCGGCCGGTTACGACGCCGGCTTTGCCCGAGTGCCTGCGGGCCCTTCGAGCCCAGCAGGTCGGGCCACGGGGAGCAGCACCATCCACCGGGCGATGTTCCCGGTCAGGCCGACAGGCAGCGGAGCGGACCCGAACCCGCATCTGATGGTCCATGAGTGGCTCCACCAGGTCGTCGCCTTCTACACCCCACCCAACGGATGGCCGAGCAGCACCGACTCCGACGCCGTCCACGCCGGGTGCAACGTCCATAGCTCCTACCAGGCGAGGGACCCCGGCTTCGGCTGCATGATCCTGCCCTCCTACATGTCGGATCTGATGCTCGGCCGTGTGATCGAGGGTGGCGTCGCGAAGGGACTCGGGGCTGCGGAGTGGGCTCGTCAGGGAACCCCCCGCCAGCGCGCCGGCGGCTCCCCCTCCCCCGGTCCCGACCCTGGCTCGAACCCGCGGGCCGACTGCACGCCGAGTACTCCTGCGCCGAACGGCCGTGGGGCTGTACGTCTGAGCGTCTCCCAGCTGCGCATCAACCAGCGGATCAGCCAGGGAGCCCTCTGGAGGGCCAAGCGGCTCACCGCGCGCCTTGATGGGCGACCAGCGCCTCCGCGACCGCGCCAGCGCGCCGGGCGCATCACCGTCAGCCGCGGTCAGCTGGCCATCAACCACCGGATCAGCCTGGAGGCCCGGCACCAGGTCGCCGTCCTCTGTGCCCGGATCACAGGAGGGGGACTGCCCTCCCTCTCCCGGCGCGTGCCGGTGCGCTCGGTCCGGGTGAACGTCACCCAGCTGTCGAGGACCCAGTGGATCGCCCAGGCTGCGTTGCGCGACCTCAGCCGACTCGAGAGCCTCGCATCCCGCTCAGATGCGTGAGCCGGCGCGCAGGGCTGCCGAGACGGAGCGATGAAGGACCGGCGCCGGGGCGTCGAGGAGATCCTCGGGCCAGACCTTGCTGGCGGGGATCGCTCCGAGCTTGGCCGCGATGAACCTCGCCGCCTCGGCACGCTTGTCATGATCGAACATGGTGCGCTGCTCATAGACGGTGTCGCCCTCAGCGATCCGAGCCATGCTGATCGCGTCGCTCGCCGTGCGGGGCAGGACGTAGACGACGACGTGGTCGCTGTTGCGGTTCTCCGAGAACCAGACGGTCGTCGGGCGAGCGCCACCGCGCGTGATCCGGAAGCCCTGTTCGCGGCCGTTGCAGTAGAGACCGGCCTCGCCGTGCGGGACGAAGTAGGCCCGCTTGAGGATGTTGAAGACGGATCGCGCGGCGGGATCCGCTCCGTCCCAGCCCCTCACATCGCCGTCGCCGAGGAGGACCCGCGCGCCGTAGGGACGATCGAGGCGCGGAACATCCGCCACCAGGATCCGCCTCGCCGGATCGCGTCGTGGCCCTCCCGTGGTTCCTGACTTTCCCCGTGCCATCTCCGGTCACCGTAGGACGCCGGCGCCCCGGCGCCTCTCTCTCGCCCCGGCGGGTCCCGGTGACGGAGCGACCTGGGCGGGGTACTCCACTCGATGACCGGGCGGCCCTCTCCCCCGCCCCCATTGAGCCGACGCCGCGACAGGGTCGCGATCGCGATCATGGTGATCCTGGTCCTCGGCATCGTCATCCTCCTGGATGTCATCGGCGGCCGACCATGGTGAGACTCAGCTCGAGCATGTGAGTCGCGAGGTCGACGGCGACTGTCATCGCCCGGCGCCACCTCCTCACCGATGTCAGCGCCGCGAAGCGATGCCGTCTGCGGAACCGACTGTGGCGGCGTGAGGCGTGTCCGTCCCATCCCGGTCGGTCGCAGTAGGGGAACTCCGGGCGAGTGCGTCGAGGCGGCCATACAGTCGTGGGCGCCTTCGCTCCGCCGGAGCAAGACATCGAGCAGGACGGCCGAGATGCCTTGGTACAGTCGGCTCGAGAACGCGCGACGACCCCGGAGAAACCGACCGCCTTGACCAAGCCGAAGAGCACGCCCGAGCCGTCAGAGGACTACGGCGCCGATGAGATCACCGTCCTCGAGGGACTCGATCCCGTCCGTGTCCGACCGGGCATGTACATCGGCTCGACGACCTCGCGCGGTCTCCATCACCTGATCTGGGAGATCGTCGACAACGCCGTCGACGAGGCACTCGCCGGACACTGCACCGAGATCACCGTCACCCTCGGTGAGGACAACACACTCGAGGTCACTGACAACGGCCGCGGCATCCCCGTCGCCACTCACACCAAGAGCGGCGAGTCGGCGCTCGACCTGGTCTTCACCAAGCTCCACGCCGGCGGCAAGTTCGGCGGAGGGGGCTACAAGGTGTCCGGTGGCCTCCACGGCGTCGGCGCCTCGGTCACCAACGCCCTCTCGGAGTGGCTGCGGGTCGAGGTGCGCCGCGACGGGCACGCCTGGACCGCCGCCTACGCCCGCGGCAAGTCCACCCAGGCCGTCACCCAGGGCCGCAAGCTGAAGAAGGGCGAGGGCACCGGGACCACCGTCTCGTGGCTCTTCGACTCGACCATCTTCGACTCGGACGTGCGCTACAGCGCCTCCACGATCGAGCAGCGACTGCGCGAGAAGAGCTACCTCGTGCGCGGCCTGCGCTTCGTGCTGCAGATCCCGGGCAAGCCCCAGCAGGTCTTCGTCTCCAAGAACGGCATCGCCGACCTGATCGCCGAGATGAACGCCGAGCGCGAGGCGATCCACCCGGGGATCCTGAACTTCTCCTCCGAGATCGACCCGGTCGAGCGCGAGGCGATCGACGAGGCCGCCGCGGCGATCCCGGTCGAGATCGCCCTCCAGTGGACCAAGTCGGCGGACGAGCGGATCTTCTCCTTCGCCAACGTCGTCCCGACTGGCGACGGCAGCACCCACGTCTCAGGCCTGCGGCGCGCCGTGACGCGCGCCGTCAGCGCCTTCGCCTACTCCGAGGGCAAGCTCAAGAAGGACAAGAAGGAGGCCTTTGACGGTCGCGACATCTTCGAGGGGCTCACCGCCGCGGTCACTGTCAAGATCGAGAACCCGCAGTTCGAAGGCCAGACCAAGGGCCGGCTGAACAACCCCGAGGGCCAGACCGCCGTCGCGACCTACGCCTACGCGGTCCTCAGCGCCTGGCTGTCCGACAAGGCGAACGCCAAGCAGGCCAAGGCCATCCTCGAGCGGTGCCTGCTCGCCCGCGAGATCCGCCTGGCCAAGGGCAAGATCTCCAAGAAGCTGCGCGACAACGCGACCAGCATCTTCAGCGACTCGAACCTGCCCGGCAAGCTGGCCGACTGCCTCGAGACGCGCCCGGTCGAGGAGCGGGAGCTGTTCATCGTCGAGGGAGACTCCGCGATGGGGTCGGCCAAGGCCGCCCGCGACGCCGCCTATCAGGCGATCATGCCGATCCGAGGCAAGGTGCTGAACGTGCTCGGCGCCAAGAACGGGCGCGCCTTCGACAACGTCGAGATCGAGGGCATCCTCACCGCTCTCGGCGGCCGTAAGGACGTGATCGGCCGGGCGGTCGTGGCCACTCTCGAGCCGCAGATGCGCCGCTACGGCAAGGTCGTGATCCTCGCGGACGCCGACGTCGACGGCGCGCACATCACCAACCTGCTCCTGACCATGTTCTCGGAGCTGTTCCCGCAGATGATCGCCGAGGGGCGCATCTTCATCGCGAACCCCCCGCTCTACCGGATCAACCTCGACTCGCGTGGGGAGAAGTTCGTCTATGCGCTCACAGACCAGGAACGCGCCGACCTTGTGAAGAAGCACAAGCGAAGCGGTGACGACGTCTCGCGCTTCAAGGGACTGGGCGAGATGAACGCCTCGGACCTGGCGCGGACGACGCTGGATCCAGAGACCCGCTCGCTGCTCCAGGTGACCGTGGAGGATCCGACTGAGGCCGCTGACACCCTGAACCTGATCATGGGCTCACGGCCCGAACCGCGACGACTCTGGCTCGAGGACATCGGCCTGAACGACGAGGTCGCCTGATGAGCGATGAGACAACCCCTATGAGCGACGACATGCCCGACACCGACATCACCCTCACAGACGACCTCGAGGCGCCCCCGCCCGAGACCAACGGCGACGAGCAGGCCGAACTGGTCCACTTCCCGTGGGACGGGGCCACCGCCGAGATCTCCGAGGCGATGAAGTCGCGTGGCCACGCCTACGGGTCGTATGTGAACCTCCACCGCGCCCTGCCGGCGATCGACGGTCTGAAGCCCGTCCAGCGGCGGATCATCTTCGCGATGAACGCCCTCGGGGTGCGCAACGACCGGGCCTTCAAGAAGTCCGCCCTCACCGTCGGGGCGGTGATCGGCCGGTTCCATCCTCATGGCGACAGTGCCGTCTATGACGCGATGGTCCGCATGGCCCAGGACTTCCAGAGCACCACGCCGATGATCGAGGGCCAGGGCAACTGGGGCTCCCTTGACGGCGACCCGGCGGCCGCCCAGCGGTACACCGAGTCCCGTCTGTCGGCGATCGCCTCCGAGTTCCTGTCGGACCTGAGGCCCGAGGTCGTCCCCTACCGGCCGAACTTCTCCGAGACCGAGGACGAGGCGGCGCTGCTGCCGGTCACGTTCCCGACCCTCCTCACCATGGGCCAGTCCGGCATCGGCTGGGCCATGGGCTGCTCGATCCCCACCCACAACATGGCTGAGGTGATCGACGCCGCCGTCTATCTGGCCGAGCACCCCGAGGCGACGCTCAAGCAGATCATGAAGCGGCTGCCCGGCCCGGACTTCCCCGGCGGCGGCGTGATCGTCAACCCCGAGAAGCTCGAGGGCTGCTACGAGACCGGGCAGGGCACGATCCAGGTCCAGGGCCGCTTCCACCTCGAGAACCTGCCGGGCAACCGCCAGGCAGTGATCGTGACCGAGCTCCCCTACCAGGTGGGCCCGTCGCAGCTCGTGTCCCAGATCGTCAAGGGCGCCCGCGACGGCAAGATCACCGAGATCACCGAGATGCCGAAGGACATCGCCGACAAGGGCCAGCCGGCCCGGGTGATGATCGCCTGCAAGCGCGGCGGCAACGTCCAGAAGCTGATCGCGGACCTGCTGCGCTTCACGAGCCTGCGCGACAGCTCCTCCTTCAACATGAACGTGGTCGTCGACGGCAAGCCGAAGGTCCTCGGGCTGCTGGAGATCCTCGGCCGCTTCAACGACTTCCGCCACGGCGTCATCACCAAGCGCCTGGAGCACGAGCGCAGCGTCCTCGAGCGCGACCTCCACCGCCTGCTCGGGCTGCTCGCGGCTCTCGACATGATCGACCTGGTCGTCAAGATCATCCGCGGCTCCGACGATGACGATGACGCGAAGACCAAGCTCATCGCCAAGCTGCGCTACACCCCGCACGGCGCCAAGAAGGCCCTGCCGATCGATGACCAGCAGGCCCAGTGGATCATCGACATGCCGCTCAAGCGCCTGTCGAAGCTCAACAACGACAGCCTGCGCGCGGACGCCGAGACCAAGGCGGCCCGGATCGACGTGATCACCGGGATCCTGACCTCCGAGTCGGGTGTCCGCGAGATCATGGTCACCGAGCTCAAGGAGACCAAGCGCAAGTTCGGATCTCCCCGCAAGACGGTCTTCTCCGACGGGGATCTCAACGCCCCCTCGGCTGACGGGGCCGCAGAGGCGACCTCAGGCGCCGGCGCGGTCGGCCTCGCCGTCCACTCGGGGCCGGCGACCGACATCACCCTCTACGCGGCATCGAACGGCTTCGCCGTCGCCGTCGCCCGCTCATCGAAGGTGCCGAACACGGCTCCGATCACCATGTCGGACTCGGCACGTCTGGTCGCCGCGATCGAGAGCCGCACCGACGTGCCGCTCGTGGTGGTCACCGAGCGCGGCACCGCGTTCCGCGTCCAGGTGCCGGCCCTCGAGAGCCGAAAGACCAAGGGAGTGGCCCTCGTCGGGCTCGAGCGTGGCGACGGGGTCGCGACGGTCATCGCCGACGGCTCCACCCACACCCACGCGCTGATCGTGACCGAGAAGGGTCTGATCAAGCGGATCGACTGGGCGATGCTCGCCGGCTCGCACGCCGGCGGCGTCCCCTGCATGAAGGTCCCGGACGGGGACCGGATCATCGCCGTCGTCGGCCACGCAGAGGGCGACGAGGTCATCATGGCCAGCGCCAACGGCCAGGCACTGCGGATCGAGACCTCCAAGTTGCGGCCCGTCGCCACCGGATCCGCGGGTGGCGTCGCCGGGATGGGCCTGAAGGGCGCCGACCGGGTCGTGTCCGCCTGCCTCGACCACGGGGAGGACCTGCTGACCGTCCACGCCCAGGGCTTCGCGAAGAAGGTCCCGATGACCGAGTACCCGGCCAAGGGCCGCGGCGGCGGCGGTGTGGCCTCCTCGGATCCGAAGAAGCCGACCCGCGACCCCGCCGGGGAGGTGGCCTTCTCGGCGCCCTCCATCGAGGGGGCGAGCGTCGTCTTCTACTCCGAGCGTGGGCAGGTCTTCAGCCTGGATCCGGCGGCGCTTGCGCCGGTCGGCCGCGCCGTGGTCGCAAAGCGGGCCATCGAAGTCGGCCCGGGCGATGCCCTGGCCGGCGTCTGCGTCGCGTTCTAGGCCCTGCTGGGCCGAGCGCGCCGCGGATCGGCGGAGTGAGCTGCAGCGATGACGGTCGGTCCTATGTTCCGTGGCATGGGACAGGACATCCACGCCGCGCTGCAGGCCCCCGGTGAAGCGACGCTCGAGGCCGGTTCCATACGGCGCGACCACGCTCTCTTCGACCTCGTCATGGGCTGGGGCGAGACAGACGAGGGGCACGCACCTCGAGGCATCCCGTCATGGCTCAGCTCCCGAATGTGTGAGCTGATCCTCGACCCGGGTTCCGTTGACGCTCCCGATGGCACAGAGGCTCGCGCGAGGCTGAGCGGGGTCCACGAGCCGGCTGCTGGTTGGCAGAGCAATCCGGACTTGCACAGCTTCACCTGGATGGATCCCGCGGAGGCCGAGCGGATCCATGGGCTCTGGGCCGGTGGCATCGACTACGGCCCCACGCACTGCCGGGTGGCGGGCTACGAACTCGTCCGGCGGACCGATGATCCCGAGCGCGCCGCGCAGTGGCTGGCCCTCTGCGGCCCTGAGGTGGAGATTCCCTGGTTCGAGGGTTGGATGGACCTTCCCGGCCCGCGCGTCACGAGTGTCGATGAGCTCCGCCGGCTCCTGATCGCGGACCTCCTGCCCGTCTCAGAGGTCGAGGGGCTCGCCTCCCTGCTTCGACGGACCGGGCGCCTGGACCTGACCCGGCATGCTCACCGGGCTCCGTCGATGGGAGACCAGTGGCAGCGGCGTGGGCCGCACCCGATCCTGTCACCGATCATCGACCGGATGCGGGAACTCGAGCGGCGCGGTCGACGGCCACAACTGGTCTTCTGGTTCGACAACTGACCTCCGCGAGCCGTGGGCCGGAGGACGCCCGACGCACTCGCACGGGGAGCGAGACCCTACTTGCAGAGCCAGTCGAGTTCCTGCCCATCGATCAAGCCACGGTCGTAGGCGGTCTCCGCGCAGGACGACGTTACCCAGGTCGGATTCGTCGCCGTGCCGAGCGCCGCCATCAGCTCCGCGTGCTCGGAGCTCGCGTTGTCGCGGGCCGCGGCGAGGAGAGCCTCGTCCTCGAGCGCGCGGATCATGAAGATGCCGTCCTTCGCCGCCGGCGAGTGGAAGCGGAACTCGTCCTGCACCGCTGAGATCTGCTCGCCCATGTGATCGGCTCCCGTGTCGTGACCTTCCCAGATCAAGATAGGCCGCCGCGGCCCACCTGCAGGCGCCCACCTAGACGGTTGTCGGCGCAGTCTGGTCCTACGGGTGAGAGGCAGCGCCAGGGGGCTCGGTTAGGTTCTCGGAGACAGACTTCTGTGTTCGAGCTGGAGGAAGCATGCTTCGCCCGACCCCCCGACTCGCCGTCCTTCTGGCATGCATCCTCGGTGCGGTCGCGCTGACCGGATGCGCCTCCTCGGAGGACGTCGGTTCCGCTCAGCCCGAGCCAGCGCCCGCGCCTGTCACGGTGACCGAGACACAGACGGTCGTCTCTCCCCCTCCGACTCCCCCGGACCCGCCGGCCACCCCGCCGTCTGACCCGGCGCCCGCCCCCGCGGCCGACCCGGCGCCGCCCTCACAGGACTCAGGCGGGATCCGGGTCCCGAACGTCGTTGGTAAGGACCACCAGCTCGCCCAGGACACGATGCAGGCCGCTGGGCTCTACAACCTGACCGAGGAGGACGCCACCGGCCAGGGGCGCAATCTGATCTGGGATCGCAACTGGGTCGTTGTCTCCCAGAGCCCGGCGCCCGGCTCCCGCGTCAGCGAGGACACCACGATCGTGCTCCGCTCCAAGCAGGACGACGAGTAGGCGAACCGGACCTCAGGCGCGCCGGGCCGCCTCGATCCGCTCGAGGACATCCGGTGGCAGATCCGGGTGCTTCGGGTCCAGTTTGAGCTGATCGATGTAGGCGGGGAGGTCCGGTTGCCGCGCCAGGTGGTCGATCACGTTCTGGGGACGGTAGGGCTCATCCGTATCGGTCAGATCCGTCGGGTCCAGTTGCATGCGGCGGATGACCGACTTGTCGAGTTTCTGGCCGGCGGCCACGGCCTGGTCGGCCTTGAGCAGCTGCCGCCGGCCCTTGCCGAAGCGGAGTCGAGCCGCATCTCCGATCTTGTACCAGACCGTCTCTGACTGGTTCACCGGGTGGCCGGACCAGGGCCGGTAGAACCCGAGGTACTCCTGATCGAAGGCGATCCCGTCTTTGAGGGCGGCGACCTCCTTGAGCATCCACTCGAGCGCGAGGTTCCCGAGGCCGTCCTCGGTGTAGCCACCGCCGATGTTGACGTGAGCGCCGGGGAACCACCGTTGCTCGATCGTCTGGTGCGGATGCGCGGCGCGCCAGATCTCCGGGCGGAAGTCGAACCGGCGCTCGTCGATCGCCAGGGCCTGGCGGGCGTGGGCCACACAGGTCGCCGGGCGCTCGCCCGCATAGAACGCCTGGGCTTTACCTGAGGTCGCGCTCCCACGGGCGAGTGCCCGGAACCCGAGCGCCATCACCGTGTCGAAGACCCCGAGGAGGCGCACGTTGACCGGCGCGAGCCGCAGCCGTTTCTCCTCCGGCTTGTCCTTATTGATGGCATCGAGCTCTGTGGAGATCTTCGTGGTGGCGCGGGATCGGACGAACTCGCGGAAGAGTCGTGGCAGGTAGTAGGAGTCGTCCTTGGTGGGGAGCCCTCCCGCCCATTCGATGAATCGGGTCACCGCCCGGGAGGTCGCGGCGCCGCGGCTGAAGCCGAAGATGAAGACCTCGTCGCCCTTCTCGAGGTTGAGCGCGAGGAAGTGGAGGGCGCTCTCGGCGTTCTCTTCGAAGCCGGCGCCGTGGATGCCGCCGAGGAAGCGGTCGGTGCGACGCAGGAGCTGGTTCGCGAAGCCCGGGTAGCTCGCGAGGCCGCCGACCCCGACGTCGTAGTAGGTGATCTGCGTGCGGCCGCTGACCGGGTCTACCGGCAGGACGGCCCGGCAGAGCTTCAGGACGTTGCTCGGCTTGAGGACGGTGTGGCCGTCGAGGCGCTGGGTCTCCTTGAAGGCGTTGTTCCAGGTCCCGTCAAGCCCGATCACGATCCGCCGGCCCGGGCGCGCCTTCGGCGTTTTCGGTGCGGCTTCGGCCGCCGGGGGCGTCGTGGTCATCGCATCCTCAGATCGTCAGGGGGTCGCCGAGATCGATGCGTAGCGAGAGCGCGTCCGAATCACGGAACCGCATCTCCCACGTGCGGTCCGGATGCGCCTCGAGGTAGGCCTCGAGGCGGGGGCCGAGTCCCTTGCGTCCGGTGCGGTTCGTCAGCCAGATGGTGAACTTGTCGTCCTTGGGGCGCGAGGCGAGCAGCATCGTGAGGGTCTCATCCTCGGGATTGCCATGGGCGCCGTCGGCGGAGATGACGTAGTGGCGCGCCTGGATTCGATCGAAGAAGTCCTGATCGACGTTGTGCTCACTGCCGTGGTGGGGGAGCTTCAGGATGTCGACACTCAGAGTCCGGCGCCGACCTTTGAGGAGGCCGGCCCTCTCAAGGCCCTCGAGGACGTGGTCGCCTCGGGCGTCGCCTGTCAGCAGGATCCGTTTACCTTCGAACTCCACCAGGCAGACGATGCTCGAGAGGTTCGGGATCGAATCGTCGAGGTAGGCGGCGACCTCGGCGTCCTCGTCCCGCGGCACCTCGCGCTCCCACTGCTCGCGTAGCGCGGCGAGCTCCTCCTGGTCGGGGCCGATGACGGTCAGGGTCGGCCCGTCCGGCAGCGGGAGGGTGTGGCCGCTCGCGATCACGCCGGCCTGGTTCGCCGGCAACAGGAACTCAAGGTCGTCGGCGAGCCTCTGGCCCTGGGGCACGCTCGCGATCACGGCGGAGACGTCTTCCCTCGTTGCCCTCGGGACTGGCCTACTGGTGCTGGCTGCCGAGGCGAGCCGGCTCAGGCTGGCGGGCCCTGAGACGTCGCCGATCATCGCCTCCAGGCTGTTGTGCCAGAACCGCCGGAGGACGTAGGGAGGCGGCCGCTGATCCCGCTTTGCCTCGGTGAGGACGCGGGTGAGGTCAAGCAGCCCGGCGATGTGATCGGCGTCGATGTGGCTGACCATGCCGAGGTCGATCTCCACAGCGGCATCGGCCACCGCCGGGCGGAGCTCCTCGAGGCGCGGTGCGAGTACCCGCCTGAAGGTACCGGGCGGGCCGCCGTCGATCAGCATCAGCCCCGTCGGCTCGTCTGGCCCGTAGTGGATGAGCAGGCAGTCGCCCTCCTTGGCCTGGAGCGCCTCGAGCGTGAAGATCATCGTCGCCTCAGATCGCCTGGAGGGCACGGAGGACATCAAGGGCACCGGCGCCCTGGAAGTCGCGCCGCCGCCCGAGGTCGGTGCAGCTGTCCATGAGGACCTGCTTGATCCGCGCCGGATCCCCGATCAGCTCGGGGTATCGCGCCATGAGGAGCGCCGCGGCCCCACTGACATGGGGGGCCGCCTGGCTGGTCCCGTCGAGCTCCTTGGCGGCTCCGTCAGGGACCGGAGCGGTGATCTTCTCCCCGGGGGCGACAAGATCCGGTTTCGAGCGGCCATCCCCTGTCGGCCCGCGACTGGAGAAGAACGAGACGCCGTAGGCGTGCGGCTGGTGGCGGTGCGTCGAGCCGACGGTGATCACCCCCTCGGCGTTGCCCGGATCGGTGATGCTCAGGGCGCGGAAGCCCTCCACCTCGTTGTCGAGGTGGTTCTGGAAGCGCCCATAGCCGTAGTTGCCGGCGGCTGCCACAACCACCGTGCCGGCGGAGACCACGCGATTGCTCTCGTCGCAGACTGGGGTCCGCCCGCAGGCGTAGTTCGCGACGGCATGGTGGAGCGACATGCTCAGGTTGACGCCGTGGACCACGACGTAGTCCTGCCGGGCGTTCAGATGACGGACGAACTGGAGGGCGGAGAGCACGGTGAACTCATCGGCCTTCCCGTCGTCGTCGAAGACGCGCAGGTCATAGACCTCGACCCCCGGCGCGACTCCCCGAAGGTCCGGGCCGTTGGGGCGGCCCTTCTCGCCGGCGCGCCAGTCGCCGGTCAGGATGCCGGCCACATGGGTGCCGTGCTCGTTTACCGGGGGTCGGTAACCGGGCCCGTGCGGGACCTCCAGGAGCCTCGCGAGCCGGTTCCAGTCCACCGGCGCCCCCTGCGCCAGTTCGCTCCGCATCGCGGCGATCTCGGGGCCGTCATCCGGGTTCGGGGATGTGGGAATCGCCCGCAGACGCGTGAAGTCGTAGGTCGCGCGGATCCGGGTGCGATCCAGGGGACGCGATCCCGGGCCGAGGCTCTTCGGTTTTCCTGAAGCCTCCCGGCGGCGGAAGGCAGGGTGGGTGGCGTCGATCCCCGAGTCGATGATCGCCCAGCGGATCGGGCTGCAGTCGACCTCGAACAGCCGATCGACCGCGTCGGCTTTGACGGTCAGCCGCGAACGGTCGAGGGAGGTGCTCGCAAGCCGGTTGCGATCCACGCGCCACAGCGACGGCAGGATCGGCTCGTTGTCGTCCCGCCCATCCCTGGGCTGCGTGGGTTTCGCATCCGCCTCGCGCAGGAGGTCCAACCCCCCGGTGGGTCCGGGGCGCGGAAGCGTTGACTTGGAGCGCGTGGCGATCGCCTCGATGATCCGGATCAGCCACAGCGCGTCCGAACGCCATCCCTCCCTCTCAAAGCCACAGGGCGTGTGAGGGGCCTTGAGAAGCTCCCTGCGGAGTTCGGGCATCGTCTTCAGCAAAGGGGCGATCCTCTTTCGCCACCACGGAGTGAGCGGCAGGGCGTCCACGATGAGGGATTCGAGCGTGAGCCGGGCGACGACCGAGCTTCCGTTGTGCATCAGGTGCGCCGGCGGCGCCTGAGCCCCCAGCCGGCGGTGGAGGTGGTCGGTGAGGACACAGGCTCCGGCGTCGAAGTGCGGGGTCAGGATCAGGTCCTGTGGGGTGTCGGGCTCCTCGGCGAACTGGATCCAGACGTCCGGCATCACCGGGGAGTCCTGGGTGAACCTCCGCCTCGGATGGACGCCGAAGACGATGTTCCGGAACTTCAGATCGGGGATGCTCCGCTCCCGCGGCAGCGACGAGCCGGCGGACTCATCCACCTCGGGCACTCCGTCGGGATCGTGCGGGCGGCGGGGTGGGCGGCGGGGTGCGCGCCTCAGGTGAGGCCTCGGGCGGACCGACGATGTCGGCGTCCGGGCGGGAGTGAGGGCGTCGATGCGCTGCGCGCGCCATGGAGCAGGCCCCTTTCGGCCAACGGGGGTCGCCGCGATGCGTCGGATGAGAGGCCTGGCAACGTGGTCAGACTCACGGTCTCCCTGCGCGTCAGGATAGGCAACCAGGGTGTCGTCTGTAAACACCCACTCGCGTCCCTCTACCCCACCGTCAGAGATCGCTCCCGACTTACAGCGTGAGCGGCCGCCCCACTGAGACCGCGCCGAATGCGGCCCCAGCAGGCTCAGCCGGTTACCGCAGGGGCGGCGCGTACCTTCTTGGCTTCGCGGACACGGGAGTCCGCGGACGAGGGCCCTTCTCCGATGGGAGGATCCTGCGACCTGGCCGGCGGATCGGAGAGGCTCCACCCATGACCGATGGTGCCGATGGCTCGTGCTCCCTCCTCGAATGGTCCTGCGTGGCCAAGGGGCCGGACCCCGCCGGCAACGAGGACCGGGTGATCCTCGGCCCCGGCTGGTTCGGAGTCGTCGACGGGGCCACCGACAAGAGCGGGATGCGATACGGCGGCAGGAGCTCAGGGGTCATCGCCGCTGAGGCGGTCGCGGAGTGCCTCGCGCAGGCACCCGGCGATCGAGAGCCGGGCCTGCTTGTCTCGGATATGACGGATGCGCTCGCCGAGCGGCTGGAGAGGTTCGGGGCAGATCCCAACGCGCCGACGCGGCCCGCCGCGGTGGTCGTGTGTTTCTCCCCCAGCCAGCGTCTGCTGCTGCGCGTCGGCGACTGCGCCTACCACTGGGCCGGATCGCCGAACGCACCGCAGAAGCTGATCGACCGCATCAACGCCGAGGCGCGCGCGGCTCTGCTCCAAGCATTGATCGCAGGCGGCGCGGATCACGGGGAGCTCCGGGCCTCGGACCCCGGCCGGCAGATGATCATGCCCCTCCTACGAGAGCAGGGGAACTTCCAGAACCACCTCGACCACCCACTCGGTTTCGGGGCGATCGACGGCCGGCCGGTTCCGGACCGCTACGTCGAGGTGACACAGCTCGAGGGGACCGGCGATCTTGTGCTCGCCTCAGACGGCTATCCGACGCTACTCCCGGAGCTCGCGGCATCAGAGCAGGCGCTGGCGCGCGCCCTCGGGGAGGACCCTTTGCGGATCGGAACGCTGCGTGGGACGAAGGGCATCGCCCCGGGCGCGGCATCCTTTGACGACCGGAGCTACCTCCGCCTGCGGCTGAGAGCCGAAGGGGGCGCCACCGGCCACGAAAGTCCCGCGACGCCGGGGGGCCGGCCCTAGCATCCGGGCGTGCCCCGCGGACGAGCCTCACGCCGGCTGGCCGGCGGTGCCGCAAGCCGCGCCGCGGGTCATGACCGGTGGGCCGCTGTGGTGGCGATGGACGAGATCGAAACCGCAGCCGAGGCCGAATGCCGGGCGCAGTTCCTGCGTGAGTCAGCCGACACGGACGTCAGTACTGGCTCCAGGCAGGACGAGCTGTTCAACGCTGTCCTTGCGGGGATCGCCAGTCGCGATGGCGCGACCATCCTGAAAGCGGCTTCTCTTCTCAGCATGCTCGATCAGGAGGCCGAGAACGCTCAGAGGGACATCCGGGGGGATCTCGGCTGGCCCGAGCCGCTGAAGGCGAAGACCCGCTGCGCCCAGTATGGGCTCCCCGTCGGGACTCCAGGGCTCGTCGAGCTCGAGAAGAAGCTGTCCCAGGCCAGGAACAACTACGCCGACGCCCGGGCGGTGATCGCGTCAATGGGCGACGTCCCAGAAAGCGGACCCGTCCAGCTCAGCTGGAGCACGCTGCATCAACAAGCCCCCAGGCCGACCTCACACGCCCTCGAGGAGATGACGGGACTGCGTCGGCGCCTCATGACCGAGGGGGTCGATCCGGCGGTTCAGGAGCGCCTGCTTGCGCGGGATACGGACTCGGTGCGCTCCCTGGTCTCAGAGCTCGCCCGGCGGGTCCCGATGGGGAAGCCGAGCGAATACGAGGGGATCACCCATGAGGAGCTCACCGTCCTCGGTGCCCTCGCAACCGACTACTCCCTCAACAACCGGACTCACGCCCCGACCCAGAACTTGCTCCACGGACTCTCCCGGGAGATGGCGGTCCGTCGCTTCCACCGCTTCGCCGCTCGCAGGAGGCTCGGCCAGGAGGCGGTCGAGCTGGAGCCTGAGCCCATCAAGGCCGCGGTCTCGGACCGGCTGCCGCTCTGCCACCGCCCGGCCGATGCGCGCGCCCAGGCGCGCGGGCTGATCCGCGACGCCGACCGGTTCGGCGTCACCAACATCGCGGCGCAGGGGATCTGCGTCTCGGTCGCCGTCCACGAGGCGACCTTCGCGGACCTCGTGCGCGAGGACCCCGATCTCGAGCTCGGAGTCCTGAGGCTCCGGGCGGATGACGAAGTGGGAAGCACCGTCGCGGCGGATCGGCCGCGCCCCGGCCTCGGCCGCGCGGACCACGACCTCCTTCTCGGGGTCGCCCGCGGGCACGCGGTGGTCGACGGCACAGAGGTCGAGGTCCGCTACCTGATGGATCTCGGGGAGAGCACCGCCTCGACGCCGGAGGACCTTCTCGCGGAGGCCGAGCTTCATCCTCACTGGCCGTCGTGGCGCTCACCAGAGAGTCATCTGGTGGAGGACGCCTGGAGCTCCATGTCGGTGCGATCCACGCCGCCCGGCGCGGACCAGCCGCGCTACTGGCGGCGCCCCCTCGAGTTGCTCGGCCCCGATGAGTGCGATCACCCCGGCGGCAGCTGGCGGCCGATCCGTGGCGCCGAGGGCGACTGCCCGGACACCTTCGGTCTCTCCTGCGAGACCTGCCTTCGCCGCAGGATCGCGGTCGAGCCCGTCCACCGCTTCCCCGAGCGGTCGATCGCAGGGCTCCTCGATTTCGATGAGGCGGCCTACCTGCGCCAGGAACGCGTGCACGCGTTCCTGCGCCACGACGACCGGCCCTTCGAAGGCCTCGATGAGCTCCGGGCACGCGATGGGGTCATCGACCCGAGCCCGGCACGCTATGCCAGCACCCCCGCGCCCGACTCGACCCCCCAGTCACCGCGAAGCGTCAGCGCCATCATGATGAGCCGTCGCCGCTAGGCAGGGACCGAGTCAGGTCGCTCCGGGATCCCGTCGTATCTTGGTTCCAGTCCCCGCGGCGGTCCGTCGCGATCGGGGCCAGCACCTCACCCCCACCCTTCCCGTGAGCTGATGCCGACACGCTTCTTCTTCGACACCGAGTTCCTCGCTGCGTCCACCCCGGGGCACGCGAGCTACCACCTGATCTCGATCGGCATCGCCGCCGAGGATGGCAGGGAGCTCTACCTCGAAAACGCGGACTTCGACTGGTCGGATCCGCGCGTAAGCCCATGGCTCTCCGAGAACGTCCGGCCGCACCTCGACGGGCCCGGCGCGGCGGTATCGGTCCCCGCGCAGCAGATGGCAGGAACGATCACCTCCTTCGTCGGCTCGGCCCCTGACCCGCAGTTCTGGGCCTACAACGGCGCGAGCGACTGGGTCGTGCTGATGAGCCTCTTCGGCGACATGCTCAACCGCCCCGCCGGCTGGCCCTCGGCCTTCCGGGACCTCAAGCACTACTTCGAGGCGCTCGGCGTCGCGAAGGCGGACCTGCCGCCTCACGACGGACCCGAGCACCACGCGCTCGCTGACGCGCTCTGGGACCGCACCTGCTTCATGGCGGCGGCCTCCTTGTGAGCGAGAAGGTCACCACGGGCCCCGACGGGAGCGTGTTCGTCAGCGGCTACGGGCGAAAGCCTCGCGTCAGGACCCCGGACGGCCGCGCCCTCAAGAACGGGCTGATCGTCGCCTACCGGATGCCCGACGGCCAGGTCCTGATCGGGCAGATCGCCGCCTTGACCCAGACCACCGGCACCATCGAGCTCCGCCTCTGGTCGCCGGGTGCTCCCGTGATCTCCGACGGCATCGCCACCCTCGAGAGCATCCAGGTCACGTGCCTTGCCTCCGAGGTGCACATCGTGGAGCCGCAGCAGGGCCGAGCCCTCTAGGAGGGGGATCAGATGCGCGGCGGCGTGTGCCAGATGCCGCGCTTCGACGCCCTGCGCTACTCCGGGTCGGCGGGCAGCAGCTCCGAGAGCAGGATTCCGCCCGGCTGGGCGTTCAGCTCGGGCGCCGGGCCGACCTGCCACTCCCGGCTGATCGCCGGCGGGTCCAGCTGGACGGTCTCGCCGGTGCGCTTGTCGGTGTAGCTGGTGCGCAGCCGCGGGACCTGCCGCGCGAACTGACCGGACATGAACCGGGGATCGAAGCTGCCGAGGCTGACGCCGGCCGCCTCGATCATCTCCCTGCGCTGAACGGTCGGCACACCATGCAGCTGCCTGGTGGAGAACATCGAGGAGGCGACGGCGTTGACCGCGTTGCGCCTGCCGTCGAGGTAGCGCCAGTGAAGGGCGTTGGCGACCTCGACGCGGCTCGGCAGCGTGAACACACGCGCGTCGAAGACCGCGGGCGCTCGATCGGGGAAGTGACGGGCGAAGAGCGCCGTCATCAGCGACGCCGACACCGAGACGATCTTCTGGACCTGCCCTCCGTGCCAGGCCTCCGTCCCGGGGCGCGCGAAGTCGTGGGTGACCAGCGACAGCTCATCCGACTGTTGGAGGGCGCAGCAGACGTTCGGGATCTGCTCACAGAGTGCGACCATCACCTCGCCCATCGCATCAACGAGTCGGATGGAGCAGGGGCGCTCCAGGCCGCGCGTCCAGGAGTGGAACGCCTTTCCGTCGAGACGGATCATCGTCCATGAGCGACTCGGCAGGACCGTTCGCGTCTGCACCTCATAGCTTTTCATGCGGTCGCCCAGGCCGTCGCGGGTCGGTGCCGTGAGCGCGTCCGTGAGCGAGGGCGCGCTCACGACCAGGCCGTCTCGGGCCACATCCGCTCCATGACCTTCCAACGGTTGGGGTTCGCCGCCCTGATCGTAAGCCGGCTCGCCGGTCCACCCTCGATCGCAGCCACATAGGCCCTCAGGTGGCGGTACTCGGAGGCGCTCAGCTCGACCACCTGATGTCCGGTCTCCCGACTCGCCACCGAGACCACGCCGTCGCCGTGCAGCTCGAGGATCGGGTAGCCGAGGCGCTCGCCGAGCACACACGTGTGCTCTCCGACGAAGTCCTCGAAGGGCGTGAGCCGGTCGCTCGGCGATCCGAGCATCACCCGGCTCGCCGACTCGAGGGCCTTCACGTCAAAGGGTCCCTCTCCCTCGGCTCGCAGAAGGCCGCGGACGCGCGACAGGATGCGGATCGTGCGAAGCGCACCGCTGTCCTTTGCTCGCAGGCGCTGCCACTCGTCCTCGTCGAACTCCTCGGCGGCGGTCTGGCAGCAGTACTCGGCGAGGGCGCAGAGGCTCGGGAAGGAGACGCGGCCGGAGGATCCGATGTGCAGATACGGGGTGCCGGTGAACCGGGCGAGGACCTCATCGGCGTCGTCGCCGATCACGATGTTGAACTCGTCCAGATGCGCGCGCCAGGCACGCGGGAGCGAGTCGATGTTGATCGTCGCCCGGGAGGGCGCTGAGGTGGAGAGGATGACCCCTGCCCGCGCGGTGAGAGGGGTGCCTCCGGCGGGCCGGCGAAAGCCCGCCGGGCGCAGGGCGTGAGGGGACTTGCGTGTCTGGGTGGAGCGACCGCGGGGCACGAAGTGAATCTACGACGGGTAGTGGGACTTGCATCGGGGTCATCCGACTCGTGAGCTGTGAGGAATCCGCGCGAGGTGGGGGCACCGGCCGCATCCTGGGTGGAATGGCCCGGGGATCCCGCACACCTGCAAGTGCCGCCGCCGCATCAGCGCAGCCGCGCGGTAGCTCACGAGACGAGGCGATCGTCGAGGCGCGGGCACACCTGGACGCAGCGTATCGAGACCTGTGCCTGCTCCGGGCCAGTGAGAGAAGCCAGCCCGCCCTCACGGCTCTCTACGACTTCCACGCCGCGACGCCCGACTCGCGCGGGCGGGCGAAGGAGACTCTCGAGGCGCGCGACCAGGAGATCGAGGAGGAGCTCGCCGCTATCAGGGCTCGCAGGATCACGAAGAACAACCCCCAGGAGGGCACGAACAGGGAGAAGACGCTCCTCGGGACCCTGCTCCAGTGCCGGAGCCTGCAGGCCGCGATGGGTTTCCCGACCACCGAGCCCGTCGATCAGAAGGCCCTCGGGATCGCCCAGCGCCGGATGGTCCGGTTCGAGGAGCAACTGCGCGCGTCCGCCTTCGACGATCAGGTCGAGAAGGCGATCCGCGAGGGCAAGATCGACTGGTTGCGGGCGCTTGCAGTCGCCTATTTCGGTGACTCCGAGGCCTGGGACGCGACGATCGACGAACGCGAGGTCGAGCTCGCGAGGATCGCGCTCGAGCATGACGCGCGCGTCGCCTGTGTCCCCTCAGGCATCTGGGAGAGCCTCAGCGAGGGGGTCTTCAGCGAGCTCGCCCGGATGGAGCGGGCGGAGCGGTCCTTCGGGGATGAGGCAGAGTCGGTCCTCCACCGCGAGGAACACCGGCCGCACTGGTTCGGCTGGCAGCCGACCGCCACCAGCGCCAGGCAGGCTCGGGCACGGGCCCAGGGGCTGCTCCGGAACCCCTACATGATGATGGGGGGCGAGCCCCGGAAGGCCGGGACCGTTCTCCAGGCGATCGTGGAGGTCGACCACCCGACGCTTCGCCGGCTGCTGCGCGAGGACCCGGCCCTCGAGCTCGGGGGCTTCATCGCCGGTGGCGGGGCCGGTGGCCGCACTGGGAGACCATCTCCGGGCCTGACGGGCCACAGCAGGGCGAACCTCTACGCCTGCGCGCGCAAGGCGGCCCAGGTGCCTGAGATGGGCGAGGTGGAGGTCCGGTTCATCCTGGACGCCGGTTCCTTCCGGGGTCGGCCCGATGACAGCATGAGCGAGGCCGTGCAGGCACTCGGGTTTGACGTGCCGGTCTCCTGGAGCGAGCTGGCGGTCAAAGAGGATCGGACCCGGGGTCTGTTCTCGCTGAGGCAGGTCGAGAGCGACCGACCCGATTCCGAGCCGGCGTCGCGGACGTCGTTCCTCGGGCCGGACTCCTGCAGGCACGAGAACGCCCAGTGGCGCGAGAGCGGCCACCAGACCGCTCTGCTGTCCTGTCCGGACTGCCTGCGCCTGCGTCTGCGCGCTGAGCCCCTCCACCGACTTCCTGACGACCTGAGAATCGTGGCCCACTCCTCGGAGTCCGGGACCGGGACGACGAGTGTGGCCGACGCCCTCGAGCGCCGCCGGCACTACTGCGAGAGGGTCGTTCTCGCAGCGCGCCTGCGCGGTGAAGAGAGCTCCGAGACCCTCACGATCGCGCAGCTCCGTGCTCGCGACGGGGTGATCGACCCGAGGCCTTCCCCCCGCGTCCAGGTGGATGTTCCGGCGCGCGCTGGCGCCAGGGGCTCCGTGCGCGATCTCCTGAACAGCCGATCACGCTGACACCGGGCGCTCTGTCCGCTACGACAGCCGGTGTCGCGGGGTGAGTCGAGCCCGTAGATCCTCGACGTCGCGCACCGCCCCGAGCCGCCCCGCCATCGGGTGACGCTCATCGGACACCGGTATCTCGGTGAAGGGGGTGTCGAGCGATGCGCGCGGTGTCTGCGACCAGAAGCCCGTCGCGCCGGCCAGCAGGAAGACGTCGTCCACCCCCGCCGGCAATCCGGGGACGAGGGCCTCGCAGAGGGTCGGTGTGATCCTCCGCACGAAGGCGATGCCGACGCCGAGGGGCTCGGCCCGCAAGGCGCTCGCGTCGGGGACTCCCCACACGGCCGCGGCGGAGCGGTCGGTCGCCATGGCGATCGGCTCACCGGCGATGGTGGAGCTCGCGGCGAAGGTGATCAGGTAGGCGCTCGCGGCGATCGGCTGCCCCGGCCACGGGACACCGTGGACGGCCTCCACTCTCGCCGCGATGATCAGGTCGCTCCCGGCCATCAGCGAGGGGAATCCGCCAGCGGGCTGCTCAGCGACGCCGATGACGAGTACCGCAGTGATGATCATGGGCACTCAACGTCGTTCGGGGTTCAGGCTCTCAGGTAATACGGGTCCTTGCCCCGATCGCTTCCCCGCCCCGTCGTGTGCGCAGGAGCAGTTCCCGCACGCTCGCGCTCGGCGCGGGCGGTCCGGAGGGGATGTCGCTGGTGTAGGCCGCGGGATCCGGATCGAACGTGCCGTCGCGAGCGATCAACCCCGCGAGGTCCTCCACCGGGCGCTCATCAGACCGCAGGAGAGCCATCTCGGTCTCGGCTGCCAGATAGTCCTCCGGGGAGATGACCTTCCCGATGAAGTCACCCAGCTCGGCGGGCGATCGGTGGAGGGGCTCGACGACCACGCGCTTTCGCAGGCAAGACGGGCAGTTGAGCGCGAACGAATCGACGCGCGCCCTCGAGGGCTCGATCGGGGAACGGCCGGGGACGAGCTGCCAGGTGGCGCCCTCGTGGGCGCACTGCCGCGGTCCGAGCAGATCCTCATGGAGTGCCGGCACGCCATGGGTGTCCGCCCCGTAGGTCGGCAGGTGACCGGCGCCGGACCAGACGGGCAGCCGGGTTGTCTCCTCGGTCATCCCCTCGGCGGCGCTCGGTCCGAGCAGCCGGGCGGTCGCCTCGGCTGCGACCCCCCGCAGGTGAGTGTCGTTGGCGTGAGGCATCTCCTCGAGCTCGAGCATGAACTCGATGGTGGTCCCCCGGCCGTCGAGGTTGGCCTTCAGCCTCAGTCCGAGCAGGATCCGCACCGAGTCGTCCTCCAGGGCGGAGAAGTCGGGGCCCATCGGGTCGCGACCCTCCTCCGGCGCCCAGGGGCCACGCACCTGGCGGTGGATCTGGAGACCGACCCGCTCAGGAGCGTTCCGGTAGCGATGCTCGAGGGCACGGAACGTCGCCTCGTCGACGCCCACCCTCACATGCTCCCCTATCCCCGCCCGGTCGCCGCCGCCGACGATCCGGGGGCAGCGGAGCAGTGCGTGGACCTGGGCCACCGCCATCTGCTCGGTGGTTGCGATCGGGGTCTTCTGAGGACTCAGGACTCCGATCCGGTACAGCATGTCCTCATTGCGATCGCCACCGAGCCTGGAGTTGTAGAGCTCGGCATGGACCTCCCGGGCTGAATCCGGATCACAGATCAGATCGACCCAGTGTGCGTCGAGGTCCTGGCCCATGTGCGCGGCGAAGCGCGCCAGTCCGACGAGCGTCCCATCAGTGGCGAACGGCCCCGCCGGGGCGATGCCTGTCCTGTGGGCGATGATCTGCGTCGCAAGGACACGGGCCCGCTCCGCCTCACCGCCGATGAGCAGCGCGCCGAGGCGCTCGTTGCCCAAGTGACCGAGGACGCCGATACGCAGACTCCTTGCCAGCGACTCCAGGTACGGGGAGTCCGGGGCCATCACTTCCAACTCGGCCACGCGCTGTCGCACCTTCTCGCGAAAGGCCTGGAAGCACTCGAAGTCGAGGCGCTCGAGTCCGATCGCGGAGGCGAAGGCGCTCCAGCTGGGCGGATCGCCTATCGCGCCGGCCCGCTCGAGCAACGACAGATGCCGCTCCCGCGCCTGGACGAGGGTGTCGAGGACCTCATCTCCGGGGCAGCCTGTGAGGAGGCGGTAGCCGGCGACCTGGACGTAGCCCTCACCGTCAGCGAACTCGTGATCCAGGCCCAGCAGGGCGCCACCGATCTGGCGCACGGGCGTACCGGAGTTGAGGATCCCATCGATCATGACCGCGTAGTGCTGCTCGGACGCCTCGATGAGCTGGGCGAAGTCATCGGGCGCCTGACTCACCGACAGCGGGGTCCGGGGAGCGCCGAGACCGCGTACGACCCGGTCCGCACTGCCGCGCCCGCGGCTCACCGCGCGCCTCGTGAGAGGATCGACGAGACGCTCCCCGTGGTGGGCGGCTCGACCGCTGATGGGGTCGAGTAGATCGCCGGGCGCAGATCGGCGCGGCCGTCCCGCTCGATCAGCTCCGAGATCGATCCCACCGGGGGACGACCCTCGAGGGCGTCGAAGCCGGCCTGGACCGTGAGATAGGCATCAGGCTTTCGGATCAGCCCGGGGGCGGATCGGTGAAGGGGCTCGACGGCCACCTTGGCGCGCATGCAGCGATGGCACCGAAGCGACTGGGCATGGATGACCCCTGATGAACCCGGCGCGCGGACGACGGGCCTCCACTTGGCCCCCGGATGCGAGCAACCCTCATCGCCGAGGACCGCAGCACGGGAAACCGCTGGTGCCTGATCATCGATCGCGTGCCGCCTCTGGAGGATCGCCCGGCCGTCCCAGGTCTCGCTCTCGGGCGCCAGGGTGCCCATGGCGCGGGGATCGACACCGAGCGCCTCGATCTGGCTCTCCGCCTCCTGACGGCGTCGCTCGGGCGAGCGGGCCCGCGACTGGCCGAGCGGGAGGACGTAGTCGATGGTCGTCAGCCCGGTCTCGAGGCGCATCCGCAGGCGAAGGGCCAGGGACTGGGCCCGGTGGGCGGCACGGACCTCCGTCTGCGTCGCGCGCGCCCGGGGCTGGAGCTGGGGCTCGGGGTCGTACGCCTCCTCCAGGATCACGAGCCCGAGACTCTCCGGAGATCCGAGGTGCGCCGCGATCAGCTCCTTGAAGGCCGGCAGCTCGGCCTCGGCGCGGACGTGGGTGTGGATCTCCCGCTCGGCGGAGAGCCTCCAACCCGCGCCGGGAGCGCCGGCTCCGGCCATCTGCGGACACCGCAGCAACGCACCGACACACGCCCGCGCGGTCTGCGCGTCGTGGCTCGGGGGGATCACCAGCCAGCGGTTCAGGATGCCGTGTTCATAGAGGTCCGCCTCCCACTGATCGCCTGCGAGCCGGCCCCCTGCGAGCGACAGCCAGCTTCGGCGCAGTTCCCGTGGGGAGCGCAGCTCGGCGACCCAGTTCCGGTCGGAGGCACTCACCGAACCCGCGAACAGGGCGAGCCCCCTGAGCATCGACAGGCTCTCGGCGTCGGTTGCCACCGGCGGATCGCTCACATCCTCTGCACGAAAGGCCTCAACGAGATCCGCGGCTCGCCGGGGCTGCCCATCCGAGAAGAGCGCCGCGAGCCGCTTCGAGACGGCGCCATCGAGGTGGTGCCCCGCGATCCGGGCGGCCACCGGGTCGAGTCGCGTGTGATCGAGGATGCACTCCTCGATCTGCCGCAGTCGAACGCGGGCTTCCTGGTGAAGGTCGCGCGCGGCGAGTGCGCCGGTGCGGTTCCAGGCCGCGAGCAGGTCGATGGATCCTTTGAGGCGTGGGCGCTCGATCGCACCCTCCAACAGACCGAGGTGGGCCTTCTGGAGTTCCAGTGCCCGCTGCAACTGCTCAGCGACCCTCGCTGTCGTCTCCTCTCCGGTCTCTCGACGGAAGAGGATCGCCGCGATCAGGAGGTCCGCCTGTCCGTCGGTGAAGGGCCTGGTCGACGGCGGAGTGGTGGGCGCGAGCGCGCGTGGCGGAGGGCACCCCGCCAGGAGCGCCACGAGGAGAGTTCGATCGAGCTCGGGGACGAGCTCTCGCGCCAGCTCGAGATCCTCGCGCGTTCGGGCCCGGCGTCGCTCGGTGAGCGACTCCTGGCTCGCGACGCGTCTTTCGAGGTCGCTGGTCCTTATGCCGCGGCCCCTGCTCACAGACCCGAGGGTAGGACGACCTGGCGGCGCGGACGGATTCTCACCCGCCTCGAATGCCTCGAAGCTAGTCGGCGTTCTCCCGCGCCGGGGCATCGGCCTTCGGCGGTGCGATCCGACAGGCCGGAATCCGGCGTTCGGCAGCGCGCGCGGTGGTCCGCTGGCAGGGCCTCAGGCGGGGGATCAGCAGCGTCACGGATCGCGCCGCGCCCTTGCCGGCCGGTACTCCCTCACGTAGCGCCCGGGTGATCCGGCGCGCCTGAGCGGGCGGGATCGACCCATCGATCCTCAGGACGGGGGTCCGCACCAGACCCTCCGGCAGCGAGTATCCGAACGGGGCCCTCAGGTCCAGACGGGGTCGCACCTTCCGAGTCCCTGAACGCCAGACGACGCCGGCCCCCAGGGGTGCTGCGAGTCGCACCTCATCGGGCAGGGTCCCGTCGCTGACCACGGATCGCACGAGGGACCTGACGGCTTTCGCGTAGCTCGTGCGCGGAGGGAAGGCGAGGGAGGGTAGCTCCTGCACCTCGAGGATGTGGGGTGAGCCGTCGGCCTGCTTCAGCCAGGGGGCGCGCGCGAGCACCGCGGATTCAGCGACGGCGGCGCGGGGACCTTCGGAGAGCGGCAGCGCGAGCCCTTCGCGATCCGCGTAGTGGACGGCAGCGGCGATGGCCGCCCCACTGAGAGCGATCACGGCGAAGCAGGTCGCTGCCCCGCCCCGTCGCCGTTGGCGTCGTTGGCGCTCCTCGGCCTCGGCCTCCTCGACACCTTGATCGAAGGCCTCGACGCTCGCACGGAGGATCTGCTCCCGGGACTCCTCAGGGGCCTGGAGCCGCTCGAGCCGTTCCCGGAGGACCCGCTCCATCTCGTCTTCTTCAGCGGTCATCGCCGACCTCGATCCGCTCGCGCAGATCCTTGAGGGCTCGGGAGAGGCGCGAGTGGATGGTTCCCACTCTCACCCCGAGTATGTCGGCTGCCTCATCCGGGCTGAAACCGTAGATCAGTCGGAGTACCACCGCCACCCGGTGATCCAGCGGGAGCTGGGCGATCGCGCTGATCGCGAGGCGAAGGTCGTCGGCGACCTCCAATCCCCCGTCGAGGGAGCCGATGACGTTCTCATCGAGCTCGGCGTGCCGCTGAGACCCGCGCGCGTGATCGATCGCGCAGTTGATGACGATCCGGCGCAGCCACGGCGCGAAGGGGCGATCGACATCGAAGCGTGAGAGGTTGCGGAAGACCCGCTCGAAGGCGTCCTGGACGGCGTCGTCCGCCCCTTCCCGGCTCCCGACGACCAGATACGCAGCACGCCACGCCATCGCGAAGTGACGCGAAGCGAGATCCCCTGCCGCCCTCCGGTCACCAGAGCGCGCTCGGAGAATCAGATCCCGATCGCTCTCATCGGACCTCACGCGAGGGAGCCTACCTTTCGCGGGAAGATTCTTTCACTCGCACGGGAAGCAGAGCACCTGCTCGGAGGTATGCGTGAGCATGCCCAATCCCCGATTCACCCCACGACTGCTCATCCTCCTGATCCTGGTCCCGGTTCTGTCGGCATGCGCGGCATCAGCGGCCCCTCAGTCAGCCGATGATCCACAGCTCGAGGACATGCCTTGGATCAGCCAGCCGGACGGCTCCCCCGCCATCGATGAGGTGCCTGGCGAGCCGTCTCTGGTCTTCACCGCGGGGACGGACTACCCCGAGGCCCTGCGAGAGCTCTACATCAGCGTCGCTGAGCGGGGAGCCCTGCCCCCCGGCACATCGATCGCCGAGCCGCTTCCCTCCGAGGTGGTTGCGGTGCTGCCCGCCGATGACAGCCAGGGGCTCCGTCTGTCCCTGACCGCACCCTGGGGCTGGTCTGTCGATGAACGACGCATCCGTCCGCCGAGCTACGCGCTCCCCGGCAGCCTCACGCCCGAGGAGTTCCGCCAGCGCCTGGATGAGGCCAAAGCCGCGGGCCGCGCCCTCCCCGAGGGAGCGGCGATCGACATCCCGCCGATGCCCGCATGCCAGTTCCCGGTCGGCTCGGTCGAGGAGCGCCCCTCATGCTGACACGTCGCCTCCTCACGGCCATCTGTGGCGCCTCCGTCGGCATGGCCCTACTCGCGACGCCGGCACAGGGTGCCTCGACTAACTGCAACGTCAACGCCTCCGCCGACTACGTCAGCTGCCTGTCGCTGAACAACCCGGTCCAGGAGGTTGCGAAGGCCAACAGCTCAACGGGGCTGCCCTACCGCTTCAAGCTCCTGCGCAGCTCCGACGGGGCGACCTGGGGCTACTGGGAATGGACCAGCACCCAGTACCACGTCATCGGGCTGAACCTCTCGGGTCTGATCACCGGACAGTTCGACAACCGGGGCAGCGGCAACCCGAGCAGCTTCTACATCGAATTGGCCTGACGCCTCCGAGGCTCAGGCCGTAAAGCTCTGCCCCGGTTCCATAGCTGCGCGGTTGTGGGCCGGGGCAGGGAAACACTGCGAGGAACCAGCGGGGGCGCAAGGACCAGACCTAGGGTCGGTCTGTGCCTGGCATCCCCCTCTCGACCACCGGAACGCTCAGCCGTGCGCTCACCGAGCGACTCGGGCCGGCGCTCGTCGGATACATCGCCGCCGCCGGCCGCCCGCATGTCGCGGCCTGGAACGCGGAGTCCTCGCGGCCGGACCATGAGCAGATCCGGCGCCTCCAGGCCGCGAGCGCGGTCTTCGGGCGCATCGAGGCGGCGACCTCACCCGAACAGGCGCGGGCCTTCTTCATCGGCCGCAACGACCTGCTGGGCGACAGGACACCGAGCGACGCCCTGCGCGCAGGCGACATGTCCGCTGTGTCGGCCGCGGCGGACCACTTCCTGACCTAGGGCGCCTGCGCCTCGATCGGATCGAGAAGCGCGCCGTCCAGGAACCTGCGCGTCCGGGACTCGCCCGCCATGTTGGTCGACGGAGCGACCCCGATCGGCAGGGTCTGTCCCAGCCGCTCCCAGGCCTCTGCAGCCTCCTCGCTCTGGAGCCCGCTCGCCCAGAGGCACATGCCGTTCGCGGCCATCCAGCGGGCGCCGACCGCGTAGAGCGACAACGCGATGCCCTGGCGGCGGAAGTCGTCCTCACCATCGCAGTCGTAGCCGTCGAAGACTCGGATGTAGTCCACCAGGGGCTTGTCGACGTGGAACTCGAGGAAGGAGCGGTGCTGCTCGGCGAAGTCCTCCTGGATCCTCGACCTGACCGCCGCCCATTCGTCGCGGAGACCGCATGCACCGAGACCCTTCAGGCGCTGCTGCTCATCCCAGGGGACCCACCCGCGACCGGATTCGACCGCGGCCCGCAGCTCCGGCTCATCCCACTCGGCCTCCGGGGCCCGCTCCAGGAGCCGCTTCAGGGCGTAGAAGGACCCCGACCGCTCCAGCGCGTAGTGGAAGGGGTCGGGGAACAGCCGGGCCGCCCTGTCTGCGGGGACGTAGGAGATCTTCAGATAACCCGCCTCGCGCCCACGCGCCTGGACCCCGAGGCGGTGGACCGTCCAGCCCTCAGCGATGCCGTCGTCGACGTCCCAGGCGTAGCCGAGCTCGAGCTCGACGCCCTTGTGTGTCGTGATCCGCTCGAGATCCAGCGCACGACAGACCGAAGCCGGTCCTGAGGGGGCCCTGAGGGTCGCGGTGCCTGCTCGACTGGTTCCTCGTCCGCGCGCCATCGTGACCGGATCCTACGCCCGGGATCGCCACCTCCCCGGATCTCCGTGAACGCCTGAGGGCCGCGCGCGGCGGCCCTCCAAGGTCGGCATCTGAACGGTGTCGCCAACGCGGGCCCCGAAGGGGCTAGCGGCGGATCCAGGTCGCGGCCTGTGCGGCGGATGCGCTCGCAAGGACCGCGAACCCGGCCGCGACGCAGTAGAGCGTCATGGCGTGTCGGCGCATGGAGCGCCGGACCGGGGTGAGGTTCTTCATCGAAGCGATGATGCGAATGCCGCAGACGCGCACACGCGTTATCGCGCCGCCGGCCAGGAGGTCGACGTGGAGGAACCAGACACGGGTAATCGGCGAACGAGGAGTTCTCGACGGCCGGCCTCCAGAGGTCGGCTAGGTTGTCACCGATGAGGGAACCCGCGGCTGAGTTCCAGTGTCCCCTGTGTCATCGGGTGTTCGGACATCGGCTGACGAGACACCACCTGGTCCCGCGATCGCGCGACGGCTCCGAGACCGAAGGGGTCTGTGAGGACTGCCATCGGGCGATCCACGCCTTCTTCGACAACCGCCAGATCGAGCGCGAGTACTCGAGCATCGAATCCCTCCGCGCCGATCCCGCCTTCGCCCGTCAGCTGCGCTTCATCGCGCGCCAGCCGGTGAGCGTCAGAGTGAAGACAGCGACCCGGCGCGACAAGCGACGACGGCGATAGCTCAGAACCCGGCGGGCGGCGACGCGCGACGCCTACCGTCACCGACATGCGTCGGGCCCTTCCCTCCTTGTTCATCGGTGCTGCGCTCGCCTTCACGGTCTGGCGTCTCGTCATCCGCCGCGGCGCCGCCGCCGCCGAGCCTCAGACCGTGTCCGAGGATCGCACCTGGGGCTCGGACGGTGAGCCGACCCTCGAGGACGCGCGCGCATCGATCGCCAGGCTGCGAGCTGCCGCACGCGCGGCGCAGGAGCAGCAGGGATGATCCTCGCGGTCATCCTCATCAGCTTCCTGATGACGGGAGCCGGCATCATCTGGCTCCGTCAGCGGCGCCGTCACATCGACTCGGCCGAGCGCCGGCGGGAGCAGATGGCGATCGAGCTGATGATCACCCTCGCCCAGGCCCGCGATGACTCGGAGTCCCGCCGCCCCTGATCGTCTCGCGGTCCCGTGGGCCCATGTGGTTGCCGCACGACTGCCGGCAAACGTGCAGCAGCTCGCCGGCTACCGGGAGCCGCGGCGAAGCGACTCACGGACTGTCGTCGCCGTCCGCGTCTGCTGGGATCGCGGCGTGACCGCGTAGTCGGCCGGGTCGAGCGACGCCACGGGCGAATGGGCGACCAGGTCCTCCCAGCTGCCGTGGAAGTCCGGCTCGCCGGAGAGGGCGCGTCGCCGGCGCTCGGCGCCGAGCAGCCGCTTCTCCTGACCCAATGCCAGCTGATCTCGCTGCGCCGGGTCGGGGATGCTCTGGACCGGCACACTCGCCGCCTGGCGGCGCAGGCAGCGGGGGCATGAGAGCACGAGCACCTTGGCGCGCAGGGCGCGTTGAGGCACTGCGTCCCAGCTGGCCCCGTGATGGTCGCACCGCTCAGCGGCGAAGACCCCGAGAGAGACCCCATCGCCAGCCGACTCCGGCACTCCCGAGATTCCGATCGCCGACACCAGATGACCATCCCAGTGGCGCAGGTTCTGGCGCCCGGAGGACAGGCCGGCGCACCGATCACCGAATGCTCGCACCGCACGCGCAGTGCCTTCACGCTGAAGCACCGACGCAGCCCGGGCTTCGGCCGGCTCGCCGAGAGGAGTCGTGAACACGACCTCCTGCTCCCGGTCCCCGTCTCGGCGGGACAGACGCAGACCGAGCATCGGCCGGACCTCACCGAAGCGTTCGGCCCCGCCTCTGACACGGGTGTCGACCCTGAGCTCCCGCGTCTTGCTCGCGGCCCCGTCGAACTGGCTGAGAAGGATCAGGTCGCACTGCCCACCGGCGCCCTCGATCCTCTCGATCAGCGTCTGCATCACCGTCGACTCGACGACCACGTGGGCCTGGAGCCGGTGGGGGCTCTCCCCTTCGAGCAGCTTGAACTCCGAGCAGGCGATCCAGGGCCGATTCACCAGTGCCCGCGCCTGAGCCAGCGCGGTGTCGAGATCCTCACACACCGGCACGTGCTCGTAGGGCGCGGCGACACCGAGATCATGGAGGTGCCGCTCGTGCTGGTCTCCGCTGCGGTGATAAGCGGTCTCCTCGGCGTGGAACCACTTCAACTGCTCGTCGCGGAGATCCAGGAGCGCCGACATCGAGCCACGCGCCGTGATGTTCTGGCCCGGCGCCATCGCCTCCGCACGGACGAGAGCCGCGACGGTCAGCAGACGCCAGGGCTCCAGGTCGTCGATCCCCTTCCAGGATGCGACCGCCTCCACGAGGGGGATCACCTGCTCGGGGGCCTCAAGGGCGCATGTCCGCAGCAGCTGATCGATGGCCCGTGTCTGGTAGCGGGCCATCTGACGGGGCGCCCGCACGGGGAACCCCGCGCCCATCATCGTCTCGAGCTCATCAGATACAGCATGCTCTAGAGCGTTCGCCACGGCGCGGGACATGCCGCCAAGGAGCTTTGTCTCATCGGGGAAGATCAGCGCCTCATGGATCTGGTCGAGCAGCTGCTCGTGGGCGGCGATCGCCCGTTCCGCCAGCTGCTCGGGCGATGGCGTCGCATCGGGCCGGCCGAACTCGGCCTGGATCATCGATGCCTCCATCAGCGCGAGACCGCCCTCGGTCGTGTCGTCGAGTGTCCGGATGATCTCGATCATCTGAAGTGCCGGACGTTCGTGGCCCTTCTCCCCGCTCAGTCCTGCGATGTCAGACCGCACGAGCGCATCGACGCCATCGGTGAGCGCCTGTTCCAGCAACGCCTGCCCGTCGGGTGCCGATGACACCGCCCGCCGCGCCCGGGCGCGCGCTCCGAGAATTGTCTGCTGGCGACCCCTGGGCACTCATTGAGTCTAGGGCTGCGGTTGCCCGGGGCGCGGATCTCACTGTCACTCGCGATCCTCTCCAGATCGCAGCTGCATCGGCGCTTACGTGTCGTACGTTGCTGGTGAACGCGGTGAGCCGAGTATCCAGACGGCGGCTCCCGACGATCCGATCAGAGAGGGATGTCCAAGATGAGAGAGCCGCGCACGAGCACCAGGACCTGCCGGTGCTCCAAGTGTTCGCGCACCGAGGCCGACGGCGCCCGCTTCGGCGTCAACCCCTACCAGTGCCTCGACTGCGTCGCGGCCCGGATCCGCGACTACCGGGCGCGCAAGAAGGCCGCCGCGGCCGAGTCCGTGGAGTCGAACGAGTCCGCTCCGACCGCCGAGGTCGAGGTCGAGGTCGAGCAGATCCTCGTCGGCGCTCCGATGGACAGCCGGGACCTGATGGTCCGCGTCGAGCGCCACCTGGCCGATGGCGGCGAGACCTGGATCGGCTTCGCCACCCGCGCCGAGATCGCGCCCGGCGTGCTCCATGGGATCATCAGCGGCCGTGGCCCGGAGCGCACCGACGCGGAGACCGCCGCGAAGATCCTCTCCGCGCTGCGCTAGGACTCATCGGGAGGGCGGCTGGAGCCGCCCTCCCGATGAAGCTGGTCCAGCCTCACCTCGATCAGGAAGGCCTCCACCTCCGCGCGCGCCGGCTCGGGGGCCAATGCGCTCGGGATCGACTTGACCCGCTCGAACATCCGCTCGAACTCGGCGTTCAGCTGCGCGTCGTCCAGGCGCGCGTAGGCACGCAGCCGATCAGGATCAGCGACACGCAGCTGCATGTCCCCGGTCTCGAGCAACGCCCGTACCTGCTCGTAGAGCCGGAACAGATGCCGGACCGCCTTCTCGCGCCGTCTCGGGGACTCCGGAGGTGTCGCGAGGGCCCGCTTGAGCTGGGAGACCGCGTAGCCGGTGTAGGTCGTGCGCACCTTCTCCGAGAGGAAGGAGAAGCGCATCTCGCGCAGCCGGCGGCCAAGAGGTGAGTCGATGACGGGCTCGGCCCAGAGGATCTCGAGCACGTTGGGGTTCGCGGCGAGGCAGAGGCGGCAGAACTTCTCCAACTCGAAGCAGCAGATGTCCGGATCCTTCATCTCCAGCTGGTCGACCGGAGAGGTCAGACCGAGCAGCTGACGGGTCGGGGCGAGGTAGAGGCCGCGGTAGTCGTGGTCGGACTCCGGGGTCGCGAGCCCGTAGGCGTGTGATCCGACGAGCGCGACGAGGGGTAGCTCCTGGCCGGCCATCACCGGCAGGGAGCGGATCAGCGCAGCGTGATCGACCTCTCCCGGACGAGAGGTGCCGTTGGGCACGGTGAGAGAGCCGTGTGATCGTCCGCGTCCCATGTCGGATCCGAGGGTAGGTGTGCCGCGTCGCCGCGCTCGGTTTTCCTCGCGTCATGAGAGGACATCGCGGCTGGCGCCACCGCGCGGACTATGCTCAGACGCATGAACACAGATGACGCCCTCGACGTCTCCGGCCTGCGTGCGGACCTGAGGCTGATGCACACCCAGGCCGCCCTCAACGCCGCAGAGCAGGCGCTGCGCGCAGCCGAGACCGCGTCCCATGAGACGCTCCGCGTGGTCATCCACTCGGGTTCGGGATACGAGCGCGTGCTGACACGCATGGGTGAGGTGATGCTCCAGGCGAACCTCTGGTTCTGGTGCCTGCGCGGCCGGCGCTCCAGCGCAGTTGCGATCGCCGCGGAGATGCCACACATGCGCCCCTACCTGGAGCAGCGCACCGCCTGGGCCCTCCAGGAGCTCACTGAGGAGCTCGGCCGAACGCGATCGGTGGCCGAACGCGACATCATCGATGAGTGCCGGCGCTCGCTCGAGCAGGACCGCGCCGCACTGGAGTCCTTCGGCCGTTAGGCATGTCATCGAGTCCCTGCGCCCGGGACGTTGATGCATATCGCCGATGGCGCCGTATGGTCGTGACGCGTCCGTAGCTCAACGCTCCGCCAGAGCGCCTGGCTCTTTCCGACATTCCGGGTGGTTGCGGGTATCGAGTCCCGCCGGACGCATGTCTTTCATCCACGGTGATCACGAGGGAGAAGCGCGTGGCGAGCATCGAAGACCCGCGCACGTTCCTCGAGGAGAGCCTCGGCCGCCGCGCCGCGACCCCTGATGTCGCGCGGGCGATCGTCGCCCTCGAGATCCCCGGCCTTCCCGTCCCCCTCCGGCGCGAGCTGGAGCAGCTGGCAGGCAGCCGCTCGGACTTCAGCTTCGAGACGAGCATGCCGAGCGACTTCGAGCGGGTGGTGGCGGCCGACGACCAGCTGAGGACCCTCGAGCGCCTGTTCGATGGCCTCGACGTCGACCACACCCGGGCCGGTGAGCCGTCCTACCTCGAAGGGCGTCTGGTCGTCGCCCTCACGATGCTCGGTGCACCGGCCGGCGCGTCCGCCCTCGATGCCCTGCGTGCTCGGGCCGAGCTGGCCCGCGCGGGCAATGCCCCCTCCCCCGGCGCACTCCACAAGCGTCTTCGCTTCCTGCGCCGCTTCGAGCAGAAGATCGAGCGCATGCGCCTGAACACCGAGTTCCGGCAGGCCCAGATGCAGGCCAAGAGCCGCCTGGCCCACGCGGTCGGCGGGCGCGACTGTGATGACCTGACGCTCGCGTTCGTCAGCTACCTCGCCGCGCGCGCCAACCGGCGGTCGATGTTCCTCTTCGGCGCCCAGAGCAGGGCCTTCGACTCGATCAGCGAGGCCCTCCACGCGGTCATGCGCGAGCGCGAGGGTGTGAACTGGTTCGCCGTGGCCCACGTCATGCCGACCACCCCGGTGATCGGTCGCCTGTCGGTGGCCGAGCGCGGGAGCCTGATCGGGCTCTTCCATGAGCAGATGGTGGTCAGTGCGAACCGCCTGGGGGTCCTCTGGAGCTCTCTCCCCGAGCGCATGCGCGAGGAGATGGTGATGGTCCGCGACGTCGACTCCTCACGCTGGAACGCCTACGCGGGCTCCTTCAACACGATGCGCTCCGCCTGGATCGCCGCGATGCGCGCCGCGGACCTCGAGGACGCCCTCGACGCCTACCTGCCGGGCAAGGCCGCCCGCCTGATGGCATCGGACCTGGTCTGGGGCTATCGCGCGTTGGGTGAGGAGCTCCACGAGGACACGCGGATGTTCTCCGCGCTCCCCCATCCCTGGACGGTCATCGCCGGCGAGGCGGAGCAGGGCCGCAACGACATCATCGCCAAGGCCACGACCCTCTCCGTGGACGCCCTGGCGACCGGCTGGGTCGGGCCCCGCTCACCGACGCCGATCGAGATCGCCCGCGCTGAGCCCGAGCTCGTCCACGGGATCGCCATCGCCGATCCGGCTCTGGCCGCGCGCCTGCGCCGTGCCGGGGCCTTCAGCGGCAAGACCGGTGGCGCCCGAGCGGACCTTCCGGACACGCTGATGCTCGGTTGGGAGCGCGCCGCGAACGGGACCGCGGTCTACCCGGTGGTGCACCCCGCCCCGGAGTGAACTCCCGGGGGCCGCGCCGTCCCACACTCGTCTCAGTCGAAGAGGGTCAGGGGCGCCGGCGGCCCCTCACCCAGCAGCACGATCGGCACCTCCAGCTGCTCGGCGAGGCGGATCCCCTGCTCGGTCCCCCCGGTGCGTCCGGGAGCCACGCAGGCGATCACAAGGCATGCGGTCTGGCCGGGTCCGGAGCCGAGCAGGATCCCGGTGTTCCGGGAATGGAGCCTCTTCATCGCGGGGCTCAGGACCGGACGGCCGTCGCTGCGCGCAATGTCCCAGGCCGGGTGGGCCGCGGCGGCATGGTGCGCCCAGCCGGGATGGAGCTCGGGGTCATAGACGACCAGCCGTGCCCCATCGGGATGATCAGCACGATGAAAGCCCTCCCATGGGAGCACGACCTCGAGCAGGTGTGGGTCGACCGAGGCGACCCCCTCCGCAAAGGCCTGGTCGGCACCGGGGGCGCCGCCGGACACCACCCTCACCCCCTGGTGGGCCAGGGCGACCCCGACCGCCCGACAGCGATCGGCGTCAGTCCGGGTGACCCGCCGGGTTCCGATCACTGCCACGCGGCCGTGCACCGGGGGAAGGCCGGCGGCGTCGATCACCCATGGGTGTGTGCTCGCCATCGCCTCTACGAGGCTACCCGCCGCCGGCCTTCGCCGACCCCGTTCCCCGGCCCCCGGGCGCCCCGTCGATGATCCCCCCGCTGACGTGGATGTCAGCACTCACACATCCAGCTGGCCGGACCATCGGCCAGGCATGATGTGAGTATGTGCCAGTTGAGCCTGCGGGTGTCCGACGATGAGCCTCGGCTGAGCCCTGAGAGTCTCGCCGAACGCTCTCTCGCGCTGTGTGATCAGCTCGAGAAGGCACGCATGGCGGCGGGGATCAGCCGCCGCGAGCTCGCCCGCCGCGCCGGCCTCGATCCGGGGACCGTCGCCGCCGTGCTCGAGGTGCGCTCAGACCCCCACCTGGAGACGATTCTCCGGATCGGCGGGGCTCTCGGGCTGAGACTCGAGGTCACTCCCGCGCACACCTCGCAGTAGCGGACAACGTCGGTGGCGTAGCGCGCGCGGCGCGTCCCCCATCGGGATCGGCCAGCTGGCGAACACGGTCACAGATCCGGGCTCGACCTCGGTCAGGCCCTCATCGACCATCACCACGCCCTCGACCTCCGCGACGACGCGGGAGAAGACGTGGGCGGTCTGCGCGACCCGTGTGATCGTCCGGGTGCCCTCAGCCTCCCAGGCGCGCAGGGCCTCGATCAGGTGGAGAGGGCAGTCCGGATGCGACGCCGCCCGGAACAGCCGCTGGGCGGCCTGGAAGGCCTGCGCGGCGATCTTCCCCGTCGACATCTCCAGGGGCCCGTTGACGACCAGGTAGACCGCCAGCTCGTGATCGCGCTCGCTCACGTGGATGCCCGCCTGAGGACTCGAACCTCGGGGGCGCCGGCAGACCTGCCACCGGAGCCCGGAACCACCGCGGGCGTGGTGCCCCGGGCGCCGGTGAGGACGCACGGGACATGGCGCCCCGCCTGCCGGTGAGGACAGGCGGGGCGTGGTGCCCTGCGAGCCGGTGAGGGCGCGCGGGGCGTGGCGCCCCGACCAGCCGTCTGGCCGGGGCGAGTGCCCGCCCGAGGACTCGAACCTCGGAGGCGCCGGCGAACCTTCTGCAGGCGCCCGTTGCCACCGCGGGCATGGCGCCCCGGGCGCCGGTGAGGGCGACCGAGGCGTGGAGCCCCGGGCGCCGGTGAGGGCGACCGAGGCGTGGAGCCCCGGGCGCCGGTGAGGGCGTCCGGGGCCTGGTGCCCTGCGTGCCGGTGAGGGCGCGCAGGGCATGGCGCCCCGACCAGTGAGCTGGCCGGGGCGAGTGCCCGCCCGAGGACTCGAACCTCGGGGGCGACGGCGGACCTGCTGCCGGAGCCCGGAACCACCGCGGGCATGGCGCCCCGCGCGCCGGTGAGGACGCACGGGGCCTTGATCTGCGCCCATCGGGGCGCAGACGACTCAGAGCGGGAGATCATCGCCATCTCCCAGCTGGTAGAAGGAGCGGACGTAGTCGCGCTGGGCGCCGTTCAGGCGGCCGGCGAAGCGGATCTGGACGAAGTGCGGCTCACGGGGTGCCCGCGCCGGGTACATCCCGCACTCGAACGGCAGCATCCCGGCCTTCTCGCTGTTGCAGGCCCGGCAGGCGGTGGTGACGTTCTCCCAGGTGGTCGCCGCGGCCCGGGAGTCGAACAGGTGCGCGGGCTTGACGTGGTCGACGGTGAGCCTCGCCCGGTCATGGGACCCGTGCGCGACGAAGCCGCAGTACTGGCAGGTCCACTGGTCGCGTGCGAGCAGGACCCGTCGCGTCACACGTGAACGCTCCGCGAGCGTGAGCTCCTGAAAGGCTGGCCACCGGACGATGACCGGAGCCGGCACGTCGATCCGGGGCGTGCGGTAGCGGCGGGTGCGATCGGCGAGGACCAGCTCGCAGGAGGGAGAGCGTCCCTCAGAGAGCGCGCAGGCAAGATGCCGTGCAGCCGTCCGCTCACGGATCAGGCCGATCGGACGCATCCGCGAATCCAGAGTCAGCGTCATCGGAGCCATGACAGCTCCTTGGGGGAGCGCCGGGCGCCGGAGTGGCTCAGCCGTGAGGCGAGCCGGGGTGAGGAACTAGCGGACTCTTATGGACATCGATGAGAACACTAACAGGCTCATTGGACAGCACGGGTGGATTCTCGCGTGTCTCATTTCGCTCACATCGGGGAGCCGCCGTCGTATCGTCTCAGTGATGGCGTTCAACCACCATGACCTCCCGACGGCATCACTCGCGCGGATGGCCCAGAGCGACCCCTGGGTCATGTATCTGATCGTCCGACGCTCGCATCAGCTGTCTGAGGCCGAGCTGCTGGATGCCTCGGCGCGCGCGTGCCTGGACATCCTCGACGCCCCCGTGCTGCAGACCGAGCCGTGGCGCTCGCGCTATGAGGCCTGGCGGGCGCTGTCGTTTCGCAAGGTCGTGCTGCGGGCCCGCGAGAGCGAGTGGGCGAGCCTGCTGTCCGACGAGCACCACTGCGCCGTCCCGGCAGTCGGGGAGGCGGCCCTGATGGCGCTGCCCCCGATCCTGCGCTCAGGCCGCAGCCCGCTCCTCGGCAAGCTCCGCGTCTACGACCCCGACCGCTCCACCCTCGCCGGACACCAGGGCGCCGAGGCGCCCGCTCATCCGGACGCCGTCCAGCTCTGGATCAACGACGCTGCCGGCATGAGCGTCGGCAAGACGATGGCCCAGGTCGGACACGCCGCCCTGATGGTCGAGACGCTCGAGTGGGAGCGCACCGACGCTTCGGCGCGGCTCGTGGCCTGGGCTGAGGCCGGCTATCCCCTTGGCATCGCGACCGCGGACGCCGACCGCTGGCGGTCCCTCCACGACGGCGACGTCGGATTCGTGCGCGATGCCGGCCTGACCGAGGTCTCGGCCGGGACCGAGACGGTGGCGATCAGCCTCGGCGGCTCCGACTCCTGAGATCGGGGCCCGCCAGCCATTCGGCGACGCGGGCCGCCGTCCATGCGAGAGAGCGCGACGGGGATCGAACCCGCTTTGGGGCCGGGTATAAATCCGGTTGCTGATCCATTCAGCCTCACGCTCGTGCTCTGTCAGTGACCATACGGCGAGCGAGGGACATCGCCGCCGAGACCTGGCATCGGCCCGGCGCTGACGAAGATCGCACGGGCGCGCCCTGGGGCGTCCCATGCTGGTCGGCGTGGCGAGATGGCTGAAGCTGTACCTCCAGGCGGATGGCGATCCGGCGATCCGGCTCGGGGCGCTCAAGCGGGACCACTGGTTGTTCGGTCTGCTCGGTGGTCCGATCCGCGGCGGCGCACCACCCTTCGCCCATCAGCTGCGGGGACTCCCTCCGCGTCTCACCGGAGCGATCGCAGGCGATCTGCTGTTCGAGGTCGATGACCCGCACACAGCACGCCTTGACCGTGGCCGGATGGTCGGGCTCACCGGCGACGGGGAGATCCTCGACTCCACTCCCCTCTCCGCCGTCAGCCGGTTCCCCGACGGAGGCTGGTGGCAGGTCGACCCCGCCCCCTTCGGCTTCAGCTGGATGGGCCCGACCGAGCTGACCCGCCTGCTCACGATCCACAACGGCTCGACCGACTACGGGCCGAGCCACGTCGAGGTCGTCGGGCTGGGGAGGACGAGCGAGGGGGCCCCGGGTTCGCCTCTCCCCTTCTTCGAGCCGTGGGAGGGCGTCCCCGGTCCGGTGATCAGCGCGCCCGAGGAGCTGGCGGTTCTCTTCAGCAGGAGCATCCTCCCCGCTCGCCTGATGGATGCGGCCTACTCCCTGCTGCACGAGAGCGGAGCCCTGGTCCTCGAGCGGATCGGTGATCCGCACGCCGGCGTCCGGCGCAGCCCGGCGCCCCTTCTCCAGGAGGCGCTGGAGCGGATGGTCGTGCTCGATCAGGCCGGGCAGAACCCGCAGATGGTCTACTGGTTCAGCGACTGATCGTCTGAGCCGGCGGTGATCCCGTTGGGGACCACCGCGGCGGTCCGCCAGTGCCCGGTGCCGCCGGGGACGAAGTTCGGAATCACCCACTTGGCGAGGCTCCGGCCGAAGTCGCGGTAGTGGAAGCCGTCGGCGAGGCGCACGACAAAGCCCTCGTTGCGCGCGCTCCAGGGGGTCGTGTCGGGCATCAGCGCCCGGACGGCATCCTCATCGAAGGGCCCTCGGTAGAAGGTCGGCACCATCTGGAGGCCGAGCAGGTCGCACCACTCGATGGTCTGGTCGACCGGCAGCGCCTGGTTGCGCTCGTCCCAGATCGAGTACACGAAGAAGTAGCTCGGCAGCCCGTCGTAGGCGATGGAGTGGCGAGCGAACAGGTTCTCTCCGCAGATCCTCCAGCCCTCCGGGATCTCATGGGCGATCGCTGCGTGGAAGCTGCGCAGCCAGCTCTGGGACGGGTGGGTCGACGACTCGAGCGAGCGCGCGTGGAAGTGCTCGCGGTAGAGCGAGGTGGCCTCGCCGTCGAGCTTCAGCGAGGCGACGATCTCACGGCCGTCCAGGTGGCTCGTGTCGGGCAGGACCTTGTCATCGTTCGTCGCGCCCGGTGAGCTCGGAAGGTGCCATGAGCGCGGATACTTGACCCGCACGTCATAGAGATCGAGGACAGCGCCGGCACGGAGCATCTTCTGCACCTGCTCCTCATAGAAGAGCTCCCCACGTGAGCGCCGGCCGTTGGGGTGGATCGGGTTGCCCCACTTGTCGGTGGTCTCAGCCGCGGCGAAGTGAGCCGGCCTGATCTGGGTCTTGATGCCGGCGCGCTCGCGCAGGAGGCTCGGATCGATCAGGGTCTGCTCGGCCTTCAGGTGGCAAGGCGAGCAGAGGCAGACGCCGTTGTCGAGGTAGTAGCCGCCGTCATGGAAGAGGCGGCGCTCGAGGATGTGATGGGCGTCCGCCCCCTCCGCTCCGCAGACGACGCACAGCCCGCCATCGCGAGCGAACACCTGGGCGCGGAAGTCAGCGCGCGCCAGGAGCACGGGCGAGGGCGCTGCCCCAGTGGCCGATGACGCACCGCTCTGTCTCTTGCCCCGTCCCATGCCCTGATTCTACTGCGAGGTCTGCGATCAGGCGCAGATCTGATCTGGGCGAGATTCGCCCGGAGCGGCCAACAGTCGCACCTACCGTCGCGGCGTGGGATACATGAGCAGACAGCAGCTGGACGCTGCGCGCGAGCTGCTCACACTGCACCTGTCATCCCCCTTCATCGATGATCTGAGCGGCCGGGACTGGGAGAACGTCCTCGCGGCAGTCGCGGGCGGGGAGCGCCGCATCACCGGGTGTAACCGCCCATGGCCCGACGTCTATCTTCCCGGACCGGCCGGGCATCCCCCGGTCGGCGTCTCGGTGAAGACAGAGGCCGTCCGTCGCGGCGCGCTCCGCGCCTGGGACCTGCTCGGCCAGAGCGAGGACCTGATCATCGCCAGGCCGGCGCCGGAGAGCCTGTTCGGTCCGGGTGAGCGCCTTGAGACCGTCAGCGCGGACATCCTCGGGGCGCGGGTGATCGAGGCCTTCAACGAGCGGGTCGTCGGGCGCTACGCCTGGGACCGGATCGCCATCCTCCTGAGACTCCCCGGCCCGCAGCTGAGCGAGTTCATCTACTGGACCCAACCCGCCCAGACCTACGACCCGGCCCAGTGGTGGTGGCGCGACTCGGGACGCGCCCGCCCCGGCAACCGCAACATCTGCGCCTATCGGCGCACCATCGACCCCGACGGACCGACGCGGCCGGCCGCGCTGCGCTGGACGAGCGGGGGCAAGCAGCTCTACATCCGCTACCGGATCCCTCCCGACGCCGATGTCTTCCGCGTCGAGCACCGCCTGAGCTCCGCCGAGGCCCTCGAGGAGCTGCGCGCCGCCGCGCACTGGCGCGAGAGGGCGTTGATCGCCGAATCGGCCGAGCGTGAGCTATCCGATGCCCTCGGCGAGATGATCACTCTCTGCGACCCCCGGTGAGAATGCGGCGGCGCCCCGCCGGGGCGTCGTAGGGTGTGGTCATGTCCGGTGCGCTCGAGATCCGTCGCTGCTCCTTGCTGACGCTCGCGCTCGGAACGACACGAACTCTGTAGGCGCCCTCGGACCACCACGCGCGGGCTTCGTTCGCCGGCGCGCGCAGGGATGAGGGTGCCATGGGCCCATGAGGCCCGCCTCCGCGCCCCTCAGACGGGGAGCGCCGTCATCTCTCTCCAAGGAGTCTCCCGTGTCCCACTCATCCCCGGCGCATCCGCGCTCGCATCAGCAGCTCGGCGTCGAGCTCGACCTCTTCCACTTCTCCCCCGAGGCCGCGGGGTGCTTCTGGCATCCGCGCGGGCAGCGCATGCGCGAGGCCCTCCTCGGGCTCTGGCGTGAGCAGCTGGCCTGCGAGGGCTTCGAGGAGGTCTGTACGCCCGTCCTCCACTCGGCGTCCTCGTGGGAGGCCTCCGGGCACCTCGACAAGTACAGCGATGACATGTACCTCTTCTCCCACGGGGAGCGCGGCTGGGGGCTGAAGCCGATGAGCTGCCCCGCCCACATGGCCATCTTCGGCTCACGGTTGCGCTCCTGGCGTGAGCTCCCGGTGCGCTTCGCCGAGGCGGGCCTTGTCCACCGCAACGAGCCCTCGGGGTCGCTGCTCGGCCTGCTGCGGGCGCGCCAGTTCGTCCAGGACGACTCGCATCTGTTCTGCGCGCCCGATCAGGTGGGCGCTGAGGTGGCGCGCTGTCTGGAGATGTCTCGTGAGGCCTACCGTCTCCTCGGGTTGGAGATCTCCGCCCAGCTGTCCCTGAGGCCGGCGCTCTCCTTCGGATCCGAGCAGGACTGGGCGAAGGCACAGGCGGCCCTGCGCGAGGGCCTTCGCGCCGCCGGCGTCGACGCACATGAGGTCCGGGGGGAGGGCGCCTTCTACGGGCCGAAGATCGACCTCTTCGCTGACGACGCGCTCGGGCGCCGCTGGCAGATGGGCTCGGTCCAGCTCGACCTGCAGCTGCCGGTCCGGCTCGGGCTCTCCTACGTCGGGCCCGACAACGCCGCCCACCATCCGTGGGTCCTCCACCGGGCGGGCTTCGGCTCGATCGAGAGGATGGTGGCGATCATGCTGGAGGCCTCCCAGGGCGACCTACCTGTCTGGTGCGCACCGGTCCCCGTGATGGTCGTCCCCCTCGACGATGAGGCCTCTCGGGCCCATGCCGTTGCGGTCGCCGGTTCCCTGCGACAGCGCAGGGTCGGCGTCGAGGTGGAAGCCGGCGCCGGCGGTCTGGGGGCGAGGATCCGGCGCGCGGTGAAGGCCCGGGCGCCCTACATGCTCATCATCGGACCCGATGAGGCAGCGCAGGGCGCAGTCCAGGTGCGCATGCGCGGCGCATCGGCCTCGGATCAGCGCCCGTGGGGTGAGGTCCTCGACGAGATCGGGCGTGCGGCCAGTGACAGAGCCTCGTCCCCGCTGGAGGTCGCCTAGACCGCGGCCGTGAGTGCCGCGTCGATCAGCACGAGCTCGCGGTCATCCGGGAAGGCCGCGAGCAGATCGGCCGCGCGGGAGCGGATGGCCTCGAGCGCCTCGGAGTCCAGCTCGATCAGCGCAGGGTCCGCGTGGAGGTCGGCGAGCAGCCCCCTCAGCGCCCGGCGCAGGGGTAGGTCCTCGGGGTATCGCTTGCTCCACTGGTCGACGAGGTCGAGGAGACGGCCCGACGCCGGCGAGGAGATCTCGAACAGCATCGGAGCCCCCGCGGTCCCGCCCACGAGGGGCGAGACAAGCAGTCGTGAGGGTGGGTGTGAGCGGCCCCGGGACATGCCGCGATCATGCCAGCGCCCTCGGCTCCCGCCGGATCTGCCACCGCGCCGCGACCCGTGTCAGCATGCGGTCGGATCGGCTCAGCACCCAGACACCGCGGCCGTCCAGACACCCCGACCCGCGGCCGTCAGCGACGGGCGGCCGACCCCGACCCCGACCCCGACGTCCGGCGAGATCCCGGTGGCGACGACGACCTCGCGGCCCGTCGGCCGCCCGGTGAACCGTCCCGCCTCGACGAGGACGCGGGTGTCGCCGCGGTCGGCGAGCGCCCAGAGGTGGCCGTCGGCGTTCACGCCGACGCGCGGCTCAACGTCGAGGCGGACCGTGGTGGTCGCGCCGAGGACCGGCGCCGCCGCGAGGAGGGCGAGGGCGGTCGCGCCGAGGAGGCGTCTCATCGCGGATCGAGGAGGGTCAGGACGCCGTGACCGCTGCCCGAGGGGTCGCCCGCCGAGATCGCGACGGTGCCGTTCACGAGCTCCCGCGCCCCCTGCACCGGCAGCCGAGTGCGCCGTTCCCATACCGCCCTCCCGTCGCTCCATCGGACAGCCCGCACACCCCGCAACGCCGTCTCCGCGACCCCGCCGGCCCGGTCCACGGCGAGGTACACGCGCCCACCCCGCCCGACCGACAACAGGCGTGCCCGGTCGGTGTAGGGGCTGTTCCACACCTCGTCACCGGTCGCCGCGTCGAGCGCGGTGACCCCCGGCAGGGACAACGGCCGCCCGACCGGGAGCCTCCCGAGGTAGACCCGCCCCCGGGAGGGGTCGTGGACCACCGTGCCGGGGACGACCCCCTGGCCGAGCGGGATCGCCTGACGCCAGGCCACCGTGCCGTCGGCGCGGTATGCCGCGATCCCGCCGGGCTCGGCGACGAGCACCCCCGACGTGAGGCCGGTGAGGGCCTGGAAGGGGCCCTCCGAGACCCACAGGATCGTGCGGGCGACGGGATCCACGGCCACCAGGATCCCCGAGATGGCGCGTCCGACGACCACGCCGGGCACGGGGTTCCGGAACGCGACGTAGACGATCCCGCGGGCGTCGGCGACGGTCATCGCCGGGACGTCGAACTCGTCCTGCCACAGGTACCCGGGCACCACGAGTTGCCAGGAGTCGAACGGGACGCCCCTCGCCAGGCCGCGGACGACCGGACGCGGACCGGCCTCGATCGGAGGGGCGAAGCCGCTGCGCCCCACCACGCACGAGCCGTCGGGTGACATGACCCCGGCGCACGCCTCCGCCGGCCGTCCACGCCGGTCGACGGCCCAGATGTAGTCGCCGTCGAATCCGATCGGACCGAACGTGCCGTCGGGCTGCAGCCGCACCGGCTGGGGGCCGTCGTTGCAGTCCCCGCATCCCGCCTCGCGGGCGGCGGTCCAGATCCGCCGCCCGTCGCGCCGGAAGGCCCGGGCGGCGAAGCCGCCGCTCGACCGGGCGGAGACCAGCACCAAGCCGCCCCCCGGTCCCTGGATCACTGTGCCCGCGGGAAGGGACTTCGGCCAGCCCGGTGCCGGCGGGGGAGACGGCGGGGCGGCGACCGCCGCGGTGGCCGAGGCCGCGAAGGCCAGGAGGGCGGCGACGAGGATCGTTCTCATGCGACCAGGCTACGACCGGCGGGGGATTCGTTCCGTCAGGGATCCGTGAGGAAATCCCGCCGTTCCCTAAGAAGGTGTGAGAACGGTGTCGAGGTTCTTGCGCTGCCCGTCGGTCAGCGTGCCGTTCGAGGCCTGGACGGCCAGGTCACGGACGCGCTGCAGCATGTCGCCGCGAGAGGGTGCGCGAACGGCCTTCACGCCCGTCTACGCTCGCCCCCATGACGCTTCCCCCGCCAGATCCCGTCGCGCAGCTCGGTGAGGGGTGGGCGCGCCACCTCGGCCCGGAGCTCGCGAAGGACTACATGCGCGAGCTCGCCGAGTTCCTGCGGGCCCAGCGCCCGAAGAAGATCTGCCCCTCACCCGGCGCGATCTTCGCCGCCTTCACCGCGACGCCCCTCGAGCAGGTCCGGGTCGTCATCCTCGGACAGGACCCCTACCACGGCCCAGACCAGGCGATGGGCCTGTCCTTCTCGGTGCCGCCCTCGACGCCGGTGCCCCCGTCGCTGCGCAACATCTTCCGGGAGATCGCAAGCGACTGCGGCGGAGAGCCGCGCACCGACGGCGACCTGCGCGACTGGGCCGCCCAGGGCGTCCTCCTGCTGAACACGATCATGACCACCAAACTCCATGAGGCCGCGGCGCACCGGGGCCGCGGATGGGAGCAGTTCACCGACGAGGCGATCCGGACCGTCTCACGCGAGCGCGCGGACGTCATCTTCCTGCTCTGGGGCGCCCCGGCCGGCGCCAAGGAGCCGCTCATCGACACCGGGCGCCACCATGTCCTGCGCGCCCCGCATCCGTCTCCCCTGTCGGCCTACCGCGGCTTCTTCGGTTGCGGACACTTCTCGGAGGTCAACCGGATCCTCGAGTCCCAGGGGCAAACGCCGATCGCATGGGCGGGGTCGCTCCCCTAGCGCGAGCGCGCGGCCTTGGCCAGCAGGGCCGCGTGGCAGGCCACGAAGTAGAAGGCGCCGAGTGCCAGGGGATCGCCCCAAGCCGACCAGCCCGCAAGCGCCCCCAGGCCGACGACGCCGATCAGGCCGGCGGTGGCCGCCCCGTAGAGCACCAGCTGCCGGGAGGGCCTGCCGGGCGATGACGCGCGCGCGGACGCGACAAGCAGCGTCGCGCCGACCAGACCGAGGACCACGAGGGCACCGGCGCGCACCGTGGCCGAGAACTCCACGCCGATCCAGAGGGTGAGGGCGCTCATCACGAGGGCGTCGAGGCCGGGGAACAGGCGGCTGCGCCGGCCGTGCGCCGGAGCCGCGCCGTGGTCCTCGAAAGGATGCGACATAGCCCTCATGCGGCGATCTCCTGCTCGGGCTCACGCTCGCGGATCTTCAGCGTCTCGTTCAGCGTGCCTTCGGTGAGGGCCATCAGCCGCTTCATCACCATCGCAAAGACCAGCGCGAGGTGGACGCCCATGCCGATGGCGAGTCCGTCCGCGAGTGCGAACCAGCCGGAACCAGAGCCGACCACGAACAGGACACCTGCCACGGAGCCCACGAGGACGCCGTAGGCCGAGTTCGCCGCCATCTCGCCGAGGAGGGTTCGGCGCTGGCTCCACTCCCGGGGCGAGTTGTCGATCTGCGACATCCGCGCCGCGACGCCGTGCGCTGTCGCGCTGACGAAGAGGAAGGCCGCGAAGAGCATCGCGCCGGTGAGGCCGACGAGTGCGAGGGCGCCGATGCGCACCTGGGAGGGGAGATCGAAGCCGGTGAGGATCAGGGCGACCGCGCCGGCGGCGACGAGGACCGGCAGAAGCTCGAAGGACAGGTGGTCGGAGACCAGTCGACGCCCCGTCGCCTGATGGACGTAGCTACGGCGGTGGGCGGTGATGATCCGAGCCAGGCTCGCCTTGTTCATGGTGCTGTCCTCTTGTCGGTCCCGGAACGATCAGGGACATCGCGGTCTCCTCGAATCTACGACGTGTGAGTCCCGGGGGCGTATGGACCGGCCCGATGTGAGTCCGGACGACGACTCCATCGACCGCCCACGCCAATAATCGGCATCGAGTGTCCATACCGCTCCTACTGTCACCGTCCATGGGACGAGGACACTCAGGACGCATCTCACAGGCACCCGCGATCCGCGAGCAGGTCGTGGCAGCACGACCGCCGATCGCCGATCTGGCATGGGCGCGAGACCCCGAGGCACTTGCCGAGCGCCAGTTCGCGGTGAGCAACCGCGACGGACTGGTGCTCGTGACGCCGAGCCGGGCGAAGTACGACTGGAAGCCGGAGGAGCTCTGGCTCCGCTCCGCCGTGTTCGACTCGGACGGCCGGGTGGCGTCCCTCGGCTGGCCGAAGTTCTTCAACCTCGGTGAGAACGCGGACGACAGCGCGCGCCTCGAGCGCGCCCTCGAGGCCGGTGAGGAGGTCTGGCTGACCGAGAAGATGGACGGCTCGCTCTGCATCCGCTCGGTGATCGGCGGCTCGGTCATCTTCCGGACCCGTGGCACCACCGACGGCGGCGCCCACGGGCCGGCGATGCGCGCGTGCGCGGCGGCGAACTACCCCCAGCTTCTCGACCCGGCCTTCGCGCCCGAGGGGTCCCTGCTGTTCGAGTTCACCAGCCCGCGCTTTCGGATCGTCCTCCCCTACACCGAGCCAGACCTCACGTTCCTCGGTGCGGTATCGCACGTCGACGCGAGCCTCAGCCACCGCGACGAGGTCGAGGCGATCGCACGCGAGGGCGGCCTGAAGCTGGTCGAGGAGCGCGAGCTCCCGCGCGACATCGGCCAGATGGCGGAGGTGATCCGCGACCTCGAGGGAAGCGAGGGGATCGTCGCCCGCTGCGCCGGTGGCCAGACGATGGTCAAGGTCAAGGCCGCCTCGTACCTCGCGGCCCACGCGATCCTCTTCGCCTTCTCCCCGCGCCGGGTGGCCGAGCTCTGCCTCGAGCACGACATCCGCGACGAGCAGGCCTTCCGCGCGAAGGTGCGCGAGCTCGCCGGCGGCTACGACTTCGAGCTCGAGGAGGAGGTGCTCGGGCACTTCCGCTCGTCCATGGTCGAGCGCGAGCGCATCGACACGCTGCTCTCATCGGTCTCTGAGTGGGTCGCCGCGAACCGCCACCTCGACCGCAAGAGCTTCGCCCTGGCCGCCCGCGACCACGCCGGCCCGGACCTGCCGCTCTACTTCTCCGTGCTCGACGGCCGCCCCGAGAAGGCGCGCGAGTACCTGGAGAAGCGGCTGCCCGACAAGATCGCCGCAGAGCGCGACGGTCGCGACTTCGGGCCGGTCGAGGCCTAGCCCCCGACCCACCCCCGCGACCGGCGCGCCATGCGGCGCTCCAGCACGAGCAGGCTCTGGCGCGTCGCCAGGTAGCCGTCCCACGGCTCAGCTCCCGCCTGGGCGGCGATGAGGGAGTGGAGGCGGACCGGATCGCCCAGATGGGTGGTGAGACGGCGCGCGATCTCGGGGCGACGGGGCTGACGTGCGAAGTCGGCCACGGCGGCGGCGACCGCTCGGGCCGGCTCGACGGGGCTGTCGGTCCTGTGGCTGAACTCGCCGATGAAGATCTCCATCGCCCGCTCGACCTCTTGCAACGACCTGGCTGACATCCATCGCTCCCGATTCGCCGGACCTGACACGGCGAACCTAGGACGGGCGGACCTCAGTGCATCAGAGCGCGTCGAAGTCGCGGCCGCGGAGGGCCTGGCGATCACTGGCGCCCTGGCGGCGGCGCTTGTAGCGCGAGCCCTTCTCGGCGTCGTGGATGCGCACCGGCGGGATCGGCTCGCCCCGTCCGGGAAGACCGGCGCGGGCGGAGGTCCCCTCTACCCGGATCGTCACGCCGGAAGCGTGCCGGTCGACGCTCACCTTGGGTGAGCCGCTCTTCTTGCGTCCTCTCGCCATGCCCTGACCTTACCTCTGCCCGTGCGGGACGCCGGCTCTTCGTCAGGGCCGGCGCCGCCGTGAGTCGCGGAGCAGATCCCGGGCACGCAGACGACGTGGAGAGCCATCAACGCCCGACCCCACGGCCGGAGACACTTGGGCGAGGTGGCGACGCGGGAGCAGGGTGGTGAGAGCCGTGTCCTCATCCCACTCGTAGAGGTTGTCGAACTCGCAGACCAGCGCCGCCATCGACATGGGGTGGGACGACGGCTCTCGCGTCGCCGCGGGCGTCCTCCACTCGTGCCAGACATCGTCGGGCCCCGGTGTTCGGGGACCCGCTCCCCCAGGGGCGGGTAGGCCGACCTGTGTCGGGATGAAGTCCCCGTTCACCAGGCACTCGCCGATCAGCACGAGTCCACCCAGGTCGAAGCCCTCGAGGATGAGGGAGGTCTCCACCTCCTGGCCGTCAGCGCGCTTGCTCCCGTAGGTGATCCGGGTGTTCACCGCCTTCGCATCCTCAGCGGTCGACGCCGTCGATCACGTTCGCCAGCAGATCATCGAGACCGGCCCAGCGGTGCGAGGGATCCTCCTCGCAGAGATAGCCGACCACGTCGTGATCATCGAGCTGGGGCTCCCACTCCTCCTCGTAGCGCGGCTCGCCGTCGTGGATCACGACCCGTTGGTGGGTCGTCAGTTTTCCGACCTGGGTGATCCATCCCCCGCACTCCGGACAGCCGCTCAGGTCCTTTCGTGCCGTCGGTTCCGCCGCCCCGGCGCGCTCGGCGTCGCTCATCGTGCGAGGCGGAGGGAGTCGCTGGACAGGGCGTAGCCGCCACCGGCGGCCACTCGGGCGGTGATTGTGAGGCTCTCCTGGTCGCGCAGTGCCTTCGGGATCGAGAGCGTGCGGCTTCCGGGGCCGACGATCCCGACCAGTCGCTCAGGGCCGGTCGCCCCGCGGGCGAGGATCCTGGCGCGTACAGGCACGGTGGACCGGAAGGCATCCCGGGCGGAGAGGGAGATCCGCAACCGGTGCCCCGGCAGGCTCGCGGCCCGCAGGTCGAGAAGGACGCGGCGCCGGGTGGAGAGGGCGATGGTGGCGTGCCCGGGCTGGGAGCCCGGGCTGACGCGCATCAGGTAGACGCCGGTGCGAGGGGCGCGGACGGCGCCGCGGGGGGACGCGAAGGGCAGCGAGCGGACCCAGTTGCCCTCCATGTCCGGGGCGAGGACCTCCACCCGGGCGCGGTCCGGATCGCGCTGGGTGATCCGCAGCAGGTCGCCGGCGCCGAGGCGGATCTCATACAGGCGCTCACCGGCCGAGCTGTCGACGGCCACGGCGCCGTTGCCCGAGACGCGCTCGGGGGAAGGGGCTGCGAAGGCGGCGGAGGCCGCGCAGGCTCCGAGGGCGAGGAGGACTGCGGCGATCGATCTCATGACTCGGGGCTCCCTTGGGCGATCCGTCCTGCGGCTCGCGCCGCCTACTCAAAGGGATACGCCGGATCCGCAGCGGTGCAGGCTGCCGGTCCAGCAGTGTGGCCTGGCGATGAGTAGGTGTCTGCACTAGGTACGGCCCTGAGGCGACCCAGGAAGGCGGAAGATGCGCCCGCTCTGTGATGTAACCGCCACCCGGCGGGTTGCGTCTCGGCGCACTGTGCCCGAAGTGATCCGGCGAAAGGGCGGGACTGATGACCGAGCCATCCGAGACCCTCGTCGCGCAGATCGTCAGTCGCTTCGGCGGTTGGGAAGCCTTCGTCGTCCACGCTGACAAAGTGGTCGATGCCCACTGCCGCACCTTCGACGAGTCGCTCGCCCGGCTGTGTGAGCGGATCGTCTACTACCTCAGGGGCCTCCCCTCCGATGAAGTGGCGAGCGCGCGCGAGATCGGCGACGACCTCGGCATCGAGCGTTCACTCGCTGGCGAGCTCCTCGCCGCGCTGTCCCTCGAGGGGGATGAGGTCCAGGCGATCCCCGGACTCTGCTCCAAGGGACTGCCGAGCTGGCTCTACCGGGTCATCCCGCGCGTTGAGTGAGAACGCCCGCTGGTCGGGGGACCTCTCCTAGGATGGCTCCGGCGTGCCCCTCCTGTCAGTCATCACCGCCGCATGGGCTCCGAGTGCGCGGTTCATCACCGAGGCTCGGGAGAGCCTGTTCGCCGAGCGCCTTCCGGCGGGTTGGGAACTCGAATGGATCGTCCAGGAGGACGGGGAGCACCCCCACCTCCACGAGGTCGTCGGTGACGATCCCCGGACCCGTTACGGAGCGAACCACATCCGCGCCGGCGTCGCAGGGACCCGCAACCTGGCGCTCGCACGAGCGCGCGGGGACTGGATCCGCGTCCTCGACCAGGACAGCCTGATCTTCCCCGAAGGGCTCGAGCACCAGCTCGAGCGGATCGGCGCCCTCCCGGAGATCTCCTGGGTCGGGGGGCTGATGCACATCCTGCGCGAGGACGGGCAGACCGAGGCCGATCACTCATCCGACATCTCCGAGGGCCAGGTCGAGCCGGGATGGGTCATGGACGAGTTCGCCCGCCGACCCTCGTTCCCCCTCTGGTGCGGCAACCTGGTGATGCGCAGCACGATGGTCCGCGCGCTCGGTGGATGGGGAGCCCTCCCCCGCTCCGACGACCTCCTGCTCGTCGGCGCGCTCTCGGAGCTCGTGCCCGGGTATTGGCTCCCCCGGGAGGTCGGCGTGTACCGGTGCTGGGCCGGCCAGGACGCCGGAACCCCGGCCTGGCACCGCCAGCGTGAGCTCGCATGGAGCGCGGTGTACGGACGGGTCCGGGCGATGGCCGCCGTCGGGCTGAGCTTCGGTGGTGCGCCCGCCGCCGGGCGCACCACCGCATCAACACCGGGGCCGGTCGCCTTCCCGGTCGAGGCGGTCGACGAATACGCGCTCCCCCCGGCTGACTGAAGCGATCGCCGCCCCCACCGCGACGTGGGGTCCGCATGCGCGGCGCATCGGTCGTAGGTTCAGACACGAAGGGCACTGCGAGGAGACGGCGCGGGCTGTAAGCCGGATTCTGTCTAGCGCCTCGCGGCGCCGAGCCTGACATCCATCTGTGCCCTCCACCTGGGCGACTCGGTGACCCGCCCTGTTTGAGGTTGCACGCCGCAGGCTCTGGTGGTCCGAACGAGGTGCGCGAAGCGCCTCTCCCACTACGAACACCCACGTTTCCACCCGACTCGCGCCGGGGACGTGTCCGGACTTTCCTCGAAGGCCCCTCAGGACCCCCGCGCCAGGCCGCACGCGCCGTCTCCGTGAGATGACCATACGTCACCCTGGCGCCCGGAACGCCCTTCGTGAGTCAGGGCTGGTGGGACGCCCGGGCTGCGGCTCCGAGACGCGCGAGGGACTCGTCGCGTCCGAGGAAGACGATCGACTCGGCAAGCCCGGGTGACACCACTCGGCCGCTGACCGCGCACCGGATCGGGGCGAAGCACTTTCGCATGCTCAGCCCGAGCGCCTCCGGGAGCTGCCGGAGTCCCGCCTCGACCACCGGAACGGTGAACGGCATCAGCTCGGACAGGCACTCGCGCGCCGCGGCGAGGACGCGCGGCGTGTCCGCCGAGCCGAGGACGGCGGCGGCCTTGTCCTCCGGCCCCAGCCGGGCGAGGAGCGGGCGGGCGAGGCCGGGGAACTCCTCGAGCGAGCGGCCGATCTTCTCCTGGATGAAGGAGGCCAACTCAGGCAGGCGGGGCTCGTCGTGGAGCTCGGCGTCGGCCGCACGCAGATAGTCGCGGAGGCGCTCGAGGAACAGGGGCGCCGGCATCGCCCGGAGGTGATCACCGTTCAGGCTGGCGAGCTTGCGCTCATCGAAGACCGCTGCGGAGCGATGGACGCGCCCGAGGGAGAACCGATCCTGGATCTCAGCGCGGGTCATGACCTGCTCCTCCCCCTCCGGGCTCCATCCCACGAGAGCGAGCTGGTTCACAAGCGCCTCGGCGCAGATCCCGCGCGTCTGGAAGTCCTCGACCGCGCAGTCTCCGTGGCGCTTTGAGAGCTTCCGGCCGTCGGCGCCGTTGACCATCGGCAGGTGCCCGTAGGAAGGCAACTGGCCGCCGAGAGCCGCGATCACCGCCATCTGGCGTCCGGTGCTCGGCAGCAGGTCCTCACCGCGGAGGACGTGACTGATCCGCATCGCATGGTCGTCCACCGGGTTGGCGAAGTTGTAGGTCGGGGTCCCGTCGGGCCTGACGATGATGTGGTCTCCGAGCTGCGCGCTCTCGAACGTCACCTCGCCCCGGACCATGTCCTGGATCCTGATCGTCTGCGACGGCATGAGCAGACGCAGGGCCGGCGCCGCGCCGGCGGCGATCCGCGCTGCCCGCTCGGCCTCGGTGAGGTTCCGGCAACGACCGGAGTAGACCTGGGCGCGCCCCTCAGTCTTGGCGAGCTCGCGGTCCGCGGCAAGCTGCTCGGCAGAGCAGAAGCACGGGTAGGCGCGAGCGGCGGAAAGCAGATGCGCGGCGGCGGCGGCGTAGACGTCCGCCCTGGCGCTGCAGGCATACGGACCATCGGGGCCTGGGGCGCCCGGGCCCTCGTCCCAGTCGATGCCGAGCCAACCGAGGGCGCTGATGATCTGCGCCACGGCACTGTCATCGTGTCGCTCGCGGTCGGTGTCCTCGATGCGCAGGATGAACGCCGCGCCGTGACGACGCGCGAGCAGGTGGTTGTAGAGGGCGGTCCGCGCCGCCCCGACATGCAGGAACCCGGTCGGGGACGGCGCGAACCTCAGCCTCGAGGTCGAGGTCACAGGCCGGGCCGTCGACTCGAGGACAACCGGGGGCGCCGGTGTGTCGATCATCACCGTCATCCGACCGGGATCATCTTCGCCCAGTCGGAGCCGAGGCCGGCCCCGAGCATCGCCGCCCGGGCTGCCCGCGCGTCGTAGGTCGTGGCCACGAGCATCGCCGAGTTGGCGGCCAGGTCGAGCAGCAGCCACTGCGCCCGCGGGTCGCGGGTGCCGCGAGGCATCCCGACCGACCCGGCGTTCAGCTGCCAGCGATGGTCTGCGAGGTCGAAGGGCACCATCGGGCGTGTGTCGTAGAGGCGGACTCGCCGCCTGGTGGTGTCAGCGCGCTCACGGTGGGCGCGAGGTAGGTGGGTGTGCCCGCAGACGACCAGGCGCGCCCCCTGGGCGGCGAAGGTCGACTCGGCGGCCTTGTTGGTGTCGGAGTAGCCCCACACCGGGTCAACCGGGCTCCCGTGGCAGGCGACCAGGTCGAGGTCGCCCCTCTCCTGGAGCGGGGCGAGGGTGTCCAGGTAGGCGCGGGACTCCCCGCTCAGGCGCGGGAAGCTGTACCTGGAGCTCTCATGGGAGGCCTCGGAGAAGGGCTCGGGGTCGGTCTTCCCGAGCACCAGGAGGTCGTGGTTGCCGGCGAGGTTGAGCGACACCTCCTCGCGCAGTCGGGTGACCACCGTCTCGGGGTCCCAGCCCCAGTCGACCGCATCCCCGAGGTGCCAGACCTCATCGACGCCGCGTGAATGCGCGTCGCTGAGAACCGCTTCGAGGGCCAGCGGGTTGGCGTGGGTGTCGCTGAGGACGGCGAGCTTCATGGAATCGAAGATACGTCGCCCCGGAGGCTCCGAAGCCGAGATCTCACAGGCACCGGCGTCGTTGGCGACTGAGCCTGTGGTTTGCCTCCTGCCCCGTCCCACCTGCCGGGCCCTCAGGCGTCCCCTGCGCCGGGCTCGGGGCTGACGATCATCGGCCGGTCGGAGTCCTCCGCGATCGCCGCCTGGCGCGCGCACCAGAGGTCTCTCACGAGCACTTGTAGCACCCCTGCGATCGGCACCGCCATCAGCGCGCCGAGGATTCCCCAGAGGGAGACTCCGCTGACGATCGCGACGACAACGACAAGGGGGTTCAGGTTCACGGTCCGGCGCATGATCTGCGGCTGGATCAGGTGGTTCTCCAGCTGCTGGTAGGCGATGAAGAAGCCCAAGGCGATCAGCCCGACCTTCACCCCCACTCCGAAGGCGACCGCGACCGCGAGGGTCGCGCCGATCGTGGCGCCGATCATCGGGATCAGGCCGAGCAGACCGACCAGGACCGCCAGCAGGAGCGCGTAGGGCACGCCCAGCAGCGCCAAGGCGCCCCAGGCGCTCAGCGCGGCGATCGTGGCGACTCCGAGTGTCCCGATCGCATAGCCGGACACCACCTGCTCCATCTCACCGAACAGGCGCTGCCAGCGCGGCCTCTTGGCCGGGCGCAGGAGTGCGAGGACTCCGCTCCTCATCGCCGGTCCGTAGATCAGGAGCATGATCGACATGACGATCACCGTGATCAGCATGAAGACCCCCGACACGAGGCCCTGGGCGAGCCCGAACACACCGCCGGCGCCGCCGAGTGTCTCGGGCAGATTGCCGATCAGCTCGTCCAGCCGGGTGTTGAGGTCGAACCGCTCGTCGAGCCAGTGGTAGGAGGGCGACCCCTCGAACGACTCGAGGCGGGATGGGGCCGTGTCGGCGAACTCGCGGATCGCGTCGTTGAGCGGACCGATCAGGCCGGCGATCACCCCGCCGATCACGCCGAAGGCCCCGACGACCGTGCCGGCGACTGCCGGGCCGCGGCGGCCGCCGATGTGCCGCTGGACCCAGCCGACGGACGGCGCCAAGGACAGGGCGATGATCGAGGAGACGGCAAGAAGGACGACCACCGACGACAGCTCGCGCAGGAGCCAGAGGGAGATCAGGAAGCCGAGGGCCGTGGAGATCCAGATCGACGCGTCCCGGAGGACACGCAGTGCGGATGGCAGCGGGGCGGACACCGGGCAAGGGTGGGCCTGGGAACAGCCGACGAGGGTGGATCTGTGCTCGTTGTCTCAGCCGGCGCGGCGTGAGTACCGACGAGCGTGGCAGCGCACGAGGGCGGACGTGAGACCAGGATCAATCGAGTTCCTGACCATCGGACGCGGAGAGGACTCGAAGAGACTGAGCGCAACCCCGAGAGCGAGCCGAAGCTCAAGGCCGCTCTGACCGGAGATGAGGATGCGACCAAGCCAATCCCTCTCGCATGCCGAGAGGCCCTCGAGCCGGCCGCTCGGACCGACCTCCAGCCGGTCGAGCATCCCCCAGACAAGAGTCAGCCTGGCGAGGTTGCGTTCGTTCTCGTCGGCATCGGACGCCCGGGGGAAGGGTTCACTCACCTGCTCACCGTAGCCTGTGGCGGGGACCCGAAGCGGCAAGCTTCGGTACGGCCCGCCTGCCTCGCGCCTCACACCAGTTCGCGCGCCGCAGGACAGTGCGGTCGTATCTTCGCCTCATGGAGATCCCGCCCGAGCTCGTCCCGTTCATCAGTCAGTTCTCGCTCGAGGAGACGAGGGTCACGATCTCCCTGCGCGACCGAGATCGTTGGGCGATCGTCCGCTCTGGAGGCTTCTGTATGAACCGCTCAGGCCAGTGGGAATACGAGCCCCTCCCCTCCTCGCGCAGCGACGACTTCATCGCGCGGACCCGCTTCACCCTCACAGAGGCAACCGAGATCTGCCGCAGCAAGGGCTGGCTCGGAGCACGCGGGGGCTGACCCCGGACCGGCGGGAACCGAGGCGCGAAGAAGGACCCGTCCTACGGTTGGCCCATGGACATCCTCCACCGGATCAGCGGCCACTCCTTCTACGCGGTGAACGCGAGGATCATCGAGGTCCGCGACGAGCCGCAACGGGCGATCGCCCTCACGATGACCTGCGAGGTCGCGTCCTGGTCCGATCCGGCATCCGAGCAGGCTGACCCTGACGGATGGGTACGGGGGGTGAGCGAGCACTCCTTCACAGCCCGGATCCACAGCCTCACCTATGCCGAGCGGACGAGCATCGCGGCGGACCGGCAGAAGCTCGGGCTCTGGACCTCGACCTCCCGCGCCCTCGACGTGATCGCCTGGCCGGCGGATGAGGAGGCTGGCAAGACCGCGGGGCTGCTCCTTCTCGATCTGGACGGCGCGGCACTCATCGCCCGCGGACCGGACGCGCGCAACACCGCCTTCTCAGGCCTCAAGGCGTAATGAGCCGGGGGCGGGCCGGAGGCGCCTCACAGGTCGCGTCACCCAGGCTGGATGGCACGATGGCGCTCGATACAGCCCTCCGGACGACCAGGACCCGAAGTCTCCTCGCGAACAGAGTCGATATCGAGGTCGCGGAGCGCCTCCCGTCCGGGGTCGACCGCGCGATCACCGCGATCGTCGACGGATGGCCCCCAGGGGCGGGACTCTGGCTCGGCGCGGTGACCCTGCTCGACCACCGCCCCGAGGCATTCACCCAGGCGGCCGCGCTCTATGACCCCAGGAATCGCCGGATCGTCGTCTTCGCCGATGAGGAGAACGGGGCCTTCACGCTCGCACTCGCGCCCTTGGTCCTCGACCACGAGCTCGCTCACGCGATCGAGCGGCATCTGCCAGATGGGCCGGAGGCGTACACGCACCGCTGGCAATCGGCGCGCGATGCCGACGGTCAGCTGACAGAACGGCGGTGGAAGCGGACGGACGGGATCGGGCTCATCCAGGGAGGCCGATGGGTCACCGACCACGCCGGGCGCACCGCGTCCGAGAGTGAGGACTTCGCAGACGCCTTCGCCCTCTGGTTCGGCGAGCGCCGCGGCAATGCCCTCACCGCTGACGCCGAGGGTCCCTGCTTCAGGGATCTCTGGCCGGCGCGCGCACAGTTGCTCGACTCCCTCGATGAGGAGATGTCAGGCGAGCCGGGGCAAGGGCCACGGGACGCGCCCCACTGACTCGGGGCGGAGTTAGCGGACCGACGTCGCCGCTCGATCGAGACGACAGCGAAGGGGTCGAGAGGATCACGTTGGCTGCTCCCGCCAGGATGGCTTAGACTCGGCGACCTGCGACCGCAGCGTCTCGGACACCCGGGGCTCACCGGTCGGAGGACCAGTAGAGCGACAGGAACCCCCGCTGCCACTTTCTCGATCGTCTGTGACCGGCAGGTCAGGGCCACCAGGGGCGCGATCCTGCGCGCCCCTGGTCGTAGCCGGTGTTGCAGCAACGATCATCCTGTCCGGCTGTGGTGGTGGCGACCAGCAACAGGCCCTGCCGGACAGCCATGGGACCGACCCGGCTGCTGCGGGGAAGGCCTGGTTCGAGGCGGTGAGCAGTTGCGACGCCGAGGACACGGCAGCCGGCTTCGATCTGACGGCAGACCCGCCCCTGGATCGCGATGCGTGGGTACGTCAGACCGTCGCCCAGTGCCGCGCTGCCGAGGTGCCTGAGGGCGCCGGCCGGTTCGAAGCCGAAGTGCTGAGCGAAGCAGGAACGCGCGCCGTCGTGCGGCTCGCAGTCTCATGGCCGGGCGGCGCTGGCCGCTCGGGTCAGGCACAGATGGTGCTGCAAGACGGGACGTGGAAGGTGGCTCAGGGCATATAGGGCGCGCGGCCAGGAAGGCACTCGACCTCCGGTGCTGCAGCCTCTCGCGGACGTCGTATCCCTTGGTCATGAGCACCCAGACACCGGTCCGCCCCGATGTGGACACCGACACCACCGCCCGCGTCGATCGCCCCTGGCTCGTCATCGTCCTGAACGACGACCACAACACCTTCGAAGGCGTCACGGTCGCACTCCACAAGGTCCTGCCCTCGACGAGCCTGGAACGCGGCCTCGAGATGGCGGTCGAGATCCACATGAGCGGCCGCGCCGTGGTGTGGAGCGGCCACCGTGAGCCCGCCGAGCTCTACCACGAGCAGCTGGCCGAGTTCGGCCTGACACTCGCCGAGCTCCAGCAGAGCTGACCGGCGTGGGCGGCGGGGACCCCTCATGGGGTCAGGGCCTCACCGCGGCGATGCGGGTCGAGACGCCCATGGGCCGGCGCGGCCTGACCGTGAGCGAGCCGCACACGCTCGCGATCGACGACGGGCCGTCCTGGCTGGTCCGGTTCGACGGTGAGCCCGAGCTGCGCTGGTGGCGTGCCACCGGACTGCGGCCTTCATCCGAGGACTAGGGCTCGCGCCGAGCCTCTGGCCCCCGGCGGGGGCCGACGCGGCGCTCAAGCGGCTCCGGGCGCCCGAGCGTCCCGAGCTCGGCGGTGTCGCGCCGGCACAGCAGGTCGAGGCTCCAGTCCGCCAGGACGCGCGCCTTACGACCGGTCCCGGGGATCTGGCTGAGGTGGTAGAGGCGGGTTGCGACCCAGGCCAGCAGGCCCTTCACCCCGCGCTGCCCGAAGCGGGCCACTCCCTTGTAGCGGCCGAGGTTCACGAAGACACCGCGGGTCTTGTAGTTGAAGGGCTTCGGCTCCTCACCGGCGGCGACCCGGGCGAAGTTGCGTCCGGCGAGGCGCCCCTGGCGGATGGCGTGCTGGGCCGTCGGGGGGCAGGACATCCCCGGGCGGGCGGGGTCGGGAACCGCCGCGCAGTCGCCGGCGGCGAAGATCCGGGGGTAGCCGCCGACGCGCATGAACTCGTCGACGAGCACCTGCCCGCGCTCGTTGAGAGGCATCCCGAGCGCCTCGAGGCACGGATGGGGTCGCACGCCGGCGGTCCAGACCAGGGTGTCGGTCGGGATCTCCTCACCGTCGCTGAGCAGGGCGCGGCCGCCGGTCGCGTCGACCAGCTGGGTGTTCATCCGCAGCTCGATCCCCCGTTCGCGCAGCTGGGCCATCGAGTAATCGGACAGGCCCTCGCCGACCTCGGGGAAGATCCGGCCGGTCGCCTCGACGAGGACGAAGCGGGCCCGCTCATCGCGGAGGGACGGGTAGAGCCGCATCGCCGCGCGGACCAGGTCCTCCATCTCCGCAAGGGCCTCGACCCCCGCATAGCCCCCGCCGACGAAGACGAAGTTCAGGTGGCGCCGGCGCTCATGCGGGGAGATCGACGCGTCCGCGAGCTCGAGCTGGCGGAGCACCTGATTGCGCAGGTGGACCGCCTCGGCGAGCGTCTTGCAGCCGACGGCGTGCTCGCGAAGGCCCGGGATCGGGAAGACGCGGGTGATCGAGCCGGGGGTGATTAGGAGGCGGTCGTACTCGACCACCTTCAGGTTGCCGGTCGGCTGACGCACCGAGATCGTCCCGGCCACCGGGTCATGGGAGACGGCGGCGCCGAGCACGAAGCGGGTCGGTCCGAGCGTGCCGCGCATCGGAACGACCACGTGGCGCGGCTCGAGGGTCCCCGCCGCCGCCTCAGGCAGGAAGGGCGTGTAGACGAGGTGGTTCAACTCGGAGACGAGGGTCACATGCAGGCGGCCACCGTTGTGGCGTTCCGCGGCGAGGGCGCAGTAGAAGCCGGCGAAGCCCCCACCGATGATCACGATCCGCTCGCGTTCCTGTGAGTCCGGGGCCCTTCGCGACGCGGCGTTGATCGGGTTGCTCATCACCCGATAGTCCGGCCTGCGCGCCCGGGCCCTCCCCCTTCTCGCCTCCCAGGGGCCTAGTGCTTATACGCGCGAGGGCACGACCGCCGCACGCTCGAGCAGGAGCTCGGCGCGCCGGCAGAAGTCGCTGACGTCACCTTCGGAGTCGTTGACGAGCGTCGCGCTGAAGACCGAGTCCGGAAGACCCGCCAGCGATCGCTCGATCGGATGGCTCAGGTCCTGGTCGCTGCCGGGTCGCTCCACCCTCCACATCTGCCCTCCGAGGCCGAGGACGGCGCGGACATCGAACTCGTCCCGCACTCCGGTCGCGACGACCATCCGCGCGCCATCGCGCCAGAGGCCCTCGACGCGCGCGGACGCCTGCGCCGACCAGTAGGTCTCCGATTCGCGTCGGCGCATCATCGCCCACTGCTGCAGGGTGAGCCGGTATTCGGGGGTGCTCTTGTTCTGGTCGTGGATCTCGACGCCGAAGGGCTCGAGGAACGCATTCACCTCCCCGAGGATCGGGTCGGAGAAGGCCAGATGAGAGACCGAGGAGAAGCGGCTGCTCAGATGGGCGGCGATCACATCCTTGCCGGCCTGCGGGGCGCCCGCGAGGCCGATCAGCCGGGGGGCGCGGGCGGGAAGCGACTCATGGGCGCGACTCGGCGCCGTGGGACGCCGGGAAAGACCCGGGTCCGGGCGTGTGATCGCCGCCCAGAGGACCTCGAAGGTGCGGTCGCGCTCGCCGGGGGGCAGGTCGGAGAGGGCGAGGGGACAGTCGGCGAGGATGCGGGCGCGCAGCGCCTTGGGGTCATGGGACACAGGTCCCGAGCCTACGCGCCCGACCTCACAGGGGGCGGGCCTCTCGCCTGCCAGGACTCACATGCTCAGCGGGCCCGCGAGCGGATCATCCCGCGCACCGACGCGCTCTGGACCACAGGGCGGTCCTCTCGGCGGAAGTTCGCCGGCGACAGCTCCACGATGCCGTCCCGGACACGGTAGAAGTCGAGCGCGGTGTTGGCATCGAGACCCTCCGGAGCAGCCGGCAGGCCTGCCAGGGCGGAGTACTCGCGCTCCTCGCACAGGTAGGAGTCGAGCTCGGCGCGACTCTGATCCTCGAGGGCCCGGAGCGGGGATTCCCGCAGCGCCGCCTCGTCGAGCCGGTGGCGGGGGATCAGGGCGATGCGTTGGTTGCGACAGGACTCACAGACCACAGCCACCGACCCGTCCATCAGGTGGCGGAAGGTCGGGGTTGGGTGCCCGCAGTCATCACGCAGCCACAGTGGTTTCTCGGCAGGTGGCATCAGAGGGATGGACGGTGAGGGGTCGACCCGGAGGAGGACCTCCCGCGTGTCGATGTGGCCGCGCACCACGAGGGTGTCCCATTCCTTGCCGATCACCCCGGCGGCCTCGGCTTCCGGCCCACGAAGCCAGCCGTTCTCATGCATCGGCAAGAGGGCCTCGGCGATCAGTGGGCCGACGTCGCTGTGCATCGGGACCTGGTAGCAGAGGAAGACCTTCCCTTCCGCCTTGACCCAGGCCGTCGTCGCGTTCTCGCACCGCGCCTCGGCGCGAATCCGCTTGAAGCACTCGGCACTCACCAGGCGGGTGATCCGTCTGGGGGTGTCGGCCGGCCGCAGGGAGCGGGCGTCGGCGACGATCTGTGTCTTCCACTCTCGGGATGTCGCGCAGGAGGGAGGCTCACCGGGAGGGATCCCGATAAGGCGGGCGTGGCGGGCGCCTGAGAGGCGCGTCATCTCGACGAGGTCGATGTCCTCCGCGCTCAGGGGCATGTGGTCGGTGCTGAGCAGCCAGTTCTCGCCGAGCGCGCGGCGACTGAGACTCGGTGCCTGCAGCAGCAACGCGATGCGGGCGCGGCCCTCGTCATCGATCTCGGAGAGCCCCTTTGCGTGGTGGCGCAGCCCATGCAGCCGGAGGAAGCTGACGAGGACGCCGAGCGCCGGCTCGGCGCGATGATCGCACCCGAGGTCGAAGAGCTTCTCGAGCAGCGACTGCGTTCCCGGCAGGCCGCCCAGGTGCTCGAGAGCGTCGTTGAGATGACCACGGTGGCGGGGCTGGGTGTGGCGCAGCCGCAAGAGGGTCCGCCGGCGCAGGTTCTCGAACTCCTGAAGCGGGTCTGCCTCGACACCCTCGGCGATCGCCTCGACGGTGCGGACCGCGTCCTCGAGCAGGAGCGGCACCACCCGGAACCTTCCCGGTCGTGAAAGCTCAGCATCGATGAAGGAGACGGCTTCGATCGGATCCGGGTGCTCGATGAGGTCTGAGACGTGCCGGTATGACGGTCCCACGTACGTCTGCAGCTGGCTCGCAAAGGCCTGCTCGATCGCGGCGTGGTTCTCAAGGAGAGCCTGCACGGCCAGCTCGTCAGCGGGCTGCCGGCCGACTGGTGAGGGTGCGGGAGCACCGCGCTGGTTCCGGCCTCTGCCCATCTCATCCAGGAATGTAGGCCGCCTTCTGCGGCGCGCTCGAAGTCGCCCGCCTCAGTGCCCCGGGCCGCCGCCGCGAGAAGAGCTCGAGCTGCCCGTGGGCGACCTACGATCGATGCAGATGGCGCGCGGACAACGGACACATCAGGGGGCACCTGCTGCGATCGCTCTGCGCGGCCCGCGCCCCTCGGCGAGCGATCGTTGGGGGCCCGAGCAGCAGATGGAGCACACACGCGACCTGGTGATGCTCGGGACCACCCCCGGAGCGATCCGCCCGCCCCACTACCGGCTCGATGAGCTCGCGCGGGTGATCGAGGCAGACCCCGGTTCGATGGTGGTGATCTCCGACGTCCACGGTCAGGCCGAGGTCCTCGAGGAGGCCCTCGAAGAGCTCGGGCTGCTGCGGGAGGGTAACCGCGTCGGCGCGGGCGCCACCCTCGTCTCGATCGGAGACCTGGTCGACGGTCGCAACCACGACGGCGACATGGAGTGCCTCGGGCTGGCGGACCTCTTCGACGTCTGGCTGCCCGGCAACCACGAGGCGGCGATCATGGGTGGGAAGCGATTCGATGGTCTTCCGGCCCCCCACATGATCCCGGACCTCGGCCGCGGCCTCGACCGGGTGGCCTGGCAGGGCAGGATGCCGGGGGCGATCAGCCACGCCGGCGTCCTGATCAGCCACGCCGGGGCCGACGAGCAGCTCTTCCCGGAGGGCTCGGCGAGCGACGGCGCCGAGGCGATCAACTCGCTCTGGGAGTCCTTCCTCGGATCGCGCCATGACCAGTCCGCGTCCCTCTTCGGCGTTGACGAGCACCGTGGCGGCTCGGCCGCCCGCGGAGGCGCCCTCTGGCAGGACTGGCGCAGCCTGCTGGAGCACGCCCCGGAGGGATACCGCCAGATCGTCGGTCACAGCCCGAGCGCATCATGCGAGTCGGACCCTGAGGGGAACGTCCACCTGATCGACGCTGGTGGGCGGAGGCTCGGGATCGCCGTCATCTCGCCGACGGGGAGGATCCGCCTCGGATCCGATTGGGTCCCTCGCGGTCCCGCGCATTCGGTCTGGGAGCAGGCCGGCGAGTGCCCGCTCCCCGACGACCTGGACTCGTTCCCCGCCTAGTCCTCTGCGGGGCGCGCCTGGATCATCTGGCAGACCAGCCGAAAGCCCGCCAGCTGCTCATCCGGATCCTCAGCGGCCAGGGCGAGCGCGTATTCGCCGAGGACGAGAGCCGCCAAGCCATCCCGCTCGGGCCCTTGGGCGAGAAGCGCCCGGATCAAGGCCCTCGCACTCCGCCGCGCTGCCGCGAGATCGGTGTCGGGAGCGCCCCCAGGCGGGGGGCCGAAACCGAAGGGAAGCGGCGCGAGAAGGCGAAGAAGGACCCCGGGCATCGACTCACGCTGCCTACCCAGGACCTTCCCGCGCCGGGAACTCCCGCAGAAGGCCTCCCAGACCCAAGCATCGAGCTGTGATCGAGTCTCATCCGCACCGAGGACGCGAGACCGGCCACGAAAAGACTGCGTTCTCTGCTCGTTACGCCGCTATACGGCGCAGATACCTTAGTCTGAGGTTGAGGTCTAGCTAACCCTCATTCAGATGGTTGAGCCTCTGCGAGGCTCTCTGAGACGTCGCCTGGCCCAGGACCTACCGGCCTCGGCCTGGTCGCAGGGATAGGCCGGAGCCAGAATCGGCCGTGCCTCCGTGGTGGGTTGCTAGAGAAAGCTCGTGCCCCTCCCCCACCTGAGGCCCCATCGGAGCGCCTTCACCCTCGTCGAGCTGATCGTCGTGATCGCGGTCCTGATCATCCTGATGGCGATCGCCATCCCGACCTTCCTCAGCATCCGGGAGACCGCCAACAGCACCCAGGCCCAGAACTCGGTGACGATCTCCTACAAGAACGCCAAGGTGATCCACGCCGGAAGCGGCGCCTACCCGGTCCTCGCCACCCTGCAGGGCGCGATCCAGTCCGCTGAGCCAGAGCTCGACGTGATCACCACCACGCCCGCCTCCCGCGACCCCGAGCAGGTCATGGTCAACCGCGACGGCGTCGACCAGATCACCGTCTGTGCCCAGGCATCGACCGGGCTGATCTACTGCCTGCGATCCAACGAGGCGGGGGCATTCGACGTCTCGAGGAGTCAGTCGGCGACCATCGCCGGCGCCCTCTGCAACCTGCCGACTCCGACATCGGCGGCCGGCGAGGGGTGCGGACCCGGCGATGACGGAGTCCCGAGCTGGAGCAGTGCGGGGGGCGGCGCGCCCGCCGGTCCCGCCAACCAGGCTCCGGTCTCCTCCTTCACCTACAGCCCGACGGGCCCGACCGCGAACGCCACGGTGACCTTCACGGACGCCTCGAGCGACGCGGACGGCACCATCGCGACGCGTGAGTGGGACCTCGACGGAAACGGTTCCTTCGAGGCGACCGGCACCGCCCCGACGACCTCCTACCCCTCCCCCGGCCCGGTCACCGTGTCCCTGAGGGTGACCGACGATGACGGGGAGACGGCGACCAGCAGCCAGACCCTCACCGTCGCCGCCCAGCCAGGCTTCGCAAGCACCGACGGCTCGGACAGCTTCCTGAGCGCCGCCCACTCCAGCACCCACACGGCCGGCACGAGCACCCTCGTCTTCGACGGTTGGGTCCGTCGCACCGCCGGCGCCCCGACCCCCGCGCCCCAGGGTGCCGTCTTCAGCACCACCGGGGGCAACGCCGGCTGGACGATCCAGATCGACAACACCTACCGCCTCCGAGCGGCCGTTGCCACCGCCCCGGGCGTCTACGTCTCCTCACCGTGGGCAGCGGGGCTCAGCCTCAACAACTGGCACCACGTCGCGATCCAGATCACCCAGAACGGTGTCGCGGTCCTGCTCGACGGCTCAGCGATCTCGACTATCGCGCTTGCGAGCCCTCCGGCCTTCGGCACTGCGCCGACGCTGATCGGCCGTGAAGGAGCCGCCCCGACCTTCGAGTTCGGCGTCCAGGTCGACTCGGCGCGTATCACCCGCGGCCAGACCGCGGCGGCGATCCAGCCGGGAGACATCGTCCCCGGTGGCCGCTCGACGCGGCCGGCGACCCTGACCGCGCACTCGGACACGCGGAGCCTCTGGAGCTTCGACGGCGCATCCGGGGCTGATGAGGGCGCGGCCGGCGTGCCGTTCACGCTCTCCCCGACCGGCTCCTCGTTCAGCCTCCACTAGCGCCCGGGCCCGCCCCGGGAGGGACCGCCTACTTGCCGATGGCCGAGAGGAAGTTCAGCGGCACCGTCAGCAGCTCCCGGTCGGCCCCTCGGATCCCCGCCGGCATCGCGGCGATCCGGCCGTTGGCTGGATCGCCATCTCCCACCTTCCTGCGCGCCATCGATCGCTGTTCGTCGGGTCGCACCAGGCGAAGCGACGTCGCGTCGACCCACTCCGTCTGGAAGCCACCGGGGACCTCTCGGATCCGGGTGAGCTGGGCGTCGATGTCGTCGACGGTGAAGCTGATGACTGCGATGTCGGCATGGTCGCTGCGTCGGACGAGGATGCTCCGAGAGCCCACCCCGCAGGTGTTCTGCCATTCCGAGCCGTTGATGTCGTAGACGAGATAGTTGCAGACAAGGATCGCCGAGCCGACCCGCGGCTCGCCCCCGCTCGATGAATAGGTGCTCCACTCGACAACCCATCCCTCATCATCGTGGACCCGTACCTCGTAGGTCTCGGTCCGCTCCGGGTTCAGCAGATCCCGATAGGGCTCCCTGATCACCGCGCGCGCGCCGAGGCGATCGAGTACCTCGCCCATCAGGGCCGCCGAGCAGTCGCGGCTCGTCCTCCTCGGCACGTCCGGCACGGGGAGGGCTGCCTTCGGATCATCAGATGCCGGCGGGCCCGGGGCGAGGGTCCTGCCGCGAGGCGGCGTGCAGCGTGTGTGGGTGCTGCTTCCTCGCGCCATCGCCACTCGAGACTAGACCCCGTCCGAGCGCCGAGAGGGATCTCGCCCGAGGGGGCCAGGCGCACGCATCAGGGACGAGTCTTGCCGGGGTTCTTTCGCGGTCGCCAGCCGAGCATGGTGGCGAGGCCGATGGCGATGATGGCGAGGGTGATGAGGGAGCTCGCGCTCTCGGTGGCGAGGGCGGAGCCGAGGTTCTGCGCGCCCGTGGCTGAGGCCTCGGGGAGCGCGAGCACGAGGGCGAGGGCGCCGAGGCCGACCGCCCGCAGGCGGGTCCCCTGGCCCCACGCCCAGACCGCGGCGCCAGCGAGGATGAGACCGATCAGGATCTGCGTCGTCATACCCATCACGCTACGACGGGCACGGCGGGATGCAGCCGCACCGGCCTCGATGTGAGGGGAAGGGGAGAAGCCGTCTGCCGGGGTCGAACCGGCGACCTGTCGCTTACAAGGCGACTGCTCTACCAGCTGAGCTAAGACGGCGCGTGTGTGATCACCATACGGTGAGGTGAGTTGGGTGGGCAGGATTCGAACCTGCAATCACCGGGACCAAAATCCGGCGCCTTACCATTTGGCCACCACCCATCGTGGTGTCGCTCGGCCGATGCGAGGATGACATCCGAGGAGTCGCTGATTGCGCATCCTCATCGGCGTGGAACCGCTGTTCGCCCTCTGGATGACGCTGGCCGGCCTCGGAACGGTGATCGGCGCGCTCGGCATCTACGTGTGGCGCTCACCGGGCGATCGGCTCCTGGACGGAGGGCTCGGCTTCGCGGCCGGGGTCATGCTTGCCGCCCTGTCGTTCGGGCTCCTGAACCCGGCTCTCGAGCAGGGGGCACTGATCGAGGTGATCACCGGGCTCGTGCTCGGCGTCGCGCTGATGCTCGGACTCGATCGCCTGGTCCCTCACCTCCACCCACCCCGGGGTCCCGAGGACGGGACTCCTGACGCGCGCCGACGGGGTTGGCTGGTCTTCGGCGCGCTCTCGCTCCACAACATCCCCGAGGGGATGGCGGTCGGTGTGGCCTTCGCCGTCGGCGGGACCGAGCTCGGTCTCCCGCTCGCGATCGCGATCATGGCCCACAACGTGCCGGAGGGGTTCTCCGTGGCGATCCCCTTCCTGGCATCCCGGATGCCGCGACGGCGGATCTTCGCCGTCGCCGCATCGAGCGGTCTGATCGAGATCCCCGCGGCCTTCGCCGCCTTTGCGATCGTCGGGGTCGCTTCGGGGCTTCTCCCGCTCAGCCTCGCCTTCGCCGCCGGCGCAATGCTCTACGTGTGCGTCGACGAGCTGATCCCCGCCGGTGTCCGCGGTGGCAGTGAGCGGGTCGTAACCCTCAGCTGCATGCTCGGGTTCATCCTGATGCTCGTCCTGAACCAGCTGATCGCCGGCTAGCCCCCGTTCAGCGTCCTTGGCGCACCCGGTCGATCAGGTCGTCGATGTCGAGGCCGTGCCTGTCGGCGAGGTCGAAGGCCGCGATGAGACTCCCCATCGCCTCCGCCTCGAGGCCCTCGATTGCCTGCCCGGGCGCATGGGTCTGATCGTCGGACATCCTCGGTTCCCCTCTGCCGGTGCCTGTCAGCCGGACCGCGACGCGGTTCGGCCTCATCACCATACGGCGCCCGATGCCCGGGGAGGCTCGGCGATGGGAGTCGCTGACAGATGAGCGTCCTATGTTGGAGGTGCTGTCCTCTCAACGACCAGGAGCCTCCAGATGAGCGAGACGAACGGGATGAACGACCTGGCCGGCGGCACGCGGGCGCTGCTCCAGGCCGTGCGCGCCGAGGGTGCCGGTGAGCAGGTGACCGCCGCCGCGCAGGCGCTCGAGGGGACGCTCGGGCTCTCGGACTCCGATGATCTCGAGGCGCCCATCAGCCGGATCGCCTTCTCGACCTACGGCCAGAGCGGCGTCCGTCTGGACATCCTCTCGGTCGAGGACCTGATGGACGAGAACGGCGAGTTCGAGGACTCGGCATGGCAGTGGATCGACCAGCTCCTTCGCACCAAGCTCTACGACGACAGCGACCTGCGAAGCGGCGTGCTCGTCATCTACATGACCGACGACCAGGAGCGGCTGCGCGCCCAGGCCCGGGCGTGGGCGAAAGCCAACCCGGAGATCGTCGGCGCCAAGGACCTCGACCTGCTGATACTCGAGGAACCGACCCGGTGAGAACGGCCTCTCCCTGGCGAGGCCGTGGCACCCTCTGACCAATGGCGCGCGGACACTCACAGGCCCAAGGACAGGCTCCCGCCATCTCCCCCCGGACCCCCAGGCCGCGTTGCCCGGACTGCTGCAACGAGGGAAGGATGATCGTCGCGCAGTGCTGCGGTCGGCTCCTGCCAAGCGGCGAGTGCTGCTCTCAGCCTGTTCCGGCCGAGGAGCTGTGCCACTGTCCGATCGGTCTCGCACTGGCGAGCGCGGCGACCGCAGAGGACGACCCTGACCCACCCTTCTGACCCCGCACTCACAACCACAGGAGTCACCCGCGCATGAGCGACCCCAGCACCACCGCACCGTGCGTCGTCGATGAGCCGTTTCACCGCGTCGACCAGCTGGTCATCGGTGATCGCGTCCGCAGCCTCTTCGGTCCCGGCACCGTCACCCAGATCATCCCGCTCGGCGAGTACGACGACTTCGACGTCGACATCGCGCTCGATGAGGGCGGCATGTGGACCGGCTATCTGCCCGGATGCGCGCCCAGCGGGCGAATCGAGCCCTGAGGGCCGACCCGCGAACGGTGAGTTTCCGGTGAAATGAGGCCGGGAGCGCCTACGTTCGGGCCCGTCATCTGAGACCGCCCGGCCCCCTTGACCGCCGGTGGTCCTACCAAGGAGTCCACCGCACATGAGTGGCACCATCGTCGGCCTGCTGGCCGTCGTCGTATTGATCCTGGCGACGGGCTTCTTCGTCGCCGCCGAGTTCGCCCTCGCCCGCGCGCGGGTGGTCCGCCTCGAGGCGATGGCCGCCGGAGGTTCCCGCTCCGCGGCCCTCGCGACCCGTCAGTCCCACGAGATCGACCGCTACCTCGCCGCCTGCCAGCTCGGCATCACCGTCACCGCCCTCGGGCTCGGCTGGCTCGGCAAGCCCGCCGTCGCGAGCGTGCTGGAGCCGGTCCTCGAGCGGGCCGGCGCGGGCGAGGCCGCAGGGGTCTTCGCGGCGGGGGCGATCGCCTTCGCGGTGATCACCGTCCTGCATGTGGTCGTCGGTGAGCTCGCCCCGAAGACGATCGCGATCCAGAAGGCGGAGGCCACCGCGACACGCCTGGCCCTCCCGCTGGAGGCGTTCCGCCTGGTCTTCTCGCCGGTGATCGCGGTGCTCAACGGCGCAGGGGTGAGGCTCGTCCGGCTCCTCGGGATCCCACCCGCCTCCGAGCACGAGATGGCCCTGACGACCGAGGACTTCCAGCGCCTGATCGCCGACAGCGAACGCGGCGGCACCCTCGACCCCGAGGAGGCCGGGATGATCGAAGGTGTCCTCGAGCTCCACGAGACCTCAGCCCGCCAGGTCATGAGCCCCGCGCCGTCGGTCACCACCATCCCTGCCGGGCAGACGGCCCGTGAGGCCCTGCTCTCGGTCCTCGGGAGCCGGCACAGCCGCTTCCCCGTGGTCTCCGGCGCGAACCAGCCGACAGGAGTGGTCCACCTGAGCGCCCTCAGCCGGGGGTACGTCGAGACGCCGGAGACGCCCGTCGGTGAGCTCGCCGGGCCCGTGCACCTGGTGCCCGAGTCCCAGCCCCTGGACATCCTCCTCGCCGGGATGCGCCAGGCGCGCGCCTCCCTCGCGGTCGTCCTTGACGAGTACGGCGAGCTCGCCGGCGTCGTCTCCCTCGAGGACGTCCTCGAGGAGATCGTCGGGGAGATCCACGACGAGCGCGACCCCGAGCCCGACATGGTGATCGCCGAGGACGGAGACATCATCACGCGCGGCCACGTCTCCCTCGAGGACCTGGAGGAGCACGGCCTCCATCTGGCTGAGGAGGGCGTGACCAGCATCGGCGGCCTCATCTTCAGCCGGCTCGGGCGCCCCGCCCAGGTCGATGACGTGGTGGAAGCCGGCGAGTGGACGCTTCGGGTCGAGGAGGTCCGGGGGACGCGCATCGTCCGGGTCCGCTGCACAGCCCGTCCGGTGAGCGCGGAGTGAGCGGCCTGATCGGGAGTCTCACCGCGGCGGTCGGCGGATCGTTCGGCGAGCTCGCCGACGCCGCCGCGCGCTTCGGCTACTGGGCAGTCCTGCTCGTGGTCGCTGGAGATGGGGTCTTCCCGCTGTTCCCGGGTGAGACCGCGATCGTGGCCGCCGCGGTCCTCGCGGCCGACGGCACCCTCAGCCTGCCCCTCGTGATCGCCGCCGGCGCGGTCGGAGCCGTGATCGGCGACTCGACCGCCTACTGGACCGGCCGTCGCGGACGGGGACCGATCCGACGTGGCGTCGTGAAGGTCGCCGGGGCCGGGCGCATCGAGGCCGCGGAGAGGATGGTCGCCCGCCAAGGGGCGGCGCTCGTCCTCGCCGGCCGCTTCCTGCCGGGGATCCGGATCGCCATCAACCTCTCCTGCGGCGCCGGGCAGATGTCCTACCGGCGCTTCCTCCTGTTCGACAGCGTGGGTGCCGTTCTCTGGTCGACCCAGGCGGCCCTCATCGGCTACTTCGCCGGCAAGGCCTTCGCCGACAAGCCGTGGGTCGCCTTCGGCGTCGCGTTCGCCGTCATGGCGGCAGTCGGCGCCGTGATCGGGGTCCGAGAGCGCCGCCATGTCCGGCGCCAGCGAGCGGCCGCCTCCTCGGAGAAGGAGCCTGCGACCCCCTCCTGAACCCCGCGAGTCCTCACGCGGATCAGGGCAGCTCGATGACCCTCTTGCCGCGGACGAAGGCCGGGGTGTGAGAACGCGTGATGGATGAGCCCATGGACTGACAGTAGCCGCCTGCCCTCGTGCGCATCCCCGTTCCGCGCGGACGGCCTCGTCCGGAGGCGCAAGTGCCGCAGAGGCATCGCCCGGGCGCCTACTGTCGCCGGCGATGCCCACGACCGACGACACCCGCGAGGCACGGTTGATCCTCGCCCGCGCCCCGGCCGGGTCCCTCCACGACCACCGGATCCGCACCGGCGTCAGCTCGCTCGAGCTCGCGGACATCCTCAGCCTCCACCCCGATGAGCTGACGGAGCTCGAGGCCGGCCAGTCGCCACCGTCCCTCGATCTCCTGTGCCGCGCGAGCGGCGCCCTCGGCATGCGCTTCTCGATCGAGATCTCCCCGGAGCCGGCCGGCGACGCGGCCGTCGAGGTGAGTGCGATCCCCGGCTCGAGTGCCCACCTGCGCATCAGCTGCTCACACCCCGGCGTCTGAGCCCGCGCCGGATACCACTCTCGATACGGCGTACGGGATTCGAACCCGTGATTTGTCGGATTGAAAGTCCGATGTGTTCGGCCGCTTCACCAACGCCGCATGGATCCCCCGGCACGGACGGTCCGCGCCGCGAGGCACTTCGGGCCCAAAGGGACCAGGCCCATGTCTGAAGAGCATCACGTCCTCGCGGGCCTCCCCTACGCTCGGATGAGGATGGCGAGAGGACGAGGCATCAGAGCGGCCCCGACCACCTTGTCCCGTACGCCCGAGGGGGAGCGCCCCGAGGTCCGGCGCCGGGTCTACCGCGCCGGCGGAACGGACAAGGCGACCGACTACGGCCCCGCCCATGAGCTCTTCGTCCGCGCCGATGCCCTGAGGCCCGACGACCGTGAGGGGCGCCTGGAGGGGCTCTTCTGCTCGGCGCAGATGGAGGGCCTCGCGCGTTGGGTCCGTGGCTCGGCCGGGGCCGGCCCGATGTACGACCCCACCCCGATCGAGATCTCCTATGAGGGACCCGAGCCCTTCGCCTACCCGGTGCTCGCCTGGGACGTCGCCTCGAGCAAGGGCACCGACGAGGCGTTGCGCGCCTACTGGGCGACGGGCCTTTCCCTCAGCGAGTACGAGCGGGCACACGCGTCCGGGGAGCTACCGCCGATCTGGCGCGATGGCGGGGAGCTGCTGGTCAGCCCGAGGTTCATCACCTCGAGCCGAGGTGTCTCCCTCGCACGGCTCAGCCGAGGCCTACCGGACTTCGAGGCTGGCGAGCTGCGCCGCATCTGGAAGCGGTATCTCGGCCGCTCGCGGTGAGTGCCAGGTCCCGCCGTCCCGATGTATCCTGCCCGGACCGGCACGAGGGAAGGACGCGCGGGTGCAGGACGAGTACATCCGGTCTCAGATCAACCGTGAAGTGAGTAGGCACCTTGCTGAACGCGAGGCCGCCTATCGACACCACGTAGATCAAGGCCTGCGGAGGCAGCAAGGCGTTGACGCCGCGTGGCAGGAGGCCGAACAGCACCAGGCCAACCTGAACCACCTCCTCCTGTTCCGGCGGTGAGTCAAGGCTGGGAGTACCTCAGGGCGACCGTCGAGTGGTCGTATGATCCGCGCCGTCAGCGTTGGACGTCCTCGCTGGCGGTGGCGCGTTCGGTAGACGGCGCTGTCGAGGCGCGGGAGGCGAATGTCGAGGCCGAGTTCTCCCGTGTCGAGTTCATGAACGCCCTCGGAGCCGAGGGGTGGGAACTCGTCAGCGAGACGGTGGATGAAGTCTGGGTCGGCGCCGAGCGGCGCGGCATCACGGGTGGTGTCTCCACGCCCGTGCGCACCTGCTGGACCTTCAAGCGCCCGCGGGAGTAGCCCCGACGGCGGCGGGCGCCCTCGACGAGGGCCCGCGCTGACATGCCCTTCATGAAGCGGGAGTGACGGGACTCGAACCCGCGACCTCCGGATTGACAATCCGGTGCTCTAGCCAGCTGAGCTACACCCCCAGGGTGGACACACGATCGGCCGGGGGCGCCCTCGCGGATGCCTCGCCGACCGATGGAACAACCTCACCCCACCCATGGAGCGGGTGGGGTGAGGTGGACGAGCGGGGCCGGCATCGTCCATGCCGGCCCCGCCGGACGGGAGCCTCCCTGGCCTGGGAGACTCATCATGCTCCACCGTGCCCGGTGGAACTCGGACCGCCTGTCCTATCGGGACAGCGCCCGCGCCCATCTTGTGGCCAGTCCTTCCTCGGGATCCGGCGCTATCTGAGACCGCGATCGGCGAGGACGCGTCAGCGCCCCTGCGGCGCGGCACTTGCCGCCCTGGGCCCCGTTGCCGGTCTCGCGATCATGCGGTCGAGGGTCGTGAGGAAGACGGGGGAGGAGGAGGAGCCGACGCGGGGATTCGAACCCCGGGCCTCCCGCTTACGAGACGGGTGCTCTGGCCGTCTGAGCTACGTCGGCGCGCGCCATCAGAAGGGACGGCGGGAGAGATTGCTCAAGTGGTTGTCCCAGGAGCCGAACCTGGCGGGCGGTGCCTATCAGACTCCGCAGATCAACCGGATCGTCCACAACCATGCCCAGCCGAACGCAGCACCCTCAAAGAAGGCGCCGCTGCGTGACGCACGAGAGGCCGGCGGGGCCGGCCCTCCTTCGAGTTCCCTACTCCCCGAGGATCTGGCGGGCGGCGGCGCACGCCGCGGCGGTCCGATCGTCCTGGTCGAGGTGCCCGAGGGCCGCCCGGCGAAGTAGCTCCTGGCTGATCACGATGTAGCTGCCGCGGTAGAGCTCGGCTTCGGTCCTGGCGCCGGCGGCGCGGTAGGCCTCGATGGTCGAGGCGACAGTCGGGAGGGCGCTGAGCGCCTCATGGAGCCCCGCGGCGGTCACCAAGCCGTAGGCGTCGATGAACTCGCCTTCGGTCTGCGCCGGCAGCGTCGGGATCTCGTCATCCAGATACCGCGCAGGCGGAGCGAGCGTTGACAGGGCGGAGCGGACACTGCGACCTCTGGCCATGGGGTCAGACTAGGCCCCGGATGAGCCGCTGCAGATTTCCCCTACCGCCTTGGTCGGACGCTCACGAAGTGGGGCCTGGAGATCAGTGCGGGGAGGGGGATTCGGACCCCCACGAGCTGTAAAAAGCTCACCAGGCCCTCAACCCGGCGCGTCTACCATTCCGCCACCCCCGCAGGGAGTGAGTCGAGCCCGAACCAGAGGGAAGCCCCGCGCCGCCGGGCTTAAGAAGCCCACGGCGCGGGGCGGGGAAACGCTGAGGAGGAGGAGAAGAAGAAGAAGAAGAAGCGGCCGATCGGACTCGAACCGACGACTCTCCGCTTGGGAAGCGGATGCTCTACCAGCTGAGCTACGGCCGCACAGCACCGGACGCCCATGTCCGGGATGGAGACCTGAGGAGGAGGGTGCACGATGGGATTCGAACCCACGACCGCCCGGACCACAACCGGGAGCTCTACCGCTGAGCTACGCGCACCACGATGACGCGACCTTGGTGGCCGCGCTGAACCGGAGAACTATCCCGAGGGGGGCTGGTGTCTGGACAACACATGGAGCTAGCCGGAATCGAACCGGCGGCCTTTCGCATGCGAAGCGAACGCTCTCCCGACTGAGCTACAGCCCCTCGAACCGCCCAGAGGGCGGACCTAGCTCCCGCCCAGATTTTCTCTCGGCGGGTCTCTCACGTGCATGGAAGGAGAAGGACTCGAACCTTCGACATCCGCCTCATCAGAGCGGCGCTCTAACCAACTGAGCTACCCTTCCCAGGGTCCTGCGGTGATGCGATGTCGGCACCGCGACACGACGCCGAAGATGCACTTCCCTTGCCTCTCGCCCGTCGTCTGCGGCATGAGACCCGACGGGTTCGCGCGCGATGGACAGAGTGATGAAGCGGCCGGCGGGACTCGAACCCGCGACCTCCAGGTTGGCAACCTGGCGCTCTACCAGCTGAGCTACGGCCGCACGCCGGACAGGCTCCTGCCCGGATACCTCGGGGACGGCTCGTAGAGGAACGAGCCAGGATTGGGAGACCTGGGCTCGAACCAGGGTCCCCGGCGTCAGCAGCCGGTGTCCGTACCTCTGGACCATCTCCCATCGTGAACCGCCACGAGCTCCTCGGCGGGTAAACCCCGGTCCGGCGCTCGCCTATCTCTTGGCCAGTGAGGGCGCTGCCCTGAGTCGGTGTCTATGCGAGACGGCACACCGAACCTGATTCACAACAAGCCGACTGTCGGACTCGAACCGACGGCCCCTTTCGTACCAGGAAAGTGCTCTACCTCTGAGCTAAGCCGGCAAGGAACCTCTCCCGAGGGGAAGGCAGCCCTCGAGTTTCGAGTGATGCCGCCCATCGCGCGGAATCACGGGGTAGACCAGTAGGGCTAGGGAGGTTCGAACTCCCGTCTCCACCGTGAGAGGGTGGTGTCCTGGACCAACTAGACGATAGCCCCATGTGAGTTGGGTCTGAGAGTGGACGTGGACGGACGGATTACGAAGCGACCGATCGGGTTCGAACCGACGACGTTCTGCTTGGAAGGCAGACGCTCTACCAACTGAGCTACGGTCGCGCGTCCCGCGGTGAGCGGGAGGAAGACAGCGCCGGCGCGGTGCCTCACGAAGAGGCGCTATTCCCAGCCGGGTCAGAAGCCCTGGCCGGTTGCCCCGGCGGCAGACTTCGCCACTGGGCGCGCACGAGAAGATGACGACACTACGGCGCGAGGGCTTGCCGCCCCTATTCGCCGCCCGGGTTGGGCCAGGCGTCCTGCCCGCTCCGCAACCCCCCACGGGGACGGGGCGCGCGCCGCGATGCTGAACTGGCGGCTCCCATGCTGTGAGCCGGATCTGAGTGAAAGTGGCGGGGTTCGAACCCGCGACCTTCTGCATGCCATGCAGACGCTCTCCCAAGCTGAGCTACACCCCCTCGTTGCTAGACGTTTCTGCAACCCTCTCCACCGATCCAAAGCATGCGCGACCCCGCTGAGGATTTGCCATGTCAGAACGAAGGGCGGTTGACGGGCGGCCCCATCGTATGGGACTGCTCGTCCCCTTCATGGCCGATCGTGATCGGAGCAGGCTCCGTGGCCAGCGCACCCGGCCGCGCCAGCTCATACACCCGCCTCACCGACAGGGAGAACTCGCGGGCGAGAGACTGAGCTGAGTGCCCGCGCCTCATCCGAGCAGCGATCTCCTCCGCCTGCGACCTGGAAACCTTACGACGCGGCCCTGTCATCGGACACGCCGCCAGAACCTCCTCTATTCTGAGAGATCGGCGCTCGCCCATATAGGGATCTACCGCCATCATGGTTGCGACAGCGCGCCTACCCCGCGCTTGTACGCACCACACGGCTCTACCTGTTGAGCTGCGCGGCGCCGTTCGGCACGCTGACACGCCGAGGATGGAGGCGGCCCGTTCGACCACATCTTGGTCAGTCATGGACAGACTAACGACCGGGGAGCGGGGACGAGAAGGTGCGGGGTGCATGAAGCTGCCCTCTCCTTCTAAGAGTCCCGCTAGCCAGGCCACTTGCCGGTCACGGCACGTCGCCGGCCCGATGACGCTGAAGAGGCTCGACCGAGTAGGCGCATCGTTCCTCGCGAAACCCTGTTCTCGTTGGATTCGACGGATTGTCAGCCGACTGACGCCATGCCTCTCTGCCATCGCCCGCTGCGAGTAGCTCGAGGAGGACCGTGCCTCCAGGATCTCGGCAATCGTCGTTGCCGTGAGCTTCGGTGTGGAATCCGGACGGGAAGCCCAGTCGGACAGGACCCCGGAGATTCTCTCTGATCTGCGATGACCAAGCTCGCCTGCCAAGATGGTCATAAGGTCGGCGGCTCGGTTCCCAGAGACTCGCGCCATGAAGCATTGAGAATGAAGCGGATTCCTCTGGGCCCGGTCCATCACTCCTACGCCCATGAGTGAGGCCGCGCGCTCCACCACATCTCGATCGGTCATCTCGACCTGGACTGCCGGGGTCCGCCTCCCTCGCTGGGTCGTTGTTCCGAACCAGCCCTCTCCTTCGAGCAGACCAGCCAGCCACGAAACTTCGAGGATGTGCACTGTGCGATCCTGCGTGAAGGAAGCATAAGGTTGCCGGGATCTCTAGGACTAGGCATGGCTTGGGCCCCTTAACCCCTGAGCATCTACCAGGACGCCTGGATCTCGCGTGGCCGGTCTCTGCTGGTTCCCTCCTGTGCCGCGGCCAGGTCTGGCGCGGCGGGCCTCTCGCCCCTATGCCGGTGGCAGGTCTCGAACCTGCACGCCCTTGCGAAGAGCACCGGGGTCTGAGCCCGGCGTGTCTCCCAAATTCCACCACACCGGCGGGTGTGCGCCGCCCGCTCCCATCGTTGAACGATGGGCTGGTCGACACTTTGGTGCTCGCCACCCGGAGTGCCCGGGCTGCGCCTGACCCAAAGGTCTGCGCAGGGCGGCTGATCTCCCGGAACCACCGGCCCGCCGATCTGGCGGGCCACACTCGATGAGACTCGGGACGTTTCGTGAAGTGACGATGATGGAGGATGACGGGGTCGAACCGACGACCTCCTGCTTGCAAAGCAGGCGCTCTCCCAACTGAGCTAATCCCCCGCGTGGTGCGGTTACTGCGGATGAAACAGTGGACGGAGGAGACTGCGATCCTCCAGCTTCTTTGTCTTAGTGCTCGAGGCTGGGTTCGAACCAGCGCAAGTGACCCGCGATGTGACCGCGGCGCTCTCCCAACTGAGCTACTCGAGCGTGATGCGTGCGCCGGACAGGGGCGCCTCCTGGGTGATGTTCAGACCTCTCTCGTCCTTGACGGTTTGGAGCCCGCTGGCCCGCGCACTCCCTGCTGTCCGGCAGGTTCATGGCGCGTGGGCGGCTTTCTCCCTACGAGGGGTATTGCCTGATCGAGTCTGGTTGGCGGTGATCTCCTGTCGTCTGTCGGTGTGTGAGTGGGTGGAGCGGGGTCCTGCGGTGCGAAGCTGCCTGGGTCGTGTGGCCGCTTGAGGGCTGGCAAGGCCTTCAGCGGCGGAACGCCTCCAGGAACGAGAAAGGGCGGCCTGTTGGCCGCCCCCTGGCGTTTCGGTCTGGATGTCTAGCCGGCTTGGCTAGATGTCCCACCTATCGCCTGGAGGCATGTGCTCCTGGATCCCCTGGGCCGCAAGCACGACCTGATGCGCGGCGGCATCAGCGATGCCCGCGGTCAGGTGGAGTGCCAACGTGTATCCAGTGGTGGAGCTCATTGCGATGAAGGTAGCACCTCTGTCAAGACATGCATGTGATTGCTCGTGAAAGTTTCTCATCGACCGCCGGCGGGCCACGCTTGACGTCCGAGCCGGGCCGCCCGAACGTACGCGCCCTCCCACCGGTTAGGGTCTGCGTCCGTCCGAAGCAGACTCGAGGGAGATCAATGAGATCCGTCTTTCGCCCGACTGCCATGGGGAGCGCCGCCGTGGCGCTCCTGATGGTGCTCGCTCTCAGTGCCTGTGGGGGAGGTGATGATGATGAGGGCTCACCCGCAGGATCAGCCCCGGCGCCCGCAGAGACGAGTGCCGCCCCCTCCGGCGGCGTCTTCGACCCGTCCCTGGTGACGGTCGGCCCCACGACGTGCGAGGCGGTCGGTGACGAGCTGGTCGCCATCTCCGCGCCCGTGACCAACGCCGGCGAGGTGCCGGCGCGGATGCGCCTCGGATCGAGCGTCGGCGTCATCTCCGATGGAGAGCCGACGAACCGATTCGGATCCGACGTGGCAGTACGCGTCGAGCCGGGCGAGACCGCGATCATCCACACTTCGATCAGCCTGGCGCAGGGGCAGCAGTTCGCGACCCCGCTGAGCTGCAGTCTCGACCCGCTCGCGGACCCGGTGGTCTCGGCAGTGTCGATCGACAGCGAGGACCTCGCCCTGGAGCTCGCATCGAGTGTCGACGAGGTCAGCTGCTCGGGAGATGACGGCCAGTGCGTCGACGAGGTCACCTGCACGGACCCGTCCGGCGGCACCGCCGACTGCCAGGTCGCGCTGCGCGGGCCCGGGGCCGGGGCTGGGGGCGGCGCCTCGCGTCTGGACTACGAGGTGGTCGTCGGCGAGGACGGGGCCTGGGAGAAGACCCTCGTGGCCTCCTCCTGATCCTCTAAGCAACGAGCCGGGGCGACGTTCGAGTGAGAACGTCGCCCCGGCCAGGCTGCCGAGTCCGCGGCCTTGAACATGGGCTCGGCGCCGTTGCCCCGAGGGCCACCTCGCACACGCGACGCGAGATCTCAGCGACGCTGTCGGCCGCCTCAACAGAGTGCGGCCATGGACATTCCCCGCACGACCACCGACCTCGTCGTCGCCTGCTGCAACGAAGTCGACGCCCCCGCCCACCCGCGGTTCGACGCGGTCGCCGCGGCGGGATGCCTCGCCGTGGTGAGCGCCTTCCAGCCCGCGTTCGAGCTCCGCGACATCCGCACCCCCTACCTCGCGCGCCGGCTCGCGGAGGGCTTCGCCGCAGCCATCGAGCGCATGGGACAGGCCGTGAGCGTCGAGACGCTCCTCGGTGCCGGAGATGATCTGGTGCGGGACATGGTCACAAGGCGGCGGGGGCTCGGCCTCGCGATCGCCGCCTATCTGCCCAAGGAACGGGTCATCGTCCGCTACGGCCGGGTCGGGGTCCGGGTCGACGATCTCCCTCACCCTCCCGATGTGAGCAGCCTGGAGCCGATCGCCGCCCGGCGCGCCGAGGCGCTCGAGCGGATGCTCGCCGAGGGGGCATCTGTCGAGGACCTCCTCGACGACGACCCGACCCGCGATCGCACGATGATGCTGGAGCACGTGGCTCTCGGCCTTGCGAACGAGCCGGGGGCGAGTGGCATCGGGGGCTATGGGCTCCTCGACGGACGCGGCGTCCACGAGGAGTACATGGAGGTCATCCCGCTCACGGTGGGCCAGCGCCTCGCGCTCACCAGTCTCGGCTACCCGTTCCCCGGCACGAGCCACCTCGAGAGCGAGCGCGCGCTGGAGCGGACGCTGAGCCTCGATCCCTTGCGGATCATCCGCGGCTGCCGGGACCTGACAGGTGCCCGGCCGGGCCTGGGGGACTTCGGCCCCCGGGCCTTCGCCGGCACGCAGGTGGCCTAGGACTCTGCGCCCCTCAGGTCCCAGCGGGATGCGATTCCGCGTCTGGGCCGTCGGGCGCCGAGGCTAGGGACCACCGGCCCACGCGCCGGTCCATGAGGGGCGGCGACGGAGGGGACCGAGATCCGCGCAGCGCGCAGGGATGGCCGGCCCTGGGGCATGCGGAGCGGAAGAACCACCCGTTCGGCTAGTGGCGACGATGAGGGGCCGCGCAGAGAGTGTCGAACCACTCTGACATCGCGGGGACAGGCGCAGTGCCTGAGTCGCCATGACGCGAGGGCTGCGCGGATGCACACTTCGCTCGACACCGGGAACCTGCGATCTGCGTCGCGCGCGCTGATGATCGTTTTGGTCGGCGCTCTGCTCCTCGCCCCCGGCGCCGGGCAGGCGTTCGGGATCTCGACGATCGGGCCGACCGAAGGACCCGCCGGGTTCGGGTTCACCCTCGTCACCGACGAAGACTGCCCGGCGGATACCGGCGACCAGAGTTCCGAGCTGCGTGGCTACGTGGACGGCGTTCAACGACTTACCTGGCAAGACGCAACCGGGACCGCTCGGCGGGCGCTCTTCCCGACCGTCACCACCGCGGCGACCGGACCGCACAGCGTGCGTCTCGAGTGCGTCGTGGTGAGCGCCGGCCCCCCGCGGACCACGCGGGTGGTCTGGACCTCGGATGCGGTCCCCTACACGGTCACCGGACCGGCGCGTTCCACCCAGGTTGCCCAGACCACCGTCGTGCCCGGCGGGTCCGTGAGGGTCCTGAGCGGGGCGCCGCTCGGGCCGGCGCCCTGCCCGCGGCTGACCGGCGAGGACCGTATGGCACTCCGGATCCAGGGGCTTGCCGGCGGCAATCGCATCGAGCGCGTTCGCATCGACGACCGGCCGAATGGGTTCACCATCGCCGTGCCGGACAGCCAGGCCCCCGGCTCCCAGATCACGGTCACGGCGATCTGTGAGGGCTATACCCTGACCGGCGGCCTGACGTTCGGAACCACGACCCTTCTCGAACACCTGCCGGTCCAGGTCCAGGTGGTGGCGGGCGAGCCCCCCTTCGGCCGGTGCCCCTACGGGCCGCGGCGGGCAGGGGACCTCAACTGCGACAACGATGTGGAGGTCGCCATCCTCGGCGACTCCTACATCTCCGGGGAGGGCGCAGGGGACTACGGCGCCAGTGGATCGTGCCACCGGAGCGAGCACAGCTGGGCCTACCAGTCAGTGGAGACGTTCGCCGACACCATCCACTTCCTCGCCTGCAGCGGCGCCAAGACCGAGGATCTGCGCAGGGCCGTCACCGAGAACGGGCAGCCCCCTCAGATCGCCAGGCTCCGCGCCCTCGGGGGAGCGGACATCGTCCTGGTGTCGGTTGGAGGCAACGACCTGGGCGTGGATGCCGGTCTCAGTGAGTTGATCATCGAATGCACCCGCTCCGACTGCTCGAGTCCCGCACGGCAGCAGCACTGGCTCGCGCGCGCCGCCGACGCCGAGGCGAAGATCACCGCGACACTGCGCGAGATCAAGCAGGCCGGCACCCACAACGGGGCCGAGCCGCTCGTGATCCTGAGCGGTTTGCCGAACCCCGCGGCGCCTCCGGAGAGCTGCAGAGCCGAGACGCGCCGCGGCCCCGACAACACGATCACGACCGTCCAGGGAACGGCGGTCAGCCGCGAATCCACCCTCGGCTTCAGCGGCGCCGAATGCCGCTGGATCAGCGACCAGCTCCTTCCCCGGCTGCTCGGGTCCCAGGAATCAGCCGCCGAGCAGGCAGGCGTCGTGTACGAGAACCGTCCGCTCGAGTGGCTGGCCGGTCGCGGCGCCTTCGCCGGCAACGGCAATGAGTGGTTCCACTCCTACCGCGCCTGGCCCGGGATCCCCGAGAGCTTCCACCCGAACCGGACTGGCTGGGACTCGTGGGCCCAGGCATTCCGTTTGGCCTGGGTGACCAGCGGGCGCATCTTCACCGAGCGCAACCCACCGCCTGGCCTGCCGCGGCCGACGCCCGCGGCGACTGGCTACATCCGCGCCCTCACCGGCCCTGATGGTCGGGTGGTCGCCTGGTCCTCAAATGTGCCTGCGAGCTTGCAGGATCTGCCAGACGGGACGCAGGTGGTCGTCGCGAACTTCTCCCTTCCGACCGAGGTCGCGCGCGTCACCGTGCGAGGCAGCACCCGCATCGATTTCAGAGTGCCGGTGGGCGCTGCTCCCGGCGCGCACCGGCTCGAGGCGTGGACCGTCGATGGACGCTTCCTCGGTAGCGTGCCCTACTCGGTCCAGGTGCCTGCCAACTGCACCGTCGGACCCGATATCGACGGCGACCGCCTGGCGGATGCGTGCGACCCGAGCCCCCTGGACGGCCCTGCCGCGGACGCCGACCGCGATGGAGTGGCCAACGAGGCGGACAACTGCCCCACGATTCCGAACCCTGGTCAGGAGCCGGGGCCGTGGGGAGCCCAGACCGGCGCGCACTGCGCCCTCGCCGCCACGCCGCCGACCCTCCCGGGTGATCTCGGGGACGTGGACGACGACGGGGTTCCCGACTCGACTGACAACTGCGCGGTCCTGGCCAACCCCGACCAGGCCGACTCTGACCGCGACGGCGTCGGCGATGCGTGCAAGGCGGCCCCCGCCCCCATCTTCGCGCCCGGACCGGTCGCACCCGTTCCCGCAGTCCCCGCGCCGCCAGGACGGAACGTGCAAGGTCCCACTGCGAGCCCGCGGCCTCGGGTGACCATCACCCAGAGGGCCTGCGCGCCCCGAGCTTCGGCCGCCAGGTGCCGCGCTCAGCGCGGGCGGGCGCCCGGGTGGAAGGTCCTGCGTGGCACCGCAGTGGGGGTCTCCTCGGTTCGGGTCGTGGCGCTCCTCCGGGTCTCGGGCGGCGTGTGCCGTTCGCTCACCACGGGCCAGCGGAGCCGTGCGGCGCGCTGCTCAGCCACTACCACGGGCGGAACGCTCGTCCGGGTGGTCCGTGGGCGCTGGTCGGTGCGTCTGCGCGGCGTCACGGCCGGGCGACTGAGCGTGAAGGTGCGGGCAGGCGGCGCTCGCGCAAGCGTCACCCGGACCCTGACCCGCTAGACGTCAGGACAAGGATGATCGCTCTCCATTCGTCATCGCCGGCAGGCGCGAGCGCCCCACCGGTAGGCCTGCGATCGCGCAGGGGGGCTCTGCTCTGCGTGCTGGTTGCCTGCGGTGCGCTCATCGCTCCGGGAGCGGCCGACAGGGCCACCTCAGCGCCCCTCGCCGAGGACTGGTGCGGGCAGATGCGCTCGTTCGCGCCCGCCGAGGAGCGGGCGGGTGCACCCACGATCCAGCTCTTCTACGCGCGCCCTGCGGACGTCGTCCCGGATCGAGCCCGGATGGGCGCCCTGATTCAAGACGTAGTGCGGTATAGCGAAGAGGACATCCTCGAGGCCAGCGGTGGCCGCAAGGGCATCCGGGTGCGCACCGGCGCAGGCGCCTGCTCGAGCAGCCATGTCGACATCGTCGAGATCGTGCTCGGACCGCAGGCGGGTTACCCCGACCTCGCCACTGTGTACGCCGAACTCAGGCAGCGGATCGGGAGGACCCCCTTCATCACCTGGGCCGGCGTCACCGAGATCGGGTGCTGCGGGCGGGGCGGATCGAGCGCCCTGTTCCAGCCGACACCGATCTCCCCCGCGCAGGACCGGGCCCTGAATGGGAGCGGCCTGGCTCTCACCGGCGGCTTCGACTTCCCCGACAACTTGGTCTTCACCCACGAGCTCTTCCACGCGCTGGGCGCCGTCGGCCGAAACGCACCCCACGGAGATGATCAGGGACACATCGCCGAGGGAGACCTGATGGACCCGTTCGGGACCGGATCCATCGACCCCGGCCGCGACGACTACTTCAATCCGGACGGACCGATCATCGGCCGGGACGGCTCCCGGCTCTGGAACATCTACGACAGCCTCTTCCTCTGTCCCGCGGAGAGCTGCAGGAACCCACCAGCACCGCCGGCGGTGCGCCTCGAGGCGACGGCTGTTTCGACGTCAGCCTGGACGGTGCGGGCCTCAGGTGCGACTCACTACCGCTGGTACGTGGACGGAAACCTGCGTGAGGACCTCGCCGGGCCGGATGCGAGCAGCGCGCGCGATCCTTGGTGGCCCGTTCGCATCACGGTCCGTGGCTTCGCCGCAGATGGATCGATCAGCGAGCCGATCGAGGTCATCATCCCGGCCGTCCGTGACGAGACGGCACCCGGCGGCAACCCATTCCCCGGGCCGGTGAACGAAGGGCCACTTCTGCCTCCGCCGGTGGTCTCAGAGCCAGCTCCGAAAACCCCGGCCCCGCCGGCCGCCGGCACGCCCCTCTCGCCCCCGAGAGCGTTCACAGTCCGCCCGCGCATCCTCTCGGCTCGGGCCTATGGGCGCACGCTCAAGGTTCGGATCCGCTCAGGCAACGGCAGGCGCCTCAACGTGATCCTGGTCGGCCAGGGGCGTCGCATCAGCCTCGCTAGCACGCGCGCCGGCCGGCCTCGCACCATCACCATCACCTACCGCCGACCGGCTCGAGTGCGTCCGGGACGCTACGTGCTCGAGGTGCGCGCGCCCGGCCAGCCGCGGGCCGTCGTGCGTCAGGCCGTCTGGCTCCGGTAGGGCTTCTCGCGGGTTGCGGGACGCGGGAATCGGGCGCGGTGCGACTTGCCCGATCGCCCCTTGCCCTTTCACCCCTAGGACTCGGTCCAGTTTGACCCTCGCTAGCGCCCTTCTCCACCCTCTCCAGGGGGTGCCGATCGACGGCTTCCGGCGTCCACCTCTCTCAACCGTGATACCGCCCTCAGCGGACACCAAGGCGGACGTACGCCTGCACCTCCTCCGAGACACTTCGCAGCCAGAACCACTGGGGCACCTCACCGGCTCCGAGCCTGTCCTTTCGGGGAGGTGCAAGCAGCCGAAGGCTGGTTGAGTATGCTCGCGAGCCCAGGTGCGCGGATGAGTCGATCAGGGGAGCAACAGCGATGAGCAGTCGATCAGGTCTGCGGACCTGGGTAGCGGGCGCAGTGATCGCCATCGCAGTCGGGGTCAGCGCGACCAGCGCGGTGGGTGCGAGCTTCACGATCATCCCGAGCACCCCTGTCGCAGAGATCGCTACGACGTTCGGCGCGGACGTCCAAAGCGATGCTCAGAGCTGGCTCCACGTCAAGTACCGACCCGCTGGGGGAGCAGGGTGCGCTCCGAGTCCTGAGGCGGATCCTGGCAGCTATCTCGTCAACAACGTGCGGGGAACCGGAGCACGACGGATCAGTGTGCTAGAGACCTTCTCGTCTGCCGGGACGTACCTGCTGTGTGGGTGGCTCCGAGACGCTGACTTCAACGTGCTCGCCGCCCAGACGGGGACGCTGGTCGTGAGAGCTCCGCTCGCCAACGTCGTCATGACCGCTCCGGCTCTGGCGCCGTTGCGTCGTGCGTTCGTGGTGACCTTCTCGGGGCAGACCGAAGCCCCGCGTTACCTCTACGTCGCATACCGAGCGGCGGGAGGAGCCCCGTGTGCACCGACGCCGGCGTCCGAGACGGGCACCTGGATCGCCTCCGGCGATCGCGTCGAGGGCGCGTTCTCCTTCCCGAAGACCGTCACTCTTGACACTCTCGGAAACTTCATGGTCTGCGGCTGGCTCGCGTCGAATCAAGATGATCTCGCGCCGCTGGCGCGCTTCGAAACGAAGCTGACCAACGTCCGTCCCACTGTGGCCTCCGCACCCGCCGCACTGACGAAGGTCGGTGTGAGCGGCCGGAGGCTCAGCACCGGGATCCGCCTGCCTACAGCGGGCGCGCTAGTCGTCCGTCTCGTAGGTAAGGGTCGGCGCATCACCCTTGCCTCCGTGCGCGTCACCGGCCCTCGGACGGTTCGCGTCGGCTACCGGCGTCCGGCGCGAGTCCCCAGGGGGCGCTACGTGCTCGAGGTGAGATTCCTCTCGGCCGGAGCGACGGTGGGCTCTGTGGTGCGGCGGTCGGTGGCCTTTCGCTAGTGCACCGTTGCGCCATCTAAGCGGCAGTCCCTGCCCTGCGCCGGCACGACGCCGGGAAAGGTGGAGGAACGCATGCCCCTGAGCGATCGCGAACTCGACCTCATCGAGCTGAGGGGTTTCGACGCGGCGAGGGCGCTTCCACTCAAGGACCGCGACGCGGCGCTGGACGCCTACTCGGAGGGCATGAACCAGGGCATGCTGATGGGGTTCTTCGTCGTCTTGGAGAGCTACATCCATCAGGGCCTGCCGCGCGAGCGGACCGCGCCGTCGCCGTGGATCTTCCCGACCAAGAAGGAAGCCGACGAGCGCATCACGCAGCTCGGGGGCGTCCGCAGCGACGGATACACGCGACAGGTCCTCGCCGTCACGACACGCGACCGGGCCCGCAGGCTGCTGTCCCTGATGGACGACCAGCCGCGATGGGCCGACGCCAAGGCGCCCCGCGCCTGAGCTCACCGAGGAACCTTCGCCCGGACGGACTCATCCCCCGCTCGAGCGCCGGCGGGCCACGCCCGCACCCGGGGACGGCTCGCCCTCCCCATTCGGCCTGCAATCCGTCAGAAAGGGGCGTGCCTCTCCGGGGCGCCCTAGACCCTGGGTATGCGCCGCCTCCATCGCCGCTCCCGCCGCGGCTTCACGCTCATCGAGCTGCTCACGACGATCAGTGTGATCATGCTGCTCGCAAGCCAGGGTGTCTCGATGTACCTCGGCGTGACCGAGCAGGCGGAGACGACCCGGGCCAAGGCGCATCTCTACTCGGTCTGGAACTCGGCGCGCCACGACCGCGCCTTCAGTCTCGCCGGGCAGGCCTACTCCGCCCCGACCGCCCTCGCCTCCTACAGCTCGGGTGAGACCAACCTCGATGTGGTCAGCGGTGTCTGCCCCTTCGATGGAGGGCCGGCTCTCGACACCCGCATCCTGGTCGATGAGGACCGCACCGACGACCAGACACTGACCCTCTTCGTGAAGGCGGCAACCGGCGAGGTGTGGAGGCTCCAGGCCCTCGGGGACCGCCAGCCCGTGGTCAGCCGCTCGACCCAGTGCTCACCGCCGGCGCCGAACGTCCTCCCCCAGGCCGACTTCTCCTACATGCCGGCCGCCCCGCAGGCGACCCGCAACGTCACCTTCACCAACGCGTCCGTCGACCTCGATGGGGACCTGACGCTGATCGAGTGGGACCTCGACGGCGACGGCGCCTTCGATGACGGGACCGGCGAGACCGTCGTCCACGCCTACCCGACCGCCGGCGCCCGCCAGGTCTCGGTCAGGGCCACCGATGACCGCGCCGGTGCCGACGTCCACACCGAGCAGGTCGTGATCGGCGCAGCTCCGCCGACCTACGCCCAGGTCATCGCATCGCGCGGCCCGGGGCTCTACTGGCCGATGAACATCGTCGGCGGCGAGATCGCGGACATCTCCGGAAATGGATTCGACGGCAACGTCGCCGGCGGGAGTGTCAGCAACTCCGCGATCGGGGTCGTCCCCGGCGGCTCACTCTTCTTCAACGGCGGCTACATCGCAGGCCCGACCGCCAACGAGCTCGGCATCAGGACCGGAGACTGGACCTTCGAGGCCTGGGTCAACGCGCCTGTCCTGACCGACCCGAAGGCTGTCGGTGGAGCCCGTGAGGCCGGGGCTCTCTGGGTCGACGGAGACCGGCCGCTGCTCTGGGCCGAGGACGGGACGACTCTGATCGGCGCGGCGACGATGCTCCCGAACCAGTGGTACCACATCGTCGGAACCCGCCAGGGCAACATCCTGTCGATCTACCTGAACGGGATTCTCGTCGGCACCAGCGACAACCCGAACCTCGGCACCACCAACGGCAACACTCCGACCCGGATCGGGGCCGACCCGGCGAGCCCGAACTCGGGCGACCGCATCCGCGGCAACATCGACGAGGTCGCGATCTACAGCCGGGCTCTGTCTGCGGCCGAGGTCCTCGGGAACTACCAGGCCGCCACCGGCTGAAGTCTGATCACGCCCTGGCATCTGGGGCGAGCGAGTCGGGACTGCGCGACGGCCATGCCGGTCGCAGCCCCCCCCTGAGCCGGCGTGCCCCGCGATGAGGGTTCGGCCCCCGCCGGTCGGGCCCGCGCCTACCCTCTCCGGCATGGAACCGATCCTCTGGCATGTCGGCTATCAGCGCACCCGCTCCCCGGCAGACCTGGCCTCCCAGCTGAGCACCGCCGGCATCACGCTGGTGCTCGACGTGCGCCGGCGCCCGCGCTCGCAGCGACCCGGCTACGATCGCGCCGGCCTCGAGCAGGAGATCACCGCCGCGGGGCTGCGCTACGCCTCGGTGCCGGCCCTTGGTGCTGCCGATCACCTGGCCGACCGCTGGCAGGCCGACCACGAGGGCGCGATTGCCGCGCTCGGCGAGCACCTCGAGCAGACGGCGGCCCCAACGCTCGATCGACTGGTCGAGGTGCTCGCCATCGAGCGGGTCGTGGTCATGTGCATGTGCCCCTCCCTCGACCGCTGCCACCGCCGGGCGGTTCTCGAGCGCGTCAGCGCCCGCCTCCCGAACCTCCGCATCGAGGCCTTCCCGCTCGCCTGAGGCCACCATCGGCCGGGGTCGGATCACGCACTGAAAACACACTCGAGAATCTGACGCAGGACCGCGTCATAAGCCCTTCGATGGCGCATATTGAGAGGTATGGGACGGGGATCAAGCGGGCGCGACTCATTCGGCCTGCGAAACCGGCGACGCACCCTCGCCGCGCCAAGCGAGCGGACCTTCCCCGAGAACTACGATCCCGCCGCCGCGGCGCGGGAGGCGCTCGAGAGCTACGCCAGCCCCTACGAGGGTCGCGAGGCGACCACGGGCCGAATCTCCGGCGGGGATGCCGGTGCCGCGATCCGTCGCGCCCAGGCCTTCGCGAACTCGGCCGAGGAGCGCGTCGGCATCGGCATCCGACTCGCACTGATCAACGACGACATCTCCCGAGCACTCGAACTGCGGCGCTCCCTGCGGCCGACGGCCGAGGACCCGCAGCCCATGACCCTCAGCGCAGCCCGTCGCCTGGCCATCTTCGAGGGGTTCCTAGGAAAGGGCAGCCTGCCCTCACAGACCTGGCTCGATCTCGATGCAGGACTGATCGCCGACACCGTTTTCGACTACGAGACCCGTCGCCTCTGCGGCGACCGTGCGGAGGCCCTGTTCGGCCTGCGCAAGCCGCGGACCGTCGAAACGCCGGCCACGAGCCGCGAGCAGATCATCCAGCGCCTCCACGCCGTCCTCCGGCACCCCGACAGTTGGAGGACCGACGCCGAGCTTGTCGGTGATTCTCCACGGATCATCGGCCTGCGCGCGCGCAAGGACGCCCTGGCCGACTTCATCGCCACCGATCTGGCCGGCGTCAGCGCCGTCGTCGAGACGAGCCTGAAACTTCAGGTCAGCCTGCGCGTCTCCTCGGGGACGGGTAAGCCCCACCTCGTCCGCCTGAGTGAGGTGGGCAGGGGAAGGAACGCTCCCATACAGCACCTGTGGGCGAGCGATCGCACCGCCCTCATGAGCAACATCAAGACCCCTTCCGGCTCCGACGCCCTGAAGTTGCCGAGCGCGGGATGCGACCATCGCGGGGCAACCTGGGAACTGGACCGCCTCGGTACCCTCGACCCCGATCAGATGCGCCTGGCCTGCCCTGACTGCCTGCGCGAGCGCGTCGCGATCGCCCCTCTGCACCGTGTCCAGGGGGTCGACCTCACCGGCCGCGAGGATGAGTACCTACGCATCCGCGCCGCGATGGCCTTCCTCGAGGGGGATGCTCGGCCGATCACGAGCCTGGACGCCCTGAGGATCCGCGACGGGCAGATCGCCCTCGACCCTCGCGCCCACGCACACCGGCCCGCGGTCCCTGCGGGTGGCTCCCCCCGCTCGGTCGCCGGCCTGATGCGCCGCGGGCGCGGCATCTGATCGTTTCCGTCGTAGCGTGACCTCGTGATCACCGCACCGTTCCGGGACCTCCAGCGCAGCGGTCGCATCTGGCGTGATGCCGATGAGACGAACCGGTCGGTGCTCTCGGCCGCCCTCGATGATCTGCCCGGCGAGGTCGTCGACTGTGCGAGCCCGAACCTCCGTGACTCCTACATCGCCTACCGCGCGCCGACCGAGGGAGGCGGCGATGTCGTCGTCTGCCTGGTCGCCCGCCTCCAGTGGCACAAGCACTACCGCGACATGGACTACACCATCTCCATCGAGGGTTCATCCTTCCACTCGCCCGCCAAGTGCCCGGCCCGCATCCTCGCGCTGCTCGACCCTCCCGAGGTCATCCACGCGCCCGGGCAGGCCAGGGTCGTCGAGCGGTGGCGGGCGCGCTGCACCGCCCATCTGGAGCGTATGAAGGCCCTCCCCCGGGTGCGGCGCGGCGACACGATCGTCTTCGAGCGTCCGGTGAGGATCTCCGGCGCCCGCATCACCCATCTGAAGTTCCTCTACGGGTCCACCTTCGAGCAGCCCGGGGCCACCCGGCTGCTCATGATCCACCGCTGGCGCGAGCGCGAATGGCGGATCGAGCGCGATGAGACATCGGGAGCGTGCGCGGCGCCAGCCCCCGAGTCCGCTCTTGCCGATCTCCTGCGCGAGTCGGGCTTCGCCGCCTGAAGCTTCGGCAAAGCCTCGCGGACGAGGAGCCTTCGCACCTACCCTCGCTGCGATGAGACCCTCCGGCCAGTCCCCCTCACACCACCCTGGCTGCCAGCTGCTACGGCGAGGCGGCCGACGCGTCGGAGTCTCGAGCGGGGCGTTCACCGATGCGCGCGGCGACTGGACACGGCTGCGAGGACTGATGGCGGCGGTGAACCCCCTCATCGGCGAGTACTCCTGCCTGTCCGCCCATGAGCTCGAGGGGCTCGAGCGGTCCCTGCGCGACGATCCCCCGGCCATCGCCATCCACGCCTCCCTCCACGCGCCGGCAAAGGACCTCGGAGCCCTCGATGAGGCGGAGCGCATCGACCGCCTGCGCCGGCTCCAGTCGCTGCTGCGTGGCGCCCCGGTGATCGTCCACCCCGATGTCATCGAGGAGCCCGAACGCTGGGGTGTCTTCGGCCAGACCCTCGTGATCGAGAACCTCGACGGCCGGCGCCCGGGCTTCAGCGACGCGGACGAGCTCGCGGACTGGTTCGCGGCGCTCCCGCACGCCGGCCTCTGTCTCGACCTCGCCCACCTGAGCACGCTGGAGGATCCCCTCGGGACGGGCGACGGGATCCTCTCCCGTCATGGCCCGAGGCTGCGGCAGGTCCACCTCTCATCGATCGGAGACGACGGCCATCATCGGGTGTTGGAGAGGACGGACCTGAACAGCCACCGAGAGCTGCTCAGGCGCTGCGCCCACGTTCCCTGGATCATCGAGGCGATCGGCCCCGACCAGCAGCTGGTCGGGGGCCCCTGACATCCCTCAGGGCGCGGTCGGCGTCCAGATGAAGTCCTGATTGGCCGTGTCGCCGTCGACATCCTCGGCAGACAGCTCACACCACTCGTCGCGCTGGCGCACGCCGTTGTCGCAGCGACCCTCGCCCACCGGGTCCGCCTCGTCCCAGGTGATCCACATCGCGCCGTCGCCCCCGACACCCGGCGTGTCCACGTAGCGGTTCGAGCCATCGGCCGGCGGGAAGGTGCTCAGGGTGTACTCACCGTCAGCCTCCGCGAGGGTGACGAGAGGGAAGAACGTCGGGCGCTCCGGGCCCGGCACCGGCGAGTTCTCGACCGCGAACCGGATGCTCTCGGTGCCAGTGGCCTCGCTCTCGGCCTGCAGGGAGTCGGGCGTGATCTCCTCGCCGCTCGCGACGACGCGCTGGACCACATCGCGGGCGTCCATCAGCACATCGCGCGCATCGAGCAGCTCCACCGGCAACTCCTCGTCGGAGGCGCGCTCGGCGGCCAGGGCCTCGGCGATGTGCTCGGTCGCACCACAGGTGATCTGCTCGGTGGCGTCGCCCTCGAAGACCCCCCACTCCCCCGCCTCGCATCCGAACTCCGCCGAGCCGTCCGACTCGATGATCCGGTACGCGCTGATGTCGACGCCGAAGGCGGTGTTACCACCCCCGGATGAGGGCGCCGCGGGTGTCGATGAGTCGTCGGATCCGCCGCACGCCGCTGACGCGGCGATCGTGAGCACGACGAGGGAAAGCACCAAGGGGTGCCTTGTCAGCATTATCCGCTCCTGTGAGGCGCGAGTACGCGCGATGGGCGGCATCCTAGCGGGCGGTGGGAGCACCACCGCCCGCTTCTCGTTCCCCTAGCGCGTGACGCGGACCGGCACGCCGGCTTCGAGGTTCTTCGCCAGGAAGGTCACGATCCCGTTGGGGATGCGGATGCAACCGTGCGATCGAGCCGAGCCGAGGGGGTCGCTCAACGCCGCTCCACCGCGGCCGTGGATCGCGACGAGGCCCGGTCCCCCGGCGAACCTCTCGAGGACGTTCGAGTAGGCGGTCAGCGTCAGGACCCAGGGGCCGTAGAAGCCGCCGTTGCCGGGCTGACGCACGATCTCACGGACCGCGAAGGTGCCGTAGGGCGTCGGCGTGGAGGGCTTGCCGACCACGACCGGGCTGCGCTTGATGAGGCGGCCGCCGCGACGGATCTCGATCGTCCGGGTGGACACGCGCACATGCACGCTCCAGGTCGTCCGGTGGAGACGGACGAGATCTGCCGGGATCCAGCCACGAGAGCCGTTGGGGCGCATCGGGAGGATGACCTGCAGGTACTCGCGCCCGCGCACGACCCGGTGGGCCGTGACGGCGAGCTTGGTCGCCGAGGAGGTGTAGCCGCCGGTGGGGGTGAGCTTCATCCGCACCCGGCCGGCGCCCGGCGCCGAGGTCGCGCTCAGCGGAACGAGCACCCGGGCGATCTCGGTCCCCTTCGGAGCGGGCGGACGCGCCGTCGCGCCATCGGCCGAGGGGATCGGGCCGATGAGGGCCATCCCGATCGCCGCGGCAATCAGCACGAGTCCGAGGGCGGCACGCCGGAGCGGACCGAGCCAGAGGATACGGCCGCTCATCGGGTCACCGGGACCGGGCGGGCGATGATCCGGGTCTGGATGATTCGCACCGGCGCGCTCGCGCGCACCCGGGCGGCGTTCGAGGCCTCAGCCTCGGCGATGTTCAGGACGCGCTTGACGCCCCCGGAGCGATCGGTCTTCGCGCGGAAGCTGACGGTGCGGCCCGCGCCGGGAGCCAGGTTCCCGACACGCCAGACGAGCTCACCGCGGATCAGGCGCGCTCCCCCGAGCTTGGAGATGCTGACCCCGGCCGGGATCGGGTCGCTGACCACCACATCCCGCGCGATCGAGGTGGAGGTGTTGCGGACGCGCATGGTGAACGTGACGACCGCGCCGGCCTTCACGCTCGGCTTCGAGGCCTTCTTGGTCAGGGCGATCACCGCGGCCGGCGGGCGGAATCCGAAGTCCTGGTCGATGATCCGCGCGCCGGAGAGCAGCGTCAGCGGACCGATCAGGGCGCGGCCGTTGGCCGGGCCGTCGGCGTCGCCGGAGCTGATGAGACCCACCGGGCCGTTCGCGGCGACGCGGTAGACACCCGGGGGAAGCGAACCGAAGCAGTAGCGACCGTCGGCGCCTGTGACCACCGAGCCGGCCGCCGCACCCGAGAGCGTGATCGTCGTCTGGGGGACCGGGGTGAGCTCCTGCGGGTCGCGGACGCCGTTCTCGTTGACGTCGCGGTAGGCGAATCCGCAGATCTCACCCAGGCGGGCGTTGGCGAAGACCGCGCTGGTCGTCTGACCCGAGCTCACCGACCGGGTCAGGGAGGTCGGGCCGATGGCGATCCAGCCGGCCATCGTCCCCTCCTGGACCTGATACTCGCCCACGAGGAGGCTGCTGATCACCAACGAGCCGTCGGCGCCGGTGGCGAAGTCGCGCTGGACCGAGGAGAGGCCGGTCGGGCCGATCAGCCTGATCGGCCAGTTGCTGACTCCGGGCTCCCCCGCCTCGCGCTGCCCGTTGCCGTTCAGGTCGTCGAACTTCTGGATCGCGAGCGTCCCGACGGCGTCGGTGACGTTGAAGCTCACGAGCGCACTCGCCTCCAGCTGGACGTTCGAGTAGTAGCTGATCCTCACGTTCCAGTTGCCGGGCGTGGCGCCGGCGGGGATCGTGTAGGCCCCGTTGCCGACGATCGGTGAGCTCGCCCCGGAGGCCGGGAAGGTGTCGAACTGGACCGCGACGCCGGACGGGTTCAGCACCTCGACCGTGTACTCATCCGGGGTCGAGTCGAAGGTGATCGAGTAGTTGTAGGTCACCTGGTTCGCCCCGTCATTGAGGACCGCCTGAGGCGGGGCCGGCGCGCGGTTCAGCGACACCGAGTTCGCCGAGAGGGCGGGTGTGGCGAACAGGGTGAGACCGGCGAGCGCCAGACCGGCGAGCGCGACGAGGCGCAGCAGCGCGATTCGTGAGGATGTCATCGACCCACGCTAGGTGTCAGGCACCTCGGCCGAGCCATTCTCGCGTTGGCCGGGCGCGGTCGCGGTTCATGGAGCTCAGCGCGCAGACACTGACCGGACGGTTAGTTTCGATGATCTGGGCCCCTGCCACTCGCATGAAACGTCGGTATCTGACGTGCGCCCGCTTGAATCGACATCAACCCAATCGCGCGACATCGCGCCAGGAAGGATGTGTTGAGCTTGAAGTCACTGTCTTCATACCGCCGTCTCGCCCTCACACTCCTCGCTGTGGGCTCCGCGGGTGCTGCAATCACCCTCGGCAGCCTCGCGGCATGGAGTGACCAGACCACCAACCCCGGGAACACCGTCACCGCGGGCACCCTGGACCTGACCAACGACAAGGACGGCCTCGCCGTCTTCACCGCCGCCAACGTCGCTCCGGGGGACTCCGGCTCTGACACGGTCGAGCTGACCAACGCCGGCTCGATCCCGATGGCCGTCTCGCTGACGCAGGACCAGCTCTCCACGTCGGGCATCGAGTCCAGCCTGCGCCTCAGCATCCACGACGCCGCACGCGACTACTGCTACTACCCCGTCGCCGCTGCCGGCCCGTGTGCTTCGCGCGGCGCCTGGGACGCGAACCTGACGGCGCTGCCGCTCGCGAACGCCGCTGGTGGCGCCCTGTGGCCCGCCGGCGAGGCTCACACCTTCAACGTGAGCTGGGAGCTGGTGACCGCCTCGACCAACGCCGATCAGGGCAAGGTCGGCTCGTTCCGTCTGGTCTGGGACGCGGCCCAGTAGTCCCTGGGTGATGACGGTCCCACCGACCGAAACGAATCATGGCGAGGGGGCTCAAACGAGCCCCCTCAGTCATGCATCACCACCTCTGCCCCCGAGGAGGGCCGCGCGTGCCGCGGGGCTGACCGCCATGCGGATGATGCGCAGCCTCGCGCTCTTTCTCGCCGTCGCCCTCGGGCTCGCCCTCGGCGCGGCGACTCTCGGCACCCACGCGCTCGGCTACCGGACGGTGGTCATCCAGGGACCGAGCATGGAACCCCGCATCCCCCTCGGTTCGCTCAGCTTCATCCGTCCCGTCCCGGTCGAGCAGATCATGGTCGGCGACGTGATCACCTTCACCCGCACGCCAGAGAACGGCGGGGCGCGCGTCACCCATCGCGTCTCGGCGATCGCGGATGACCAGAACGGCCGGGCCTTCACGACCAAGGGCGACGCCAACCCCGTCGCCGATGCGGCCCCGGTCATCTACGCCTCCGGGACCGGCTGGCGCGAGTTCCTGAGCGTGCCCTACGCCGGGACGGCGATGACGGCGCTCCAGAGCGGCCCGGGCCGGATCGCGTTCCTGGTGATCCCGGTTCTGCTCCTGCTCGGCGGTGCCCTGCATGCGATCTGGCGCTCAGGCGGGAGCACGCGACCGTGAGGTCCAGCGCGCCCCGTCCCCGCCGCTACGCCGGCGCCATCGTCCTCGTCATGATCGCCTTCCTCATCGGCGGCGCCGCCGGCCTGGTCGCCGCCTGGAGCGCCTCGACCTCCAATCCGGGGACCGGCGCCCAGGCTCTGGTCCTCGCCCCCTCGGCCAACGTCACCGCCTCGACCCCCGGCGGTCCGTGCGTCAACGTCGCGGTCTCCTGGACCGCGGTCCCCGGCGCCACCAGCTACCGGCTCGAGAGCCGCTCGAACGGCGGCCCCTGGATCATCCGCAGCGCCTCCACCGGGAACGTCACGAGCTTCACCGACACCGGCCCGTATGCGATCGGCCAGCTCGACTACCGGCTCACGAGCCTGATCACGGGCACGTCATGGACGAGCGCCTCGAGTGCGACCTCCAACCAGCTCATCTGCTCGCTCATCGGTCCCGTTACGAGCCTCTCGGCGACCAACCCCTGCAGCATCTCGAGCATCGGCTGGACCGCCGCCCCTGGCGCGAACAACTACGACGTCGAGCGCCGCGTCAACGGAGGTGCCTGGACGACGCTCGCCACCAACCAGGCCGCGGCGACCTACACCGATTCCACCATGCACGCCAACGGCGCGAGCGTCGAGTATCGCATCAGGCCGGGCGTCGGCGCGACGAACGGCAGCTACTCCAGCCCGGCCGCGATCACCGACTGGCAGAACTTCCGCGTCCTCTCGATCGCACTCACCAACGGCGGCGTCGCCGGCACGATCGGCGCGGGCGACCAGGCGACGATCACCTTCTCCAAGCCTGTCGCACCGGCGAGCCTCCCGGCTGCGACCTCGATCTTCCTCCAGCGAAACGGGGGGCAGCGCGGCATCTACTTCGCCTCCACGAACACGACGATCACCAACGCCATCGGCCGCGTCCAGACGCCTAACAACACCTTCGGCACCAACACCACCCTCACCGGGGCCGTGAACTGGCTGAGCGGCGACACCGTCTACCAGTGGACCCGATCCGCTGGCGCGACGACGCAGTCGGGAACGATCGCGGGGCTCCCCTTCACCGCAGGTGGCGGCGCTCGCTGCGCGGCGGACAACTCGCTCCAGCAGACCTCCACGCCGACACTCAGCGGGAGCTGGTAGGGCCCGTAACGGGATCGGGGGTCCTCCGCGCAGCTCGTGGAGGACCCCCGATCAGAAGGTCAGGCTCAGCCCGTGGTGGCGACGGTGCGCTGACGCGGACTGCCGAGGGCGCTGACGCTGGCATCGTCGGCGACACGGGGGGCGTTCGAGGCCGTGGCGGCGGCGCGGTTGGTCATCAGGCGGGCGGTGCCGATGTTGCGGTCGACACGGCTGGTCAGGACCCGGACGCGGGAGGCGCCGGGAGCCAGGGTGCCGAGGCTCCAGCAGACCTTGCCACCGCGGAGCTTCGCGCCGGGGGCGCGGACGAGGCTCATGCCTCGGGGCAGGGTGTCGCAGAGCTGGACGGCGCGCGCGGCGCCGGTGCCGGTGCTGCGAAGGCGAAGGGTCCAGCGGACGGTGCCACCGGCGCGGACGACACGGCGGTCGGCCGTCTTGACCAGCGCCAGACGGGCGGCCAGGGGACGCGCGACCGGACCGGGCTCGCCGCGCGGCACGAAGACCGGCGCCGGGGCTGCCGCCGGGGCGGGGGCGACCGGAGCGGGCGAGATCGGCTCGGGCATCGGGGATGCGGGTGTGGAGGGCGGGGCGACCGTCGGGGCCGCGACGCCGAAGTTGATCGTCGCCTGCGAGTTCAGCGCACCGGGCGAGGAGTAGTAGTTCACGACCACCGAGTAGGTGCCGGGGGCGGAGCCCATCGGCACGGTGTAGGTGCCGCTCATGTTCGGGTAGGCGCTGCGGTTCGCGGGGGTCATCGGGACCGCGTTGCCGGGGTAGGTCGGCGAGCGCCGGGGGTCCTGGAGGCGGACGACCTGCGAGGTCACGTACTCCGAGTCGGAGACGACGCGGTCGCAGACCGTGTAGTCGAAGGTCTGGGTCTGGCCGGGGGCCACGGTCGCCGGAGGGGCGATGCCGACGCCGAGGACGATGCCGTCCGGGCAGTTGGCGGCCGGGGCGTCACCGGGAGCCGCCGCGGCGAGCGCGGGGGCCGAGAGGAGAACGGTGCCGAGGGCGCAGAGGGTCGCCGCACGCCGGGCCGTCGAGCCGATACGCCGGTGACGGATCGCCGGGTCGCTCGGGGTCGCCTGGGCGGCGAGGGTCGCGGTCAGGGGACCAGGGGCGGCGGAAGTGCTCCGCACCGTCGGGGTCGCCATCTTCATGTTCTTTCCTTGTCCGCGTGCCATTACTGACATCAACGTAGGCCCTCGCACGACGGCTGCCTGGTTCTCGTGAGCGGACTTTTCCTGCTCGACGCGGTACTCGGACGCAAGCGAGAAGGGCCTCGGTGGCACGGGACGGCGCCTATGGTCGCGACTCATGGAACCCGATCAGATCGTGCTCTGGAAGCGAGAGTTCGCCCGCGTCGTCATCGACGCCATCCCCACCTATGAGGACGCGATCCGCCTCCTCGCCGACAGCCAGGACGACCCCGCCTCCCATGAGGCCGCGCTGCGCGAGATGGTGATGATCGGCCGCCAGATCGGCCTGCCGCTGATCGCGGCCTGCCGCACCATCGAGGAGCTCAGCAGGCTCGGCGCCTTCGCCGGCACGCCCGATGACGAGCACCCGCGGATCGCCCTCTCCCTCACCCGGGTCCTCGGCGAGAGCATGGCGCTGATGATCACCAGCGACTACTCGAGCCTCGCCGCCCAGCCCCTGATCGACCCTGCCGAGGTCCGGCGTCTCGCCGGTGAACCCGCGACCGAGGCCTGGCTGCTCGCGAACGCCGCCGGCTGAACCTCACCGCATTCGAGTTCTCACCCGTGTGAACAACGGACGTCATTGCCCACACGAGCGGCCCTTCGCTTGAACAAGGGCCGCGGGCTCAGCCGACGGTCTGGCGCTGACGTCCGCCGACGAACATCCCGCAGGATGCCTTGACGTCGAAGCCGACCCGACCGACGATCTGGACCCGTGCTCCCGGGATGCCCGCGGCGAGGATGGCGGCGTTGCGCTCGATCACCTCGAGTGCTGGCTCGCGCCCCTGCTCCGCGGAGAAGGGGTTGTAGCGGACGATGTTCACGTCGCAGCGCAGGCCGGCGGCGTTCACGGCGGCGACGATCGCCTGTGTGTCGGCGACGCTGTCGTTCTCCCCCTCGATGTAGGCCCAGTGGATCACCGGCACCTTGCGACTCGCGGCCTGGTAGCGCACCAGCTTGGCGAGCGCCTCCTCGTGGTCCAGGGCGTCCGGCAGCCAGCGCCGGCGAAAACCGGGGTCGGTCGAGTAGAGGGAGTAGTAGAAGTCAACCGGGATCCCACCGAAGATCCGGTTCAGGTCCTCATCGGCCATCGCGCGCGGCATGATGGTGGACAGCTTGAAGGAGGGCATCAGCCCTCGCTCGCGCGACATCTGCGTCAGAGCCCAGAGCATCTCGTCGGCGCCGTCGCGGATCAGCGGGTTCGCGAGCACCTCGCCGCGCGACATGAAGTTGAAGTGGATCGTCTGCGCGACCGGGCAGCCGTCGGCCACGAGGCCGTCGTAGTGGTCGAGCACCGTCCGCGCCTGAGCGATGATCTGCGGGACGGTCATGTCGATCCCGCGGGTCTGGCGGCTCGCCGTCAGTGCGCACATCCGGCACCCGCGCCCGCAGCCTCCCTGTGAGGACAGGTAGCAGATCAGGTAGTCGTCGCGGCGGCGCACGTAGCGGGTCTCGATCATCCCGTCCGCGCCGCCGAGGTCCGTCACCCAGTTGACCGACTCATCGAGATCGGAGTCGAGGCGGACGGTCGTGAGTGAGGGGGCGGTCATCCCCCGAACGTAGACGCGGGGTCGGGTAACGAGGGCAATCCTCGACCTGTGAGGACTGTCAGTGCCCGTGGACCTCGACGTGCACGATCCCGGGCGAGAACAACTGTGGGCGCCAGGGCGCCAATGACCCCGACAGGGAAGGATTTCACGTGCCGGTCGACACGCTCCCCATGATCGCCGGCGATGAGCAGCCCTTCGTCCGATCAGTCGCCGGCACCCCTCGATCAGCCGCCGATGGAGCGGTCCGCGTACGGCGGCTTCTGGCGCCGGGTCGTCGCCTCCCTCCTCGACGCCGTCCTCGTCGCGGGCGCCAGCCTCGCGTTCATCGTCGCCTCCATGTGGCTCGGAGGCCATGGGGTGTCCGGCGATGAGGTCGCGATGAAGCTCGATCACCTCGGAGGGCTCGCCAACCTCTACTTCTTCATCGTGGGACTCGCATACGCGGCCTTCTTCGAGTCGAGCGCCCAGCAGGCGACTCCCGGCAAGCAGCTCCTCGGGCTCCACGTCGCCGATGCGCAGGGCCGGCGGCTGACCTTCAACCGGGCCCTCGCCCGGCACCTCGCGAAGATCGTCTCGAACCTGACGCTGCTGATCGGCTACCTGATGGTCGCCTTCACCGCCCGGCGCCAGGGCCTTCACGACAAGATTGCCCGCACCGTCGTCCTGCGCGGCCGCCCCGTCGCGGGCGACGGGGCGGCTCCCGAGACCCCCTGAGGTCCACGCTCTCCCGGCCCTCACGGCATCACGAGGGCAGCCCGCTGGGCCCGGGCGGCCTATGTTGATCGGGCCGGTGGCCGCCGGCGATGAGGAGGACTGTGAGCGGGACACCTGACGAGAGCTGGGACATCTGGAGCTTCGTCCTCGCGGTTCCCGACGCCGAGGCGTTCATGGAGGCGACGCTCGCGATCGACGACCGCGTTGAGACGGATCCGATCCCTGACTGCTCGGAGTCGGGTGTCCTCGGCCCCGGCCGCTACGAGCTGATCATCGAGCGACCGCAGGCCGAGGCCCGCCTCCAGGTCGAGGCGCTCATCGCCCGCCTGGGGACCCCCGCCGAGGTCATCGAGGTGCGCCGCGGCGAGTGATCACCCGCTCACCGCCGGCTGTTGGGGCCGGGGGTGAGCGGGGACCCTCAGAAGTCCCAGTCCTCGTCGGTCGTCGGCTCGGAGCGCCCGACCACATACGACCCGGTGGTCGAGAAGAAGTCGTGGGTCTCGGCACCGAGGGACAGGCCGCTCAGCACGATCGGGTTCACCGGCTCGGACGGGAACAGCGGCTCGAGGCCGAGGTTCATGAGGGCCTTGTTGGCGTTGTAGCGCAGGAAGACCTTGACGTCCTCGGTCAGCCCGAAGGCGTCGTAGAGGTCCTGGGTGTAGCGGACCTCGTTGTCGTAGAGCTCGCCGAGCAGGTCGTAGGCGAAGTCCTTGATCTCACCTTGGGTCCGCTTTCGCTCACGCTCCAGGCCGCGCTGGAACTTGTGGCCGATGTAGTAGCCGTGGATCGCCTCATCGCGGATGATGAACTTGATGATGTCCGCGGTGTTGGGCAGCCGTGCGTGGCCGTTCAGCCAGAGCGGCAGGAAGAAGCCCGAGTAGAACAGAAACGACTCGAGCATCACCGAGGCGACCTTGCGCCGAAGCGGATCCGGGTCGGCGTAGAGACCCTGGATCGTCCGCGCCTTGAACTGCAGGCGCTCGTTCTCGGCCGCCCAGCGGAAGGCCGCGTTGATCTCCGTGGTCGACGCGAGCGTCTGGAAGATCTGAGAGTAGGACTGGGCGTGGACGTGCTCCATGAAGGCGATGTTCGCGAGCACCGCTTCCTCGTGCGGGGTGGCCGCATCAGCGAGCAGCGCCGGCGCACCGACCGAGCCCTGGATCGTGTCCAGCAGCGTCAGGCCGGCGAAGACGTGGAGCACGAGCTCCTGCTCGGCCGGCGTCAGCTTGCGCCAGGAGGTGAGGTCGTTGGAGATCGGGAAGCGCGTCGCCACCCAGAACTGGGTGATGAGCTTCTCCCAGACCATCTTGTCGAGCTCGTCCTCGAGGGCGTTCCAGTTGATCGCACGCTTCGGGACGATCAACGCCGATGGTGCGAGGGCGCCCCCGGGCGCCGGCGTGGTTGCCTCGTCGCTCAGACTGCGCATGAAACACATCCTTCGGTGTCGGTGCCCTCGAGCACGGCGCTTCGCACGCGCACGTAGTAGAGGGTCTTCAGGCCCTTGCGCCAGGCGTAGATCTGGGCCCGGTTGATGTCGCGCGTCGAGGCCTCCTCGGTGAAGAAGAGAGTGCAGGAGAGCCCCTGGTCCACGTGCTGGGCGGCGGCGGCGTAGACGTCGATCAGCGCGTAAGGGCCGATCTCATACGCGTCCTTGAAGTACTCGGCGTTCTCGTCGTCCAGGTGGGCCGCCGGGTAGTAGACCCGGCCCATCTTGCCCTCCTTGCGCATCTCGATCATCGAGGTGATCGGGTGGATCGAGGCGGTCGCGTGGTTGACGTAGCTGATCGAGCCCGTCGGGGCGACGGCCTGGAGGTTCTGGTTGTACATGCCGTGCCGGCGGACATGGCGGGCAAGCCGCGCCCAGTCCTCGACGCTCGGAAGCTCGATGCCCGCGTCGCGCATGATCCGCCGCACCTTCGCGGTGCGGGGGCGCCAGGCCTTGGCATACCGCTCGAAGAAGGCCCCCGAGTGGTAGCCGCTCTCGGTGAAGCCGTCGAAGGACTCGCCGGTCTCGCGGGCGATGACACTCGAGGTCCAGAGCGCGTGGTAGGCGACCGTCCGGAAGTAGGCGTCCACGAAGTCGACCGCCTCCGGCGAGTCGTAGTGGATCTCCTGGCTCGCCAGGTAGCCGTGGAGGTTCATCTGGCCGAGCCCGACCGCGTGTGAGCGCCGGTTGCCGGCCTGGATCGTCGGCACGCAGCTGATGTCGGACATGTCCGAGACCGCTGACAGGGCACGGATCGCGGCGTCGATGGTCCGGCGGATGTCCGGACCCGCCATGACCTGGGAGATATTGAGGCTGCCGAGGTTGCAGCTGACGTCCTTGCCGACCTCCACGAAGGCCTGCTCGTCATCGATCTCAGAGGCCTCCTGGGGCTGCAGGATCTCCGAGCAGTTCCCAGTCACCAAGCCGTTGAAGATGAGCGAATGGGCCTCATCCACGGTCGTGTCGTAGACGTCCTCGATCCCGTCCGGTGCGACGGACGCGACGCGTGCCCGGAAGCGGTGGGGCGCCTGGTAGTAGGGCTTCTGGAACGGCGCGTTCAGGCGCTCGAACTTGACCTGCGCCTCCGGTGAGAGCGCGACGGTGTCCATGAACCGCTCTCGTCCGACGGCGTCGCTGATGCGGAGGGTGTAGAGCTGCTGGGTCGGGTACTCGCGCTGCCCACCGCGGCCATCGGGCAGGAGGCTCGTGCCGGCCTTCCTGGTGGCGTAGATCCGGCTGAACATCCCGAGGTTCAGAAGCAGACGCTGGACCTCGACGAGGAACCCGCGGTCGACGGAGCCCAGCTGGATCGAGCACGTCTTGGCCTTCGCGTCGCCGCACACCGACCCGTCGGCCTGGTAGACGCCGGACAGATAGGCACAGACCGTCTCGCGGCTGCCCTCGCTCACGAACTGCGGGACCCGCAGCTTGGACTCACGCGTCATACCGTGCCGCTCGAGCACCCGGGTGAGCGGCGCGCTCGAGAGGCTGCGCCGGCCGGCGTACTCGCCACGGAAGGCAGGCGTCAGCGTCGAGGAGTGGTGGACATCGCCGTCATGGTGCTGAGCAAGGCTGTTGACGGCTGCCAGCTCGAGATCCGGTACGAACTGGTCCTTGTCCCCGTAGAGGTCCCAGCGAGCGGTGTCGGCGCCGCTCCTCAGCTCCCCAAAGGTCCCGTCTCCCGCCAGCCAGCCGGCGAGGTACGCGAGGTCCGGGTCGTGATGGTCGCCGAAGCGGCCCTCACCGGACTGGACGAGCAGGTGGTCGCCGGGCATCAGCTCCGCGAGACGGACCTCGAGGACCTCCCCATCGCGCTCGATGAACATCTTGTGCCAAGCGGTCGCGCGCAGCTCGAAGCCCTCGACGGTCGAGACCTTGAAGACCTCGGCCTGTCGAGCGGTCAGGGCCATGGGGATCGCCGGGTACTCCTCCAGGCCGCGCAGGCTCGCCTCTCGAGTCCCGATGGTGCGCCGGTCGACCATCACGCGCAGATCCTCGCCGGACTCATGGAGGTCCTTCGCCCGGCGGGGCCCCTTGTCGGTCAGGAGCTCGGTCTCACCCGTCACGCAGAGGTTCGACATGACGATCCTCCCGGGCACCGCGCTGGCCCGGTTGGCGTTGTCCTCGAACAGCAGATACGGGTAGCCGGACTCGAACTGGACCTCGGCGAGGAGCTGGAAGAACGCGCGCGCCTTGATCTTGCGCTTGCGCACCCCCGGGTCGTCGACGAGCTCGCGGTAGACGTCGCTGATCACAACGTCCGAGAAGGGCTTGCCGTACTTGCGGGCGACGTCGTAGGGGGAGAACAGGTACATGTCCTCGTCCCCCCGGGCGAGCTCGAAGGTGATGTCGGGGACGACGACCCCGAGTGAGAGGGTCTTGATCCGGATCTTCTCGTCGGCGGCCTCGCGGCGGCAGTCGAGGAACGTCTCGATGTCCCAGTGGTGGGCGTGGAGGTAGACGGCCCCGGCTCCCTGCCGGGCGCCGAGCTGGTCGGCGTAGGAGAAGCAGTCCTCGAGCAGCTTCATGACCGGCAGGACGCCGCTCGACTGGTCCTCGATGTTCTTGATCGGGTCGCCGGCGCCGCGCAGGTTGGAGAGGCTGAAGGCCACCCCGCCGCCACGCTTGGACAGCTGGAGGGCGCTGTTGACGGCGCGCCCGATCGAGTTCATCGAGTCCTCGATCTGGATCAGGAAGCAGTTGTGGACCACCACGCCGCGCGCCAGGTAGGTGTGGTTGTCCTCGACCTCGAGGTTGTAGACGGTGATGGGCGCGCGGGGCGTCCGGCGGGCCTTGGTCACGGGGGCCATGAGGTGCCCGGCGATGACCCGGAGGACCTCAGTCGCCTGGGCGCCAGCGGCCGCCCTGGCCGCCTTCGACCGCGAGGGGCGCTCGAGCGTCGCGACGTTGGAGGGGACCGCGAGGGCGGCCACGTCCTCCTCAGCCGTCGCCTCGCCGATGCGACGGGGGTCGATCGCCAGCAGGTCGCCCTCCTGGACGTCGCCGGCGCGGACCCACCAGACGTCGGTCTGGTCGCCGTCGCCGACCAGGCACGGCCGCAGGTCGTGCTGGGCGCCGGGGCGGTGGACGAGGACCGGGTGCTCAGGGGTGCTGTAGTAGACGTCGGAGACACCGGAGATCGAGAGGGCGACGAGGCCCTCCTCGTTGGCGCGCTCCATCACGTCGGTGACGGCCTTGGCCGAGCCGTCGTGGGTGATGACCGTGTCGCCGACCCGGATCAGTTCGATGGCCTTCGGGCCCTCGGTCGTCTCGACCGGCGTGCCGGCGGGGAAGCACGACACCAGCTCGCCGCGCTGGGCCTTGCCGGAGTTCAGGAAGGTCGGGGTCGCCGGCTGGAAACGCTGGGCGATCATCTCCTCGGCCAGGAGGCGGGCCTGCTTCTCCGACCCGCGCGCCAGGTAGAGGGCGCAGACGACGATCCGGTCCTCGTACCGCTCGAGGTAGCGACTGCCGTCGAAGGTCTTCAGTGCGTAGCCGGTGAAGAACTTGTAGGCGCCGACGAAGGTCGTGAACCGGTAGCGCCGGGCGTAGATCGCCTTGAAGAGCTCCTTCACGAACGCCGGCCGGTACTGGGCGAGGAACGCGGCCTCGTAGTAGCCGTTGGCCACCAGGTACTCGAGCTTCTCCTCCAGGTTGTGGAAGAAGACCGTGTTCGGGTTGACGTGCTCCAGGAAGTAGCCCCGCACCGCCTCGCGGTCCTTTGCGAACTGGATACGGCCGTCGGGGCCGTAGATGTTCAGCTCACTGTTGAGGCTCAGGTAGTCGATGGGTGCGGGGACTTGCACATGCTCTCCAGTTGTCTGCGGGTGATCTCGAGGTCCTCGGGCAGGCCGCTGAGCTCGAAGGTGTGCAAGAGCGGGACCCCGCACGCCGAGGAGACGAGCTTGCCCGCCCGGCCGAAGTCAGCGCCGAAGTTTGTGCTCCCCCCGGCGATCACACCGGCGAGCCGGGACCGGTGCTCAGGAGTCCGCAGGAAGCGGGCCACCGGAGCCGGGACGCGGCCGCTGTAGGTCGGGGTCACCAGGCAGATCGGGCCCTCGCCGAGGGCGCGCAGGGCCTCGTCATCGTCGACGCGAGCAGCCGGCAGGCCGAGGCGCTCGACAAAGCGCCGGGTGTTCCCACTCGGGGCGCTGTAGTAGACGATCCGCAGCTCCACGCCGATCAGGCGCTGAGGGCCTGGAGGCGGTCCGGCTGGTAGCCCGACCAGTGCTCGAGGCCGGCGACGACTACCGGCAGGGACGTGTAGCCGAGGGTCTGGATCGCGGCGAGCGCGTCGGCGTCCTCGCTGACATCTCGGGATTCGAACTCGACGCCGTTGCGCTCGAGGACCTGCTTGCTCATCCGGCAGCCGGGGCAGCCGGGGCGGGTGTAGAGGGTGATGGTGGCGCTGGCGATCTGAGTGGTCATGGGTGTGGAGGCCTCCTTGGGGCGTCTCGAAAGGGGTGCGCGCCAACGGCGCGACGGATGACTGACACTACCCCGCCCGGTCCCGATTGCCGGGCTTTCGCATCCGCTCCGGACCTTGCCGTTTGCAGGCGAAAGGCGGTGAAAACCCGCACGGTAGCGGCGAGTCAGGAAGATGATTCTCGGCGCCTCTCATCGAGGCCTCTGACACGAACCCTGGCCGGTTCCGGGGGCGCCCCCATGGGATAGGTGAGCGGAGTCGAGAGGCGCCGGCGCTCTCGCGTCGTCGGCTAGTGTCAGTGGTGATGAACGAAGACGTCGCCTACCCGGACGAGCTCGGCCTGAGGTTGCCGCTGCTGGTTCTCTCTCCCGAGCTCGATGAGGCATCGGAGGTGTTCTGGCAGCCCGGATCCAGCCGTTCGTGGATGCGGCTGATCCACCAGTGCGCCGGCGTCGGTTGTGCGCAGGTCGAGGTCGTCGGCACCATCCTCACCCCCCGGCCCGAGACGCTGAGTGCGATGGAGCGGATCAGCCGCGAGCTCCACTCATCGAACATCGGCGCCTTCGGCCCTCCGCTCCTGGATGAACTGGTCGCCTACGACCGCCTCCTGGAGTCATCGTTCGCGGGTCTCTGGCCGGCGCGCTGCCGGCGCGCCTACCCCCTCCTGCTCGAGGGGCTCTACCCCATCGACATCGACGGTGAGGAGAACGCCGGGCTGCTCGAGGCGCTGGCATCGGATCAGCTGCCGGCCGACCTCGACAGGCTTCTCGAGTGGAACGGTGAGGCCACCGACCCGTTCTTCGGCAAGTGGCGCCTGCTGATCCTCGCCGACAACAGCGACTGACCCCTTGTGGGATCGGGCGGGGACACCCGCCAGCTCCCACGATCGTCGTTGAACGAGACCGGGAAGCCGGTCGCCCCATCTCTCGCGGCGGCAGGGGCCGTTACCGGGGTGCGATCGGCTGCTTCGCAGGCGCTTGGGGCACGTCGATCCTCTTGTCCGGAGGGTCTCCTCCCGGGCGAGGCACGGCGCCGAGGGCGGCTTACGTTGATGGGGACCCCCAGCGCCGCGAGGAGACAGACGTGAGCGAGACCCCGACGACGATCGACCGCACCACGGTGAGCACCGCGCTGAATGCCGCCGCCGACTTCCTCACCGATGGCCTGGACGGCGATCACGACCCGGCCGTGGATCTGATGAACCTGCTCGTGAACCTCGGGCTCCACCTCGCCGACAACCCCGAGGCGCTTGCGGCCTTCAAGGACCCGGAGACGACCGAGCAGGTCGTCATCGACGCTGTCGGCGCCAGCTACGGCGGGATGCCCGGCTGGATGGTCGACGTCCTCGAGCTGCGGCTCCCGGGCATCGGTGAGCGCGTCAGCGTCGACGAGGACGCCTCCTGATGCCGGCGGACTCCGGGGATCCCCAGATGGCACAGGAGCTCCCCGACTGCCCGGACTGCGGGGCCTGCGTCGAAGAGCACCACCGTCCCGGCTGCGACGTCGAGCGATGCTCCGTCTGCAAGGGCCAGCGCCTCGGCTGCGATTGCGAGGGACACGACCCGAAGGCATCGGCCTGGCAGGGCTCATGGCCGGGCATCGCAGAGTGTCTCGCGCGCGGCTGGTTCTCGGTCATGGTCTCCGGACAGGGCTGGGCGCCGTGTGACGCGAGCACTCCCGGCGCCACCCCCGACCTGAACCGGCTCTCCTACTTCGAGCAGACCGGGCGCGACGGGATGTACACCGACCAGCTGGGGTAGCCGCCGCGTCTCATGGGTCTTGCGGCGCCGAGGCCCAAGGCCCCGCCCCCCAGGTCTCTCGCCCTGGCCTGCAGCCGGGGGCGCACGGCCTATGCTCGAGGCCAGAGCACCCGAGACAAGGAACACGAGAAGATGATCCCGCCCGCAGAGGTCGTCGGCCCGGGAGGGCCACTCGCGCAGATCGCCGCGACGATCGCAGCCATCCTCGACCAGGACGGCCGTCAGAGCACCGATCAGCTGCGGCCGGTCGTCGTGTCCCGCACCGAGATCACACGCAACGGCCAGTTCCAGAGCGCGCTGACCCTGATGCGCGACGCAGGCCACCTCGAATGCCACCCGACCGAGACCGAGCACCTCTGGGAGCTCACCGACGCCGGACGCCGGGTCCACGGCCTCGAGAGCCCCATCACCTCCAGGTAGGGCCGGCGGCCGCTACCAGGGGAACGAGGGTCCGATCCCGGACTGTCCGGGCGGGGAGACATCCAGGTAGCGGGTCTCCAGACGGGTCTCCAGCACACCGCCGGTCGGGTCGAGCGACACGCGGTGCGCGGCGGCGCTCTCACGTGAGCTGACCGCCTCCACCAGGTCGAGGCCGCGGAAGTGGAGCGCGGCGCCGTCCTCGACGCCGTAACCGTCCATGGCCCCTTCGGCGACGGCGGCCTGGAGGGCGGGGGCCCGGCGCGGGTCCGAGTCGTAGTGGGGGCAGAAGGCTCCGGCGAGCATCCCGAGGCCGTCGTCGAAGGGGACCAGATGATCACCGCCGAAGCTGGCGGTGATGCCACGCTCGAACCAGCACATCGCCCCGGCGCAGAGGCCGGCGATCAGAATCCCGCGCTCCCAGGCCTCGCGCAGGATCAGGTCGATGCCGTGGGCGCGCCAGATGGCGAGCAGGTTCGCGCTGTTGCCCCCGCCGACGTAGATGATGTCCTGCCCGAGGATCTGCTCGCGGACATCCTGGCGGCCGCGCACGAACATCGGCAGGTGGCTCGGCACGCACGAGCGGGGGCCCATCGCCGCGTAGAACTTCAGCAGCAGCCCCGGGTGGTCGCCCATCGCCGTCGGCAGGAAGAGGATGCGGGGTCGTTCCGCTCCGGACTGTGAGAAGACGAAGTCGTCGAGGAGTGGGTTGTCAGGCTCCTCCGAGAAGCCCCCGCCTCCCATGGCGATGATCTGGCGTCGGTCCATCGGGCCAGTGTGCGAGCGGGGCCCGTCTCCCCCGCTCGTTTCTCACCGTTCCAGGATGGGGCCGCCGCCGCGTCCCGGCGCCCCGCCTGGCGTTCCCACTCATCCCCCGCCGACCGGCGCCAAGGAGCGGGCGCCGGGACGCGCGCGTCCGATCACGACAAAGGCGTCGCTGAGGGTGGAGGCGGAGGGGGGAACGGGGGCGGGCCGGCGTAGCCGGGCACCGGGGCGGCGGGCGGCGGGGCGGGGGTCGCTCGAACGGGGGGCACCCGCGGGGGAATCGGCGCCTGCGACGCGATGGTCGGCGTGTACCGGCCGAACCGGTCGACCCGGCCGAGCCGCTGAACAACCCGGCACTTGGTGGTCGCAGTCCCGTTCAAGACGCTAAAGCGCCCAACGGTCGGAACGATGATCGCCCGGGTGCTCCCCCAGCGTCGCGCCCAGGAGCGCGTTGGCACCAGCTTGCAGCGCCGAAGAAGCATGTATCCGTACGTCGTAGGAGTCAGGCGCCGATACTCACGAGCCAGCCAGCTCACACTGCATCTGGCCTTGTAGCTCCTCCCGTCCCAACGACGAGGACTCATGGTGAGGCAGCTCACGAGCACATCGTCCAAGTTCGAGCTGCTGTACCCCGGCCGGTAGACCGGCGTCGTCCTCTCGTAGGTGAGACGCGCTTTATAGAAGCCTCCCGCAACCACTTTCTCCATGGGATTGAGAGAGGGGTTCTGGGCGGCGGCCTTCTCGTTCGAGACGAGGCTCGGTGCCACCCCCAGCCCCAACGCCGCGACGACGCTCACCGCGATCAGCGTCGCGGCTGACCGCCCAACCCACGGCCTAGCTCGACGGTGGGGGCTCCCAGGTGCCGGCGGCGCGCTCACAGCGGAATCCGATCCTCGACACGGCCCATCACGGGTTGCAATAGACCGTCCCCGTCCTGAAGGTGCCCTGGTTCACGGCGAACCACAGTCCATCCGAATAGTCGTAGTACCAGCGCCCATCGGTCGCGTCGTAGATGTAGTTCTTGACAGCGGCCCGGAAGGGGGTGCCGAACCGCTCCTGCCGGGGCCCGTCCTGCGCCCCTGCGTTCACGCCGTTCGATGGGATCAGCCACGGCCCCTGCCCCGGCCACTGGAACTGGATCTGCCCTCGGGTCCACTTCCCGACGCCGTTCTCCTCGGTGTAGAACCACGGCCACCACCAGGAGACACCGCTCGACCTGATCACCGGCGCCACGGCCCAGGTTCTGCCGCTGTGGCACTCGATCGACCCCTTCTGGACGACGCCTATCGTCGCGGGGGCCTTCTCCGCGCCGGCCAGCAGCCCCACCGCAAGACCCACAAGCGTCAAGAGAACAACACCGCGGGAACTCATCGCTGGCCTCGTGTCGGTTGAGGAGGTCCCGCGCACCGGACGTGCAAGCGCCACGGCGAGTGTGAGGGCGGCTCAACCTAACCGTGGAGAGAAGCAACCGTCAAGAGGGCGTCGCAGCAGGCGCGCGCTCCCGTCACCGGCTGCCACATCAGGATCCGCTGACGCGCCAAGCCCGGTCGACTCCTGATCCTTCGGCTCTCCGGTCTGTCGCCAAGTGGCGACACTAGGGCGAGCCTTACATCGGAAGGGCGGTCAACCCCTAGCCGATGAACTCCGCGGTCATCGTCGTCCGGGCCTCGCTGATCTCGCGCCGGATCTCGGCCATCTTCGCGACATCCTGAGCCTCGGCGGCAAAGACGGCGTCAGAGGCCGCGGAGAGGATCAGGTTCGCCCCGACCGACGTCTCGGCCCCCGTGAGCAGATAGGCGTTCAGGCGCTGACGGATCCGGTTCTCGATCCGGCGCAGGTTCGCGACCGATCCCGGACGGGATTCCTGCGCGCCGGCAACGACTTCCTCGAGGAGGATCGCGTCGTCGTCCATCGCGAGGAAGAACGTCCGCCCACGCTCGATCGCCTTGTCGGCGTTCTCCGCAGCCTTCGCACACGGACCGTCCAAGGGCTCACCGAGCGCGAGCGTCTGGCCTGTCACGACGACATGGGAGACGGTCGCGTCGGGGTCATCACGGGGAGGGATCCGGTTCACGCAGACGGCGTCGTCTCCCTTACGGGTCCCCCGAAAGGCGTAGCCCTCCCAGTAGGGGATGTCCGGAAGGGAGTCCGCGACCGCCATCTCGGCGGCATTCACCGTGAGCGCCAGCTCAGCGGGAGCTGCCGGTGCTGCGGGGGTCGGCTCCTCGGCCGTGGTCGCGGTCGCAACCGCTGCGGCGTCATCGGGGACGGGGGGCGACGCCTCGCCGCCGTCCTCCGAGCCGCACCCACTGACGAGGGCGAGCAGGAGCCCAAGGCACACCACGGGGATCAGTCGTCGCATCGCGGCAGCCTAGCGGGCGCGCCCCCTAGTCCTGCTAGGCCTCGTTCCCCTAGGCCCTAGGTCCTCTCTGTCACTTCCCCTAGGTCCCAGTAGGACCAGCTCTTCCTCCTCCAAGAAGACCTAGTCAGTCCCCCTTTCTTTTGTGGGGTCAAAAATTGCCCCCTCCCCCCGCTGGTGGGGGGTCAAAAATTGCCCCCTCCCCCGGGCCCTTCTCGACGACGCCCCGGCTTCCGCGCATCCCCGGCCGACACTCACGAGATGTTTGGCGTCACGGGGACCAGTCGGGATCTCCGCCTGAGGGCAGGACGCCTCAGCGCCGGGAGGTGTTGGCGAGGATGTCCCTCATGGTCCTGCGTCCCGTGGCGGCGGTCGCCGGAGCGGATGGCTCGACGGTGTAGCGCGGGACAGAGAGATCGGCCAGGCCATCTCGCATCGCAAGCCCCTCGATCGAGGTGATCGAGGCGAGCTGCTGTTCGCCCGCCCCTCGAAGGGCCTCCCGGGTGCGCTGGCGCGTGAGGTAGGCATCCTCATGCGCCAGCGCCTCCCGGCGGCTCGGGTGCGACAGCGGCAGTCGGTGGACCGGGATCACAGCCAGGCGGCTGCGAAGGCACCGGGGGCAGTCGAGCGCCAGCAGGTCCGAAAGCGAGTCCCCGATGGCCTGGTCCTCCCTCCACATGGCGCCAGGGTGTGTGCAGGCACTCGGTTGGAGCACCGCATCGAGCGCCGGCGGTGGCGTCACGTGCGAGCGGTCCGGCTCGTCATGCAGCTCGAGCGCGGCTCCTGACCATGAGACGATCACATCGCATTCGCGGTCTGAGAGATCGAGCGGCCAGTCCCGACAGGAACGCGCCGCCTCGTGGATCGTGTTCGCCTGCCGGGCGCCGGTCGAGAGGTTGAGCTCGGTCAGGGCGAGCATCTCCACGGTCCGCCCGTCCTCGGACGCCTCGACCCGCGCTCCCAGGTACAGGCACCGGCCCTCCCTGAAGTCGACGGGGAGCTCCGGAATGGTCTGCTGGTTCGGATAGAGGGTCTCACTGAACGAGCGAGCGACCACGACGGGCTCGGCTCCGGCGGAGATCATCTGTCGGACGGTGGCCCGGGTCGCCCCGACGCTCGCGCGCAGATGACGGGTGTCCTGCAGGTGGTACTCGCCGTTCAAGCCGTGGTAGGCGGCGTCGCGGATCAGGCCGCGCCATGTCTCATGGACATCCGAGGCGCTGCCCCGGAGCGGGAGCTTCAGATGCGGCCGGTGGCGGTGGTTCGGGTGCCGGGCCTCGGGGCCGCTCGCCAGGGGGCCGAGAAGCTCTGCGGCGATCCCGCTCGGGCGGGCCCTGGCGGCCTCGAGCGCGAATGCGGACTTCCTCGAGAACAGACCGAGCCCGGTGATGTGCTCCTCAGATGCCCGTGCCAGGCGGGAGGCGATCTCCCATTCCTCATCATCCCAGGAGCCGACGAACGCCCGGTTGCTCGCGCGGTCGGGGTGATCGGTGAGCTGGGACACCGTCAGCGCGCGGGCCAGGTCCGGCTTGCCGTTGCGGAGGAGCTCGATGACGGACCGCTCGCTCTCGCGCAGCCGCAGATGCCAGCGCACCAGGCGCTCATCACTGCCGAAGAGCCAGGACTGCCCGTCAGGCATCGAGCCCTGACGGGCGCCGCATATGGCCATCTCCAGATCGTCATCGAGCTCGCCCAGCACCGCCGTCCACGCCTCGAGCAGGTCGAGTTGTCCCTTGAGATAGTCGGCGCGTGCGTTCGTGGCGTCGCTGATGCCGTCGAGGTTGAGCAGGCGCCAGATCTGCTGTGAGGCCCGGGTCCGCGGCGACAGGGTCGCCGCCTCGAGCTCGGTGAGGAATGCCTCCTGGTGGGCGATCGCCTCCTTCACCCGGGCGCGTGCGTCCTCGAAATCAGCTTCCACACAGCAGAGCTCGGCGAGGACCATCAGGTCCATGGCCGGCAGCCGGGTGTCGCCGCTCAGGCCACCCATGAGACCCGAGTAGTCCCTCGGGAGCTCGAGGACATGGTCGACGAGCGCCGTCTCGATGATGTCCCCCGCCCGGTCGACCACCCGGCGCTCGATCTCGGTCAGGAGTGGTGCGATGTCAGGAGGGCCGGTCGCGATCGGCGCCCGAGGGACACGGGGGCCCGCGAGGGACGTCAACGGTCGCGCTCCTCGTCCCCGGCTCATCACTGCTCATCGTAGGGCCGGGATCGCCCGGGGCCGCCCTTTATCCGCCGGCCAGCGGTGGGTCCGACGACCAGACCGAGCGCCAGTGGATGTAGCTGATCGCCAGGAAGGCCACCTCCCCCGCCAGGACCTGGACGGGGACTCCAGCGCCGGCGCTCGAGAGGATGCCCATCGTCGCCATGGCCGCGGCGGTCGAAGCCCAGAGGGCATCAGCGCGCGCCAGGCACAGCACGAGGCTGAGGGCGCCGGCGATGCTCCAGATGAGGGCGAGGAAAGGCATCGGCGCCATCGAGCCTAAGCCCGCCTTGACCGAACGTGCTTGGAGTCCTGCCCGGCCCACCGACCACCTCCTGAGAGCGCGAGAAGCGCCCGCGCGAAGAGGCCTCTCAGCCATCATCGCGTGTACGCGCTGAGCGATTAGAACCCCTGAACCCGAGACCCGGAGAGATCACCATGAGCACCCTCGTCGCACCGCCCCAGAACGCCGCCACCACCGACACGGTGCCCGAGGTCTCCTTCTCCCCGCGCGCCGCCCTCGCCCAGCTCCGCTTCGTCTGGCCGGGGCTCGTCGCCCGCAACGAGGCGATGCTTCGCGAGGCGCTCGAGCAGGTCGACGAGACCTTCATCGCGGGCATGCTCGCCGAACACCCGCGCGCGGACTCCTGCGCGATCGCCCGGGTCGGCAAGCACGAGGTCGTGCTCCGCGGCCTCTCCCGCCGCGCCCCGACCGCCTACTGGGTCGAGGGCCGGCTGCTCGGCACCTACCACGCCCACGGGCGGTTCGCCGAGGCGATCACCCAGATGCGGTCCCGCTAGGCCTCTCCCTCGAGCGCCGCCAGGTGGGCACGGCGCTCGAGGAGATCGCGGGCCAGATCGGCGGAGACCTGCGGGTCATCTCCCTCGTCCAGCTCGATCTCGACGCGCAGCCGGCGGACCTCGTGGGACAGCCAGGCCCGCTCGGCTTCTGAGCCCCGATGGCTTGCGGGCTTTGGCATCGGTGAGAGCAGCGCCCTCCACATCACCCAGAGCCCAAGCGCGCAGACCCCGCCGAGGGTGACGGTACTGAAGTCCCAGCCCTGGACGAGCGAGATGCTGAGCGCCCCGACCGCCGTCATCGCCAGCGGCGCGAAGCGGTCGCGCACCACGAGGGCCGACACCACGTAGAAGCCGACCAGTCCGAGTGGCCACCACCAGACGGCCCGGTCGGCAATGGCCGCCACGCTGAGGACCGGGATCGAGGCGAGCCCGACCCACGAGGCGAGCGACACCGGATCGCGCCAACGCGAGAGCTCCGCGTCAGCTCGGGGCCACGGGCGGCGCCGAGGGGCGCCCGGTCGTTCGAGGATGGACATGCCGGCGACTCTAGGAATGCGGCCGCGGGCGCACGCGAGTCTCTTGTCCGGGGCCCGCCAGGTGTCCGCCAATCGTGACAATCGGGCCCCTGGATTGTCACGTTGAGGCGCCTATCGCGATAGGCGCCGGACGCGGCTCACCCGGATCCGGGCATTGACATGCCGCAATCCAGGCGAGGCGAGAAGAAAGGGCGCTCGCGTGCCCTTCCCAAGGCTCGACCGATGGCCCTTCGACTGATCTGTGCGCTCACCCTCGCCGCTGCAGCGGCCTCGGTGTCCTCCCCGTCTCCCGCCTTCGCCGCTCCGAACCCCTTCGCGGTCCCGGTCCTCGTCGATCAGGCCTCGGCTGCGCATGCGCGGATGCTCGAGATGCGACGCGCCGGAGATGGGAGACATCGCGCCGTCGCCCGTATCGCCCGCCAACCCCAGGCCTTCTGGATGACCGGCCCTGAGCGCCTGGGTGAGCTACGCGACTACCTCGCCCGGGCCAAGTCGTCCCGGCGCCTCGCGCTCGTCGTGGTCTATGCGGTCCCCGGCCGCGACTGCGGCAGCCACAGCGCCGGTGGAGCCTCCGACACGGCCCGCTATCTGGGCCTCGTGCGTCAGGTCTCGCGCACCCTCTCCAGCCACCGGGCCGCGGTCATCCTCGAGCCGGATGCCATCGCCGGCGCCGACTGCCTGGACGCTGCGGGCCGCCAGGCGCGCTACGGGCAGCTGTCCCGCGCCGGCCGGATGCTCAGCGCAGGCGGCCGTGCCGTCTACCTGGACGCCGGGCACTCGTCCTGGCATGACGCGCAGACCATGGCCGTCCGCCTTCGCGCCAGTGGGGTCTCCCGGCTGCGCGGGTTCGCCCTGAACGTCAGCAACCACCAGACCGACACTGCCTCGATCGCCTACGGCCAGCAGCTGCGCAGGCTCCTCGGCGGATCGACGCGCTTTGTCATCGACTCGAGCCGCAACGGCGCCGGCCCGGCCCCCGAGGGCGCCTGGTGCAACCCGCCCGGGCGACGACTCGGACGGGCGCCCCGCGTCTCCTCCCTCCCAGGACTCGACGCATTCGCCTGGATCAAGCGACCGGGTGAGTCGGACGGCACCTGCAACGGCGGGCCTCAGGCGGGACGCTTCAGCGACTCGCTAGCCCTCTCACTCGCGCGCTGAAGGACAGGGAGTGAGTACGCCGGGCCGTGGGGCGCCCAGGCCCCCCGCCGGCCTCCCTGCGAGCCGCGCCGCTGACAGAACCGTCGTCTTGTAACGTCCGGCTATTAGGCCGCGCAGCGACGACGCCTAGCCCTCTTCTGGCTCACAGAGGTCGTACGGGGTGCGTCGGGGCGACGCGGGCGACGTAGGTTCGAGGGGTCCGGGCGGGGCGACCGCCGAGCGCCGAGACCGCGCTCAGGACTCCATCGCTGAGAGGCCTCTGATGTATCCGATCGTCTACCTGATCTACGGAGTCCCTCTCAACGAGGCGGTCTCGAAGCGGATCGACGAGATGGAGGCCGACCCCATCAGCGCCTGGTTCGAGGACGCCGATGGGCCGTGTGGGTTCACCGAGGTCTACTCCGGCTCCGCCGAGCACCTGGTCGGCTACTGCGGCGTCGAGCTGGCCCGCCACCCGGCAGTCCAGACTCCCGTCGACCTGAGCGCCCAGCGCGAGCCGACCGGCCCGGAGCGCAGCACCGCCATGGAGCGAATCGCCCGACTCGACCCGGAGCTCGCGGCCCTCCTACCTCCTGTTGGTCTCCACCTGGTGTTCGGCACGAGCTGAACCGCCGCGGCGTCAGCGCGCGCCTCCGGGATCCAATGGGGAAAGGCCTGCGCTCGAGCCGGCCGCGGGGCACCATCGCGCCATGAAGAAGCCTCTGGAGCAGCTGATCTCCGAGTTCCTGGAAGAGCACCCGGGAGCGACGCTGTACGTCCGCAAGGACCTCCTCGGCTACTTCGAGATCGGGGTGTCCGGCGAGAACCACGTCCACTCGGAGGACCTCGTCGCGGGCCTGCGGGCCTACTGGGCCGGAGTCGGCCTCGCCGAGCCCGCCTGCGCAATCAGCGTCGAGGGCTGAGCCTCAGCGCGCGTAAGTGCCCCTTTTCGGGCTGTTGAGGCCGTTTCGTGCTTCTAACAGCTCACGAATGGGACCTCGTGCGTCGCCCTGTGGGTCGGTTCCACTCATAGGGGCCACCGGGGTCCGGGCGAGTAGGCGAAAGATCAGAGGGGGCGAGAAGGGCTGAGTGTGGCGACGCAGAGAAAGCCCGAAGGCATCTGAGAGTGGGTGGGGTCGTCCGCTCGCTCTCTTCTCGTTCCCTCTGTTCTTTACGTCCCGAACATGCGCCCCCGCGACGACGCGCACAACTCTTATCGCATCCGCACTGACGCGGGATCGCACAGGGCCCGTCGCGCCCCTCACAAACGGGGACTTCTCTCCAGTCGCCTGCCAGGTTTGGGCCGATGCGACGGATCGCCATCACGCTCACCTGCCTCGGGTTCGGCGTCCTCCTCGGTGCCGGCGCGCTCGCCGGGATCGACCGTGCCAGCGCGCCGGCGCAGGCCAGCGGCGACCCCGCCGCGACGCAGGTGCTCGTCCGCCTCGCGGACAAGGACGACCCGGAGCTGATCGCGCGGGTGCGCGAGGAGCTCGGCGCGAGCTCGAGCTCACCCCTCTACGGGGGATGGCGCGTCTATCGCCTCCGCGCCGCGGTGAACCAGGACGCACTCGAGGACCGGCTCTCCGATGAGGAGGGCATCCAGGGCGCCGTGATCGACCGGGCGGTCGTCCGCCCGAACGCCATCCCGAACGACCACTACTGGTCCCACCAGTGGGACATGGCCCGCATCGGGGCGCCGGCGGCCTGGGACCACCCCACCGGTGTGCCGGTGCTCGTCGCCGTCACGGACACCGGGATCGACATCGGGCACCCCGACCTGGCCCCGGTCATCTGGCGCAACACGGCGGAGGTGGTGGACGGACGCGACAACGACGGCAACGGCTACATCGACGACATCCACGGCGCCAACGTGATCGAGCGCAACGGAGCCGTCTCCGCCGGCTCATCAGCCGATGACCACGGCACGCACGTGGCCGGCACGATCGCCGCGGTCCGCAACAACGGGATCGGGGTCGCCGGCATCTCGCTCAACGCCCGGATCATGCCGGTCAAGTTCATCGGTTCCGGCACCGGTACCCACGCCGATGCGATCGAGTCGATCCGCTACGCGGTCCGCGCGGGAGCCAAGGTCATCAACGCCAGCTGGGGCACATCCACCCCGGATGCGGGCGTGGCGGTCTGCGACGCGATCGCTCAGGCGATGGCCGCCGGGGTCGTCGTCGTGGCGGCGGCCGGGAACGAGGCCGTGGACCTCGACCAGACCCAGCTGATGCCAGCCGCCTGTCCGACGCCGGGCCTGATCAGCGTCGGGTCGAGCGACTCCTCGGACGGCCTGTCGAGCTTCTCGAACCGGGGTGCCGGGACCGTGGACCTGCTCGCGCCGGGCTCTGGCATCGCCTCGACGATCGGGCGGGGCGGCTACGGCATCTCATCGGGCACCTCGATGTCCGCTCCACACGTCGCCGGCGCGGCGGCGCTGCTGCTCGGCCGGGACCCCTCCCTCTCCCCGCTTCGGGTCAACGCCCTCATCGCCAGCTCCGGCGATCCGATCCCCGCAGCGGCGGCGACGCGGAGCGGCCGCCGGCTGAACCTCGCCGCGGCGTTGAACTCCCTCCTCTCGCCGCCGCAGGACACCACCGCCCCGCAGGAGTTCTCGCTCGTGAGCGCGAGCCTCGACGGCCCCCGGCCGCTGTTTCGCTGGCGCGAGTCATGGGACGCGGCAAGCGGGGTCGCCGGCTACCGCCTGGTGATCGATGATCAGGTCGCCGCGACGGTCTCCGGACTCTCGCTGTCGGCCCGCCCCCTCTCCGACCTGCCCCCCGGACCTCACCGCTGGCGGATCGACGCCGTCGACCACAGCGGCAACGTCCGCTCGAGCGAGACCCGCACCCTCAGCACGGATCAGAGCCCTCCGAGCGCCTTCTCCGTGAGCGCCCCGCGCTACGTTCACCGCCCGGACTGGTCGATCACCTGGAGCGCCGCGATCGACCTGTCGGGCGTCGATCGCTACGAGGTCCTGATCGACGGGGCGGTCGTCGCCGTCAGCGATGAGCTCTCACCTCGACGGTTCACCTGCCAGGACCCCCTCGGCTGCCTGCGCCCGAGCGCCGAAGGGTCGGTCGTCTCGGTACGCGCCGTGGACGGCGTCGGCAACGCGCGTGCCGTCAGCAGCCAGATCCGTCGTTCGGAGGCCCCGCGGGCGGTCCTGAGCGGCCCGGCCGCGCAGCCGAGCGTGGCGGGCGTGATCCACTGGCAGCTGCTCGGCGAGCCCGGGGCCGTGGCGGGCTTCGAGCTCCACCTGGGCGACACGCTGGTGCGCCGGCTCGGGCCCGCCGAGCGCCAGGCGCCCCTTCCGGTGATCGCGGCCGGATCCCACCAGATGCGACTGACCACCATCGCGACCGACCAGACCACACGTGAGAGCCGCCTGGCGGTCTCGATCGCGCCCGCGGGCCCGGCTCCCACGCCCACGCCTCCGACGGCCCCGGATCAGGCCGAGGAGCCGAGCCTCCTCCCCACGCCCGCCCGGTTCCTGACGCCGTCCCGCGGCGGAGTGATCACCGGCCCTGGTCGCATCGTGGTCCGTGATGCGATCACACGACTCACCCTGCGCGCTCCCGCCCGCGCCGAGACGATCCGCATCGCACGTCATCGGAACGGCCTCGACGCCGCCTCCGACCGGCCGGTGCCGCGTCTGCTCGATCTGACCCCCGGTCGCTGGTGGATCCGCTTCCACGCAGCCGACGCGGCGAGCGAGCCCCGTCAGGTCCTCATCGTCCGGGACCAGCGTGCTCCCCGCGCGCGGCCCGGCGCGCTCGTGCGACTGACGGACGCGCCCGCCGGCGTCTCCCGCTACCAGACCCGCACCGCCGGCGTGGTCTCGTCGTGGAAGGCCTACCGCGGTCTCGTCCGTGTCAGCGCGGGAACTCAGATCAGGGCGATCGACCGCGTCGGCAACCGATCCGCCTGGATCCGAGTCCGCTAGCCTCAGCGGCGATGCACATCGACGAGGCGACGGCGCGAGCGAGGGCCCGCCTCGAAACGATTCTCAGCAAGCCGCGGGAACCCGTCCTGTCGGCGCGTCAAGCGGTGGACTTCATCTTCGAGGGCTTCGCATTCGGGGCGCTCAGCCCGAGTTTCTCGGTCTTCGTCAGCGAGGCCGAGGAGGATCACGTCATCCTCACACGCCTCCCGGCAGGGCGCGACCCCGATCCCTTCGCCCGTCCGGTCTGGAGCACCGTCATCGAGGTGGAACCGCCTGAAGAGTGGGACGACGCGGCGCTCCTCTCACTCGCCGAGACCCTCTTCGAATCAGCGCGCCAGCTCCTGCGCAAGCGTTAGCCCCGGAGGGCCGCCCGAGGACGGCGGGCCCCGGAGACTCTCCGCCGTCCGCTGCGGCGGTCAGACATCCGGGCCCGAATACGGTTGCTTGACCGAGGAGAACTTCACCCAGTCGCCGTTCTGGAACCGCCACTGGTCGATCTGCTCGATGCTTGGAGACCCAGCGGGGTCAGAGATGGTCCGTAGGAACAGGCGCGTGGTGAGGACGCCGCCGGAGAGGGTCGGGCGGCGCCCGAACACCACGCCGCCGACCTGACGCACCTGGCCGTCAGCACCCATCTCGAACACCAGCGTGTTAGGAACCGACCCTGATCCACCGGCCGAGCAGTCGGTGTAGAGGGCGGCGTCCTCACGGCCGTCGCCGGTGGCATCGCCGTAGGAGATGATGGGCTGGATGGTGGGGAAGTCCCCAGGAGGATTGCTGGTTGCGGAGCTCCAACGACCGTTGCGTACCTGAATCGCCGTGACCCGGTCGCCCGGAGGGCAGAGGATCGTGTAGTCGCGGTTGAGGAAGTCGACGCTCCGGATCGCGTTCGGCGCGCGGCCGAAGGTCGAGCCCCCACACCCGGTCCAGATCCGGTGGTTGATCTCTCCGGCCGGCGGGGTGTTGATCGACAGGGGGCCCGCGCTGCCCTTGACGGTGAAGCCGCCGAGGCGCCAGTCCCAGGAGCACTCATCGGGCCGGGCGGAGAACTCGACGGCGCTCTCCACCTCGAGGTTGACGCTGAGTGCCGAGCGGACGCCGACGCCCACCTCGAAGCCGAGAGAGGGTCCGATCTTGGTCTCCGAGCTCGTGGAGACGGTGATCGACGCCGACGGATTCGACGCCTCGAACACCGGCCGTGCCGCGAGGAGGACCCCCGCGCGGCGCGTGCGCATCCCGACCGCCAGGTCCCACGAGACCGTTGTCTCGATCGACGCCGAGGCCGTGGACTGCGCCCTGATCTTCAGCGGCACCGCCGCGTAGACCGGGATCGGCACAGGCGCCGGGATCACTCCGACCACCGCGACGGCCGCGATCTCCTTCTCGCAGAAGAACCCGGCGGAGGCCAGGTAGCTGAAGTTGAAGGACGGCCGGGCCCGGATGATCAGGTCAGCCCTCGGGCCACCGCCGAACAGGGACGCGTTGAAGTCGGCCTCGACCCGCGGTGAGCCGAGGTCGAAGCCCCCGGACAGACGCGTTCCGCCGGTGAGTCCGCAGCTGCTTCCCAACAGGCTGAGGTCGGCGTCCCCGCCGAAGGCCTGGATCCTCGGGGCTTCCCGCACCCCGACCAGCGGGCCTGAGTAGGAGATCACCGGGGCGACATCTGAGACGGGGACATGCTGGAGACCGAGCTGCCGGGCACCGGCTGCGTTGGAGGCCGAGGAGACCCGCGCGATCAGGCCGTACGGCAGAGCATCCGTCGGCCCGGAGACCACGTAGTCACCGACGCGCGCGCTCGAGGAGCGCGGGACCCGCACCGCGCTCGGGCGCCCCGGGGCGCCGGACACCCCGAGAACCCTCGGCGCCCGGGACACACGCGGGTTGATGATCGTCCCGTAGGCCACCCGCAAGGCCACCACCCGGCCGCGGCGGACCGTCACAGTCAAGCGGGCCCTCACGGGGCTGATGCGCGCCCCTGCCCGGACCGCCCCGGTCCGCCGGCGCGCCGTGACCGGCTGGACCACCACTCTCCAGCGACCGGGCGCGAGCCCCCTCAGGGTCTTCTTCTGGGCGGAGACCACCCGTGTCCGCTGTCCCGAGCGACTGAGGACGACGCGCGCCGGCTGACCCGACGGCAACGACGAGACGCTGACCCGGACCGCACCGCTCGGGGCCGCGGCGGCCTCATCGGCCCCCATCACCCCGACCGCTCCCAGGGCGAGCGCCACACAGGTCAGCATCGCGCCGGCGAGGCGTGACGGGAAGGGAAGGCCTCGGGGCATCGCGCCAGCTCCGCTGTCGGTCAGGTGACCGGCGCAGGCTATGTCCCACGGGATCCCGTCGGCAACTCCCCGGAAGGCGGGGGTGAGACGCCTGGACCTCGGGCCCGAAGGCGATCGGCGGGACGACCTGCCGCGGATGCCTGCGATCGACGGGCTCTGGCACGTCCGATATCAGCGGGCTCTCTCGGGAGCCTGGCTGATGGTGTGCAAACCCTAGAAGCTCCCAGGACTTCGGGCTCGCTCAGACTGTCATCGGGTTAGGCTTGCTCTCACAAAGACTGACCGGCACAAGACCTCAGCCGGCCTACGTTCCTCCTCACTAGCGTCGTACACGATGGTCGTCAAGCCCGACGGTCAGAGATGAACTGAGGAAGAACATGAACCGCCGAGCACTGACGGGTCTCACAAGCGCACTGATGGTCTCTGGCTGCCTGATCGCTCCGCAGATCGCCACCGCCACGAAAGCCTCGGGAACGCTGACCTGCGAGGTCGCGACCTTCTCGGGCAGCGACTTCAAGGCGGGCGACCGCAACTGGATGGTCGGCGAGGTCTACCGCGGCAGCACCCTGCTGGCGAGCAAGAGGGTCGATTTCACGACCTCCGCCGTCGGCCCGGTGAGCATCCCGCTGGCCCTCGAGGGGACGGTCACCATCACCCTGAAGGCGAGCTACCGGGGCTGGGGCTACACCTACGCCCCGCGCACCATCGCCCAGAAGACCCTGACCTGCACGAACCAGGCCCCTCCGGCGACGGTCCCGCCCCCGGTGATCCCGGCCACCCCCGCCCCTCCGGCCACCCCGCCCCCGGCGCCGGCTCCGGTGGCCTCCCCGGTGGCCGATCCGGCCCCTGTCCCGGTCGCGCCGAGCGGAGCCCCTCTGCCCCCCGTTACCGCCCCCGGGGCGCCTGACGTGGTCCGGCCCGCGGCCCGGGCGACCGGTCGCCGGGTGCTTCGGACCGTCTGCCGCTCATGGACGACGCGTCCGCGCAACGCCGTGCGCCAGGGCGCGACCCCGCGCCACGGCCAGGTGCGCGTGCGCCTCGGCCTCGATGGCAGGTACCACGGCTTCCGGGACTCGCGGATCGTCGTGCGCATGAGCGACGGCACGAACAGGACCACCTTCCGTCGCGGCGCCTTCTGCGGTCCGTCGGTCTTCAACACCGGCGGCGGGTTCGTCGGCTAGGCCCTCGGGACCGGCCGGATCCGATCGGATCCGGCCGGTCCTCAGATCTCGCGGCGGACGCGGTCAGCCAGCGAGCGCATCTCGAGTCGATCGAGCGCATCGGCGCTCTCGGCGCTGAAGCTCCACGGCGCGGGCCTGAGGTCCAGATCCAGGTCCTCGCGCATCCGGGCCAGCTGGTAGCTCACCCTTCCCATCTGCTCGCCCGCCGCCATGGCGCTGGCTGCCCTGCCGGTGAGCTCCCCACGCGCGAAAGCCGCGATCACACCGTCCAGGTCTCCGTAGAGCGACAGGAGCGCCTTGGCCCCCTTGTCCCCGATCCCAGGCACCCCGGGAAAGCCATCCGAGCTGTCGCCGACCAAGGCCTTGTAGTCGGTCATCTGGCGCGGATCGAGGCCCGTGAGGTCCTGGCAGATCTGCGGGTTGACGAAGACGTCGCGACCCAGCAGGTGAACCCGGGTCCGCTCGTCCACGAGGGCGAGCAGGTCCTTGTCCCCCGAGCAGATCACCACCTCATCGCCCTCCCAGCGACGCGCCAGGGTCGCGATCACATCATCGGCCTCCCAGCCGGCGCACCGCTCCAGCCGCGCCCCGAGAGCCGCCAGCACCTTCTCGGCGAGAGCAAGCTGGTGGGACACCGAGTCATCAGCGTCGACCCGGTGTGCCTTGTAGGGGGCGTAGATGGTGCGCCTGACGAGATCCGCGCGCGGTGAGTCGCAGGCGGCCACGAGGTGGGTCGGCCGATGGGCGCCGATCATCTTCAGGGTGATCGCGCCGGCGCCATGAGCACCATGGGTCGGGCGCCCGGAGCTGTCTGACAGGGGCGGGTATCCGTGGATGGAGCGGTGGGTCAGGTTCGAGAGGTCGATGAGAAGCAGTCTGCTCATGCCCCCATCCTCGGCGTCCCTCGACAACGGGTGCCGGTCTCTCGCCTGGGGCGGGCCCGCGGCCCCGGAAGGGAAACATGAGGGCCGTCGGTCCGCGGAGAGGCTCGCCCCTCGCCTCAGGCGTTCTGCCAGGAAGGTTTCGACACCACCCGAACGAGTTGGCGTCGCCTTGGGCGGATTACCGGTCGCGCCCCCGATGCGCCTTCCGCACAACCACCGCACGCAGGACGCGGCCGCTCGGGAGAGCCTTCACCCGGATGAGGTGCCGGCCGAGGCGGGCTGGCAGGCGGACCAGGATCGTCTTGGCGGGTTTGCGACTGACCATGGGGGCGCCTGCGACGCGGATCTGGATGCGCCGGGTCGCGACGGGAACAGTCAGTCGCAACTTGACGAGGCGCTGTCGCCAGACGCGTCGCAGCGGCGTGAGCTGCGGCCGCGGTGCCGGCCGGGTCCAGGGCCCCGCCGATGCGTTCAGTTCTTCCTGGGTCTCCTGCGGCTCGGGCCGCCCTGTCGTGAACGACCACGTGTGGCTCAGCGTCCGCCCTGTCGAGTAGCCACGCACCGTGGCGGTCGCGGTGTAGCGGGTGAGCGGCTTCAATGGCGCGTCGACGACGATCAGGACGCCGTCTGGCACCGAGGCGGTGTGAGCGTATCCACTGTTGCCGGTAGGCACGCCCGGGTGTGAGATATCGATCGTCCGAACGGCGACCGCCCCTTCCGGGCCCACCACTTGGGCGTGGTCGGCGTAGTAGGCGAACTCTCCCGCCATCACGCCCCCGTACGGCATCACCCAGAGGACCGGGCCGTGGGTCGACGGCAACCCCGTCGCCTCCGGGATGCCGATCGGTCTCTCTCCTCCGGTGAACTCCTCATACGGGACCGGCATTCCCGGCCCCGGGAAGGTGTAGACGCGCCCGACAGGGTCGGGAGGACGGGCGACGTACCGGATCGTGCCCATCGTCCCCTCGACAAACCCGGGAAGGGATTCGTCGAAGTAGCCTTCGAACCCATTGCCGCAGAAGACGCCGCCGAGCGAGTCCGCTCCGAAGTGAGTGACCCGCGGGGAGATGAGGGGCGCCAAGTGGTACGCCGCTGAGGTCCCGCGTCCGACGCCGGTGTATCGGTAGAAGGGGGTGCTCGGTGTCGCGAAGCTTCCGAAGCCGAGTCCCGAGATCGCAGCGCCGATGGCAGCCTGGGTGCTGTAGCCGGGCAGGTCAGGCGAGAGCGCGTGCCCGGACTGGGTCGGATGCTGTGCGAAGAACTCGTTGCGCGCGCGACAGAGAGACGAGAGCTTGTCGTCCAACTGCAGATCGGGTGTGAGGCCGTGGAGCGCGCGAAACGCGTTCAGGCCGGCGAGCTCGCTTGCTCCCGAGTGCGCGGCACCGCCCGAGGGTAGCCAGAGAGCCACTGCTGCGAGGACCGATGAGACTATGAGGGCGGTGAGGCGTCGCAAGGTTGCTGCGCTTGTTCGGAGGCGGGCAGGGCCGACCCTATGCCCTGGAAGGTCCCGAGCCACCTCCCCAATGGTCAAGGGTCGATTCCGACGATATCTCCCTGCCGTCTACTCCCCGCCCGTGATGAACCGCCAGGGAACATCGCGCGTCCCCGGGACGCACAACCCAACGGACAGTGGGGGATTGGGAGGTGCGCGCTCGGCCTCCGACTTGGAGGCGGCGCCACTCCCACACTCACCTCAGCGGGAGTGGCGCCTCATGAGATCGCTGACGCTGCGGTAGCTCGGGGCCGGGGCGGCCTCGACGACCGGCTCGGGCTCGGGCACCGGAGTGGCTGATGGCTCGGTGAAGAAGCGGAGCGGCGCGCCGTCGTCGGTCTGGTAGACCGAGGAGCCACGGCCCCTCAGCTTCTGTTGGAGCTTCGTGTGGACCTCGCTCGCGACGGCCCGGAAGCTCGGGCCGCGAGCGACGAGTGAGTCGCTGCTCGCGGCGCCGATCCGGCCCCAGCGGCAGACCCCGAACCAGACCCCGGGCTGTCGCGGGTCCTCACAGATCTCGCCGATGTACTCCTTGTTGCTCGTGCCGTTCTGGCAGACAAGGCGCCGGCTGTCTCGAACGATGAGCCCGGCGGGGGCCGGGCCGAGGGAGCGAGGCATGTGATGACACTACGTCACCTGGGTGCCCCTGCAGCTCAGCCTTCGTACCTGGAGATGCCTCAGCTCAGGCGATCGAGCCGCTCATCACAGGAGGGCTGCTCGGGCGGCTGGGAAGCCGGTCAGAGACAGGTTCGAGCGTGACGGCGATCTCGTCGCCGGCGCTGACACCGCGGACGATGACCGCGCTCGGGTTCGCCCCCTCGAGGACGCCGAGAGCCTGCGAGCGTCCATCGCGGATACGCCAGACCACATACTCCGTGCCGCTGTCAGGCGCAGGCAGCCCGCGCGCGGAGATGTAGGAGACATCCGACTCCTCGAACCGGGCGATGCTCCCCGCCGAGTCCTGGCCTTCGGCCCCGAGGCCGACGAGCGCGGTCGCCGAAGCCACCGGCGAAGCGGTCTCGGACCTATCGAGAGACCCGAGACCGACGACGAGGACGAGGGCCGCGGTCGCGACGGGCACGAGGAAACGACCCCGGGGAGCCCGGGAGGCGAGCCATGCGCGGAGGTCGTGGACGACGCCCTGGACGCGGGCCGGCGGCTGCGCGGCGTCGCTAGCAGGGGCGGATTCCGACCAGGCGGCGTTCAGGACGCGCGCGCGGAGGCGATCCGGCGGCTCGCAGTCGGCGACCGCAAGGGCCAGCACCCCCGCTGCCTTCTCCAGACCGAGGAGCTCGTCGGCGCAGACGACGCACTCAGTGGCGTGGGCGCGCACCTCTGCCACCTCATCAGGATCCGCGGCACCGAGCGCCGCGACGGCGAGCAGATCGCCGAAGCGGGCGTGATTGTCGGTCACGTCGCCCATCCCCGCTCCCTCAGCTCCGTGCGCATCTTCTCCAGGCCGACCCGGAGACGGCTCTTGACCGTCCCCGTGGGGACTCCGAGATCCGCGGCGATCTCCCGGTGGGTGAGCCCGTCGAAGTAGGCGAGCTCGATCACCCGACGCTGATCCTCGCCGAGCGTGGCCAGCACCTCCCGGGCGGCGCTCTGCTGGGCGACGGCGATGACCAGGTCCTCGGTCGGTGCCTCGACCTGGGACACGACCCGGGCCGCCTGCTCTGCCACTGCGACCCGGCGGTTGTGGCGGGCCCGTGCGCGCAGGTGATCCAAGGCGCGGTTGCGCACCGAGGCCATGAACCATCCGCGGGCGGTGCCCCGCTCCGGATCGAACTGGCGCGCTCCGGAGCGCCACAGCGTCATGAAGGCCTCCTGGACGACGTCCTCCGCCTCGCGGCGCTCCCCGACCATCCGCACCGCGAGGCCGTAGGCCGCCGGCGCGTAGAGGTCATACAGCAGCTCGAGGGCACGCTCATCTCCCTCGGATGCACGCTCGAGGATCAGCACCTCCTCATGGACTACGGCGGATGTCATCGTCGCTCTCACAGGGATCAGAGTTGTTACGCACCGGGACCGTCTGAGGGTCACCTGAGAACACCCGGGTACGGCACGCGGCGGCGCACTGAGTTTGAGACCATGCCGGCGTGCCCATCCGAGATCCCGCCGCGATCGACACCGTCCTCGACCTGGTGCTCGTCTTCCGTGGCCTCGAGGACCGTGTCGCCCCTCATCTGGGAGGCCGCGTCCGCGCCGTCCAGTCCGGATGTCAGGCCCTCCTGGCATCAGTCGCTGAGCGGGGCCGCCTGCGGAGCCAGATCGATGACTCGGGGATCGCAGGCGACTTCGGGCGCATGTTCGAGGTCCATGAAACCGCAGAGCGGCTGAGGGAGGCCGAGGCCGAGCTGTCGGAGCGCCTCGGCGCGGCGATCACGACCCTCGGGGAGATACTCGAGTCCGAAGCACCGGATCAGGCCTTCCGGCTCTACACCGAGCTCTCAGAAAGCGGTCTCGATCCGAGCGGCAGCCTGATAGCGGCAGCCCCGGCGCTCCAGGAGCCCCGAGAGGGCGACCTGCTCTAGCGACGCAGGGCGGGGACGCGGATCGCGATCGCGATCCGGACCCCGGCCACGCTGACACTCGCCGGGATCACCCGGTGCGCAGGCGAGGCGACCCGGATCCGGGCCGGCAGGCGACGCAGGGTGCGCGTCGTGCCTGCGTGGGAGATGCGAAGCACCCCGCCGCGCGGCAGCGTGCCGCGGATGATCAGGACCCGGCCGGCCCGACGGGTCGTGATCGACTTCTGCAGCTGACGGCGCAGGCTCGCGACGCTCGGACCCGGCGCGGTGGCGCGGCCCGGGCGCGACTGCGACCCCGAGTGGGCGGCTGCGACCGGACCGGCGGCGCCGGGGGCCGAACGGCCGAGCGTGCGGTCGATCCGGGCGAGCACGCGGTCGAGACCCGCGCCCGGCTCCTCGCTGATGATCCGGGCCGCCTGCCCGGCGACCTCGGCCGTCGCGAACGACGAACCGAGGCGCACGATCTCGACGCCCGAGGCATCCCGCCCCGGGGCGTTCTGGGTCGCGACCCGGATCGCGGCGTTGTCGGCCGGGTCGATGGGAGAACCGTTGGCCTCGGCGGCGCCGACCGAGACGACACCCGGCAGATCCGCAGGGAAGGTCGGGCCACCCGAGTAGGCCGCTGCGAAGACCAGCGTCCCCTGGGCGCGGGCCCGGGCGACCACAGCCGCAAACTCGGCGCGGTATGCCTCGGGAACCGAGGCCATCGGGAAGCTCCAGCTCAGGGAGATGACCCCGACCCCGCGCTCGGCGGCGTCAGTGATCGACCGCAGGGCGCAGGCGCCGTCGATCAGCTCCTGCGGGGTCGCGCAGTTGTAGTGGACCACCGGGGCGCCGGGCGCCGAGCCCCAGGGAGCGGCGATCGCGACGCTCATCAGGGACCCGTGGGAGCGCGGATCCGCCCCGGCGGGACCCTCGGCAAGGACGACACCCGGCAGGAGCCCCGCGCCGGCACTGCTCGAGGTGTCGATGACGGCCACCGAAGCGGGTGCCGCGGTCGCGACGGTGCAGGCAAAAAGCACCGAGATCCCGGTTGCCAACAGGGATGTCGCAACCCTCCGAAGTCGGGCAGACTGAGATCCCGCTCGGGGAGCGGTGTCTCGGGAAGGGGTTGCTGAGATCGGCTTGGCCATGGGGTTCGTGGCCATATAGCGCGTACAGCACCTGCTAACCGCTCAGTACTTGCGTTGCGTTTCACATCTGTGTGAAACATCTCACACGTTCAGATCCGCTTGGGAAGGCGGAGAAGGGGTTCTAAGTAGGCCTAGCCAGACACGCGGAGGGTACTACACGCGGACCCTCAGTCGAGGAACTGACATGCCGACGGACACAAGAACCAGCTTCTTCTACCTCACCGTCGGCGCGCTTGTGACCCTCGCGGTGATCGTCTCGGCGGTCCTCGTCAGCGGCGATGATTCCAGCTCGAGCGCCAGCGGGATCTCCTACGGCGTACTGGAGGGCCCGGCGGCGGATCTGCGAGGTACGCCCCTTCTCGGAATCACTGACCCCGAAGTGTCGAACCTCATCCTTGAGAGCCTCCGGCTGGCCACCACGACACCCGCCGGACCGATCTTCGCCGGCGAAGGCGTCGAGGGCAGGCTGTGCCTCGCCGTGGTCGAGGAGGACGGGGTCCGGAGCACGTGCCCGGATCCGAGGGCCATCCCCACGGGCGGTGTCATCCCTCTCGGCTCGTTGAACGGATCGCGGGCGGCCCGCGTCACCGTGCTCGCCCCCGACGGCTTCGACACGGCGGCGGCCGGCGGGCGAAGCGTCACGATCATCAACAACGTCGCTCAACTGGACGTCGACCGCGCCGACATTGCCCTGACCCTCTCCGGAGCGGACCGGACCCAGTCCATCCCGCTCGAGGCGTTCACACGCCAGCCATAGAACGAAGCTGCGGCACCCCGCCTGGCAGATCTTCGCTACGCAGCCAACAGGGGCGACCGGCGGGCGCGAACTGACGTCAACTCACGCCGGTCAGAGTCATCGCTGAAGACGAGCTCACTCCTGTCGAGGAGGTGGAATCCCGGCGGCGGCGAGTCCCAGGACCAGACCGAGGGCCCGATGCCCCGGAGCTCGCGGACGTAATGGCTGAGCCCCTCGACCGCGGGGACACGGCCACTCCAACAGCCATCGGAGAAGGTGCCCGCGCCGATCCGGTCAAGGCGTTCGGAGCCGGTCGCGTCAGTCCTGACCGACAGCCAGAGCCATGCCTGATTCACATGGGTCCTGTGCCAGGTGTCGAAGACGAGCACGAGCCCGTATGAATCGACCCAGACCTCGAGACTCTCCGCGTCGGAGGTGCCCGGGTCGTCGAAGCGGTGGATCATCGCCGGCAGGAAGCCCAAGGACGCCGCGATCGGCAGGTAGATGGCGGTCGTCTCCGCCCAGCAGCTGTCACCGAGCTCTCGCAGCAGCGCGCGTCGGTCCTCCCGCCGGCGGGCTTCGAGCATCCGCTCCAGCGAGGTCGCCCCGGAGGCGAGACCCCCGGCGCGCCGGCGTCGCTCGGAATCGAGTAGCTCGGAGAGGGCGCGGGCGTGGACCGGCTGCGGGGAGACGGAGGGCGTGGCGGGCATTCGGGCAGAAGTCTCGGCCCGGCCGACCCGCGGGGCCTGGTTTTCGCCTCGAGGCATCAGGCGATGCGCAGGTAGCGCCGGCGCCCGACCCGGAGCGTTCCGCCGATCAGGTCCGCCGCCGGGACGTCGAGGTCGGTGAGCCTGCGGCCGTCGACGCTTACCGCGCCGGATCCGATCAGGCGGCGCGCCTCGTTGCGGGAGGCGACACCGAGGTGCTCGGTGATCAGGGCGGGCAGGTGCACCTCACCTCTGCGCTCTGCCATGACGAGTGAGGGAGCGTCCTCGGGGACCTCCCCCCGGCTGACCGTGTGGTCGAACTTCGACTGGGCCTCGGTCGCCGCCGGCTGACCGTGGCTGCGAGCGACGATCAACCGGGCGAGCTCGCGCTTGGCGTGCAAGGGGTCAGGTGGCATCGCGACGTCGGGGGCGAGAATCTCGAACCAGCTCGGCATCGCCTCATCCGGGAGTCGCATGACCCGGCCGAACTGCTCCTCGGGCGCGTCGGTGACGCCGATCTGGTTCCCGAGGGACTTGCTCATCTTCGCAGCGCCGTCCACGCCGACCAACAACGGCATGGTCAGGACCGATTGGGAGTCCGCGGCGCCGAACTGCCCCTGGAGGTCACGGGCCATCATCAGGTTGAACAGCTGATCGGTCCCTCCGATCTCGACATCCGATCCGACCCGCACTGAGTCGTAGGCCTGCATCAGCGGGTAGAGCATCTCGAGCATCGACACCGGCTGCTGGCGCTTCAGGCGCTCAGCGAAGTCCTTACGGTGGAGGATCTGGTTCACCGTCGCCGAGCCGGCGAGCCGGAAGACCTCGGACAGCCCCATCTGGGCGAACCACTCGCCGTTGCGTCGGACCTCGGTGCGTTCGGGATCGAGGATCCGGAAGGCCTGGTCGGCGTAGGTGGCAGCGTTGTGCTCGACGGCCTCGGGGTCGATGAGCGGGCGCGTCGCGCTCCGGCCGCTCGGGTCACCGACGCGGGCGGTCCAGTCGCCGATGATCAGGACCACCGTGTGCCCCTGGTCCTGGAACTCGCGGAGCTTCAGCAGCGGGACGGTGTGCCCGAGGTGGATGTCGGGCGCCGTCGGGTCGACCCCGAACTTGACCCGCAGCGGCCGGCCGAGGGCGAGCTTTCGCTCGAGGTCCCCCACAGGCAGGCAGTCCACGGCTCCACGCATGAGCCGCGCCAGTCCCTCACCGGGATCGAGCGCCGGTCCGGAGTGCCTCGGGCGCCCTGTGGTGCCGTGTGATCTACCTCTCGCCATCGCCCTCAACCGTAGGCGACCGGCACCGGACCAGCGGGCTTTATCCGTGTGCGCGAGGGGCCGGGAGGAGTTTGGGGATGCCCCGATCCCGACTGGTCCATGCTCGCCGCATGCGTCAGACCTTCTCCTTCCACATCACCGGGTACGAACTCCACGTCGTCGAGATCGAGGAGGCGCTCCCCACGGACGTGTCCGCCGATGAGCTGCCGACCCACTACCTCGCGCTCGCGAGCGGGCCGAACATGGCGGTCAGCGTCCCACTCGCCGCCGGCCACGCCACCGAGCTCGCCGGGGCGATCGCGATCGCCGGCAAGGACGTCCCGGCAGACCTGCCCCACTGGGAGCCGACGCCCGCCCTGGCCGCCCCTGCCTTCGCCTGGGCGATCACCGCGATCCCCACCGCGGTGTCGCTGCGTGCCCCCGAGCCGGGAACCCCGCACTGGAGCCTGATCGTCGATGACATCGACGGCGGGCAGCTCGACCTCGCGCTCTCCGACGCCCTGATGGGGGAGCTCGCCGAGGACCTGAGGACCGTGCTCATCCCGGCGCCGGCCGGGGAGACCTCGGCGTCCTAGGCCGCCAGGGCCGCCGCGAGAGCGGGCGCCAGCTGGTTCCAGTCGTCCGCCGGTGCGATCCCGAGCTCTGAGCGCACCGACGCGTTGTAGGGATGGGCCAGCGTCAGCGTGGCCATCCCCGCCGCGTGGGCCGCCTCGAGCGTGGACGGGCGGTCGTCGATGATGGTCCTGGCGCCGAGAAGGCGGCTGATCGTGATCTTGTCCGACATCCGGCCACAGAGGATCGCGCTGTAGGGCAGATCGTGGTGGTCGAGGTACTCGCGCGTGTGCCCGACGCAGCGCAGAGGACGGTCGGTCATGACCACCAGGCGCGCGTTGTGGGCCTCGATGATCTCGGTGAGGACCTCGCGGCATCCGGCATACGGAGCCACGTGAAGGCTGCGGTCAGGATGCATCGCCGCCTCGAGGAGCTCCATCATCGGCGCGATCCCGCCGAAGCGGCCGATCAGGTAGTCCCAGTGGCTGACCTCGCTCATCGAGAAGTCCTCGTTACCCGGGATCGACGCGACCGCGTCGATGAGAGGGAACACCGTCGAATCGAGATCCAGGGCGATCACCGGGCTCGCCGAACCATCGCACCGAAGGCCGGGCTGCCCCTGGGGCGGCAGATGGAGGTGGAGCGCGCTCTCGTCGTGAAGCGAGCGCAGCGTCTCCTGCCACTGCCCGTACGCCACGGCGTCGAGTCGCTCCAGGTGCCGGGGCGACGCCCGGCCGCCCGCCGGCACCGTGGTTCTCATCGTTGTGCGCCCCCTGCTCACGCGCACCAACATAGGTGCTTCTCGGACATCGGCAGGTTCTCCGAGTCGCCGGTTACGATTCAGCGTGTGAGCCGACCGCGCGGGGCAGCCTCCTGGGTGCACAAGAAAGACCGGAGGAGCGAGACCCCGCCCTAGAGTCGCAGGGTGGCGAGAGGGCGCGGACAGACAACCACCGGGGGACTTGCCCCCACTCCTCAGCTGCGTCGAAGCGCGCGGGAGACCCTGAGACTGCTGAGGATCCCTCTCGATCCCCACCTGACCGTGATGACGGCGTTCCTGGACGAGGAACGCGGAGACGACCCACGCTCATACGTCCGGCTCACACGCGCCCAGAGGAGCCTCGTCTCCGGATCACTGGTCGAGGGATACGTGGTCGGACGTCGTGCGGCGGCGGGTCTCGATCTGGTTGACGAGATCGAGCACACCCAGACCGGGGAGCGCGTTGTCGTGTTCAACGACGAGGCGCTGGCGATCGTCGGGGCCCAGCCCGGGCACCTCTCGGTCTTCTGCACCTGCGGATCCCCGCCCTGCCCCCACCGCACCTCGGCGATCATCATCGCGCTGGCCGAGGATGTCGCCGGCCCCGCCTATCCGACGACCTACAGCTACTACCAGATGTGGGACAAGACCAGGAACGACGAGTACGTGCGGATGATGCGCTCTCTGCGGCTCGCCGGTTCCCTGACGATGGAGCTCGAGCGGGCGTCGATCGAGACGATCGCCCTCGATGACGATCAGATGCGCGCGCGACTGAGCCTGTACCTGGGCGACCGTTCGGGCTCTGACGCCGCCGCGCCGGTGGAGTTCCGCAGGACGGTGCGCCAGGTCCTCAGCCACGGCCGACGATAGGGCCCCTAAAGAATCAGGCGGGTGGGCCGCTCGGCACGGTAGAGCGCACCACCTCGACATGGCGGCGCATCCGCTCCCACTCCTCGGCGCTGACGCGGACCCCGTTCAGCCAGTACTCGCTCTCACCGACGGGACGCTCGAGCGCCGGACCGTCAGTGCGGTGGAGCTTGCCGTGGATGACCCACTCCTTGGTGCCGTTGGAGTGGATCACCGCCGGGCCGTCGGTGCGATGAAGGGTCTTGTCGTCGCGGACGTAGATCGTCGCGCCGTGGATCACCTCGCGGTGAACACTCACCGTGTCGCCCGTTCCGTGGCGAAGTGATGCAAGTGCCCTCTTGATCGATCCTCGTCCGCGCGCCATGGCCGTGACTGTAGGGAGGCGCTGTGGGGTGTGTCCGACTTCTGGCCAGCGAGCGGAGGATCCGCGTCGACGCGCGCGCCGATGCACATACTGCTCGTCATGAGGCGAGCCCGGTCAGTCAGGATCTCAGTGCTGCTGGTGATGGTCGCAACCCTCGTCGGAGGGTGCACCGGGGAGACAAGCGAGCAGGAGCGCACACCCGAGCGGATCGGTGTCCAGGACTCCGGTCAGATCGTCGTCTCGGTCTACCTCGATGACAGCGAGACCCCGACATCACGACGGACGGTCGAGTGCGCCCGCGAGCCTGTGGTCTGCCAGCAGACCCTGGACATCGATCAGGAGCCGGCCCCCGAGATCTGCAACATGATCATGGGTGGGCCCGAGCGCATGGTCATCGAGGGTGCCATCGCCGACGAGTCGATCCGCCTCGATGTCGGGCGGACCGATGGGTGCGAGATCGACCGCTTCGCGCGCCTGAGCATCCTCTACGGCCTCGCCCCGGACAGCGGTTCGAGCGCGCCGGCCACGACCGCCCCCGCTCCGGTGGCCGGCCCGGAGGACTCCGCTCCCCGCCCGGAGAGCGAGCCCGCCCCGCCTGCCGACCCGCGGCCGCCGGTCATCACGACCGGCAAGCCCGGAGAGAAGGCGCCGCCGGTGGACACGACGCCCCCGGCACCGTGAACAGCCCGGGACCCACACGCCGGTCCATGCCCTCTGAGGGGGATCTGGTCGAGGTGCTCGTCCCCGTAGCGGAAACCCACGACGACGGGCTTGGCGCGGTGGTCGCGCCAGGCGTTCGCGGCGCCGTCCGCGAGGGGCCCGACGCGTCAGGGCTGTTCCTGATCGAGATCTCCCACGCCGACAGCCACCTCCCCTGCGCACGCTTTCGTGCCGGCGCGGGTCACCTCATCGTCATCACGCGCGCCTGAGAGGCCTCAGAGAGGGCGAGTGGGCGGCGCAGGCCTCTCATCGAGAGGACCGAGCGCATCGCGCAGCTGCTCCTCGACCGGAGCCGTCCCATCGATCCGGATCGCCTCCTCGCCGGGCTGGGGAGCGATGAAGCCGTGGGACATCCGCCGGGCGATCTCCGCCGGCACAACGACCTCGTGGAGATCGAGTGTCCTCAGCTCACGCTCGCCGAGGCGCGCGGTCCGCACCTCCCAGGGAGTGTCCACCCAGATGACGACCGGAGCGAAGCCCTGCGCCTCGAGCTCCCTTGCAGCATCCGCCCGGCGCGGAGGGGATGCGCTGTTGTAGTCGAGGCAGACCGACTGATCCGCTGCGGCGAGACGGCGGGCCATCGCGGACGCCACCATGAAGGCCCGCTTGTCTGCCGGCCCCCACCCCATCTGGCGGCGGAGCCGATCGGCGTTCAGTCCGTGGGCGCCGACGATCCTCTCGAGGGCGGCCGAGACGTGGCTCTTCCCTGCGCCCGGAGGCGCCGCGAGGATGAACCCGCGCCGGGGGCCGCGCTGGGGCAGGACCGGCAGCTGCGTCAGGAGCGCGGCGAGCTGCTGACGCTCCCCAGGGGAACCGCGCCAGCCACCGGGCTGCCCGCCAGGACCCTTTCGCCCACGCGCCATCAGTGCCTCAGGCCGCCGCGGCGATGGCCGCGGCCTCGCCTCCGAGGACCTTGTGGGTGATCTTCTGGATCGCCGCCACCGAACGCTCGATGCTCTTGCGCTCATCGCGGGTGATCGCGCTGCCGGCGGCGGAGATGCGCGCCATCGCCGGGAAGCTGACGCTCGAGGTGTCGAGGCCGCATCCCTCGGCGATCGCGAAGGCAGCTCCCTGCACCGACAGCTCGCGCTCGATCGTGTTGAGGCCGGCGAACAGCTCGCGATCGCGCGTCAGCGCCGCGCGGGCCGCCTCGCGCGCGAACAGAAGCGCGCGCTGGTTGTGGTCGGCGTCCTTGTCCACGACGATCGTCTGACCGTCGAAGCGTCCCTCACCACCGAGCCCCTCCACGGCTTGGAAGCCGATCCTCTCGGTGCGGCACCAGTTGGCGATCGTCACGACCAGGTCCTCGGCCTCGTCAGAGGTCCCGGAGAGCCCCGCGGGCCCGTCCTCGGGCAGGTCCTTGCCCTCGGTCTGGGCGAGGTCGTAGACGTTGGCGGTCACGAACCGGTGCGGGTTGCGCATCCGGACCTTGCGCTCCTCGCCGGTCTCCTCATCCCGCTCGGTGGTGACGAAGAAGGACGGCGCGAGGATCCGGATGGGGTGGCGTGCCTGATCGGCGGTGATGGTGCGGCCGAGCGCCTTCCAGGCGGACTCGGAGGCCACACGTGTCGCGCCGGGCATCTGTGAGTGGATCAGGAAGTTGTTGAAGGCCGAGTAGCGGTGGAAGCGCGCCAGGGAGGTCAGATAGGCACGGAAGGCCGCGGAGTCGCGGATCTCCTCGACCCCTGAGCTGATGCGGTCCTGCGCCTCGGAGACGCGCTTTCGGATCCGCTCGCGCTTTCGCTCGGCCTTCTCGGCCGCGCTCGGCCCGGAGCTGGCGGCCACGCTCCTGCCCTCGCGGTTGCCGCGCGCGAGTGTCGAAGCCACTCCGCGCCCAGGTGCTTGTCCTCTGCCTCGTCCCATGCCACGAGTATGGGTGGGAGGTGCCGGCGTGCTCGCTTTTCCTCGCGCCGGCGACCGGGATGCAAACACCCCCGGGCGGCTTACGGTGGGCCCATGGATCCCCGCTCCTGCGCTGATGCGATCGAGAGGCCCCTCATGCTTGCCTGCGAGGAGGGCGACGCGTCGGAGGCCACTTACCCGGACCCCTGTCCGGGCGGGAACCGGTGTCCCTGCGTCGGCTGCTCGAGGGAGGGCACCCGCGCCGTGGACATCCACAGCCTGGGGCGCCGCGTCTACGCCTGCGAGACGTGCGTCGAGCGGACCTACCGAAACGACCCGGATGTGACGGTGAGAGATCGCGAGGACCGCAGATGACCGCAGATGAGCGCCTGAGCGAGATGCGCCGGCTCCTCGAGGACGCGACCGCCGTCACGCCCCGGCTCGGGGGCGAGGCATTCCGCATCCACGCGGCGGTCAGAGCGGCGCTCCAGGCGGACGAGCAGGCGGAGCGCGGGACCACCCGCGACCTGCCGCCCTCCTGCATCCACCTCGGCGGCGACGGCCCGGAGGCCTGCCCCTCCTGCCAGGACCCGCAGGCCGCTGAGCAGTTCATGGCGGACGAGGAGAGCGGCAGGCCGGTGCGCTGGCATGAGTGCCAGGGGTGCGGCCACGAGTGGGCCGTCTTCCCGCTCGGGCGCGCAGGTGAGGAGCCCGACCCCCGGCCGATCGCCCGGGAGTGGCTGGCCGAGCACATCTACGACATCACGAGCGCCGGCGATCGCATCTTCTCAGAGGCCGGCGTCCTCGCGTTCGCCCGGCAGTCCACCGCGGTCCGCGCGGCGATCATCGTCGAACTGGAGACCACCCCATGACCACAGCATCCGCGATGGACAGCGAAGCGCGTCGGGACACCCGGACCGTGGCAGCGCCCGACTACTACGAGCAGTACCTCTGGAGCCGGGCGGTCGTGACCTGCCGCGAGCGGCACTGCGTCCTCGAGCTGCCCCTCGACGACCCGGACGGCTACCGCGTCGAGGCCAACCGCGGACGCGATGAGACCTGTGTGGCCGATGAGGTCTGGAGCGGGGAGGGGCCGACCCTCGAGGGTGCCTTGCGCGGTCTGCTCGACCAGATGGGCGCCGCGTACGCCGCACGGCCGACCGCAAGGGACATCGACCGGGCGCTCCGTGGCGTGGACACCCGCCAGTCCCCGGGCGTCTGGCTGCGCGAGCTCCGTAACCGCGACGACGAGGGCGCGCTGGTGGTCCTCGCCATCCTCTGCCCCCTGGAGGAGGAGCGATGAGCGATCAGCGACCGCTGAGCGAGAAGGAACGCGAGCAGCTCGTCCGCTTCGCCGAGCGCGGCGATGTGAGCCCGTCCCCGGCGATGGTCCGGCGGTGGGCGGAGGGCTACCTCGCGGTCGTCGAGCAGAGGGACGCGCTCCTTGACTGCATCGGGACGGCCCGGGGTGGCCTCGATGAGGGCTGGGCCGCGGTCATGGAGATCCACCGCCGGGCCCCCGACATCACCCCTTCCTGATGCCCTTCGAGCCGATCGCGCATGAATGGGCGGCGACGCCCGTCCTCGAGGGACTGCATCCGCTGTGCATCGGATCGCTGACCATGACCGACCCGGAGTTCTACGACCCCGGCCAGATCATCGCCCTGCGGCTCCGCGGGGAGACGGCCCGGGTGCTACGCGACGGCCTGGGCGCCCTCGCCAACAGGGCCGACGGCCGCCTGCTCGAATGCGCCGCGGACTTCCGCCAGGCGTTCCCCGACGGAAAGCTCCGGCGAGGATGGGACGGCTGGCCCGATCTGGAACTCGGCTGGTTCTCGGCCCACGGCCCCGGCCTCGACGCGGTCTTCCAGGACATCCGCGACGCGGTGGCTGCCGCGGTGGCGAGCCTCTCTCCGCGCTTCATCCGCGAGGAACCGGAGCCGTTCACGCGCCGGCCCGGGGAGAGTCCCTTCATCAGTCGCCGGTAACGCCCGCTCTCAGCGGTATGAGCGCGAGAGGAGATCCCTCACGTTGCGGGGCGTGTTCGGCGATGGCAGGGCCTCCCCCACCACCCCTGCCAAGGCCTCCCTGGCATCGCGCGGCGCGAGGGGCATCGCCATCAGATCGTCGATGGTCGGCTCGGGCTTGCCGAGGGCGATCGCAAGCGCCCGCTGGCGCGCGATGGAGCCCTCCGCGATCTCGCGACGGAGTCTTTGCTCGTCCCAGCGGCTCGGGTCGTCAGCGGCGAGTCCCTTCTTGCGAGGGTTGTCCTTGCTCTGACGCTGCCACCGGTGGACGAAGGTCCCGCGAATGCCTGAGAGCTCGTCCTTGGGAAGGAGGTGGGTCGGGCTGTGCGCCAGATCGACCTTGCAGTCCTCCTCGGAGCACCGGAGCACGGATTCGCCATGGCCCCCCGACTCCCACTTCGCCTCCCGGTGCGGGCAGGCCGCCTTCGAGCCGATCAGCTGGGACGACCGCTCGAGCTTCGGGGCGGGCGGGCGGGCGGGGGTGACACCGGAGATCAACTCCTCGCCGCTCTCCTGATCCCAGTAGCCCTCGGCCGGCATCGGCAGGCCGCGCTCCTTGACCATGGTGAGGGCCCGCTCGTGCTGATCGGCGAGGCTGCGCTGGCGGCTCTCCCCGAGCGGCAGCCGGAAGACGATCTCCGCCTCGGTCTCCTCGATCCTGCCGCGAAGCCGCATGACCAGCTCAAGGCCCGCGGTGGCGGACTTCCACGACTCCACGCGACGCTCGATCCGGACCGCGACCGCGGCCTCCCCCTGGTCGGCGAGGGTTGCGAGCTCGGTGAACGTGGCGTCATCGCCGATCCGATAGTTGGCGTTGAAGTGCGACAGGCCGGCAGCTGCGCAGCGGCTGACATCACGGTTCAGCCCACGCACGACAGCCTTGGCGTCGACGACGCGGAAGTATCCGGAGTTGAGTGCGATCGACATCTTCCTGTTGTTCGCCCGGAGCATCTCGACGGTCCTGTCCTCCCCCGAGAGGGCGAAGTTCCGCATCACCTGGAGGTGGCTCGGGGTGAACTCACGCAGCGCCGTGAGGACATCGCCGGAGCTGATGATCGAGATCGACGGATCGGCGATCGAGGCGCGGACATAGAGGGAGAAGTCCTCCAACTCCTCGTCGCTCATCGCGTTCACCTTCTCCGCCAGCGGCGCGGACTCCTGGGCTTCGGCGAGCAGCAGCGCGAGCTCCCGGATCTCAGCCGGCGCACCGTGGGCACAGAGGGCGGAGAGGTCGTCCTTCGTTGCGTCCACGATCTCCCGCGCCTCGTTGAACTGCGTGGCCCGGATGCGCAGGTCCGTGATCTCCTGCAGGCGGGCCGCGGCGTTCATCCGCATCTGGCCGATCCGCTGCATGTGCCAGTGAGCGACCGCCAGCTCCTGATCGCGATCGATCTGACTGCCCGGTAGACGCCGCGGTTGATTCTCCAGCCAGGCGATGTGGGCCTTACCGTGGTCGTAGGCTCGGGTGAGGTAGTCCTCGGCGGTAATGTCGCGGCCGATGGCCTGACTCCAGAGCGCAAGGAGGATGAGGTCCTCAGGGGGGCGCTTCTGATCGCTGATCATCCCGCCACCGAGCATTGACTCCAGGCCTCGTTCCACTCGGTCGATCTTTCGCTCGATCAAGGCGTCGGTCTTCGCTCTGACCTCAGCGACCGCCTGCGAGAAGTTCGGCGCTGGGGCGGGCGCCGGAGCCGTGGCCGCGGCAACCCGCCGCCGCGCCGGGCCCGCAGAGATGGTGCCTTGTCCTCGACCTCTTCCCATTGCGATCAACCATGCCCGAGGGGCATCCGGCTGCGCATTTCTCCTCGCGGTGAGGCCAGCTGAGATGCGACGAAACGCAAGAAGCTGCCGGTACCGCGCCCCTTCACAGGTACGGTGCCTCACATGGACCACTCCACCCTTGTCGCAGCCGGCACGCTCTGGCTGGCCGTTCTGATCGCCCTCGGACTGCTGCTCGAGGGACTGAACCCGACTCCGCGACGTCGCCAGGTCGGCCGCGCGCTGACGATGTTCGCCCCGATCCCGCTGGTCCACATCCTCTTCCCGGGACAGGTGATCGGCCTGCTGATCAGCTCGGCGCTGGTGATCGCCGGCCTGCGCTACCTCGAGCGCAGGCCGGCAAGCTCATCCTGACCTGACGAAGCCCTAGGACACCGCGCGGACCGCCTCGGCGATCTGCGCCGCGCTCGAGACGCCGCTGACCACCTCGCGGCCGTCCGGCCCTTCGACGATGAAGGTCGGGGTCTGCGACACGCCCCCGGCGTTGGCGGCCTGGATCGCAGCCGCGTAGTCGCGGGCGACCTCATCGGATGCGAAGTCCGCCTGCCAGGTCGCGACGTCGAGGCCGGCACCGGCGGCGATGGCCGCGAGGACCTCCTCGCTCAGCCAGTCCTCCGACTCGCCTCCCTGGTTGGCGTAGATCGCCTCGATCATGGGCCAGGCCATGTCCTGCCGGCCGGCGGCGATCACCGCGAGGGCGCCCCGCTCGCTGGTGAGGGGGTGGATGAAGGCCATCGGGGAGAAGGAGATCGTGGCGAGACCCGTCCGCACCTGGGACTCGATCAGATCCGGGACGGTGGACTCGGCCGCGGTCTTGCAGGCCGGGCAGGCGACGTCGCCGAACTCGGTGATCGAGACGGGCGCGTCAGGGTCGCCGAGGACGACACCAGAGGCCGGGATGTCCGCGTAGCGCGCCGGGATCCCATCGAGGCCCTGGAGGGCTGCTGGGTCGAGTCCCTGCTCGCGGGCGGAGAACGAGACCGCGACGAGCGCGGCCGTGACGATCAGAGCCAGAGCCCCGAGAACCATACTTGCACGTCTTCCCATTGCCTTCACATCTCCGTCGGTCGTGGACGCACCTGAAGGTAGGTGTCAGCGCATGGACGGGGCCGGAGTCTCGCCAGCCCTCAGTCGCCACCTGAGCCACTCTCGAGGAGGAAGGGCTCCAGGAGCGTTTCGATCCCGGCACTGCGGTCATCGATGCCCGCGCGGTATGCGGCGATGACGTTCGCGCGTGTGTAGATGCGCAGCTCCTGCAGGTCCATCACCCCGAGTCCAGCGCGGGCCTCCTCCTTGGAGTCAAAAATCCAGATGGTCAGGAAGCCGACGCTGTCGAGCAGGGCGGCACTGTCGGATCCGTCAGCGGCGAAGTTGCGCAGCACCGTCGCCTTGGTGAGCTCTGCCGGGGGCTCGCCGAGGTCGTCGGGCATCCCCTGGCTGAGCTCAAATCCCCGCTCGGAGAAGGCGGCCACGACACCGGCCGGAGTGGCGAGCGCGCGGGCGGCTGCGACATCCTCGCTCGACCCGCCACGTGAGTTCACCGCGAATCCGATCATGATCACGACGATCAGAGCGAAGCCGACCGCAAAGCGGTGGCGCAGCAGGAAGCGAGCGAAGGTGTTCATCACCCGGCGATGATGCCGGTGCGCTGGGGCACCTCGCGCGTTCCTGCGTGTCGGCATCCGATCGTGGGGTGAGATGTGAGGGATGCGCGACCCGCCGAGCGGCATACGTTGATCGGGACCGGGGGACGACGCGGCTCCCCTGATGAGACCTGAGATCGACAAAGGGGCCGGCATGGGCGCATGGGGCATGAGGGCATTCGACAACGACGCGGTCCTCGACGCGGTGCCGGAGCTCTCCGATCGCGCAGGTGTGATCGCCTCGCTGATGGCGGTGCACGATCCCGCGCAGGACACCCACGTCGCGGACGTCGCCTTCGGTGCGGTCGAGGTGATCGCGGCGGCACGCATGGGAGTCGAGGGCTACCAGTCCGAGAGCACGACCCTGTTCGCCCACGCCGGTGGCGGGGAGGACGAGCCGATCCCCTACCTCCCCGATGAGCTGGCGGCGTTCATCTCCAGCGGACGGGCGGTCTTCAGCGACGACGAGGTGCGCCAGGCCCTCCTGGCCCTCGCGGCGATCGAGAGGACCGACGCCGAGCGCCAGTGGGACGAACCGGCGGCCCGGCGTGAGGCGATCGCCCAGACCAGGGCGCGCCTCATGCACGCACTGATCGGTTAGAGCCCGACCAGGGAAGGCCCGCGCCCCTCAGGCGCGGGCCCTCCCTGGTCTCAGGAGCGGTCGTTCAGCTCGTCGACCCAGTCATCGGGGTCGGAGCCGTCTGATCCGAGGCCGAGGGGGTCGTCATCGACTCCAGACTCGAATGGGTCCTCGAGGCCGGTCCCGAGCCGCTCGGACCCGGCTGCCCCGTCCTCGATGTCTGTCGCCTCGACGACGACCGCCTCCGGGGTGAGGCGCCCGATCGCCGGCGCGCTCTGACTGTAGACCTCGGCGACGGCCTCGTGCATCGCCGCGAGGACGTCCTCGCAGGCGACATCGATCACGTCCGAGTCCTCCCCCTGGGTGAGCGCCGCGGACAGGAGGCCGACGGCGTCCACGAGTTGATCACGCAGAGCCGGCTCGAGCTTCTCACCGACGCTCGCGATCGTCTCGTGGGCGCTGTAGATCAGGCTGTCGGCGCGGTTGCGGGTCTCGGCCTGGCGGCGCACCTCTGCGTCGGCGCGGCTGTTGACCTCGGCGTCGCGGATCATCCGGTCGAGGGTCTGCTCGTCGAGGCCTCCCCCGTTCTCGATCTTGGTCTGCTGCTCGGTCCCGGTCCCGAGGTCGATTGCGCGGACCGACAGGATGCCGTCAGCGTCCATCTCGAAGCTGACCTCGACCTGCGGGACACCGCGGGGCGCGGGCAGGATCCCCATCAGCTGGAGGCGACCGAGGGAGCGGTTGTCGATCGCCATCTCGCGCTCACCCTGGAGCACGTGGACCTCGACCGAGGCCTGGTCGTCCTCGGCGGTGGTGAAGACCTGGACCCGCCGGCAGGGGATCGTGGTGTTGCGGGGGATCAGACGGTTGAACAACCCGCCGCGGGTCTCGATGCCCATCGACAGCGGCGTGACATCCAGGAGCAGGACACCCTGGCTGTCGCCGGTGAGGACCTCCGCCTGGATCGCGGCTCCGAGCGCGACGACCTCGTCGGGGTTCACCGAGCGCGAGGGCTTGAGGCCGGTGATCTTCTCCACGGTCTCCTGGACCGCCGGCATGCGGGTCATGCCCCCGACCAGGATCAGGTGGTCGATCTGCTCCCCTCCGAGGCCGGAGTCCTCCATGACCTGACGGATCGGAGCCTCGAGCCGCGCGAGTAGTGGCGCGACGAGTCGCTCGAGCTGGGCCCGGCTGAGCTGTCCGCTGAAGTGGACGGCGGTGTTGTCGGCGCCCTGGGCGAGGAACGGCAGCTGGATGTCGGCGACGGGGAGTCCGGAGAGCTCCTGCTTGGCCTTCTCAGCGGCCTCACGGAGGCGCTGCTGGGCTTGGGGGTCGCCGGAGAGGTCGACGCCGTGCTCGGTCTCGATCTGCTCGGTCAGCCAGGCGACGATCGCCTGGTCGAAGTCGTCTCCGCCCAGGTGGTTGTCGCCCGCAGTCGCACGGACGTCGAAGACCCCCTCACCGATCTCCAGGATCGAGACGTCGAAGGTGCCACCTCCGAGGTCGAAGACGAGGATGGTCTCCTCGTCGGTGGCCTTCTCGAGCCCATAGGCGAGCGCGGCTGCCGTCGGCTCGTTGATGATCCGCAGGACGTTCAGACCGGCGATCTTCCCCGCGTCCTTGGTGGCCTGGCGCTGGGCGTCGTTGAAGTAGGCCGGCACGGTGATCACCGCATCGGTGACGTTCTCGCCGAGGTACTCGGTCGCGTCGGCGCGCAGCTTGGCGAGGATCATCCCGGAGATCTGCTCGGGCGAGAGGTCCTGGCCGCGGCACTCGAGCCGCACACCCGAGGCCTCATCGCCGGCCAGGGTGCGGAAGACCGCGCGGTCCGAGTCCTCGAGCTCGGAGTGGCGGCGGCCCATCAGCCGCTTCACCGAGTGGAGGGTGTAGTCGGGGTTGGTCACCGCCTGGCGGCGGGCCGGCTGACCGACCAGCCGCTCACCGGAGTCGGCGAAGGCCACCACCGAGGGGACGGTGCGCTGACCGTCAGGGGCCGGGAGCACGCGTGGCTCCCCGGTGGGCATGAACACTGCGACGCAGGAGTTTGTGGTCCCGAGATCGATTCCGACTGCTCTACCCATTGACGTCCTGGATTGCCTTTCGTCTCACGGTGCGGTCGTTCGACAATAAGGCGCGCGTGCGCGGACACGCGGATCCTCCGCTTGTCTCACCGACGAGCTCGCAGGGCCGGCTCCAGGGCCTCTCGTCTGGCCGCTGGCCGCCGGTCCTCGCCGGTCGTGGGGGGCCGAGACGAGTGGGCAGGACCGGAACCACTCCGGCTCCGGGGAGCCCCGCCCGGTACGTTGTGGCAATCCACCACAGGCCAGGTCCGCGATGAAGAAAGGGGTGCCCCATCCGCGCACGACTGACCATCCGAGCGGTGAGCGCCATCGCCCTCGCCACGGTGTTCGCCTTTGCTGCAGGCTGCGGCGACGGTGGAGGTGACGAGCCGGCAGGTGCCGCTGCCCCGCCGACGCAGACCCGGATCAACAACACCCTGTTCAAGGACAGCACCGGATGTCCGACTTGGCTCCGGAGCGGGCTGCGTGAAGACAACCTCGCCGCCGCGAGCCGCGCCACCTCGGGGATGAGGGGCTCCATCTGGGATGCGGTCGTCGCCAGCGGATATGAGCCTCAGGGGGATGCGGACGCCATGGACCGCGTTGACGAGGCGTGCATCGCGACCGGGGTCAACGACGTGATCTGGGAGAACCTCACCGCGGAGGAGCAGCTCGAGCTGGAGCGGCGGCACACCATCGCCTCGGCGCTGAACCAGCTGGCCGGCGACGAGGGCGGGGCCGGGACATCGCAGGTTGCTCCGCAAGAGCCGCGGGCGGCAGTGGAGGAGGGCGAGGAGGCCCTGTGCGCGGACTGGCTCGCCTACTCCCCCACCCAGCAGCGGCAGTACGCCGACAGCGTCGCTCAGCAGCTGAGAGAGGGCACCTCTGGCCTCGTCGCCGGCGCCAGCACCGACGATGTCATCAGAGTCCTCAGCGTCTGCAGCGAGGAGACGCGCGCCCTCAGCATGCTCAACATCCTCTCGGATGCCTACCTCCAGGGCCGTCTCGGCTGACGGCACGGGGAGGCCTATGGGCCCGGCCACCGCCATTCCCCGTCCAGGTCAGACGGGCTGAACCGAGCCCCGGCGCAGCGTCGCGAGCACGTGGCCGCGAAGCTCGTTGATCGGCGTCAGGCAGGCATCCCGCTCACCGAGGATCCTTCGACGGTTCTCATCGGCCTCGAAGCGCGCCGCGGAGAGCTCAGCCAGCCAGCTGCGCAGGTGAGTGGGCAGCGGCACAGGCATCGCCCGATCCCAGCGTGAAGCGAGCGTCTTCGCGAGATTCTCCGGCGATGCCGTCATCGCTGACCAGTTGATCGGGCGCGCCAGCAGGTGGCGGGCAGCCAGATCGGTGAGCGCGATCCGTTGCTCCGGGCGCCCGGCGTCCAGGCAGGAGATGGCCTCGATCAGCCCGTTGACGAGCGGGTCGTTGTCGATCATATCGGCGATGACATCGGCTCCTCTCACACCCTGAAGCTACGACGCCCGCCCTGCGCCGACGCAGACCCACGACCAGGCATGGCCCGGGATGCCAACTAGGCCAGATCATCAGCCTCGCGTGATGATGCGGCTCGGCGCCGGCGTCGTCTGTTGGGTCTGTGCACGTCTTCTCCACGGCCGACGAGGCCCTCGAGGCCCTCGAGGCCGCCGCCTTCATCCTCGCCCATCGCCACCGCAGCCGGTTCGAGCGGCTCGAGGTCGATGAGGGACTGACCGGGGCCGAGTATCGCCCCGGCGGCGTGGTCGCCCTCGGCTACGACGTCTGGGAGATCATCCAGAGCGGCGTGGCCTTCGAGGACCCGGGGGACTGGATCGAGGCCGGCCGGATCATCTGCCACGAGATCTTCCACGGGGTGAGTCCTCGCGGCGCAGGGGCCGTGGAGGAAGCCGCCGTCGAGACACTCGGCCGCGGCCACGCCATCGACCTCCTCGAGCTCGCCGGTGTCCGGGCGCCCGGAGGCGGCTGGCCGGCCGTGGACGGCGCCTACCGGCCTCAGGTCCGCTGGCTTGAGCGGCTGGCGGACTGGCTCGACCTCCCCCCGATCGAGCTCGCGCGCACGATCAAGCACGGCCGCCGCTGCGACGACGAGGACTGGCGCCAGGCCGAGCGCCTCCAGTGGCGGGCCCTCGCGCGCTGCATCTGCGCGCACCGCGGCCTCCGGCCCGGCTCGCGCCGGCAGAACCTGTTCGCGCGGGTGATCGGCGAGAGCGCCGGCGCCGTCTGCATCGGGGCTTACACGGCCCCGCGCTCACCCGTCAGGGCGCTCAGCCGCGCCCTCGCCGATGACGCGATGACACCCGATGCATCGGGCTCGAGACGTCGTTAGTTGCAGGTACAGGCCGCGCCTCAGCCGGCGCGGCCCCGACTCTCCGAGGGACTCACATGATCGCACGAACCACGCACCTCGCACTCTGGCTCATCGTGGCGGCAGTCGCGCTGATCGGCGGTCCGATGGGCATCTTCATGACCGGCGCCGCGCTCCTCGCCGGCGACCTCGGTGGGGTCCTGGCGCCGCTCGTCCTGTGGGCCCTCGCCTCCTGCGCTCTCGGCGCCTGCTGGGCGGCGATCATGGGGACCCCCGCCCCTACCCGCGCGCGTTAGCCCGTCCCGAGCGCGGAGCTCCGTCGACCACCGGCGAGGCCCCGCGCCAGGGTACGAGGATCATCCCACCTCGAGGCAGCCCGAGGCCACCGGGCGCGCCCGACCTCTGCCGAGGGGGATGCCTGGCGATCAGCGCCGGATCGCCGCCAGGACGTGGCCGAGCTGCCAGGCGAGGAAGACCACGCCGGCGAGGATGACCAGCGTCCCGATCAGCTCGGTGAGAAAGACGGCCACGGTGCCTCGATTCGTGTCGTTGCCCGGCTCGAGTCGGCGACCCTACCCCTCGTCCCGGGAGCAGGTACCAGCGGAGAAGGGCGCTCAGGCGCCACACGACGGCGCATGCTGCCGCCCATGCCCGATCCCGAGGACATCGCCGGCGTCCACCTCGACCTCCCCGACGACGCCGAGGGCGGCCCGGACGACCCGATCGCCCTCTTCGAGGGGGACTCGGACGAGCCGCTCATCATCTTCCCGGACCCCTCTCAGGGGCCGACTCATCCTCCCGCTGACTGAGTAGGCGACTGCCGGCATTGTGCCGGCAATGCGCCAGTCGCCTGCCTGCAAGCGTCGTAGTTTGGAGGTGTCAGTCATGGACGCGAGCACAGGAGTGATCGCCATGGGATGGACCTTCCACCACCGCGAGCGCGGACAGAGCGCCGAGGACTACATCGCGGAGCTCTACGACGGCGCCTACGGTGTCGTCGTAGATTCGGTCACCTACCTGGACCGCTCCTTCATCGCCCTGCGCACCAAGGACGGCATCGCCGGCGAGGTCCTGCTGACACGGTGGTGCCGAGGGCACCACAACTTCGGCTACAAGGCGATCAGCGAGTCGAGCGGCCCGGCGGAGGACACCTGCCCGGCGCGCATCCTCGACCTGCTCTCCCCCATCGATCAGCTCTACAGCGGCCAGTCGGCCGAGTGGGCGCAGGCCTGGCGCAGCCAGTCGCGGGCGCGACTCGCGCTCCCCCGAGCCGTCGCAGGCTCGGTGATCGACTTCGCCCGCGAGATCTCCTTCGCCGACGGCCGCTCCTACCGGCGCCTGACCCTCGTCTCGCGAAGCACCTTCGCCGACCAGCACGGTCGCCGCTACCGGATCCCCTCCTGGCGCCAGATGAGCGGCTGGAGCATCGTCAGCGCCGCGGAGGCCGCGCTGGCGGCCTGAGGTGTGATCGAGCGAAGCGATCCCGGCGACTGCTGACATGCGCCGCCGGGTTCGCGTCGTAGTGTGAGAGCATGGAACTGACGAAGGCCCTGCAACTGCTCGGTGTCCCCCTCGATGTCAGCGACGGCGAACTGCGCTCGGCCTGGCGGGCCTATGCCCGCGCTTACCACCCCGACCTGAACGCCGACCCGCAGGCGGCGAGCCTCTTCACCGCCGGCCGCGCGGCCTATGAGGCCCTTCAGCGCCGCCCGCGGCCGGTGCGCCGCGGCGGCCCGGTGAATTTCGGGCGCACCGGGGTGATCAGCGATGACGCCGGCCGGGCGAGCGTCTACCGGATGCCGGACCTCTCAAGGCAGGCTTGGGCGGCCTGACCCCGGCCGAGGGCGCCCCTGGCCTTCGGAGCCTTATCCCCGGTTTTCCTCCATTTCTGCACCGCCTGGGTCCCTTATGGCCAATATTCCTCCACATGGGCAGTCATAACAGCGGGAATGTCCCGGTTCGGGATGGGCGACCAGGGGACCTTCGCCTCCAGACCGTCCGGGCGGATCTCCAGGAAACCAACGCGTTCGAGGAGCCTGACCAGCCAGGGATGCGCCTACGCCTTCCCGAACGCACCGCCTACCCGAGCGAGGACCGGCCCAGCTAGGCCGCGGTCGATCGGAGGAGATGGGCCCGGGCGCGGGCGTGCGCGCGGGCGAGCTCGTCGGCGTCAGCGCACTTCACGAAGGCCGCTGAACCATGGACGGGGCCTGAGCGCCCCAGTCGCGCCTCCCGGTCACCCGCTTCAGGATCGGGCGGCTGACTCCAGGCGAAGTCCTCAAGGCCGAGTGAGGGATGGAAGGTGCCGAGGAAGTAGAGGCCAAGGTGCTCCGCCCAGCCCGCGGCGATCTCGTGGCCGGCGAGGTAGGCGCCCTGCATCCCGCCGTCGGCACGGGCGAGCGCGAGGCCGTCCACGACCTCGAACCGCTCCCTCATCAGCGCGGCCTCGGATCGCGCGGCCTCGAGGCGCACCGACGGATCCGCGGCGAGGGCATCGAAGGTGGCGATCTGGCGAAGGAAGGCGGGTTGGTCGATCTCTCCCTCCTCACAGACCGCGCAGGCGGCCAGCCACCATGCGGTCTGGTGCTCGGCCTCGAGGCGGGTGAGCTCCGCCCGGGCGCGCGCCACCGCGTCAGGGGTGTAGGCCCCGTGGAAGCGTGCGGAGAGCTCCTGGCCATCGCGGGGGATCAGATCGAGCGCACAGGCGACACCGGCATCGAAGCCGCCGGCCCGTTCATCGGGCTCTGGGATTCGCGAGGTGAGGCTCGCGGGATCGATGTGGGCCGGCCACTCGCCGAGGCTCGCCACGCGGGGGGCGCCGGCGGCCACCTGGGCGCGCAGGGCGCGAACCCGGGCATCTATGGATCCCGCTGCGGCACCGCCTCGGGGTGGTGGCGTCTGTGAGCGGCCGCGCGACATCGACCTCGAGTCAAGCACGGGGCCACCTCGAGGATCTGATCCTCTCGCATGACCTCCACCACGATAAGAGCGGCAGTCCCGGGCGCCGAGTCTACGATCGGCCCAATGAGACTCAGGACGGCGCGCATCCGTAACCGCAGCATCGGCCTGATCCAGTCCGCCCTGCTGGTCGCCGCGTTCGTCTGGGCGGCGGGCACGGGCCTTGTCGGAGGGCTCATCGATCGACTCGACGCCCACCCGGCGGTGAGTGTCGCCGCCCGCGCCGACAGCCAGCAGATCGCCGCGGCCCGCGCCCACCTGAACCACGTCAGCGTCCGCCCGGACGGGTCGATGCGCGGATACGACCGGGATCTGTTCCGGCACTGGAGCGACCCGGACGGCAACGGCTGCGACGCCCGTGAGGACACCCTGCGACGCGACGGGCGGGCGCTGAAGCCCCCGCGCGCCTGCCGGCCGAACACCGGACGCTGGCGCGACCCCTACAGCGGTGAACTCCACACGCGCGCGCGCCTGCTCGATGTCGACCACATCGTCCCCCTCGCCGAGGCATGGCGCTCCGGGGCGGCGCGCTGGAGCGCCGCCAAGCGCGAACGGTTCGCCAACGACCCGCGCAACCTCCTCGCCGTCGACCGCGGCCTGAACCGCTCCAAGGGGGACAAGGGGCCTGAGGCCTGGCTGCCGCCGGCCCGCAACTTCCACCCGACCTACGCGGTCCGCTGGGTCCAGATCAAGAAGGCCTACGGCCTTCGGATCAGTTTCTCCGAGCGGTCGGCTCTCCGCGCCGCCCTGCGCAACCGCTGAGGGGGCTCTAGCCCGCCTCGGCCACCGGGACCGTCTCGTGGCCCATCCGACGAAGCCAGCGCCCGTGTGAGGCAAGCGCCGAGCGCAGGGTCGGGTGGCAGCGGTAGGCGAGGCCGTTCTGCGCCGCGACGCGATCGAGGACCGGCGACAGACGGGCGTAGTGGACGTGGCAGACCTTCGGCTGCAGGTGGTGGACCGCCTGGAAGTTCAGGCCACCGAGATACCAGTTGAGGACCCGGTTGCGCGGCGCGAAGTCGACCGTCGAGGCGAGCTGGTGCTCGGCCCAGCGCCGGCCGGGGTTCTCCTCGAGCTCGGCAACCGTGGTGAACCCGTGCTCGGCCTCCTCGACGCAGTGGGCCATCTGGAAGACCGTCGCGACGGTCATGCCAAAGACCCAGGAGACAAGGGCGAATACGCCGAGGACCGCCCACCAGTCGAACAGGTAGAGGGGCAGGGCGATCGCCCAGGTGATGAACAGGATCTTGCCCGCGATGAAGACCGCGATGATCCCCGGGCTGCGGGTGATCGGCTGGAGTCCCACCTGGCCGCGCAGCATCTGCATCCAGTCGCCGGTGAGGTGCCCCTTGAAGGCGAAGAGCCCGTAGAAGAACCACATGTAGAGGTGCTGGAAGCGGTGGAAGCGGTAGAGCGGCTGGGAAGGAGCGAAGCGCGCGAGGGGCAGCTGCTCGATGTCGGTGTCCGCGCCGTCGATATTCGTGTAGGTGTGGTGCGCGTGGTTGTGCTTGGCCCGCCACACCTGACTGCTGGCACCCATCAGGTCGAGGCTGAAGCCCCAGACCCGGCCCAGCCTCCCGCCGACGGCACCGTGGTTGGCGTCGTGCTGGATGGAGAAGCCGACCCCGGCGAGCGCAAGCGCGAGCGAGACGCTCAAGGGGAGGATCTGCCAGAGCTCGCGGGCGTAGAGCAACAGGCCCAAATACGAGCCGATCGCCCATGTGAGGATGACGATGCTCTTGAGGGCCATCTGAGCCGCGCCACGTCGGCGGACACTCGGTGTCAGTTCCGCGGCGACCGCCTCACGGAAGTCGCGCTGGAAGTCTCCCCCTCCCTTGAGCAGTGCCGCCACCTGGTCCACCCCTCGCCGTTGTCTGTGTCGTCGACCTCGGGCGAGGTTAGGGGGCGGCCTCCATTCTCCGCTGACAACTCACGCACGCAAGGGCTGAGACGGACCGAAGTGTGAAGGCTGTCCGGCGAGCGCGCACGTGCCTAGCGTCGGGTGGGTGCCCAGCCCTCATCGACGCCTCGCCCTCGCCCCCACCCTGCTTGCTTCCATCGCCCTGGTGGCGCTCGCGCCGGCCCCGCCGGCTGCCGCCGCCCCGGCGTGCACCAAGTACGCGTCCCTGTCGGGGAGTGACTCCGCCGCCGGTACCGCGTCCGCCCCGCTCCGCACCTCCCAGAAGCTCGTGGACTCCCTGTCCGCGGGTCAGGTGGGGTGCCTGCAGGCGGGTGCGACGTTCGGTGGGGTGAAGGTGAACCGCAGTGGCATCACCCTCACCACCGCCCCCGGTGGTGCGAAGGCCACGATCCTCGGTAAGACGTGGGTGCCCGACAGCAGCAACGACGTCGTCTTCGACGGCCTGGTGATCAACGGCCGCACCTCGGGTGCGCGGGTCAGTCCCGACGTCCAGGGTGACCGGGTGGTGTTCCGCAACAACGACATCACCAACGACAACACCGCGATCTGCCTGCACATCGGGTCGAACATCGGGTCGGGGATCGCGTATGGGGTGGTCGTCGATTCGAACCGGATCTTCCGGTGCGGGCGGATGCCGGCGACCGGCTTCGACCACGGGATCTACGTCAACCACGCCTACGACACCCGGATCACCAACAACCTGATCTTCGACAACTCCGATTACGGGGTGCACCTCTATCCGGGGGCGAACCGCACGTATGTCGCCAACAACGTCATCGACGGCAACGGCCGTGGGGTGACGTTCTCGGGTGAGGGTGGCCTGGTGTCGAGCAACAACCTCGTCGAGAACAACGTGATCAGCAACTCGCTGGTCAAGAGCAACGTCGAGTCGTGGTGGGCGTCGGGTGTGGGGGTCGGCAACCGCGCCGACCGCAACTGCCTGTTCAACGGCCGCACCGGCAACGTGAACGCCTCCAACGGTGGGTTCACGGCCTCCGACAACATCACCAGCGACCCGTTGTTCACGAACCGGGCCGCCAAGGACTTCACCCTCCGCACCGGCAGCCCCTGCGTCGGCAAGGTCCCCACCACCGGCATGACGGCGCCCGCCCCCGCTCCTGCTCCCGCCCCGCTTCCAGCTCCTCCGGCGCCGACGCCCCTTCCGGTCCCCGCCCCCAACCCGGCCCCGCCGGCCTCGCCGCTGCCGGCGCCGATCACCCCCACCCCGCTGCAGCGGGAGATCGGCAGGGACGCGCCGCTGACCGCGCCGCAGATCCGTCAGTCCGAGTCGAGGGTCCGCCAGCTCGCCCAGCGGGTGCTGAAGGGGGAGCGGCGCATCAACCCGCGCGCCAAGGCGAGGGGCATGTCCATGACGCGGACGGTGAGGACGGACGCCGCGCAGATGCGCCAGATCCGGGTCGTCGCTCTCACTGCGCTGCGCCGGGTCTCGGTCGCCCTGAACCGCCTCAGCACGAAGAAGGTCACGACCCCTACGGTCAGGGTCCCCGCAAAGGTGCCGGCGACTCTCGCCCAGGCCCGGATCGCCGAGGCACACGCCCGTCTCGCCTCGAGCCGGTTGAAGGCCCTCGAGCGCGCCATCGCGCGCCGCGACCGTTAGGTCAGGCGCGCGGGGAAACCATCGCGGCGGGCAGTGTCGAGAGCCCGCCGCAGGCTCGCGCTGAAGCGCATCCGGCGCTGCTGGAGACGCACCTTGACGGAGAAGGTCAACTCCAAGCAGGGCTCGCCGGCGACCTCGGTGATCTCGTAGTAGGTCGTCTTGGCGTGGGTCGCCGCGTCCCAGAGACGGGCGAGAGCACGTGGATGGGTCCGGTACCAGGGATCTCCATTGCGGTCGAGCAGGTGGGAGAGCTCCCGTGGGTCCTCGTCCTCGTAGATCTCCCAGGCCGCCCGGCCGTGGACCCAGCGGTCCTCCCAGTCCTCGAGCGCGAGCACCGCATCGGAGGTGGCCTTCGCCTCGACCGCGTCGACGCGCAGCAGGACTGCCTCGCCGCCGTCTGCGGGGAGGAACTGGCGTCGGACCTCGTGCCACTCTGACCAGTCGGAGCCGGCGCGCTTGGTGACGTTCTGGATGCCCGGGTCCGCGGTCGGCTGCTGCCCGGAGACGGAGTCGATCGTCGTGAGGACCTGACCGCCCTCGACCGACTTGATGAAGCCCCGGCCGAGGCTCAGGTCGCTCGGGGTGCCCACGGCCTCGAGGGCGGGGAAGGGCTCAGGGATCGCGTCCAGGGGGATGCGGATCGTCGCGAAGGATCGGGTGCCGAAGAAGGTCCGTCGGGTCCCGGCGCGGAGGCGACGGTCGATGGCGCGGGCGTTCATGTGGAAACCATACGGCGTCCCATGACAACCGCCTCCGGGAGAGGAGAAGTTGACCGGCCGGGGCCTGCAGGGGTCGTATGGTCAGGGTGTGCCCGCCTCGGTGATCATCGTCTCAGGGCCCTCCGGGGCCGGGAAGGGGACGATCGTGGCCGCCGCGCGCACACTCGTCGCGTCCCCGGTGCGACTCGCGGTCTCAGCGACGACCCGCGCCGCCCGTCCCGGTGAGGTCGACGGAGAGGACTACTTCTTCCTCTCCTCCGCGGCTTTCGAGCTGCTCCTCGAGGAGGGTGGACTGGTCGAGCACACCCGCTTCGCCGGTGGCTCCTACGGAACCTTGGAGGGCCAGATCGCGGCTCCTCTCGGCGCCGGTGAGAGCGTGATCGTCGAGTGCGAAGCCGAGGGCGCCCGAGCGATCCGCGACCGCTTCCCGAGCGTCTCGGTCTTCATCGCCCCACCGAGCCTGAGGGCCCTCGAAACCCGCCTGCGTGGCCGGGCCACCGAGACCGAGGAGACCCTCGCACGCCGGCTCGCCGCGGCCGAGGACCAGATGGCCACCGCGGCTGAGTACGACCACCTGATCGTCAACGACGACCCGGACGCAGCGGCGAGCGCCCTGGCTGCGCTCATCACGGCGACGACGCTGGGGCCCCTGATGGAGGTCCGATGAACACCACCCCACAGCGGGCGAGCGAGATCCCTGGTTGGGCGGCCGCGGCGATCAGCCCCCTCGCGGTCCACTACAGCGCCGGGCGCGCGACGGGCGCCCATGAGTGCGCGATCTCCTTCGCCCGCTCCGCCCTGCCCCTGATGGGCTCGGCGGATCGCGCTCGACTGCTCGACCAGGTGCGCCGGGCGCATGAGATCTCCGGTCGCTTTGCACCCGGCGACCTCTTCCACAACGCGGGCGAGCGAGCGGGTTGGGCGGAGCTGATAACCGCCATCGAGACCGTCCCCCACAGCGACGGATCGCGAGAGCCCCTTCGAAGCCACGGGGGGCGCACGATCGCCCTCGCGGCCATCTCCGCTATGAGGACGGCCCTCGGTCGAAGCGCCGAGCATCCGCCCGCCGAGGTGTCCGCGCTCGCCGGGGCCATCGCCGCTGCGGCGCCCGAGTTCTCCCCAAGCGACCGCGTCCTCCTGCTGAGGGATCTCTCCGAGGAGGTCGCGCTCCGGCTGAGGGGCCCCGGAACTCCACCACTCGGACCAGAATGGGCGGAGCTCTACGCGACCGTGCGCGCGATGGAGCTCGATGAGGACTACCTGCGCTTCAACCGGCTCGGGGACGCCCTGCCGGCCTGAGGGCTAGTCGGTCACGGTTCGTCGCAGCTCCTCGAGGGTCCCTGGACCACCCGAGCGTCCGGACGCTCGGGTGGTCCTACGTTCATGGCGATGGACGCTCTGAGCAGCGCGGTGCGCGGGGTCCGCGACTGCCTGTTCACCGCGGGCGCCCAGACGCTCATCACCCCGACGAACAGGACGTGTATGCGGACGAGGCTGACGTAATCGGATCCACCCCGCCCACCCGGGCGGCCCTCGCCATCGCGCTGACGGTCGTCGCGGTCGCCGGGGCCGGACAGGCGGAGCCCGCCGGGGCGTCCGAGCCGATCGAGGTGCTCGTGGAGCGCGCCCGCACCAACCCGGCGGCGGTCGCCGCGACCATCCGGGCGCTGGAGGCGCGCACCGAAAGCCGGGCGGTCCACCTCGGCCTGCGGCGCGAGGGACGTCGGGCGATGCCGCGCGTGCCCGAGGAGATGGCGTATCGGGTGCGGGCGCTCGCCGACGTCGCGGCGTTCCTGTCGGCGCGGCGGGAGGCGGTCCGCGGTCGCATCCCCGGTCGCGCGGCCCCCCATCCGGGGCGCGCGGCGGCGCGCGGCTCTGCGGTGCGCCACACGGCTCGCCTCGGCCTCGGCCGGCTCTCCGAGCGGATGGCGGCATCGACAGCCGATGAGCGGCGGCGCTGGCGGGACATCTCGCGGTGGCTCGCGTCGCGTCGCGAGGCCCCCCGTGACGTGGAGCTTCCGTTGAGCCGCCCCGCGGAGGGGCCGCTCGAGTCGCCATTTGGACCACGGTGGGGCCGCGCCCACCAGGGCGTCGACATCGGGGGCGGGGCGACGAGCGGTGCGCCGGTGCGCGCCGCCGCCGAGGGCGTGGTCCTCTCAGCCGGGACCAACGGCGGGTACGGCCTGATCGTGGTCCTGCGCCACGCCGACGGCCTGCGCACCACATACGCGCACCTGTCGGCGATCTCGGTCACCCCCGGCCGTCCCGTCGCGCGGGGTTCGGTTCTCGGACTGATGGGTGAGACCGGCAACGCCCGCGGCGTCCACCTCCACTTCGAGGTGTGGCTCGGCGGCCGCTCCGTCGACCCCCTCCCCTACTTCCTGCCGCAGGACCGCCCACGGCCGCGGGGTTGACGCGCTCCGGTCACCGGCCCGCGAGGCGCTGACCGGCGCGTGAACCGTCTCGGGGCGCCCCTACCGGCCAGAGGGCTAGTCGGTCGCCAGGTTCCCATCGCAGCTTCGGAGGGTTCCCACGACACGGGCCCCATCGGGACACCGGGCGCCGGTCCAGATGACGGCGTCGAGGGTCGCCTTGGTCAGCTTCGCATCGGTCAGATTCGCGCGTGAGAGATCCGCGCCGGTCAGGTCGGCACTGCCGAAGTCCACGCCACGCAAGTCGAGGCCGCTCATGTCGACGCGCACCAGCGAGGTCGCAGCGGGAGGCTTGTCCTCTGCCGGGTGAGCCGCCCAGGCGAACAGCGCGATCCCGGCCGCCGCGATTCCGGCTCCGAACAGGATCATCGGTAGGGCGGTGTCGTGGTATATGCGCCGCAGTGCAAAGAACTGGGCGTGGCTGCGAGCGCGGTCCCCGACGCTGGTGACGCGCTCCAGCCGCTTCGCGGCATAGGCCACGCGGACCTTGGCGGCCCTCTCCGCCGCGGTTCCGTGGTTCACCTCCCTGACGCTCCAGAACGTCCGATCGGCCTGCTCCCACTCGGTGTAGCGCGCATCGGCCACCTGGGGGAGGTCATCGACACCGGTCGGCATCCCTGGCCCGGGCAGAAAGATCGACGCCTCCTCGATCTCCGTGCGCAAAGGGTCCCCCGGCGGCAGAGCGGCAAGCTTGCTCGTTGTGTAGAGCTGGAGGGGCAACATCTGAACGGTCCCGATGATCGCCAGCATCAGGCCGATGAGGCCGAGCGCGACACCCGCGGTCGCGGCGGCCAGTCGCCCTCCGGTGAGCTCACCCCAGTCCGAGAGCTGAGTCCCTGTGAGCAGGGTCGCGCCGATAGCCCCGAAGATGACGAGCAACCAGCTCGCGGTCCGTCGAAGACGCTCGTTGGCGTGGAAGAGCGCCCCTTCCTCGGTCTCGGGCAGCTCTGTGGGCTCTGCGAAGACCTCGGGGACGCTCACCGGCCTTTCTCCCGCGACATTCCCAGGAAGCGCCTGACACGTTCGCTGACCCTGAAGAGCAGCGGCGGCGGAGCGTCGCTGGGCTTGTGTCGCCCCCCGGGAGACGGCTCCACGTACTCCAGATCATCCGGCTCCTTGTCCGGCTCCTTGTCCGGCTCCGCCGGGCCTTTCACATCAGGCATGTCGACCTCGCGTCTCGGGGTGAGAACTCGGGCGTCCCTGCCTGCATCTACGTGCCAGCGCGCCGCGTGCTTCCCGAGTGAGGAAACCCCTCAGGACCCGGCGAAACCCGTCTGGCGCTGAAGGTACGCCTGACTGAGCAGCACAAGCAAGGTGCTCTTGGCATCCGAGACGCCGCTGTGAGCGAGACGACCGAGCACCTCAGAGAGTGGAACCCGCTCCAGCGCGATCTCCTCATGTTCATCCGCCGGCGGGGCGTCGGGGTCCGGGTGGCAGTCGAGCGCCAGGAACAGGTGAGCGCGTTCATCCATCACACCGGGGCAGGTGAGGAAGCTGCCGAGCATCACCATCGACCCGGCGCGCTGGCCGGTCTCCTCGCCGAGCTCGCGGTGCGCGGCCTCGAGCGGCGACTGACCGGCCTCGATCCCGCCAGCCGGCAGCTCGAGCACAGGGGCGCCGATCGGATGGCGATGCTGGGAGACGAGGACCGTCCGCCCCTGATCATCGAGAGGGAGCACATGGACGACGTCCTTCGAGCGGACGGCGACCCGCTCATACGGGTGAGCGGCGTCGGGATCGAGCACCTCGACCGAGACATGCCCCGAGTAGACGAGGTGCCCTCGGTGGGTGAGATCGAGGACAGCGTCGCGTCTGGTCTCGCCCACGAGCTGGCCATCGAGAGGGATGGTCATCCGGGGCGTCCGGTGAAGCGGTAGAGCTCAGCCGGCCGGTAGGCGACGTCGCTCTCCATCTCCCCCGTGGCCGTGAGGTCCCCGGTTGCGAGCATCCGCCGGCGGAAGGCGGGCTTTGACATCCCGCGCCCGAGGATGGCCTCATGGACCTCCTGGAGCTCGCGCAGGGTGAAGGTGTCGCCGAGCAGCTCGTAGCCGACGGGCGCGTAGGCGATCTTGCCGCGCAGCCGCTGGACGACCATCCCGAGGATGCGCGCATGGTCGAAGGCGAGGCGCCGGGGGGCTCGGTCGATCACGACGCCGGCGGGGCCGCCCTCCTCGCCCTCCCAGGACACGACGAGCTCGGCGAGCTGTGAGCCAGGGCCGGGGGCCTTGCTCAGGCGAGAGGCCGGGACGAGCGCGTAGTGGGCGATCGAGAGCACCCTGGTGCGCGGGTCGCGGCCGGGCTCACCGAAGGTGTAGAGCTGCTCGAGGTAGACCCCCTCGAGGCCCGTCTTGTCGGCCAGCACCCGTGCCGCGGCCCGCTCAGGAGACTCATCGACGCCGAGGAAGCCGCCCGGCAGTGCCTGCCATCCCCGGTAGGGCGGCTCGGGCCGCTTGACCGTGAGCGCCCGCAGGCGGCCGTCGATGACCGTCACCAGGGCGACGTCAACGGCGACCGAGAGCCTCTCGTAGGCCTCCGGGTCATAGCCGGCCAGGAACTTGCGGTCCTCGGGGTCGAGCTCGTCGGCGCTCATGTTCCTTCCTGGGTGATCGTGCGGCTGTCGGAGATGATCGCACCGGCGGCCGCCCAGGAGGCGACCAGGGCCTCCGAGCGTGCGGCGTCGAGGCCGGCGCAGGCGTCGAGGGCCAGGACGATCTCCGCGTGGGTGCGTTGGCGGAGGCTGCCGATCGCCGGGGAGACGCAGATGTCGGTGGCGATGTGGCGGCGAAGGCCGGCGATCGCCGCGGCGACACAGATGTCGGTGGCGACACCGAAGACGACGATCCGGTCGGGATCGAGGATCTCCAGCACGGATGCGGTGTGCGGGTTGGTGAAGACGTCGGTGCGGCTCTTGAGGAGCAGGATCTCGCGGTGGGCGCGGACCATCTCCAGGAGGCGAGGCTCCTCAACGGCACCATCGCCGAGCACCAGCGGGTTGTCCTGGATGGTCCAGGGCACCTTCTGAGCCCCGGCGCTCGTGCGCAGGCAGTGCGGCGGGAAGGTCGTCTTCCAGTCGGGCTGGTCGGAGATCTCCTCGTCGCTGACCAGGTGATCGTCGGCGCTCGCCACGTGCACACGCAGGCCACGGTGGGCCCAGTCGATCAGGCGCTCCTGGGCGTCGATGACGCTCTGGACATCGGCTCCGGAAACGCTCAGCGCCCCGGTGGGCAGGCAGAAGTCGTTCTGGGTGTCGATGTCGAACAGGATCGTGGTGGAGTTCATGGTCAGCCTCCTCGGGGCGGGTCGGGGACGGGGACGGCGCGCTCGGACACCGCTGCGGGGTCGAGACCGCCGAACTTCTCGTGCAGGTGCTCGTACAGCGCCCACTCGGGGTCGATCTCCATCGCCCCGGCCTCATCGAGACGGGCCCAGTGCGCGAGGGCGGGCACCCGCTGGTTGATCCCCGCGATCAGCGCCTCAACCGTCGCAGGCACCTGGGCATGGGCGATCCCGAGGCCGACCTCGAAGGCGACGACCTCGGCGAGCTGACGGCGGTTCTCTGCCTCCGCCCGGGCGTCGCCGCGCCGGCGGGAGATCTCCGCCCGCGTCTCGGCGATCACCCGCATCCGGCTCGCCAGCATCGCCAGCGCCGGATCCGGGGCGTTCGTCTGGTTGGCCTCGAACCGCTCAGCGAGCGTGTGTGGGGCGAGTGCGTTCATCGGACCCGCTCCAGGCGATCCGAAGGGATCTCCGCGCGCCCGACCTTGGCCGAGGGGGCGCCGTCGGTCCGGACGATGTCGGCGGTGAAGTCGTTCTCGCCGCGCAGCAGCGAGGAGCCGACTCCGTAGGCGTCCACCGGGACGCCCCGGGCCGCGAAGCTCCGGATCTTCGCGGCGTCGAAGCCGCCCGAGACGAGGATCTTGATGCGCTGGTGGCCCGCGGCGTCGAGCGCCTCGCGGACGGCGAAGACGAGCTCGGCGCAGACGCCGGTCGGGCGGAAGCCGCCCATCCGGTCCACGAGGGCCCGGTCGACCATCTGGCCGCCGGTGTCGAGCCGCACGCCCCAGAGATCCGAGCCGAGGGCGTCGGCGACCTCGACCGCCGTCCTGGTGCAGTCGTTGTGGAAGTCCACGAGAGGGGCGAGGCGCATGCCGGTGCCGGCATAGACCTCGGCGAAGGCGCGCGCCGCGGCGACGGTGTCGCCACCGTAGGCCGCGATCAGGGCGTGCGGGACCGTGCCGACCGGCGCCCCACCGAACAGGGCCGCCTGGGACGCGGTCGAGACCCCCGCCGCGCCGCCGATGTGCGCCGCCCAGCCATCGCCCTCCTGGGTCGCGTGGTGATCGAAGCGCGCGGCGAAGAAGAGGACCGGGATCGCGCCGGCGGCTGCGACGACCGCGGCGGTGTTGGTCGCGATCAGGGTGCGACGGGCGAGCAGGCCGAGGTAGACGGTCTCCAGGTGGGCGAAGGAGGCGTAGTCGCCCTCGATCGTCATCACAGGCTCCCAGGGGCCGATGCGAGCCCCCTCGGGGAGTGCGCGCACCACCAGGTCATCGAAGCCGGGCACCCAGTTCCCCGAGGGGTCGAGGTGGCCGGTCCCCTCGCGCAGGACCCGAATGGCCTCGTCGATGCCGCAGAGGACGGCTTCGTGGCGCTGGAAGACCTGCATCAGGACGCGGGGCCGATGGCCGGTCCGCTCGAGGATCCGCTTGGTCGAGTTGAAGTAGACGTCCGAGTAGTCGCCCCGGCGGAGCGCCTCGACCTGTGCGCGGCTGAGGGCCTCGAGACGGTCCTGACCGCCAGTCGGCGCCTCGTGCTGGTGCGTCATCTCGGTGGTCACGGTCCCTGCCTCCTCGCGGCCTTATGGGGGCCTGATCGGTTCGTCTCCCTAGTTATAGCCTGTTCGGCTATAAGGTATGCCCGTTTCCACTCTCGACCGCCCAGGAGGTCGTCTGCGAACCCGATCAGCACGCCGAGCCACGAAACCGACACGTCCGCCCGCCGGCGCTCTATGGTCCCCTTATAGCCCTTACGGCTATAAGACCACACCCCAGGGGAACCCCGTGACCGACCCGACAGTCCGCATCGCCCTCGCCCAGCTCAATCAGACCGCTGGCGACCTGGAGGGCAACGCCGCGCGGATCAGCGTCGCCGCGGCGCGGGCCGCCGACCTCGGGGCGGACATCCTGCTCACCCCCGAGCTGTCGCTCACGGGCTACCCGGTCGAGGACCTCGTCCTCCGCGGCGCCTTCCTCGAGCAGACCGAGCGGGCCCTCGAGGCGCAGCTCTCATCTCTCCCCCTGCCGACCCTGATCGGTGCGCCGCTGATGGTCGGGCGCGATCTGTTCAACTGCGCGGTCCTCGGTGGTCCGGGTGTCCCTCGGCTGAGCTACGCCAAGCGGGCACTCCCGAACTACGCGGTCTTCGATGAGGCGCGCTGGTTCACCCCGGGCGCCGGCCCGTGCATCATCGAGATCGGCGGGATGATCACCGCGATCAGCATCTGCGAGGACATCTGGCACGCCGACTCGCCGACCGCAGCCGACCAGGTCGCCGGCGCCGACCTCATTCTCAACATCTCGGCCTCGCCCTATGAGCGCGGCAAGCCCCGACAGCGCGAGCAGATGCTGCTCACACGGGCCCGCGACGGCATGGGCTTCGTCGCCTATTGCAACGCGGTCGGCGGGATGGATGATCTGGTCTTCGACGGCGGGGCGCTCGTGGTCGGCCCGGGCGGCGAGGTTATCGCGCGCGCCGGATCGTTCTCAGAGGACCTGATCTGCGTCGATCTGGACCCCGGTGAGCTGACCCGGCTTCGCCGCCGCGCGCCGCGGCCTCGCGCCGTCGCCGGGCAGACGGCGAACGACGTGCGGGCCGCAGTGGTCCCCGTCCTCGCCGCCCCCGCACCGACTCGGGCGGAAGCCCAGGACACCGGTGAGCTCCCCGGCCGGAGCCCCGAGCGCATCCGGCGCGATGACGTCGCGGGCGCCGGCGCGGAAGACACCGCACAGGCCAGGCGGCTCACCGCCCGGCGCTTCCTCGCGCGTCTCGAGCCCGCGATCGCCGCCGAGCCCTGTGATGACCTGGAGAGCGTCTGGGGCGCCCTGAGGCTCGGGCTGGGCGACTTCGTGGACAAGAACGGCTTCACCGGCGTCGTGCTCGGCCTGTCAGGCGGGATCGACTCGGCCCTCGTCGCGGCCCTCGCCGTCGAGGCGCTCGGGCCCGAGCGTGTCCTCTGCGTCTCGATGCCGAGCCGCTTCAACTCCGCGAGCACGCAGACCGACGCCGCCCAGATCGCCGCGAACCTCGGCTGCGGCTTCCGGGAGATCGGCATCGAGAGCCTGCGCAACCTCGTCGGGTCGATCCTCCCTGACACCGCGGGCGTCGCCGCCGAGAACGTCCAGGCGCGGCTGCGCGGCCTGCTCCTGATGGCGATCTCCAACCAGGAGGGCCCCCTCGTCCTCGCCTGCTCGAACAAGTCCGAGACCGCGGTCGGCTACGCCACCCTCTACGGGGACACCGCCGGCGGCTACGCGCCTCTGCGCGATGTCCCGAAGACCCTGGTCTTCGCGCTCTCGCGGCTGGTCAACGAGCGCGCCGGTGCGCAGGTGATCCCGGTCCGGGTGATCGACCGGCCACCCTCGGCCGAGCTCGCGGATGATCAGCGCGACTCGGATTCGCTTCCCGACTACCCGGTCCTCGATGCGATCCTCGACGCCTACGTGGAGCGCGACCTGGGGGTGGATCAGATCGTCCGCACCGGCATCGCCCCCCGGCCGGTCATCGAGCGCGTCGCCCGCCTCGTCGACGGCGCCGAGCACAAGCGCCGCCAGGCGCCCCTCGGTACCAGGATCACCCCCAAGGCCTTCGGCCGGGACCGGCGCCTGCCGATCACCAACCGCTTCCGGGAGACCGGTCCGGCGTGCCCCTGATCACGAGCGGTGTAAGAGTCCCCTCACGCCTGTATGACTGGAGGCGTCAGTCCACCTCGCCGCGAGGAGCCTGACCTGATGTCGCAGGCGCCCCCACCGCCCCCGCCTCCTCCCCCCTCCCCGCAACCGCCGGCTGAGCCGCCGGGGCCGCGTGGCCCGCGGGCGGCCTACGGGGCGCTCGGTAATCGCGGACAGATCGTCTTCTGGGTGGTCGCCTCGGTGCTCGGACTGATGTTCATCAGTCTCATCGCCGCCGCCGCGGGTAGCTCCGAGCAGGAGACCGTCACCGTCGCCGAGGTGCGGACCCAGACCGAGCAGGAGGTGGTGACGGTCACCCAGACGCGCACCGTCCGCGCGCCGGCCGCACGCACGCCCGCCGCGCCGGCTCCCACCCCGCAGCCGCCCGCCGCGGCCGCCCGGACCTTCGAGGGCAATGGCAGCCGCAACATCGGCAACCTCACCCTGGCCGAGGACGCGACGCTTCGATGGACGAACAACGGAGACCTGATCCAGATCTTCGTCGACGAACCCTTCAACGTCCTCCTGAACTCCCAGGGGCCGAGTGGCGAGACCTTCGTTGCCGCCGGCACCTACAACGGGATCACCGTCAACGCGATCGGCGACTGGACCCTGAGCTTCGAGTAGGACATGCCCGGGAGCCTCGCTCCTGCCCCGGTAACGGCGCCTGACGCCCACCCGGAGGCAGGAGCTGGCTCAGTGGACGTCGAGGATCGAGATGGTGCCCGGACGGGCGGCCTCTCCCTCGGCGGGCGCCGACGGCCACGGCAACGCGTCGCGCGTGCCGGCCCACAGGCATGCGTGGCAGACCACGTCGCTCTCAGCGGCCAGCGGCGATCGCGCCACCTCGGCCCGGATGTCCTTGATGCTGTCGGTCATCGGCCCGAGCGCGACCCCACCGGTGGGGGTGGAGATCAGCCGGGCGTGGACCGAGAGGTCGACCATCGCGTGCAGGGAGCCGACCTTCCCGCACCCAGGGCACGCCGGAGCGGCGGGACGCCCACCGCTCACCGCATCCTCCGCCCGTAGGCGACGCCCCGCAGGGCGATCCTGACCCTTTCGCAGGCGTTCTCCTCGCTGATCCGCATGTCGAAGCGCAGCAGCTCCCGGACCTGGCTGCGGTATCGCTCCATCCTGGACTGGAAGTCGAGCAGCCCGATGTCCCCGGGCCAGTCCTCAGGGGTCTGCAGGGCGGACCACCCCGCGCCGTCGTCGGTGCCATCGTCGAGCCAGCGGTCATCGTCATCGATCACGACATCCAGATCCGGGCTGAGATCGGCCAGGTAGAGGCCGTCACCGTTCAGGCGGATGGTGGCGATCGGCTCCCCTTCGAGGCTGATCACGCTCAGGGGGCCCTCGACGCCACCGACGCCGATCACAGGATCGGCGACGCGTGCGGCCTTCGGATCGATCCGCTCGAGCTGGTCCATCAGATCATCAGGGATCCGGACCGACGGGCTGCCGGCCTGGCTCTCCGCTCCTGCTGAGTCATCGACCATCTCTCGAGCTCCTCATCGTTCGCTGCGCCGCCCCTTGGAGGGAGTGGCTGACACCACGAACGTAGGCCGACCGGGGGCATCTGAACGCAGTCGATGAGTCTCATCCTCGGCGGACCGTCCCGCGGGCGTGGCCGTCGTAGATTGAAGTGGTGATCACGACAACCAAGGAGACGACCGTGAACGCTGTGGCCCGGATCTACGGCGACCAGAAGGTGGCCCACTGATGGCCGAGATCCACACGGTCGGCGACCTGGTCGTCGGCGATGTCATCAGGACCCGCAACGGCGATGTCGCCGTTGACGCGATCGATGAGCAGCCCGACCGCTACCGGATCTTCCGGACCTCGGACGGCGCCCTCCACAACCTCCCCGTCGAGGCGCCGAGCGGCCGGGTCGACTGACGGGGAGAGGCTCTCCTCGGGAGCCGACCCGGCCGCTCGCGCCCACGTCCTTCATCTGAGGGCCGTGGGTGCCTAGGCCCCGATCAACGATGCCTCCCATTCGGCGAGGCTGATCTCCGGCTCGGGCTCCGCCCAGGGCTTGTGGGCCTGGACGATCAGGCCGTCGCAGTAGGCGACCGCCTGCTGGAGCCGCTCGTCGCGAGATCCGACGACCTCGAGGAACGAGCGCCCCTCCTCCCCCAGGCGCTCGCGGAAGCGGTCGTGCATGGCCAGGCGCGCCCGCCCGCCCTCACGCCAGCCGTCCTGCTCGAGCTCGACGCCCCGAGGGCTCGTCAGGATCGTGCCGAGGGGCCCGAGAGGCGCGCCGGCACCCCTCGCCCGGTCCCGTGCGAAGGCCTCAACGACCTCGGACCGCTCGCCCGGGAAGTACCGCTCGAACCAGAGCCCCGTTGCGAAGGGGTCCGTGTCGCAGACCAGGACCGGGTCGGCGTTGCCTGCCGCCGCGTCCTCGCGCTCTGCCTGGACTCGAGCGATCAGCTCGAACTCCTCGCGCGTCCAGACCTCCGCCCCGCTGACCTTGGTCGCCTCGGTGTGCTCGCGGCCGTACTCGGCGACCGAGGCGGTGCGGTAGTGCGCGGCGAGGTCCCAGGCAAGGGTGCTCGTGCCGGTGCTCTCCGCGCCGAGGACGACGACCCGCGGAACGACGTCAGCGCGCACGACCGGATCGAGCATGACCAGATGCGACAGCGGGTCCGAGCGCACGATCGTCCCCGAGACCGGGACCTCCCGGCGCGCACGGTCGACGAGCACGTGATCCGCGCCCATCCGGGCGGCCCAGGCGTGGCCGTAGTCCTCCGAGGAGAAGACGGCGTCAGGGTGGCGGCCGCCGAGGACCTCGAAGGTGCGATCCGCCCAGGGTCCGGGAGCCCCGGGCAGGTCGTTGACCAGTTCATGGACGACCAGGCGCCCCGCGGCGAGCTCGGACGAGAAGATCCGTCGGATCCAGCCGGCGCGCCGTGCGCCGTCGGCGGTCTCCCCAGGGCCCTCGCAGAGCATCACGTCGACCCGCCGGGCCTGCTCGAGCGCCGCCCGGACCAGCAGCTGGTGGCCGAGGTGGAAGGGGTAGAACTTGCCGACGACGACCCCGGTCTCGTACATCAGGCCACCTCCTCGCGCCGGCGCAGCTCGACGCGCCAGGTCCGCAGCGCCGACACGCAGATCAGCAGGAAGATCAGGTAGAGGAAGGCCGTCAGGTGGAGGTCCTTCCACATGTAGACGCCGATGCTGAGCACGTCCACGGCGATCCAGACCAGCCAGTTCTCGATCCAGCGGCGCATCAGCATGAAGCTGGCGATGACGCTGCCGGCGGCGATCGCGGCGTCGGGCACCGGCGCGGCGCCACCGATGTGGGTCAGGTACATGGCGATGACGACGACCGCGGCCACGAAAGCCGCGGCGAGGACCGGGTAGGCCATGCGAGGCGCCCGGCCGACCACCAGACCCGCGTTGCGCTCACCGCCGCGCAGCCACAGGTACCAACCCCCGATGCAGGTGGCGATGAAGTAGAACTGCAAACCCATGTCAGCAAACAGCCGCGCCTCGTAGAAGAGGACGATGAAGAAGGCCGCGTTGACGATCCCGACCGGCCAGCTCGAGATCCGGTTCTGGGCGGCGAGCCAGACCGTCCCCGCCCCGGTCACGAAGCCCCAGGACTCGACGATCGAGAAGGGATGCCAGCCCTGGTAGGCGCCGATCAGGAAGAGCGCGCCGACGAGCGCGCCCCAGTAGTCCAGCGGCCGTGGCGTGAAGCGTGCCCATCCGATCGGGCGAGGTAGTGCGTTCGTGGTCATTCCTGACCCCTTTCAGGTCGGGCGACCGACCCCACCTTTTCCCGAGACCCGAGGGTCTCCGGCGGCCCACCGTCCCGTTCGGACGGCTTCGTTAGGTGGCCCCGTTCGCGTTCTACCACCACCTTATAGCCCGTGCGGCTATAAGGTGCGGATTCTCGCTTCGCACTCGCAGATGGTTCCGGGCGAACCTACCGGGCGGCACTCGGCGCCGGCGCGATCTCTCAGCGCCCGGACCTCGTAGGTCACCCGCCACGACGTCACAACGTCTCGGGGCTCCGTAGAGCCCAGGGCTCTTCAGTTCGAGTAGGCGGAAACCCTCTTGCCCTTCGCGCAGGAGCCCCCACCGGAGCCCGAGCGGCAGATCCAGCCCGGGAAACGCCGCAGCCGGGTGTAGCCCTCGGCCCCTGAGCCGCCGTTGACGATCACCTTGAAGCGCGCCGGCGCGTTCCAGTACTCCTTCTGGAGCCGGACCGCGAGCCGGCACTTGATGCCCTTCGCATAGACGTGGGTGTGGTAGGACGTCTCGAAGGACCCGCACGACTTGTAGTCGGCACCCCAGTAGTTCACGGCGCGGTGCCCCTCCGCGTCGCTCGGGGAGACGGCGAGGAAGATCGAGGCCCCGAGAAGGGCGACCAGGCAGGAGAGCACGCGCGGGGCGGTTGCGAGGCGGCGGATGGCGAACTCCTGTCCCGGGGGTTGCGACGGCGGCGAGCCTACCCCCTCCCTCTGTCAGGGATCAACTGGCCAGAGGTGCGGGAGAGTGGGCTCGTGCCTGTCCAGCCTCCTCCCTCGAGGTCAGTTCCACGGGGTCGTCAGGACCTCATAGCTCGGGCCGTCCGGGGGATCGCTGATGACACTCTCGGTGTAGACGCGCAGCGCCGCGATGGCGTCACCGACGCCGGGGCCGTAGACACGCACCGCGATCCCGGGGTTCTCATCGGCGCGCGCCATGAGGAAGCCGTCCTCTCGCACCGGCACCCGCTCCCCCGCGACGAGGGCGGAATCGATCCCCGGCGGCAGGAAGCCAGCGACCAGATACGACGGACCGAGCTTCTGGACGCCGATCAGGCCACCGGCATCGGCGAGCTGATCCGGCGGGGCGCAGCTGCGTCCGCCCTCGACCTCAGTCCCGGGGAGGGTGCGACTGAGGCAGGTGGAGTCACCTGACCGCGTCCGGAAGTAGCGGACCCCCTCCTGTTCGCCCAGGAAGGCGGCGCCGGCGCGGTCGACGCCGAAGCCCGCTGGATCCGGGGCCGCGGGGCCGCGGAGCTCGTTGGCGATCAGGGAGGCGCCGGCGATCGCAGCTGCGACGAGGAGGATCACCCCGGCGAGGATGAAGGCGCGCCGACGAGCTCCGCCCGCGCGGATGTGACGGCCGGGCGCCGTCGACGCGGGGGATGCCTCACCCATGCGGCTCCAGGTGCGCTCGCGGAGCTCATGACTGTCAGCCGCGGCGATGGGGCCCGGGACCGGGTTCATGCGGCGGAGCTCGTCGATGATCGGATCGTGGTTCATTGGTTCTCCCCCTCAAGGCCGGGGCGGCGGTATGCGCGCTCCTCATAGGCGCGACGGGCCTCCATCAGCGAGGCCAGCCGCCGGCGCGCGCGGTGCACGCGGACTCGGAAGGCGACCTCCGACACGGACATGGCGAGGGCGGCCTGGCGGCTGCTGAGTCCCTCCCAGGCGATGAGCAGCAGCGCCTCGCGATCCTTCTCCCCAAGCTCGGCGAGGGCCTCGAGCAGGCCGCTGTCGGCGGCTTCGTCCGCCCGGAGGCCCGGTTCGGCGCCGAGTGCATCGACCAGGCGCTCCTGACGGGCACCGGAGCGGCGCCTGTCCGCGGCGACTTTGCGGGCGACCCCGTAGAGCCACGGCACGGCTTCATCATCCTGGGGCATCTGCGCGCGCCGGCGCCAGGCGACGAGGAAGGTGTCGGCGGCGATATCGTCCGCCTCGGATGTGGGGGCCCGGCGGCGCGCGTAGGCGAGGACCCTTGGGTGGTTCTCGTCCCAGAGGCGCTCGAAGGCGCGGCGCTCGTTGTCATCGGCGGTGTCGACCATGGGTTCCACTGTGCTCATGGCCAGTATGCGCCCTGGCGTTACAGCGGCGACGCCATCTTGGGCTGAAGGTCGCGAGCTTCGCCGGTAGACGGAGCGCCGAACCCGCGCGCTCCGTCTACCGGCCGGGCCGCTCCTAGTAGCCGGAGCCGGAGTCCGAGCCGCCCATCAGGGCCATGAACAGCAGCACCCCGGCGACCAGGCCGACGATGCCGAGCACCAGGCCGGCGATCGCCTGGCCGCGGCCCTGGAGCTGCGGGTCCTTGGAGGTGTCGCCCATGGCGAGTGCCCCGAAGATGATCGCAAGCGTCGAGCAGACGATCGGCACCAGCAACAGGCCGACGATCCCGAGCACGAGCGCCGCCGTCGCCTTCCCACTCGAGGGCCGGACATCGGTCGTTGCGGTGCCGGCGGCGGGTACCCCACCGCCGGACATGAGGCTGCCGAGTGCGTCAGTTGACACGGGTGTCCCCTTCTCAGACAAGGCGACGCCGGGGGATCCGGTGGCGTCGGGTCGCCCGTGGGGAGCGGCCACGTCCAGGCTAGAAGCAGGGGCACCGCCCCTCCCTAACCCGAGGTCAAGGCCGCTGGTCGAGCCTTCCGACTCTTACCTGGCTGCTTGGGGGAGGATGCGAAGCGCCGTGCGATCGCGCGCGGGCCCGGACCTACTCATGCGGGTTTCGCTGCTGATCGACACGCTCGGGCTTCGCCCTCCCGGCGCCCCCGGAGGCCGAGATGAGGAGCGCCGCGCCACCCAGCGCCATCGCCAGAGCCTGTGTCACCAGGAGCGCGCTGGCCTGGTAGATCGGCTCCACCATGGTGAACGTGACGACGACAGCCGCAACCACGGTGGCGAGACTGACGATTCCGAACGCGATGAGCAGGGCTCGCCTACTCATGACGGCATCGGGGAGTCGCTCCGAACCGGGTCCCAACGGGCCCCGGCACTCCGGCTGCCGTGGTTTGAATGGACTGCGATCGGCCGGATCAAGCACCGAGGTTCTCCTCCATGGATGGATCAGTCGCCATCACGGTAGGCCGCCCGACGTCCGATGCATCTCTGAACTCGATCGACCGGCGAATCCTCCACCTGGGCGATGGTCGGGCCCCGGATCGCTGCGCGTGCTCGCGCCGGCGACGCGTCACTTGTGCGGAGCGTCCACGCTCAAGGATTGAAGCGGGGGCGGCAGCTCCCCTACGCGCCCCATGTCCATCACACCCGAGCCGGGAATGCCTCGGGGGCGATGGACATGATCTGGACTCTCCGGTCCCGGGCGCCAGCGGAGCCGGCAGCGCACCGGCGCGGGGACCCGGCGGCCTACGCTCAGCCGACTGCTTTCGGCACCTCGAGTTCGAGCTCGCCGGCCGGACCCGACGCCCTCAGGACCTCGGCGCTCTTTGGGAGGGTGAGCACCACCACATTGCCGACGGCACTGTCGCTCACACCCGCCGAGGTGGCCGTCGTGAAGCCATCAGGCAACCAGGCCCACAGCTCGATCTCGCCCGTCCTCGGGTCCTGGGCGCTCGAGACCATCCCCCGCTTGGCAGCCTCCTCGGGCGGGTTGCAGCTGGTCGAGGTGGCGACCGGCGCGACCCGGATCAGGCAAACCCAGCCCGCTCGCTCGTTCGCGCCCTCGGTCACGTAGAGGCGGACGTCGCCGACCTGACGCACGAGGTCCGTCTCGGAGGGCTCGACCTGGGCGGCCGACGGGAAGACCGGCTCGGAGGCGATCGCGGGAGGAGGTGCCTGACCGTCGCCACCGACCGCCGCATAGACCGCCGCCGTACTGAGGGCGAGCACGCAGAGCGCGGCCCCCACAGCGATCCTCAGACGCTTGGTCATACCCGGGCTCCTTTTGGAATCGTCGATGCTGCCCATCAGACGCCGTTGTAGCCGCAGAGGAACGTGTTCGACAGCGACGATGAGTTCCGGCACTGGATCTGGCGGGTCTGCGAGTTCGGGAAGTTCACCTGGTGGTAGAGGGAGGTGTCGCTGTACCAGGGGCTGATCGATCCGCCGGTGTTGGTGCGCTGGCTCTTGCTGCGCCCTGGGGAGCCCGGCGGCTGCTTGGTGAAGATGTTGAAGACCGACCCATACCCAGCTGACCACCCAGCCGTCTCACCGGCGGTCCATGAGTGGTAGGTGCTGCAGCCCGAGGACGGGAAGTAGCAGGCAGCATCAGCGCGGCCGACCATGCCGACAAGGAGCACCAGCAGGGTCGCTGCGCCGAGCAGGAGCGCCGCACGCGGCGCGTGGCGCCCATGGGGCCGGATGAGGCTCGAAGCTGGCTGATTCATGGTTTCCCTTCGGATGGCTTGGACGCCGGATCAGCGGGTCTCGAGAGTCAATACATCCACCGACCGCCGCTCCTTCCCGGCCTCTGGCTTTGCTGCCTCGGAAGCGGCCTCGGCGCGCGCCCTCACGTCGCCGGCGCGCCACCGACGACGTGAGCGGATCGCCTTGGGGTTCAGGGCACCGGGACCCGGATCGGGTCGCTGGGCTCCTCTGTCTCGATGACGACCGGGGGTGCCGGGACCGGGACACCCCGCTGACGCGCGTCGGCCTCCTGGAGCGCCGTGGCCCGGGCCGCCCAGGCCCGTGTCACCTCAGGGGTCTCCCCGGGAAGGCACCCGGTGAGCGACGGCATCTGCACCAGGCGACCGGACCGGTCGACCAGCAGTCGGCCGTCAAAGGTGGAGATCGGCATTGTGCGGGGCGCGCGAGAGCAGTCCACGGTGCCGTCGGCGCGGGTCCAGTCCGGAGCCTGACGCGGTGCGCGGGACTGATCGATCGATCCGTCCGCTCTCACCCATACGGGCCGCTCGCTCGCCGGCGGCAGGGTCAGGGAGGCCGGGTCCACCTGGGTGGGGCCACCCCCCGAGCTCGCGGCGGACGCGACCGCTGCGCCAAGGCCGATGCTGAGGGCCACAGCGAGCGCGATCAGCGCCGGTCGGTTCCTCGTTCGCACCCGCATCACAGCCCGATCCCGGGAGTTGCCGTGGCACCGCCGCTACCGGACACCCAGCCGCGCCCGACGCCGCGGTAGGTCCCGCCGCCACAGCGCGGTGAGGCGCCGTAGTTGGTCGAGATCGTCTTGGTCCAGTCGGGCGAGGTGTTGTAGTAGTCGCCGGTCTGGGTGGACGCGCAGTAGGACCAGGAGCCCCCGGAGAGCTTCTGGAGGACCTGGTTGGTGCGGATCTGGTTCGTCGCGACGTTGAGGGTCAGGTAGCACGGGTTGTTGCCCGGAGCCGAGTAGTTGAGCGACTGGGTCACCGTGCGCAGGTAGCCACCGCCCGAGGATCCGACCCCCGGCTCGTTGAGGGCGACAAGGACGCCCGTGCAGCGTGCGTTGTAGGTGTAGTAGGGGTAGCTGACGCCCTGCACCGCGCCGGCCCGCGGGGCGAGTGCCGCGGCGGACATCGCGAGCAGGACCAGGAGGACCAACAGCCCTCTCGGACCCGCGCGCCATCGATGGGAGACCATCTTCCGAGCTCCGTTCCTCTGGATGGATGTGATCTGAGTGGGCCGCACTAGCGACCTGTTCATGACTACGGACGGGCGCCAGTCCACTTCCCCGGCCGAGCGGATTCGGCGAATTGCAAGCAGGACTCGCATCGACCAGTGACGTCGTCGCGTTCAAAGCGCCAGAACCGCCGTATCGTCGGAAGAGATTTCGAGCCCCTTCGTATCAGAGGAGATGCGAGTAGAGCGCGGACACACAGGTCGCGAATCGTCGGCGCGAGCGAGATCGGTAACGATCCGGTCGTCGCCGGCCATGACGGGGTTGGACCCTGATTCCCGCGAGAGGCGCTCCGGTCTTCGCATCGGAACCTTGACCACGCAGGACTTCAGATGGAGGTCGACAAAGGTGCCACGGTTCCTCAGACCAATGCTTCTCGCTCTCGCCCTCTTCGGCGGGCTCGGAGTCGCGAGCCTCTCCCAGGCAGAACCCGCCGCGGCCGTCACGTTCGAGTGCCACTACGTGATCGTGACCGAGAACGACTGCGGCGTCGGCACGCTGCCACCGAACAACGCCTCGGGGTGGAGTTCGGTCCGCAACTTCTATGCCCACCGGGCGACGTCCAACTACTACACGCAGTACCGCAAGAGCCTGGCCATCTACAAGGGCCAGCTCTTCGGCTGGTGGTACGGCGGCAAGAACGCCCTGCTGTTCGAGCGGATCAACAACAACGGGACGACGCTCTTCGGCTACCAGGCGATCTGCCGGAACTCCGACGACAACTACTTCCCCCGCCAGCAGACCATGTTCTGCCAGACGGTCCGATAGGAGGCCTCAGATGCCGATGAGCAGCAGACGCAGACGGTTCGGACTGGCCGGCCTGGGAGCGGGGCTCGTGGTCGTGGTCGTCCTCGGCGCCTTCGCCGCGAACGCCAGCCCGGATGAGACCAGGGGAGCGCCGCAGTCCCCGACCCTCCAGGCGGCGTCGCCCTACCTGCAGGGCGCACTCACGCATGCCGGCCACGCCGTGGACGTCGACGCGGTGAAGTCCCTCGGCCGAACGTCGACGGGTGAGGAGCTCTTCCTGGGTCCGTCCCCGGATGGGCGTATGGAGTGCTTCATGGTCGTCGACCCGCCGGAGACCAAGCCCTTCCCGGGCACCTCCCTGTCCTGCGGGATGCCGGAGACGGTGAAGTCCCGCGGCCAGGAGATCTGGCGCGACAACCCCGACGGCTCGATCTCCCTCTGGGTGCTCGGAGCGGAGGGGGCGGGCTCCCAGCGCAGCGCGCGGGTCCGCTTCGGCAGCCGCGACATCGCAGGCGACGCCAAGGGCGTGATCAGCACCAGGATCCCGGCCGGTGTCTCCTCGATCGATCTGACGAGCGGCACGCGCACGGAGACCGTCACTGTCCCGGGGCGCTAGTCGGAGCGCACGACCGGTGAGGGCGGCGCTCGCCGCCGCCCTCACCAGCGGCGCCCTTCTCGTCGTCGGCTGCGGGGGCGACTCCGCGGCGTCGGAGACCGCCGATGCAGCGCCCGCACCTGTCGTGCCGGCCTTCTCCCCGACCGTGGCAGCCGACGTCTTCGGCGGCTTCATCGACGCCCACCGCCAGCAGCGGTGGGAGGACGCCGAGACCTTCTGGCCGGAGGCCTTCCGTGTCGCGTGCGGCGGGCGCCTCGGCGTCATCGAGGCGTTTCGGGTCGCGGATGACCAGGTCCCGGGCTGGCCTCGCTTCGAGCTCGGCCGGGTCCTCTCCACCTCGACCAACCCCTATCCCTCCGCCACCTTTCGGACGACCCGCCCCGACGGAGAGGTGTCGCCGATGACCGTTTCCTTCGTCGAGGAGAACGGAAGGTGGATGCTTGCCGATCCGCTGCCGACCCTCGCCTTCAGCCTCTGCACGGCGCCGGACGACCCGGCACCGACACCGGGCACCGACACCGGGCACCTCATCGGGCCGGGCGCGTCCGCCGTCCGGTTCCCGGCCTAGGAGCAACTTCAGACAAGGCGCGCGGGATGACCAGCCGATTGGCGGGTCGCCAGCCGACGTCCTGGGCTAGTCCTTCGCCCCCGTGACGGGGGCGGGGCCCTGCTCGGGCGGGGGCGCTAGGTCGCAGGCCGCCCGGCGGGGCAGGACCTGGCACGCCGGCAGGCGTGGGACGCCGAGCCGGATGGCGCGGGCCTGGCGCGGGGTGAGCCGCCCTTCGATGAAGGCGCGCGCCAGCCGCTCTGCCTGGCGCGCCGTCAGCGACCCCGAGATGCGGAAGTCGGGCTCTCGGATGTTCCCGCGGGGCAGGCCGTATCCGAACGGCGCGGTCAGGTCGAGGCGCGGGCCGGTGCGCGACGGCGCCCACACGGCGCCGCGGGGCAGGGGCGGGGCGAGCCGGGCGCCGCGCGGCATGGTGCCGTCGCGTCCCACGGACGCCACGAGGCCCCGCAGCGCCTGCGCGTACGTCGTGCCCTCCGGGAACCTCAGAGCGGGGAGCCTGGGCACGACCTGCACCAGGGGGGAGCCGCGGTACCCCGGTTGCAGCCACGCGGCGCGGCCGACGACCGACTCGCGGAGGGCAGCCTCGGCCTCGGGCGACACGGGGACGGTCGCACCGGAGCTCCCCGAGAGCATGACCGCGGCGGTCGCCCCGCCGCCGGTGAGGACGGCCCCGGCCAGGGCGTAGGAGAGGATCGCTCGGCGCGAGCGGAACTGGCGCGCTGCGGGCCGCGCGAGCTCGGCTGCTCTCACCGCCGTCCGGCGCACCCGCGCAATGACCTCGTCGGAGGGCTCGACGCCCCTGACGGAGCGGCGGATGCGGCGCTCGAGGTCGTCGTCGCTCATCCGGCGGTTACCTCCAGGGCGCGTCGCAGGTCGGCGAGGGCGCGGTGCTGACGTGAGTGCACCGTGCCGACGGGGATGCCGAGCGCCGCCGCCGTCTCGTCGGGGGACAGGCCGACCACCACGCGGAGCACCACGACGGCCCGCCGGTCGGGGTCGAGCCGCATCAACGCGTCGACCACCTCGCGGGCCGCCTCCGCGCCGTCTTCCATGACGCCGTGGACCGTCTCGTCGAACTCGACCGACGGCGGGGGGCGCGTGACGAGGGTGAGCGCGCGGTTCACCACGATGCGCACGATCCACGGGGCGAACGGTCGTGACAGGTCGAACTGGTCAAGGGCCCCGAAGGCGCGCTCGAAGCCGTCCTGGACGGCGTCGTCGGCGAGGTCGCGGCGGCCTGTGACGGCGTAAGCGGCCCGCCACGCGGCCCGTACGTGAAGCTCCGCGAGCTCATCAGCGGCCCGGGCGTCGCCGTCCCGTGCACGGGTGACTAGCCGTCCATCAGGCGAGAGACCATCCACGGTCACACCCTAATGCCTCGCCCTGCTCCCCCACCGTCACTCTGGCGGGCTGCGGGAAGCAGGAGGCGATCCGCGGAGTAGGAGGAGTACGAACTACCTCCGTTCACTCCGGCCGCGCCCCGGAGCCCGCGCTGGCTCGCTCAGCCAGAGGCAAGCGGCACGACCACCTCGACGCTCTGTCTTCCGGTCGGGGCCTCCTGGAACCGCTCACGGAGAGCGCGGCGGGTTGCCTCGTAGCGTGCCGCCGCCAGGCGCCGCGTCTCTTCGAGGCCGCTGAGTGCGTCGATGAGAGCCGAGGCGTTGGCGGCGGAGGTCGTCTCGCTGACGAGCGCCTCGAGGCTCGAGTCCGGATCGGTCCGTACGACGATCTCGATCGACGAGTCCTCCGTGAGCGGTGCCTCATAGGTCACCTGTTCCCCGACGGCGGGGAGTTCCTCGATGAGGTGGTACATGGAGAGCGCGACGTCGCGCACGACGCGCGCCCAGAACGCCGCCGGCGTCAGCGCGTCGTGCAGGCCAGCCACCGCCAGGTCCTCTCGCATCTCTCGCGCGGACAGGACCGGGGCTCCGGGTTCAGGCTGCTCGGAGAAGTACCGGAGATCGACTTCGGGATTCAGCAGCGGCCCCATCAACTGTCGCGCGACCGCCTCGAGCGCGGCGGTCTCGGCTGTCGGCGCCTCGATCCAGCACACACGCAGGCTGTCGCTCATCCACTCCCGACGCCCCTCCAGCAGCAGGCGCCCGAGCGGCCCCGGCAGGGAGTAGAGGGGGGTCCCATTGAACAGATCCCAACCCCGCGGCAGCAGGCCGAGCGCCTCACCCAGGTGCTCCTGCAGGTAGAGACCCGGGCTGTAGCCGTTGGCGTGCCCGGCCCGGTGCTGGGCGATGCGCTTGCGCAGCCCCCGGGCGCCATACGCCCGGCCGACATAGAGCGGCCACTGCCATTCCTCCCTGGGCAAGCCGATGTCCTCTGCGGCGTCCTCGTCGGCGCATATCAGCATGTAGACGCCTGGGAGCGAGGGCACGTCCGGGGAGTCCAGCGGGTGGAGACGCGAGACGGCGAAGCGCGCTCTGAGCTCATTCACCTCGCGCAGCAACGCCACGGCACGCGGATCATCAGGGTGGAGATCTCCAGCCATGGGGATGACGCTATCAGCCGGTCAGGGTCGCGCTCGGGGCCATCTCACCCTGGAAGGACGGCACCGCTGCAGACTCCCACCTCATCCTCGGGGGCGCACACCGCGAGGACAATTGTTCCTCAGGAACTACTCGCCGCGGATGAAGCGGGCCTCCGCGAGCAGTCCCTCACGGTCGCAGAAGGCGAGCTTGTCGATGTCTTCCAGGTGGAGGATCAGTCGCGCGCGCAGGTGGGACGCCATCTCGATGCCGAGGACGGCTTCCAGGTTGCAGGAGGCAAGGACAGGCTCATCGCCGTGCTCCCGGATGGCTGTTCCCTGACGGGCCGCGAGGGCGGACACGTGCTGCCGGAAGTAGGAGCTCCGGGCCATGTCGCCGGCGAACCGGTCGACCTGTTCGCGCGTCATCGGGCCGAGCTGCCGAAGGGACTCGATGTAGCTCTCGTCATCCATCACCGACAACGTAACCCGCGCCCTGGGGAGTGCATCAGGGTCGGCTGGATGATCCTCAGCTCGCGAGTGGCGCCTCGGCGGCTTCGGTCTCGCGCTGCTGGAGGATGGAGACCAGCGCGGTGAGCTGCTGACGGACCGATCCCACCTGACCGCGCACCCGCTCCGCGGCGTCGTCCTCGCTCGACACCGCGACCCGGACCACATCACCGCGGATGGCGCCGAGGTTCGCGCTGAGCGCGTGGATGTCCGATTCGATGCGCTCGCGCATGTCTCGCAGCGAACCCGCCCGCTCGAGCTGCTGCTCAAGAGCCTCACACGCCCGGGAGAGCGACTGGGCCAGGTCATCCCCCTGGTGGTCGCCGGCAGCCCGCCGACGCGCTTCGACCAGGCGCCCGCGGAGCAGTGGCTCGTCGACGCTCTCCAGGTAGTTCCAGATGGTCTGTGCCTTCTGGCAGAGGCGCGTGAGGTCGTGCTCGAGTCCGACGAGCTCGGTCGCGACGTCATCGAGCGGCACCGGGCAGACGCCGAGGGCTTCACGCAACAGCGCGGCCTCCCGGGAGGCTTCCTCGTAGAGTCGCTGGATCTCAGGATGCGCGAAGCTCTCCTCGGGGGAGCGCGCACCCTCGGAGGGCAGGGCCGCCCCGCGCCGGCGCTCGATCAGCCGGCGCGCCTCGGCGGAGTCGGTCACGGTGAGGTAGGCGCTGACGGCGTAGATCCCGAGCGCCACGGGTACCAGCAGCCACCAGGAGAAGGCGAGGCCGATCCCGGCGATCGCTGCGGCCGGCAACACGTTCAGCGGGCGGCTCGCCGCCCGGATCATCAGGTCGCGTATGTCGGCGCGCCGGGACATCGGCTTAGAAGAAGCTCGAGATCTGGATGTAGACCCGCTCGATCGTCGTTGGGTCGCCGCTGTAGGCCCGCCCCGCCCCCGCCTTGGCGATCGCCTCGAGCGTGTCCTTCTCTGCGCCGTCGCCGTAGGCGATGGTGAAGATGCGCACCCCGCGGCCCTCGGACCCGGTGCCTGCCGACAGCTGATCGCGGAGGGCCTCGGCGCTGAGGCTGCTCTCGTTGTCGGCGCCGTCGGTGAGGACGACGACCGCGCTGATCCGGGAGTCGTCGGCGGTCGCGTTGATCCGCGTGGCGGCCTCGGCGGTCGCGTCGTAGACCGCGGTGCCCCCGTCAGCCCCGAGCGCACGGATGCGGCTGATCAGGGCTGCGCGCCCCTTCTCCATCGAGACCGGCTCCTGGACGACCGTCGGGCGGTCGGAGAAGACCGAGAGGCTCACCTCATCACGCGGCTGCAGGAGCTCGAGGAAGCGCACGAGCCCCTCCTTGGCGGAACGCAGCTTGCCGCCGTCGTTCATGGAACCGGAGATGTCGAGGACGACCTCGATCCGGGCCGGCTTACGGTCGGCGCGCCAGGCGTCGAGGATCGCGCTCAGCACCTTCGGCTCGGGGAGGGAGAGCAGGCGGGTCGGCTCGGCCGGGTTCACACCGTTGGCCGCGCTCACGGGGGCGACAGCCGCTACGTCCGGGTCCGAGGGGCGGAAGCCGAACTTCCCCGCGGTCCCGGGGTCGATCTCCGCGGTCAGGAACTCGACCAGCAGCCGGGCGCCCTCGCGCTCCTCCTCATCCACCCACGGGGCGTCGGGGATGATCAGCGGGTTGTCCGACCAGAAGGTCCCCTCCTTGGGGTAGATCGCCACGAGCTTCTGGCCGTCAGAGGCCAGGCGCGTGTTGTAGTCGATCAGCGTCGCCTCCTCCATGGCGATCGCGCTGACGTAGGTCGGGCCGTAGGTCTTCAGCTGCTCGGCGAAGAAGAGCGTCGTGTCGCCGTAGTGGACCACCGAGCTCTGGATGCCGGAGACGAACTTGCGCACCTTGGGACGCGTGACGTCGGCGAGGGTCAGACCCTCGGACTTCTGCGCGCCGACGAGGTACTCGGCGGCGGTCGCCGACAGACCCGAGGTGGAGAAGTCCGGGTTGGTCTGGCCGAACTTGAAACGGCCCCACTCCGGGTGTCCGTGAGCGGCCCAGCCTCGGCCCCCTGTGGCCTCGGCGAGGATGTCCTGCCAGCCGAGCGGGGTGTCAGGCCAGCCGAGCGCGCGCGCCATCGGCTCGGGCATGGCGATCACCAGCGGCGTGCGCACCAACGACGAGTTCTCATCCGGAACCAGGGCCGCATCGGCGCGGTGGTTGACCAGGCGCCCCCAGAGCGATGAAGACGGGCTCCAGAGGGTCGGGGTCAGCCGGCCATCGACGATCCTGGCCGCCGCGTCTCCCGACGAGACGACCTGACCACGGACCTGTACGGGCTTGCCGGCCACCTCCACGCCGGAGGCGTTGAACCGCTCGAGCAGGGGCGCCAGCAACAGCTCCTTCTCCGGCGAGTAGGCGAGGTCGACGACGACGCCCCCGCCGAGTGCGAGCGCCCCGGGGCCGGATCCGGGGGAAGCGGGCTGCGCGCCACCGGGCCCTCCTCCCCCGCTCAGGCCGACGATGAGGCCTCCGATGATCAGGAGCGCGGCGAGCGCGAGAGTGATGATGCGAGCAGGCGACATGGGCCCGATTGAACAGGGGGCCCATCATCGAACGGCGCGATTCTCGCCTCCGAGATCCTCACGCGCGGCGCGCTGATTGCGGTTCGCCCCGGCCGACGCTCGGGGCTTATCGGCGAACCGCCGCATCGCCTACTACCCTCAGGAGTTCAATGGCCCGGGGCGCATCTTCACGAGCAACCGCTGCCTCGCGACGGGCCCCGGACAGGACGCCGAGCCGCTCGAGCGCGTCCACTCTGGCCGAGCTACCTGAGGGCATCCATGACCATGCCCTACACGCGGCCCGGCGAGGCGAGGCGATACTCCAGCCACTGATCGAGGAAGAGATCGCCTCCTGGTCGGAGGGTCCGATCGCCCGGTCCCCCGAATGCGGGCGCCACCGTCTTGCACTCCCCATCGGGACCCCAGTGAGCGAATGGCGCAAGGTGCCGATCACCAGTGAGGGCGCCGTGGCGAACCACATCGAGGCACGCGTGAGCCGGCGCTACTGGGCGGCGGTCGAGGCCGGTCGCCCGTGGGATCTGGAGCCGGGGGCGATGCCCGTCGCGCGCTGCCGGCTGACCGAGTCGGGAGTGCTCGTGATGGAGCCGGTGCGGATCGAGCGCGACTGGGACTCGATCACCGAGCACAGGTGGTGGACCGACTCGGTGGACTGCTGCCAGGTCGGCTGGACCCACGACGGACACCTCGTGGCCTACGACCTCTGAGACCCCTCCCGAAGGACCACCGCCAGGATGAACGACTCGATCCTCTGGGGGTACGGGTCGGGGGCGGCGGTCGCTCAGCATGTCGTCGTCGCATCGAGCGAGCGAGCCCCGCCTCGTTCGTGGAGGCTGGTTTCCATCCGCGCTCATCTGACTCCAGAGAAGCCGCGTGTCGAAGACAGAGCGCCGTGAACGAACTCCCACCGTACTCTGGCTCTCCCGGCTGCAATGCAGTCGCCCGGATGGCGACGCCCTCCCGCTTCCCGGCCGCGCCGCGCCGGGCGTGTGCGTAACCCAGCGCCCGAGGGCGCGATGTCCGAAGGCCGGTTCATCCCGATGGACGGCCCCAACTGTCATGGAACCGCGAACGCCCCCGTGGCGCCGGGAGCACTTCACTGGCTGAGCGCATCGTCGCGAGTCCCCGCGGCGATCTATCCTCTCAGGTGTGGCTAGCGTCACTGATCCGGTCGACCTGTGGACCGCCGAGCACATCCGGTTGCTCGTCGATCAGGAGTTGCCGGAGGGCGCCAGGCTCGAGTACAAGCGCGAGCTCCACCTCAGACAGGCGAAGCAGAGGGTCGAGGCCGCAAAGGACCTGAGCGGCCTCAGCAATGCCGACGGCGGTGTCCTCGTCTACGGCATCGAGGAGCAGCCCGGAGCGGACGGCTTCATGATCCCGGTCGGCGTCTGCCCCCTGACCGACGGGACGCTGCCCGACCGCCTCCGCGACGTCATCTCGGGCATCTGCCAACCGGTCCCCCACTACGAGATGCGCCGGGTCGATGTGGACGGCGGCTACTGCCTCGTCCTCAGGGTCCCTGTCGCGCCGGCCCCGATCATGATCAGCGCCGGCGATCGCGAGAACCGCTACTACCGCCGTCACGGGACGCAGGTCCTCGCCATGGGTGAGCGGGAGGTGCGGGAGGCCTATGAGAGGCTCGGATCCAGCCGGGACGCCATCGAGAGGCTCCATCGAGAGGCACAGCCCCTCCAGGAACTCCCGCACGCAGACGCGAAGGTGTTCGCCGACAGCGGCTGGGGTTTCCGACCACCTCCGTGGCTGAGCGTGGTGTTCACACCGCTCCTCGCCCCGGCCGAGGTCCTCCGGCCGTCCGAGCTCGCAGGGCTCGATCTGGCTGAGGCCGACCCCTTCTTTGGCGACGGGGTCCTGCGCCCGTGCAGCTTCGGCCTCGAGACGTCATGGGAGGCCGGGGGCGTCGTCTACGCACAGGTGCGGGCGCACCGAAACGGGGTCGTGCAGTTTGCGAGCCTCCAGGAGTCGCGGCGCGACTACTACCTGCACCGGCGCGGCAGGGGGCCTCTCGAGGACTTCATCGCCGCTGAGGAGGTTCGGCTCGCCCTTAGAGCCTTTGATCTCGCCGAGCTTCTTTTCCGACGGGCCGGATACCACGGCCCCGTCGCAGTCGACTCGCGCATTCGATACATCGCCGGGGCTCCACCTGGTCGACCCCGGAAGCCGAGTCGCGGGCACCATCGATGCGCAGGAGGTGAACGCGCGATATGAAGCCGCCGACGTTGACGCTCTGATGGCGTCACGCGCTCAACACGTCTGCGAGCTCTTCGATCGGATCGCCCAGGCCTGCGGCCTACCGCGAAGCGAGACAGGCGCGGCTCTGGTCGACTGAGGCCGCATAGAAAGTGAAGATCCGCCCCCACTCATGGGCGGAGCGGCTGCCTTCATCCCGCCCCCAGCCGCCTCAGAGACCACTGCCGCCCATGCCCTGACGTGGCCCGTTCTTGCCACTGAACTACACCTTCGGTCAGTGGGTTCGCAGATGGCTGGCAACGATGATCCGCCGCAGCTTCTGGCGGCCCTCGCCTGACTGACCGGAGACCCTGATGACCGCTGTTTCTCTGATCCCAGCCTGGTCTCTCCGGCGGACACGGCGGGTCTGCGCACTCGCGGCCCTCGCACTCTTTTCCGCAGCCTTCGGTCTAGCGACGCCGCCGCGGGCGGCCGCTTTGACGATCGATTGCAACCAGGCGGGCATCGGCTGCATCAGCCAGTTCGGCTACACCGGTGTCTCCACCTGGGGCTATCCGGTGGATCCTGCAGGCAACAACTGCACGAACTACGTCGCGTTCCGCCTGGCGAGAAACGGCGCCACGAACCCGGGCCGCCTCGGCGATGCTCATGAGTGGGCCGCGAACGCGGCCGCCAAGGGATTCGCGGTGAACCAGACGCCGGCGGTCGGCTCTGTCGCCTGGTTCAGTGCGTCGAGTTCCTGGGCTCCGGGAACGGGCCATGTCGCCTACGTCGAGGCCGTCTCGGGCGGCACCCTCTCCCTCAGCGACTCCAACTACCAGGGCGGGAGCAAGCGGTGGCGAGTCAGCGCCGGCGAGGCCGCCTACCCGAACGGGTTCATCCACATCAAGGACGTCGGGGCACCCGCCCCGATCGGAGACGGAACCTTCGTCGCCCGGCAGGGATCGGGCGAGGTCTACGTGATGGCCGGGGACTCGCCGGTTTACGTCTCGACCTGGGACGCCTTCGGCGGCCCCAAGCCGGTTCAGGTGCTCCCCGCTGCCCAGTTCGACGCGCTCCGCCCGGAGCCCGCCGACGGCACCTTCATCTTCGGGACGCGGACGGGCCGCGTCTTCTCGGTCGCCGGCGGCGCCCCTGTCTACCTCTCGAACTGGAACAACGTCGGTGGGCAAGCCGGCAAGAGGGTCGTGGGTGTGGACGACTGGGCGATCGACAACGCCGGGCACCCGCTCAGCCACCTTCGCCAGCGACCGAAGGACGGCGCCTTCCTCGGATCTTCACCATCGGGCCGGGTCTTCGTCATCGCCGGAGGCGCCCCGCTGTACGTCTCGAACTGGAACCACATCGGCGGACCGCGGCCGGTCGCTCCCGTCGACGACTGGTCGGTGGACAACGCAGGGCACCCCGAAAGCCATCTGGATCCGGTCCCCCAGAACGGCTACTACCTGAACGCCCAGCCCTCGGGGCGCGTCTTCATCACCGCGTGGGGGGCGCCGCTCCACCTCTCCAACTGGGCTCACGTCGGGGGACAAGCAGGCAAGCCGATCGTGACGGTCGACGACTGGGCGGTGGACAACGCCGGCCACCCCGCGAGTCATCTCGTCGCCCGCCCCTACGACGGGAACTTCCTGGTGGGGCGCCCGAGCGGACGGGTCTTCCGCGTCGCCGGGGGCTCTCCGATCTACGTCTCCAGCTGGGACCGCGTAGGAGGGCCTCAGCCGACGGTCTCGGTCGATGACTGGGCCATCGATCAGGCAGGGCACCCCCTGTCGCACCTGCTGAAGTTCCCGGCTGACGGGACGCTCCTGCGCGCCCGGCCCTCCAATGTGCGCTGGCAGGTGAACGGCGGCCAGCGGTCCACCAGCCCCGGAGAGGGTGGCATCGTCGTTGACGAGGTGGGGCTCGGGCGGGTTCCGCTGAGGCCTGCCACCTCGACACCAAACCGGGGCGGGACGCCCGGCAGCGGCACGCCCGGTGGTGGGACTCCCGGCAGTGGGACTCCCGGATCGAGCACTGGCAGCGGCTCGACACCGAACGGTCCGAGCTCGTCGTCGGGACCGAGACTGTGCACGGTTCCGCGGCTCGCCGGCCTCACCGTGAGGGCGGCCAAGACCCGTCTCGTCCGAAACGGCTGTCGCCTCGGCGCGATCACCTACGTCGGGCGCAAGAACCCGCGCGCCGACAAGGTGGTCAGTGTCAAGCGGCGCGTCGGGGTCCGCCTCGCCCGCGGGGCCAGCGTCGCCGTCACGGTGCGCCGATGAGATCCGCCTCGGCGTCGCACGGATGGGGGATGGTGGGCCGAGGGGCCTTTCTCCTGATCGCCGGCGTGGGATTTCCCCTCGGCGCCGCGTCAGCGGCTGTCGCCTCCCCTTCCGGCCCCGCGACGGTTGCGAGCTCGGACCAATACCCGGATCCGTTTCCGACCTTCCACGGGATGACGATCCCGGAGGCCACAACAAGCGCAGCGGCGCTCGGACTGCGTCTCGAGACCACCATGACGGTGTTCCCGGGTCGTCCTGCACGCATCTACACCCAGTATCCCCGTCCCTTCACGTCACCGAGCCAGGACTTCGATGGCACGGTCTATGTCTCGGTGGCGAATGGCCTTCTCGCCAGCGGCCGCTCGGCGACCGAGTTCCGCACCACAGGCGGTGCCGCCTACTGCCAGGTTGCGGGCACCTGGCCCGTTCTCACCTGCTGGACGCCGAAATCCGGGCGGATGGTGACCGTTGGGGCTGGGGACATCGCCAAACCGAGCATGCGATTCCATCGCCTGGCGATCGGCGCACGCCCGAAGGGCCTACGAACAGTCGGCTACGGCGCCAGCTGGGTATGGAGGAAGGCTGACGAGACCGGCCGACGGCGCATCGTCCTGCGCTGCTACTCAGACCGTAGGGCGCTCACCTGCGAGAACGACTACCGCTCGGGCTTCCGCTTGGCACGCAACGGCACCTACGGCAGCTGGGCGAAGACCGAGGTCTGAGAGCACCGCGGCCGAAGCTCGCCCGCACTGCAGGCCCCGGGCGTCTAGGTCCGCCGGAGCCGCAGCACCTGTCTGCCTGAGGCCGACAGCACCCAGACGTAGTCGCGTGTGAAGGTGATCTGGTCTGAGAGCCGTCGCGGAACGGTGGCCTGCCCGCGGGCGGCCCCGGAGACCGGGTGGAGGCTCAGGATGGTCCGCCGGTTGGCCTTCAGAGCCCAGAGCTGATCACCTGCCGCCGCGATCGTCCGAACCCGGCTGAGGATCTTGCGCGGGGTGCCGCTGCGATCCACGCCGAGCAGCTGCCCGTTGTCGGCGAGGACCCAGGCCCCTCGGCGCGTGGCCTGAACGAGACTGAAGGCTGATCGACCCGAGAGCCTGGTCGAACGCACGAGGGCACCGGTCTCCGGATCCAGACGCTCGAGGCGGAATCCCCGGCCCCGTTCGACCAGGAGCCACAGCGCGCGCGAGTCAGCGGCGATGCTGACGACCCGGACACCCGGCAGGTGGTCGCTGCGGAGGCCGTCGGCGAGGCGGACCCCGCGCAGGGCCTGATTCGCGGTACAGACCGGATCACCGGACCCGCACCTGGCGATCGACCACAGCCAGGGCCCGGCCTGGGCCAGGAGCGGATCGGCGCCGACGCCATCGACGCGAAGCCCGGCGGTTCCTGAGGTTCGCTCAGCAGGTTGGGTCAGCAGTCCACCAGTGGGATCGCGGAGCCAGGCGCGCCGGCCATCCGAGTCGAGGTCCTCCCCCGGGGTCAGCAGCCCCGCTCGTGGGAGGCGTTGCCCGTTCGCCGGCTCGAGGGCCCCGAGTCGGCCCGCCGAGGACGTCCAGAGGACATCAGCGTCGCCGGCGATCCGGTCCACCCGGCGCCCCAGCGGATAGGTATCTGCCCGGGTGGTGGCGGGCCGGCCGTCAACGGACGTGCCGACATCGGCGAGTGCCGCGAGGACGCTCTCGCGCAGGAGGCCGGCAAGGCCCATCGCGCCAGCCGAGTTCAGGTGGATCTGATCCGAGGTGAACCAGGGCCGCCCGGCACTGGCCGAGTTCCAGTCGGCGATGCGAACCAGCGGCAGGCCGCCTCGTGCGTTCGCCCGGCGGGCGGCGGAGCGGATCAGGGCGTTGGTGGTCGCGTAGTGGCTCTGGGCCTCCCGGAGCGTCACCCAGACCACCACCCTCACGCCTGCGCGCCGGTGGGCACGAAGGACGGAGTCGATGTCGTACCGAGCCGCGAAGTCGTTGTAGCCGATGTGCATCACCACGACGTCGCCGAGCCCTGATGCGAGCGCGCCCGAGAGAGCGAGCGCGGACTCGGGGCGGCCTCCGAGGCACCCGGGTGAGCTCAGCTTGCGGCAGACCGCGGCCTCGAGGCGCACCGACAGTCCCGGCGAGGCGAACCGGCGAGTGGCCTGGGGGGCGAAGCCGAACGAGGCCTGCACGGAGTCGCCGATCACCGTCACCCGCGGCGCGGCGGATCCCTCGGGTAATGCCCAAAGAAGCATCGCGGTGACGATCGCGAGCAGGGCGAGCGTGGGGCGCATCAGCGCCGGGCAGGACCTCGTCATCAACCGCCTCTAGACGAAGCGGACGGCGATGCTGACGACCTTCGAGTTCTTGACCGTGAACAGGGTCTCGGTCGCCTTCTTGCGAAAGCGCGCCGGCAGGCGGCACTCGGTCTTGTTGCCGGCGACCGCGGCTCGGCACCGGGCCGCCGGGTAGGCCTTGCTCAGCGCCCGCGCGGTTGAGCCGACCTTGATCCCGTTCGGCGTGGCCTGAGCGCCGCGGAGCACCGTGATCTCGAAGGCCTTGCCGCCGATGAAGTACACCCCGAGCCCGTGCCGCTTCACGTAGCGGTAGTTGAGGACGTTGCTACCCCGCTCGGGCTCCCCGAGGACCCGCTTCACCTTGGCCGCGCCGTCTCCGAGTGAGACGCCGGCGACGGTCTTCCCCGGCACGATGCGGGCCTCGGCCATCGCGGGGATGGTGGCGAGCAGGGTTACCGCGCTCGCCCCCGCGACGGCGGCGATGAGACGCCGCTGAGCGCGCGGGGAGAGACCGATGACCCCGCCCGCGACCCTCAGATCAGTCCTCAGCATGTCGCTCCTCGTTGGTGTGGGATGTCCAGGTGGATCATCGCCTGTCGGGCGCCTCGTCGAGAGCCGCTTGGATCTCTTCGGTGTAGAGCCGCATGCCGCGTTCGTTCATGTGGGCTCCGTCGACGAGCAGCCCCGGTGCGGATGAGCGGGAGAACCAGTCGACGACGGTGACGTTCGGGTAGGCGGCCGCGGCGTCTGTGATGGCGGTGTTGACCGAGTCCTGCCAGGGCAGCGGCACCCGGACCGTGACCAGCAGGACACGCGGGCGGTCTGCGAGTTCACTCAGCAGCCCCTCGAGCTGAGTCGGCTCCACGAAGTAGTTATTGCCCAAGTGGACGACGACGACGGTGTCCGGCCCGAGCCTGCGCAGATGCCCCTTCACGATCGCCGCCCCCTCGGGGAACCTGCGGCCGGTTGCCGCGTCCACGATCGCCCTGTCACCGAATGCGGTCTGGAGGGCGGATGAGGCGCCGAGCATCACCGAGTCCCCCACGAACAGTAGTTGCGGCTCCGCCCCGTCGCGGTCCGACACCAGCGGCTCCTCGCTCTGGCCGCCGGCGCGGCCGTCGGCGCTGAGGCCGGGCACGCTCACCGCCTGGGTGGGGGCGAGAGCGACGGCGAAGACGAGGGCGGCCACCGCGAGAACCGCCGACGAGGCGGCGGCGATCCTCACCGGACGTCCGAGGAGTCCGCCTCCCTGGCCGAGAGCCCGACGCAGGCCCGCGAAGCCGTGGCGGCGGAAGGGGACCTCCACGAAGCGGTAGGAGAGCGCCGCGGCGGCGAGTGTGAGGGCGACGCGCAACGCCACCAGCGCCGCCCCATCAAGCGGCACGTCGACACCCGGGCGGGTCAGCATGATCACCGGCCAATGCCAGAGGTAGATGCCGTAGCTGCGGAGCCCGAGCCAGACCAGGGGAGCCGTCCCGAGTGCCCTGCCGATCACAGACGTCGGATCGGCGGCCACGACCACCACTCCCGCCGTCGCCAGGGCCACCACGAGAAAGCCACCCTGGTAGAGGCGCTCATCCAGATCGCCCAGGGTGAACATGAAGCCGAGGACTCCGGCGGCGCAGAGGAAGCCGACCACCTCCCGCCCACGGCGGCGGAGACGGTTCCCGGGATCCGGGTCTACGGACCTGATCGCCCCGGGCACCAGGGCGAGGGCGACTCCGACCAGCAATGCGACGGCGCGGGTGTCGGTGCCGTAGTAGATGCGCGAGGGGTCGCTGAAGGGCTCATAGAGGGCCCACGCGAGGACCGTGGACCCCACAGCGGCGAGGACGACGAGGCCGAGGATCGCGCGCCGGCCGACGGCCAGCAGGCCGAGCACGAGGAGCGGCGGCCAGATGAGGTAGAACTGCTCCTCGATCGCCAACGACCACAGGTGGAGCAGCACCGACGGTCGTCCGAACTGCTCGAAGTAGGGCACGTCGGCGAAGATGAAGTGCCAGTTGATGACGTAGACGAGCGCCGCGAGCACCTCACCGCGCAGCCGCCCGACCTCACCGGCGTGCATCACCAGCATGTAGGCGAGCACCACGGCCATCATCACGAGCACCGCCGGCAGCAGCCGCCGTGCCCGCCTCATCCAGAAGCGCCGCAGGTCGATGCGCCCGGAGACGCGATGCTCGGCGAGCAGCAGCGAGGTGATCAGGAAGCCACTGATCACGAGGAAGACGTCCACGCCGAGATAGCCGCCCGGAAGCCACGCCGCCCCGAGGTGGTAGATGACCACCGCGGCGACGGCGACGGTGCGAAGGCCATCGATCCCCGGCATGTAGCCGAGGCGGCGGGCGCCCGTCCCCGTCGTCGAGGTTCCGTCGTGCGTCGTCATCGGGTGCTCGCGGCGCCGAGGGCGACGGAAACGATGACGCTCTCCCGCTCCCCGGCGATCCAGAGTCGGGTGCCGGTCATGGCCATGTGATCGCGGGACGCCGAGAGGCGGCTCCCGGAGCGGGCCGACACGAGGACACGCCCGTTGCGCGGGTCGAGTCGCTGAAGGGTGCGCCGATCGGCGCGCAGCACCCAGAGCTCATCTGCGCCATCGGAGATCACCGCCGCGACGCCTCGCTGGACCCTGCGGACCGCACCCTTCGGCCGGGTGGTGAGAAGCCGGCCGTCGAAGGTGGTGATCCACACCCCGCCACGCGTGGCGGCCATGGACCGGGCGGAGAAGGCGACAGGTATCGAGCGGCGCACCTGCCCGGTCTGGGCGTGCCGCAGCTCGAGGACCCTACGCGCAGACGCCGACGGCCCGATGGTGGTCCAGAGCGCACGTGGTGAAGCGGCGAGGGCGATGACGGGCCCCTCGAGGGCGGCCCTCGTGCGACTCCCCGCCGGGAGATCGAACGACGACAGCCCCCTGGAGTCGAGGCAACCATCGTCGCCTGCGGCGCAGCGGGTCGCCACCCAGAGCCGATCGCCGGCGCGCGCGAGGCGCGGCGCGGGCCCGGAGACATCGATCACCGGCCCGATCGGATCCGCCTCCCGGCCCGAGAGCGGCGCGATCGTGGTCTGGTTGCCGCTCACCAGCCAGCTCCCGAGGCCGTCAGAGATCAGGCGGTCCCCCGCCCCGAGCCGCTGACTCCCGGCAAGGGGACGCCCGCTTTCAGGATCGCGCCGTCGGAGGGTCCTTGCGTCGGACACCCAGAGCGCGCGCTGGTCGCCGGCGATGTCCGCTCCCGCCCTCGGGGCGGAGACCTCTCGTGTCTGGCGCGTCGGCGACCGACCGTCGATCGAGATGCCGATCTGCGCGAGACCCTTCCCCACCTCGTCGCGAAGGAGACCCGCAAGGGCGTAGGCGCCTCCGCTCGTGAGGTGGAGGCCGTCGCCGGCGAACCAGGGCTTGCCGGCGCTGTAGGCGTTCCAGTCGGCGACGCTCATCCATGGCCTTCGGGATGCGCGGTCACGGATCCTGGCGTTGATCGTGGAGTAGGAGCTGCGCTGCTCACGCAGTGTCACCCAGATCACCGAGCGGACACCGGCGCTCCGCAGGGCCGCCAGCATCGAGTCGATGTCGAAGGCGGCGGGGTCGTCGTTGTAGCCGACGTTCATCACCACCACCGGCCCGAGAGCCGGGCCGAGCCGACGCACGAGCGCCAGCGCGTTCTCAGGGGTTCCCGCGCCACCACCCGAACAGCTCGCAGTCGTCAGCCGACGGCAGACCCGGGCGTCGACGCGCAGATCGATCCCCCTCCCGAGGCGCCTGGTCGCCTGGGGGGCGAAGCCGAAGGAGGCCTGGACCGAGTCTCCGATCACGGTGACTCGTGGCGGTGCCGCAGCCGACGGTCCCGCGAGCCCGAGGGCGGCGACTGTAGCCATCGCCAGGCTGATCGCGATGATGAGGAGCCGGCCCCGACGGCTACGCCCGGCCATCACCACCGCCACGAGCCCGCGGGGTCGCCGGTGAGGCGCGCCGACTGGCACGTGGGTGGGTGCTGCCACGAGGAACCCTCCTCCGCGCATCTCGATGTCCGTGGCTTCCGCGGGCCGGTCGTGGAGAGCGCGGCTCCGCGGAGCCGCGCTACCAACGGACGCCGACCGGACCTGGACAACGCATGCCGCCTCCCCCATCGCTGCCATCGCCGGCATCCGCCCGACCACGCCCCCGCCTTGACCTGCCTGCCACGGCGGTTACCGAGCCGCCCACCGGTCGCTGTTGATACATCGGTCAGTCGTTCGCAGCAACTGACCGGGTCGGCCCCGACAGCTCCATCGATCCGTGGTTGACAAGCGCCAGCCACACCTGTCGAGCCGAGCCCCGCTGAGCGTATCTCCCGTCTGACCGCCGAGTGGATGATCGGCGCGCTGCCGGGCGCTATTCGCCCTCGGCGCCCACGGAGATCCAGAAGCCGATGATGCGCCCGCGGGAGACCTTCGCATAGACGCCCGCTTCCTTCATCGGCCTGCCGAAGCGGTTGGTGGTGATCGGACGCAGCCCCCACTGGCGCCCGAAGACCGGGTCGCGCCGGAAGGCGGCCGGGTAGAGCTGCCTGACGCGGGACTCACGGTCGCCGACGCGGAGTCCCTTCTCCGTGCGCCAGCGCGGTCCCTTGGTCTGGATGTTCGAGATCAGACCGACCCCGGGAGTGCAGAGGTTCGAGCCGTCAGGGATGGACCCGAGGGTACGAAGGCTCACTCGGACAGCCGGGGCGTCCCAGATCGCCCGGCACTCACCGCTCCGCAAGCTGACACGTGCCGGCTGCCCCCACGCACGCACCAGGGAGGTCAGGGTCGGCGTGCTGGTGTGAGCGGGGAAGCCCGCGACGACCGCCCGTCCCTTGCCGAGGTCCTTCGCGATCCACGGCCCATCCGGCGATGGGGCCGCTGCGGCAGACCCCGCCCCCGCGCCGGCGGCGAGGCCGACGGCGAGTGTGGCGCGCAGGAGGCTGCGAGGTCGCGCCCGAGTGGATCGCCCCGCCACCCAGCTACTCCCCTTCGGCGCCGACGACGGCGCGGAACCCCGCGACGCGCCCGCTCCTCACGTTCAGGTAGGCGCCGGAGACGGTGACCGGGTCGCCCTCGTAGCCGATGGTCTCGTAGGCGGCGAGGCCCCAGGTGCGCGGAGGGCTGATGTAGCTCGGAGCGATGAACGCCGTCGGATGGAGTGCCGTGATCGACGACTCAGCCGCCCCGACCGCCAGCCCCCGGCTCGTCCGCCACCGGTTGCCCACCGTGTCGATGACGGAGATGCGGCCGACCTGGGGGCTGCAGAGAGTCGTGCCCGGAGGCCCACCGCCGTAGTTGCGCAGGCTCACCTTGGCGGCCGGCCTCCTCCAGACCGCGATGCATACGCCCTGGCGCGCGCGAAGGGTGAGGCTCGCCGCCGGCCCCCAGGTGCGGATCAAAGCGGCGAGTGTCTGAGGGCCCGAGCGGGTCCGGTGGCCGGCGATGATGGCCCGCGCCTGACCGAGCTCCTTCACGACCCAGGGGCCGCTCGCCGACGGCCGCGCTTCCGCAAGCGGGGTCGCGCCGAAGCCGAGAGCCACCCCTGACACTGCGGCGATGAGCAGGACACGCGATCTCGTCATAGGTGCGCGAGCCTACAGTCGCCCGTCCGGCCGTGCCAACGTCGTCTCTAGGGGGCGAAGCTGCCAAGGAGCGGCCCGGCCGACGAATCTGGGGACGATGCGCGGCCGTGGCCGGCGAATCGGGCCCCCTTCGTCACTCGCCCCTCGCTGAGAAGCCCTTCACACGCCCGAGTCGGAACCAGTGGAGGTCGTCGATGCTGCAGGTCAGCGCCTTGCGGTTCGAGTAGCAGTTCAGCCTGCCCCGACGCCAACTCGCGCCGAAGCCCACGGTCCGAAAGCCCTTCGGCCTGGCCCCCTTCGCTCCCCGGACGTTCCTGAAGAGGTCAGAGGAGCCCAAGCCCGTTCCGATCGGCATCCTCACCATGTTCCCGGTCCGCGGGTGCCAGCAGACAAGATCGTCGACTGGCTCCGCAGCGGTCTGGACCTGGCAGTAAGCGGCTCCTCCCGTGGTGCGGAACTCGAGCGCCGGCCGCCTGCTGGGGCGGAGACCAGTGGAGATATCCAGGAGCACCTGGTTGTCGGCGTATCGCGGACTTCCTGCTTCTGGGTTCTGAGCGACGACTCGACCCGCTAAGCCCGGACGGACACTCCACCTGATGGGCATCAGAGACATGCCAGCAGCAGCAGCGACCTGTTCCGACTCGGCGACGGTGAGGCCGAGGAACCTCGGGGCAGGCTCGGAGGGCGGAGTCTCCTGCGCCGTCGCGGAGCCGAGGACGGCGGCGGCGCCCACCCCGAGCAAAGCGGTGGAGAGCATCCAACCCGCGGTCCTGCGGCCGCGCCAGCGAAGCCAGCCGTTCCATGGTCTCACAGGGGGCCTCTCATCCGCTCGGCGGATCCAGGCGCGAGCGTACCACCTCCTGGCTCATCGCAGCAGATGCTCAGCCGCTTCACTCCGACCCTGTGATCGAGCCGACGGCGTCATCAACTCATGCTCGCATTGAGCTGGCCGGAGCGGGTGATCAGACCGTGATCACCCGGTGATCACGCCAGCCCGGAACTAGCCGGACCGTCCTCAGCGACTGAGGCGACGAACCTCAGCGCGGACCTCCGGGTCCGAGACCAGAAGGGCCCGCAGCTTCGCGGGGCCGAGGATGCGGGCCCTTCCCACCGGGGCGAAGACGCCCCCGAGAATCGCCGAGTCCGCGGTGTGGTGGAAGACGACGATCGGCTCGGACGGCAGCCCCGTGAAGTCGTTGCTCTCGCACTCGACGGTGAAGTGGCCGGAGACGCCCTCGAAGGTGCGTGGAAAGGTCGGTGTGGTCGGCCTTGTCCGGGAAGGGCGGGGTTCCGCACCAAGGTGAGCAAGAGGATGGGACACCGGGGGACCACCCGGTGCGGTGGTCGCGTGACCTGCTCCCCTTCTACTCCATCCCCTGGCCATAGCCCTCACGTTAGATGCGAGCGATGGGAACGACTCGGATCTGTCGCGCTCAGCCGAGGGCGCCGCTGCGGGGCCGGTTGGAGGCGTTGTCGGTGTTGTGGAAGCCCGTACCCTTGAAGTGGATCGCCGGCGCGAAGAGGGTACGTGCGACGGGGCTCTCGTCCTCGCAGTGAGGGCAGGACGCCGGCGCCGGATCACCCAGGCGCGCCAACACCTCGGTGCGATGGCCGGCCGGGCAGATGTACTCATACAGCGGCATCAGACACTCCTGACGAGGTGTTGCCTTGCGACCAACGTAAGACGCCTGCGCTTCGGTGCAGCCAGGCACCAGCGCGGCCCCGACGTGGGTCAGTCAGTCGCCTTCAGGAAGATCGCCTCGGCGACGAGGTCCGACCGGTCGCAGTCAGCCATAGGGTCGTTCCCCCCTCATCGGGGCGCTCGGGCCCTTCATCCGCCGTGAGCGCGACCCGACCGACCCTTGGGACGCGAGACCGTAGAACCGCCTTCGCAATGCCCTCCGTGCCGCACTGCCGACGCGGGCATCAAGCCAGGCTGCTGAAGCGGCGAGCCTCCTCGTGGCCAAACCGCTCGATGCCTAGGCAATCCGCGCGAGGTTGCGACCTAGCCGCAGGCTGGGCGCCTTCCGCGCGCCCAGCCTGCGGAGCCGACTCGACAGCAGGTCGGCGTGTCACCGGATCCTCGCGACCGATTCGCCCTCGACGAACCGGACGCAATCCTCGTCCTATCGGTTCGGGCAACTCTCCGGGAGAGCTCGGGGGCGCAAGTCTCTATCGGAGAGCCCAGTCGATCTCTGCCGGGCTGATCCTGTCGTCATGGCATGCGCCGGAAGCGCCACTCTCAAGGAGAACCTGGCACAGCGGAAGGTCAGGCACCAAAAGGGTCGCCCCCCTCGGCATCGGCAGCCCCATAGCTCTTTGCTCGTCGAAGAGCGCCTTCAGCTGTGTTGGACTCAGAGAGGCCGGAAGGGTGTACTCCGGTGTCATCACTGTGCCGTCGCCTGGGTCGTAGCCCAAGGGCGCGGCGGAGTCCACGGTGAGGCGCCCTTCCACAACCCGAAGCACGACGCCTTCGGGTAGGGGTGAAGCGATCTCAGCGTTGGCCGGCAGTTCCTGTCCTCTTTGACGCGCTTCATAGAGGTCTTCGATCGCGGTGCGGTATCCGACTCCTCGCGGGAACTGAATCGAGGCCCGTGAGGGCAGCTCGGAGTACTTGGGCGGGCGCGTCTGCACCACGCCGTCTGCGCGCACGACGGTGGCCCAGCTGGTAAAGGCCTCGAACCCGCGACCGTGGGGCGCCAGGGGGACCGCTTCATCGTCGGCCGCGCTCACAACCGACACAGTACCGATTGCTGCTGCGATCAGGGCGGACCGGGAATCGTCGAGGCAGCACCGCGCTTTCGCCCTTTAGCCAGGCGTCAGCGTGGCCCCGGCTTAGGGTCAGTCAGTCGCCTTCAGGAAGATCGCCTCGGCGACGAGGTCCGAGCGGTCGCAGTCAGCGAGGGCGTCGCAGCCGTCCAGCATGAGGACGTACTCGGCCCAGGCCGCGCGGTCGATCATGAGGCTGACGCGGACGCGCATGTCGTGGAACTCGGCGGGCCGGTCCTCGAGGGCCTGACGCTGCTCGGCGCTCACGGTCTTCTCCCCGATGGCTCGGCCGGCTGCCCGCATCCGCTCCATGAGCTCTCGGTGCGCGGCGTCCACCTGCTCACGGGTCATCTTGGGTCTGGTGATCTCAGCCATGCCCTGAAGATAGGTCCGCCGGGGGCCGGTGCATGCCCGGCGCCGAAGCCGTCATCGGGTGCGAGCGGATCTGGGACTCACTCACACGGTCGGAGATGCAGCGCGCCGTCGGGGACCTATGTTCCGGGTACTCACCCGCGAAGGAGCCCGACGACGATGGCCAACGACAACGAGCCGCTCGCCCCCGAGCAGATGGAGACCGCCCACGCGCGCTACCGGCGGATCTTCCACGCCTACGCGACCGAGGCGTCCGAGACCATCGCCGCGCCCTTCCTCTCGCAGATGATCGCCCGGCTGGGCGGGAACGACCTCGAGGGGGCGAAGATCGTCCTCGACGAGATGTCCCGTGAGGCCTCCCTGCGCTGGCCGCAGACCGGCACCTATGAGAACGAGGACGACAAGCGGCGCGTTCGGTTCGGCGACCTCTACACCCGCTACCTCCTCGGCGTCGCCTCGGCCGCACTCCCTGAGGGCGTGGCCTGGTGGAAGGGGACGGGTGCCAGCTACCACGTCGAGGCGGAGAAGGTCCGTGGCGAATGGTCCGACACGACCTACCGCGGGCAGACCCTCGAGGCCGCCCTGCGGGGACTGATGGACGGGGTCGGCATCGCATACGACGAGCGTCCGAGCGAGGCGAACGTGGGCTACCTGCGCGCGCGCCTGAACGAGGAGATCTGCCGCCAGGCGCGAGGAGAGGACATCTCCGACATCCGCGCGGTCGAGGCCCTCCTGAGCGGCTGGAACCCGCAGATCGCCGTCCTCGCTCTGCTCTCGGGCGCGTGGTGACAGGAGGGCCGCGCCCATGAGCGACCCTGCAGGCCACGAGTTCATCGCCCCCGCTCTCTGGGACTCGGCTGCCTTCATCGAGCGGTTCCGCACCACTCTGATCGCGCTGGCCGAACAGATCGACGGCCTGTCTTGGGCCGACCGCTGCGACTGGCGCCATCCGGGGGTGCCCGGGTGAGTGCCCTCCGCTCCTTCCGCGTCGGCCGCCTCGTCGCGGTCATCCGCCCGCGCGCATGGGTCGCTCCGCGCGCTGCGGGCGCCTGGCCGCCGACCTGGCAGGCCAAGGGGTGGCCCAAACCGCTCTACCGTTGGACCCTGGCCGTCGGCCCACTCCAGCTGCGCTACGAGTCGCGAACCGAGCGCACCCACTAGGCGCCGGCCGGGCCGCCGCGCCCGCCGCGCCCGCCCTGACACGCTGGAGCGAAACGCTGCTCGCGCCTGGACCACAGCGTCTGCCGCCCCGAACGGCATCAGATCCGGCGATGCCGTGAGCGGCGACGGAGATCCACAACGACAAAGGACGCCCCGAAGGGCGCCCCGTGATCCAGTAGCCGCAGCCGTGAATACTTGCCGTGAAGGACGCTAGCAACGGCAATGACAGGACCGCCGGCTTCTGCGGTGGACCTCCTCAGCAGGGTCAGTTCTGCCCCTCGGGCTGGCCGGCGGGCTCCACGCGCAAGCGCCCCCGGATCCTCCGGAAGTGGAGGAAGTCGCAAAGGAGATGGAGCGACCAGCGGCCGCGGTGAGCTGGCAGCTCGTGCAGTGACAGTCGAGGCTCGGGGCGGCCCGCCAGCTCATGCGGCACCGCGGGATCCGAGGATCGCTGCCGGGGTGGGGTCGTGGAGGTCGCTCCTGGGCGTCATCAGCCTGATGCCGGCTGCGCCTGAGGAGCGGATGCGCCGGCGCTCGGCGGCGTCGAGGCGCTCGATGAAGAGGATCCCGTCGAGGTGGTCGATCTCGTGCTGGGCGACCCGCGCCTCGAAGCCCTCGAGCCGCAGGTGCCGCCTCTGCCCCTCGAGGTCCTGGGTCTCGATCTCCACCCACCGGCGACGAGCGACGGTGCCGAACACGCCCGGGATCGACAGGCAGCCCTCTTCCCCGAGCTCGATCTCCGGACCGTGGGCGCTGATGCGCGGATTCACGAGCACGAGAAGCCCGCGGCGGGTCTCCACCAGGCAGACCCGCTGTAGCCAGCCGACCTGCGGCGCGGCGATCCCGGCGCCGTGGGAGCTCGACATCAGCTCGGCCATCTGGGACGCGGCCTCCGCGAGGTAGGGGCCGAAGTCGGACACGGGCCCGCACCGCTCACGCAAGCCGGGATGAGGGTGCGTTACCAGGGTCGATATCACGGCTTCGACAGTGCCAGCACCGGCGCGTTGGATGCTGAGAATCAGCAGGAAGCCGAACCCCGCTGGCACCCTCGCTCACATGAGTCGAGGACGCTCCATCCCATCAGCCGCGGGGGCCGCCCCTGTGAGTTCAACGCCACCGGTCGCGGCCAGTCCCGGGTTCGCCGTCGAGGCGCACCGCCTGGAGATCAGCCCCCACCCGGACGCGGACCGCATCGAGCTCGCCCGCGTCGGCGGCTACCTCAGCATCGTCCCCAAGGGGCTCTACCGCGACGGCGACTACGCGCTCTACATCCCTGAGCAGTCGATCGTCCCCGCCCCGATCCTCGAGGAGCTCGGACTCACCGGCAAGCTCGCCGGCTCCGAGAAGAACCGCGTCAAGGCGATGCGCCTGCGCGGGATCCTCTCACAGGGCCTGATCTACCGGCCCAAGCGCATGTACCTCCAGGAGGGCCACGACTACGCGGCCGAGCTCGGGATCGTCAAGTGGGAGGCCCCGATCCCGGTCGAGCTGAGCGGTCAGGTGATCCAGGACCCCGCCGCCGTCGGCTACCACGACATCGAGAACATCAAGCGGTTCCCGGACGTCCTCATCCCCGGTGAGGAGGTCGCCGCAACGGAGAAGAGCCACGGATGCCTCCGATCCGACACGCGCATCCTCATGGCGGACCTCACTTGGCGCCCGATCCGTGAACTCGTCGATGAGGGCTTTGCGGGCGAGGTCATGGGCGTAGACGCCAACGGCCAGCTCATCCCCACGCCGGTCCTGAACACGTTCGACAACGGCCCCCGCGGCGAGAGACCATGGTGGCGCCTCCAGGTCTCCAAGGTCGAAGCAGGCCGTGGCCCGGCCTGGCTGAGCGTCTACCTCACCGACAACCACCGCATCTGGTCGCCGGACAACACGGGGGCTGATGCCGAAGGCTTCGTGCGGACTGATGAGATCAAGGTCGGCGACGAGGTCTTCGTCTCCCGCACTGATCTCGTTCTTCCTCCCATGGTCGAGCAGATCCTGGTCGGGACGATGCTCGGCGATGGTTCGCTGGCCGGGGTGAAGACATCCGGAGTCCGCCGAGTCGAGTTCTCCCATATGGAGCCGCACCGCGAGTACGTCGACTGGACTCTCGCTCATCTGGGCGAGTGGGCCCATCCGGTGACCAGCCGACGCACGAGCGGCTACGGCACGGAGATGATCGCCGGAAGCACCATCACCAGTGCGCTGATCGCCGAGATGTTCGTCGACTGGTTCGGCGAGGATGGCCGCAAGAGGTTCCCTGAGAGCGCCATCCCCAGCTTGGGACCGCTGGCGGTCGCGTGCTGGTACATGGACGATGGCAGCCTGCAGCGCAACGCCGGACAGCTCGACCAAGCCATGTTCGCCACCAACGGTTTCGATCCCACCAGCATCCAGAACCTGGTCGCGGCGCTCGAGCGGCTCGGGCTCCACGCGACCGTTCGCAACTACGAACGCGACCCTGGGAACGGCCGCATCCACCTGAACGCCGAGAACACCGAGCGCATGGCGATGCTGATCGCACCGTTCATCCCCCCGGTGATGCAGTACAAGCTGCCAGCGCACTACCGGGGCAGTACGGGCTGGATGCCCAGCGCCGTCGATGGCTTCAAGCCTGTTCTGCGCCCCCAGCGGGTGATGTCCGTCGAGCCCTACCACGGGGCCTCTGGTGGCAAGAACCGGCTCTACGACCTCGAGACTGGCACAGCCAACTTCATCGCCAACGGGCTGGTGGTCCACAACAGCTGCAGCAACTTCTCACTCGTGGACGGGCACTTCGCGGTGACGTCGAAGGGGCAGGGACGCAAGGGCCTGGCGCTGCTCGACACGCTCGATGAGAAGGGTGAGTCGACGAACGCCTACTGGAAGATGGCTAAGAAGTTCGCCGTCGAGGAGCGCCTGCGCGAGTTCGCCGAGCGCACCGGCGCCCAGCGGATCACGCTCTTCGGCGAGACCCTCGGGGTCCAGGACCTCAACTACGGCGCCGACAACGGCCACCTCGACTTCCGGGCCTTCGACATCCAGGTGGATGGCCGCTTCCTCGACCACGACGAGAAGACCGCGCTCTTCGCCCAGATGGGGATCCCGGACGCACCGGTGCTCTACCGGGGACCCCACTCGATCGAGGCGCTCGAGCAGGCCGCCTCCGGCTCGGAGCAGATCAGCGGCCGCGAGCTCCACATGCGCGAGGGTGTGGTCGTGCGCCCCGTCTCAGAGCGCACCGACCCGACGCTCGGACGCGTGATCCTGAAGGTGATCTCCCCCGACTACCTGACCCGCAAGGGCGGCACCGAGTTCAACTGACCGGCGCGCCCTCGGGGGTCGGCGCGCGGAAGAAGACCGCGAAGTCGTCCAGCGAGGGCGTGAAGGTCCGACCGGCCGCCTCGACGGGCTCACCGATCGGGAGGACCTCACCGATCGCGTACTCGCCGAGCGACGTCCTGGTGGCCGGGTCGACGAGGAGGATCGATGCGGTGATCTCACCGGCGACGTGGAGGCGCATCAGCGACAGCATGACCGGACCGTCATCGGTGCCGTCAGGGCGCGGCAACGTGCTCGCGTAGAAGGCCGTGCGTCCCTCGACTCCGAGGCCGGCGATCGCCCCTCGAAGGTACGTGTCGAGCTCGGTGTCGACGGGGGCGGGGAGGCTGCGCCGCAGGTGGCGCGTGAAGAAGTCCTGGGGAGTCTCGGTGATCGTCATGCCTCCAATAGACGACATCCCGGACCGCTCGCCGCCGGAGCTCGAGGCCGGATCGCCGCACCCTCGATCTCCACCGGCCGCCGGCTGATCGGTCCACGACGTTGCTCAGGCGGTGATGGTGCGCAGCCGGCCGGAGATGTCCGAGCCGCTGTCGGTGCGCCAGACCACGCCGCCACGACCTTCGGTACCGACGACGCGAGCCGGGTCTTCATCCCAGGTGATGATCGCTCCAGCCGCGTCGATCGCGACGAAGATCGGCCGGAAGAGATGGTCGGCCGGTAGGCCGGCCGCACGCAGGGTCCGACTCACGCGGTGCTGGCGGTTCGCCTCGATCACCGCCGCGCCCCCCTCCTGGGCCGAAGACGAGCCGAGGGCGGACTCGAGGACTGGGTCATGGACGACGTCGACGCGCCCGTCGGGGAGATACCGGCAGAGGACACGGCCTTCGCCGTCGCGGAGGACGATCAGCTGCGGTCCTCCACTCCAGCCCTCGACCGCGAGGCCTCGGCAGATGCGCTCGGCGGACGAGCGATCGTCGCTCACTCCGAGGCGACTGCCCTCGGCGGTCTCCCAGGTCCAGCTTGCGGTGGTCTGCGTGGCGTCGTTCATGGTCAGATGGTCCAGCAGCCGTTCTCCATCAGGACGCTACGGGTGCCGTCCCGGGAGATCCCGGAAACTCGCATCCCCGGTGTACCGAGGGTCAGATCTTGGTGGACGCCCGAGCGGTTGCGCCGAGGGTCGTCCTCATGTCCTGCGGCCATGCCGGCGCGGTAGCTGAGCCCGAGCGCGAGGTGGAGGCCGGCGTTCTCATCCAGGTTGGTCACGCCGAAGACGCGCTCGCTCGAGCCGATCCGTCCGTCGGAGGGGACGAGCGCGAGCTCGCCGGGTCTGAGGGATCCGGCGTCCACGTCGAGGAGCCCCCAGACGATGTCGTTGATCTCCTCGGCCTCCAGACCCGCGCGGCGAAGCGCGGGGACCGAGGCCCCGAAGCCCTCGCGCGTGAGCGCGCCTCCCTTCATCCGCCCCTGGAGCGCCGAGATGACGACCGTGGCATCCGACAGCGCGAGATCCGCGGCCTGCTCGGGCCCGAGGGTCATGGTGATCGGGCGTGAGATGGAGAGCGTCCCCTCGCATTGGGCGGGATCAGGTGAGCAGAAGATCTCCTCGCTCGGGATGTTGCAGCCGAAGCGCCGGCCGTCCTTGGTCGCCCACTCACACGGAGAGAAGGCTGAGGTCTCCAGGAGGCCGACGCGCAGGTCGGTCCCGTTGTCCGGGTCCTCGATCTGGATCGCCTCGAGGTCGAGCCCGTTCAGGTGCCGGGACCGGGCATGGAGCGCCTGGACGTGTGTCTCCCAGGCCCCCGGCGGGTCATCGGGGCCGCAGCGGCTGAAGCGGAGGAGGTCCACGGCGTAGGCCCGCACCGCCGCGTCGGCCCCCTCGCGGGCGAGGACCTCGTCATAGGCCGCCCGCGCGACGGCGAGAGAGGGTGCGTAGACCATCGACCAGGGCAGGTGGTCATCATCGATCAGCTGCTCGAGGTGGCGCATGGGATCCCCGGTGGCCTCCCCGTCGTTGACCGTGATCAGGCAGTGGCGCTCCGGCGCGTGGGCGGCCTCTGCCCAGGCCTCAGAGCCCGCGGCGTCGTGTGCGGGAACGCCGGACTGGCGCAGCAGCTGCGCCGTCGGACCGCTCGTCGCCACGATCACCTCAGACGCCCCGCGCCGGTAGGCCGCCTCGGCGAGCGAGACCGCCAGTGAGACCGCCTCCGGTTCACCTCCGGGCGTGTCGATCACGACGCAGTCGCCGGCCCTCATGCCCGTCGCGGATCCGATCAGACTTTCGGCGTAGCGCCTCTGCTCAGCGTCGCTGAGTGGCTGCCCGGGGCGACGCGGGGTGGAGTGGGAGCGCGGTCGGGCCGCGGTGCGCTTCGTGATCGACTGGGTCCCACGCGCCATGGGACCGATGCAAGCAGCGGTAGCGGGCAACCGCTCCGAGTTCTCGCCGGATGCTCAGGCGATCACGTCGAGCATCTCGAGCATCTGCGAAAAGCTCGGGATCGCGCGCGGCTGGGCGTCCCGTCGAGGAGCGACGCCTGCGCGGTCTGCGTGCCATGCCACCCAGATGCGGACCGCCAGCAGGAGATCCGCTGCCTCAACCGGCGGGCTGGTCACCCGCAGGTCGGTCTCGTCGTCGACGCGCTCGAGCATGTCCCGGGCGATCACCCCGTAGACGCCGCTGGACATCTGGGCGGCCGCCTTCTGCTGGAAGGCCACCGAGGCGGGGACACCGAGGCGCACCGCGGCGAGCCGCAACGGCAGCTTGTCGGCACCATCCCCCCACCAGAGCCGCGGCGGGATCTGACGGACGGCACTCGCCATCTCGAGTCCGCGGAACGGCTCGCGCTCACGGTGGTCGCGCTTCCAGCCCGGAGCGAAGCATGAGCGCCAGAACCAGACTGGGAGCATGGACTCCCAGACCGAACGCTCCCATTCGGCCATGCGCCATGGATCGCCAAACTCACGCGGCTCGCGGCCGCCGGCGAGCAGGATGTCGGCGCCGTTGCCGGTCCAGAAGCGATCCACGCCGTCGGCGTCCAGGCGATCGATCACCGCCTGCTCGAGCAACCCATAGGCGATGTCGAACACCGACCGCGACCTCTTGATCGCCGCCATCTCGCCCACCTCATGCGCCACGTCCTCGGGATCCCAGATGATCTCGACCAGCGGCAGGTCCAGGGCCCCGCAGACCTCACGAGCGCCGCAGATGTCGGCGTTCTCGGGGCCGTCTCCGACCACATAGCAGGTGGGCTTCATGCCCTCGGCGACGAGGCTCGCCGCAAGGAGGGCTGAGTCGATCCCCCCACTGATCTGCACCGCCTGGCGACGCGCCTCGCCGGCGGAGAGCTCTCTGACTCCCGCCCGCATGTGCTCGATCACCAGAGAGGAGGCCTCGGAGGCACTCATCGACTCATCAGGGGTCATCGCGAGGAGCCGTCGCATCTGATCTGGCGTCCACCAGGCTCCATCCACGGGCATGAGCGGACTATGGGAACGCGCGCCCGCCCGGCGCCGCCTTCTCCGATCCCCTGTCAGGGACCGGGCGGCGGCACCGGGCGCGTGGGGTCAGTGGTTCGTGAAGCCGGCCGCGCTGAGGACCCCGCACTCCTCGAGTCGCACCATGCTCCCAAAGAGCTCGTTCGGCTCGTCGCCGTAGCTCATGCCGCCGGTGATGTAGATCCGGGAACCGCCGACGACCACCCACGCGAGCATCGGCCCCGGTCCCTCGATCTCGGAGCGGAAGTCCGCCAGATCCGAGGCGAGCGACGCGCGGGCCTGCTCGTCGGTGACGTCGTTGAAGACGTAGAGGGACGGGTCGCGGTCGTCCTCCTCGGCGAGCGTCTCGATCGAGAAGGCTTCGATCGCCTCCTGCGCGGCAGCCCAGTCGGGCGCCCGGTCCTCATCGATCCTCGCCACCGTGCACAGGAACGCGACACCCATGATTCTTCCTCCCCTTGGTCAGATCCAGCCGGGCACAAGCTACGACGCCCGACGCTGATATCGGCCGGGCCCGGCTTGCGCGTCAGCCCTCGTGTGCCTTGCGCTCACGGCGGTTGCCGTAGACCGAGTGCTCCCCGCGGTGCCCTTTCACCTGCCAGCAGATCTCTCCCAACCCCATCGGCTCGTGGCAGAAGGGGCGTCTGATGAAGACCGAGCGGTAATCCCAGACCTCACGGACGACCTGGGCGATTCCGACGAGTACCGCCAGCGACGGAGCGATCGCGAGCCCGAACAGGAACGACGACCAGTCCATCCCGGGTACCGCCCGAGCGAAGACGGTCAGCCCGAGGGCGATACCGCCGAGGATGAAGCCGCTCGCGATACCGATGACGGTCGCGAGCACCGCCTTCCTGAAGAGCGTCACAGCCGTTCCCTCATCATCCTGTCGGTGTCAGGGCCCGATCGGCTCCCGTACCTCTCAAACCTACGATGGGAATCGTCCCGCGCCGCTCGCAAGACATCAGCGCCGTCGCCACGCGCACCGACACTCTCCATGTCCATGTGCTGGGAGACCGACAGGGACGACGGCCGGATCACCGCCCACCAGACGACCTGTCCTCCGGACCTGGTGATGAGTGAGCTCTACCGGGTCCTCCGGGGGCCGTTCTCAGAGCGGATCGGCAAGGGTCTGAGTGAGATTCGCTTCTGCCGCTCGCGGGTCGGCGCCGCAGGATGGGGCCGTCGGCTCGCGTGCCTCGCCCTCAGGCCTCGCCGCCTGGGCGAGGTGATCGAAGCGACCCGGATCCTCGAGTCCCTCGACGCCCACGCCATCAGGCGCGGTGAGGTCACGCACCTGTTCATCGAGCACGACCTGCGCGGCCGGCGGGCGAGGCGGATCGGCCGGGCCGTCGAGCGCCTGCCCTCAGCGATCGCCAGCGGCGACGCGACTCCTCTCATCCCTCCGTCCCGGTAGGCGAGAGCCCGGCCACCCCGCGCGGCACGCACCTAGTCTTCGTCCAATCACGGGCTCCGCAGCCTCCTGGTCCCGACGGGGATGGAGGCTCCGGTGAGGTGGCCGAACGAGCCATCAGCAGCAACCACGGCAGCTGCTCCCTTTGGGCCGGGCCGTGGAGGAGAGCCTCAGCCGACGTTCCGCCGACGGGCGGACGCTGAGGCTCTCCTGGCCACTTCATCCCCTCTTGGTCGGGGCACCCGAAGGGAACGAGCGCGCCGCATCTTCGGGCGATCGGACCCGCACCGGCGCCATTCTTCCAAAAGCGACACCGTCAGATGTCGCTGACCAAGCTGTCTCGCTCCGTGGTCTCTCATCCGCGCGAATCGCCGCTGAGACCACCCCCTAGCGCCTGCCACGCGCGAGTACGGCAGTCGGAGCACCGTCGATGACATACGCTCGCACGCGATGACTCTCACACCGATCCACTCGATGGCCGAGATGTGCTTCGGACGACTACTTCGCCAGTGTGCCCGCGATCGGCTCGATCTCGTGATCGCGCCTCCGCACCCCGCCTACGAGCTCTGGAGCGTCGGTGTCCACCCGAGCCTGGAGGTCCTCCCCCGTTGGGCACTCCGCCTCGAGGCGCCAGGGCCCGTCGATCTCACCGCCCAGCTCGGCCAGATGCCGGAGGTGCTGATCAGCGCGGAGGGCCTCACGCGAAACCCATCCTCCCCGCTGGCGCCGCCGCTCGCGGAGGAGCGCGAGGCTCGGGGTGAGCTGGCCGCGCTGCTCGGCTGCGCCCTACTCGGATCCCGGACGGTGCGGCTGATCCCACCATCCGGCGACGCGCGCATGCCCTGTGGCCTGCTCGACGCCATCAGAAGCGCCTTCGACTCGCTTCCCTCGCACGATCGCGAGCCCTGAGGCCGACCTCGCCGTGCCTGGGTCGCCTCCACGTCGCCCCTGGAGACGGTCCCGGGGATCAGCTGGAGAGGAGCCGACGCGGGTCGCTGACCCCAATGGCGGTCCGCGCGGTCGGCGGCACGCAACGAGCGATAGAGCCCCACCCGTGTCCTACTCTGTGAGCGCGCGGTCGAGGTCATCTAATGCAAAGAGTCCCCGGTGATGGGGCGAATGTGGGTAGCCAGCCCCACCCACGGCCGCGCACTCAACCCCTGAACATCAGTCCGTTGTTCGCCGCGGCGCCCCGAGCATCTCGAGACTCGCCTCGTGGCCGCTGATCAGGATGTCCGGACGGAAGATCCAGTCCTCCCGGGCCAGGAGGAAGTGGGGCAGGCGAGTCGCTACCCCGTCGAGCATCGCGATGTGCTCGCCGATCGGACGGTAGCCGGCGCGGAGGCTCACGCCAGTGGACGCGCCGTTGCTCGCGAGAGCCGATGTGATCGCGTCCCTCGCCCCGAGGGCCCGGAAGGCGAACTCCAGAGCCATGACTCGTATCTGCGTCCCGATCCCACGCCCCCGGTGGCTGGCAAGCAGCCAGGATCCCGATCGGACTCGAAGGGAGTCGCTGAAGTGGTCAGCAGACAGCTCCTGGACACCCACGGCCCCGGCCTGGTCGTCCAGGAAGACGCAGAACGGAAGGCTCCAGGCCGTGGGCCCTGCCTCTCCGCGGCATCGCCAGTGGTAGGCCATGAAGCCGCGCTCGAAAGCGGGAGAGGATGCCTGGGCCCAGCGGGTGAGGAACTTCTCCTCACCCGGCGCGAGGATCCCACCGCAGGCGGCAACCGCAAGATCCTCGAGCTCGGGATCAGAAGCGAGGCGGAGCGTGATCCCCGGAGTGCTGATGCGGATATCGAAGGGCGGCCAGAGCGTCATGCCGGGGATCATCGCGCAAGCGGGCTGGCCGGCGCGTCAGTTCTCCCTGGCTCCACCCCGCTCCACAGCCCCACCGGCAGGTGATTCGACGACCGAGGGTCGCTAGCGACGGTCCGACACGGCCCGGTAGGCGGCGACCTGGAACGTGGGGCTCACCCGTGCGCCCATGGACGGGCCAGGGGGCGTTACCACCTCCGTGGTGGCGATCCTGAGGATGCCGCTGCCGGCCCGCACCTTCCACCGGGTCTCGAACGGGGAGAGGCGGTAGTTGCGCCCATCACCTGATCGAAGGCGTGCCGGAGTCGTGGCCAGCAGTGAGACGACCGACTGAGGTGCGGCCGAGAAGTGGACGCGTACGACCTCACCGACCTCGAGGATCAGCCGGGGCGTCACCGGCGAGAGGAGAGGCCCGTCGGCGAAGATCGCCCCCGTCGCTGAGAAGCAGGAGACCGATGGGCTCGAGAGCCAGTAGTCGCCCCGGCGGGTCTCGATCCACGCGCTCGCCGGCGAGCAGACCTCACCGGGGGCGGCCACCACAGGTGCGGGCGCCGACGGCGCTCCCGCGGCCGCTCCCACGGGAACCAGCGCCGCAACGCACGCCAGCGCCGGGATCGAAAGCCTGCCGGCTCTCCGTACACCACTCATCTCATTCTCCTGGCAGTGGGACGCCGGCGCTCGCCCGGCACACTTGGTGCCGGGCGAGCGTATCGACCTCAGGTCATGACCGTCAGTAGGCGGTGTTGGCCCAGTAGGTCTCGCCGGGGCCGAGCTTGCGGTCGGCGGTGGAGCCGTAACCGGCGCCCTTCATCACCTCGGCAGGCGAGGAGACGTGCCCGAGACCGAACGCGTGGCCGATCTCGTGCGTGGCCGCGCCCTCCACATCGAGGGCGTTCGGCGGCGGCGGCGCCGGGGTCGAGTTGATGAACCAGCTGGTGGTGTTGTTCAACCGGATGTCCGCCTCCGAGAGGTACGGATGGGTCCCGACGAACGTCATGGCGCAGGCCGCGGTGCCAGGCGTCGTGCAGACCCCGCCGAAGGCGGAGACCGGGCCGAAGTCGATCGTGCTGTAGCCGTTGTATCCGCCGGCCACGGCGATCGGCCCGAGGTAGCTGAACTGGGCCGTGCTCTGGTCAGGCACGTTGCACCAGTTCTGCATCACGTTCCAGTTGTCCGCGGCGTAGAGGACGGGGGTCAGGAAGCTCGAGGGCATGTTGGTGCTGACGTAGAACGCACCGGCGCCCCCGTAGATCCGGGTGCCGTTGTCGAGGAAGCTCCCGGTCGGGCTGCAGTAGGCGTTCGACGACTGACGGCCGTTGCGGCTCGAGCGAGGGGCGGCGGGCTTCGCCGGACCCTTGCGGGCCCCGAGGCCCCTCAGACCGGTGCGGGTGCGCTGAGGGGACGAGCTGAGGGCGGCGCGGGTGCTCATCCTCTGGTGCGACCCGTGGCCCGCGCCCTCGGAGTCGTGCGCTGCGTGCTCGGTCGCCGCCTCGGCCGGCTCGGGGACCGTCGCGTACATGGCCATCACCTGCTTGCCGGCCGCGTCGAAGAAGGCCATCTCGTCATAGCGGCCCTTCTCCCTCACCGCCGTCGCGTAGACGGTCCCGTCGGCGCGGCGAAGCGTGATCATGCTGGCATCCGGGCGCTTGGGAGCGACGCCGCGCGTGGCCTTGCCGCCGACGGGCGTGGCGAAGACGACCTGGCCGCGAGCGCCGCTCTCAACGGCCGCGATCCCAGGGGTGGTGCCTCCGCCGGCCAGCGGGATGGCCTCGCCGGCCTTGGTCTGGAGAGCCGGCGCCGCCAGGCGGTCGACGACCGAGGGCGCCGCCGAGGCGGCCGAGGCGGTGAGCAGCGCGCCGACACCGCAAGCCGCGACAAGCGCGCCCCTCAGCATCGATGCGCGGGACCTGCGTTCCGAGTGGTTCATGTGGTTCTCGTCTCTGTCAGTGGATGGTTTTCGTGCAGGGAGAAGGTAGGACGGTCCGCCGCCGCCGACTCAGTTGAGATCCCTGCTCGGGGCGTGGAAGCAGGCCCAACCGCAGACGACCTCTCTGTCACCATATGCGCTTGCATTGCGGTACCGCTGACGCCCTCACGAAACGGGGGCGTCCCATCGCGGTCGCCGTACACTCAAGGTCATGGGAAGAGGCCGGGGATCCAGCGCACGAGGGGCGATGACAGGCGGCGGGCTCGTGCCACCTCGCCGAGGTGTGATCGAATCGATCAGGGTCCGGCGAAAGGCCGGCGCCCTGTTCCGTGAGTCCCTCGCCGACGAGGAGGTCTACCGGATGAACCGTCACCCGGGATACCTCTACGCCTACGCCGCGTCGGCGCCGCAGAAGGAGATCGAGGCGCTTGAGGCGTTGCTCGGGATCGAGTCCGGCTCACTGCCGCGCGCCCTCACCCTCAACGAGGTCAGGGCGGCGCGGTCGGCCCTCGACGTCGGAAGCTCCGCATACGGCGAGCTGGAGGACCTGCGGTGCGCGCTGGCCGAGATCGAGGAGCACGATGGCGAGAGGGCGCCCTGGAACGGGGACGCCCTGATCAGCGGCGCCCTCACGGAGCTCGCGACGGCACTCGCCCCTCACAACTCCGACATGACCGGGCCCCAGATCGCCTGCGAGATCGCCGCCGCCGCCGGATACCGCTTCGGAGCTCCAGCGGAGCCACCCAACTCGGTGCTCGGGACCTGGTTCCTCCTGGACATCGGCATCGCCGTGCCACGGGCCGAGCAGGCGCAGGTGGATGAAGGGCTGCGCCAGCTCCAGCAGGCACTGCTCGCCGATCCCCACCGCGCCGCCGCGCACCTCATGAGGACGCTCGGCCTGCAGCGGGAATCGAGTCGCGAGACGTGGCGCAGACTGCGCCCGATCATCGAAGGGACAGGGGCGCGCGACGAATACCTGAACCTCGATCGGTTCAGTCGGGACTACCAGGTCGCCTCGGAGCGCGGTGTCGCCCTCCTGGCCTCGACGCTCTTCGCCCGTAACTCAGCCCGGCACCCGCATGGACTGGCGATCTCTGAGGAGACCATCAAGTGGATCGAGGCGCCGAACGACCACCTGTCGGGTGCGACGCCGGCGGACCTGATCCGCGATGACCCGCAGGGGAACTGGACCGCGGTGCTGACGGCGGCGCAGGCGGACTGATCACGACTGCCGGGGCACGGCGCGCGGTACCAGGGGACAGGCGGATGTCAGTCTCTCCCCCATGCCTCACCGTGACCTGCTCGATCAGCACCAAGCGCCTCCTGCCGCCGAGAAGGTGGGGCGCCAGCGAGGAGAGAACTGATGGGGCGCTCCGTTCCCTCCGACCGACTGGCGCAGGCACTCACCCGTCAGGAACCGTTGATCGACGACGGCCTCCACGAGGCGGACCGCCTCTACGCCGCGACCCTTGCCGCCGCCCGCCGGACCGGCAACGTGGCCACCGAGCTCGAGCTGGCGGGCGACAGCGACCCCGAGCCCGCCTGGAAGAACGCCGCAGCCGCGCTGAGGCGGGCGGAGGTGGCGATCCGAGCGGCCGCTCAGATGCTCCCCGAGGCTCCGGAGGACACCTCGATGCGCCGGCGCCGGATGATCAGCATCGGCGCGCTGATGATGGACCGCTCCCGCCGGGTCGCAACCTGGTCGGGCTCCCCTCTTCCCCTCACCCGCCTCGAGTTCGACATGCTGTCGGCTCTGGCTGAGCGCCCCGGCGAGGTGCTCGGCAACGAGGTCCTCCTGCGCGAGGTGTGGGGCTACGCCGCGCGCCCCCGCACCCGGACGATCTGCTCACACGCCTCGCGCCTTCGGCGTGCCCTCAAGGACGCCGGCGCCCACTGCGTGATGATCGACAACGCCTGGGGGATCGGCTACCGACTCGTGCTGACCGACGGGACCGCTGCGGACTGACGAATCCGGTGACATGCACCAGGCTTTCGGGGTCCTACGTTGGCCTCATGCTTGGACGCAGCCACGTCGCCACCGGAGCCGCGGGTTTCCTCGGTCTCGCCACCCCGGGGTTCGCGCTTGCGGGCAACCCCCTCAGCCCCGGCGAGATCGCCTGCGGGACGCTCGTCGCCGCCGGCGCCGCGCTCCTGCCCGACCTCGACCACCCGCAGGCGACCGTCTCCCGGTCCCTCGGCCCGATCAGCTGGTTCGCCAGCCGCGTCATCACCAAGCTCGCCGGTGGGCACCGCAACGGTACCCACTCGGCGCTCGCCGCCTTCCTGGTGCTGATCGCCGCGCTCGCCGCCGTCGCGAGCGGTGGCCTGATCGGCCCCTTCATCACCTGCGTGATCTGCGTCTCCCTGGTCTGCCGCCTCTTCCTCGACGGCTTCAACGACGCGACCTCGGCGATCGTCGCCTGCGTCGTCTCCGCCGGACTCCTCGCGGTCACGCCGGACTTCCGCTGGATCCCGCTGGCGGTCGCCGGCGGCTACATCCTCCACCTGGCGGGCGACGCGATCACCAAGGAGGGGGTGCCGCTGCTCTGGCCGGTCAACAAGACCCGCTTCCGCTTCGGTCTGATCCTCACCGGCGGCCGGCTCGAGAAGATCGTCTGCCTCGGCTCCGGCCTCACGGTCGCGATCCTCGCCTGGACCATGATCCTCGCCCCGGCGATCGCACAGACCCACCCCTGAGTCCGTTCCCGTCCTGTGAGGGCGGGGACGGGAGTCCACGCAGGGTCGGCGATTCCCGGCCAGGACGCGACCGCGCACGGGAGCGGGAACCCGTCCCGCGCCGTGGCCGCGCGCTCCATCATCACGGTCATGAGCGATCCGACCGGCACCTGGGCGCCCGGCTATGGCGGCCCCGGGACCTACCTCCACAAGAAGGGGGGCCGTTACCGCGTCATCGGCCTCGGCACCCATGAGGGGACCGGCGAGCTGATGGTCATCTACTCGCCCGTCGGCGGCCAGAGACTCTGGATCCGCCCCCTCGAGGACTTCGACGACGTTACCGACGGGGTGGTCCGCTTCCAGCGCGTGGCCTGAGGGGATATTCATCCCAGGACCGCCAGCGCCCTCAGGTGCGGCGCGTCAGTCCTCGGTCCAGAGAAGTCGCAGGCGCCGGTCGAAGCCGCCCCGCTCGATGCGCTTTCGCTCGCGTTCGGCCCCGATCTCCTCCTCGGAGATCCCGTGTGCGGCGGCCAACGCCGCGAGGACCTCGAGCTGGTCGGCGATCTCACCCGCGAGATCCTCCGTGCCGGCGCCCGCGATCTCCGCCGCCTCCTCGAGCACCTTCGCCCGCAGGGCCGCGTCGTAGTCGCCCTCGTCCATCACCTCGGTGGCGAACCGGGCGCCGTTGGCGGCGATCACCTCCGGGATCAGGTCCCGGACCAGCTTGTCGTGTCGGATCCCCATCAGTGCCTGGGAGGGTAGGTGCCGCGGATCAGCGCCGGCGCGGTTCTCTACCTCGGCCCCTTGGACTACACGGCGTTCACCGTGGGCTCGCAACACGGCCCCACGAACTGTCTCAGGTGTCGGGACTCGCCGGCCAGAAGGCCTCGACGCGGGCTGCGGTGCCGGCGCCGCCCTGCCCGAGCTCCTCATCGATGCCCCGGCTCTGGCCCGCCGGGACCGGCGGGCGATAGTTGACGGAGGTCGCATTGAGTAGGCGCCCCTGAGCGTCATAGACCGCCAGTGCGTAGGCACCGCGGACCGCGCGTCGGCCGACGTTGAAAGCCTCACCCCGGACCGACAGCGAGACGGGGGTGTCCGATGAGGTAACAAGGCGCAGATCTCGGATCTGGACCGGGACCATCTGACGTTTCGCGACGTCGCCGACGGCGCTGACGCTCACGGTGGCCGGAACCTCTCCCTCGATCGTCACACGGCCGGACACCAGCCCGGTCTCCCGAGCGGTGAGAGTGGCAAAGTCCTCGAGGGATACCGTCGTGACGATCCTCCCCGCAGAGTCGCGGAAGACGGCGCGAACGTCGATCTCGCGGATCTCGAAGCCCGCGGAGGGATTCGCGATGCGCGCCGCCCAGCCGTAGGTCTCATCATCCTGGTAGGTCAAGGGCAGGCCGACGAACTGGGCGTCGGAGACTCCCACCTTGATCCTTGCGGGAGCGACTTCGAAGGTCCCGCTGTCGGTGGTCGACCCGGGACAGGCGATCCGGTAGGACCACGTCCCCGCCGGGCCGATTCGCGGGATTTTGATCTTCCAGCCGACCCGGGAGGTGCTCGCGCGCGCCGGCTTGGCGATCGGCTTCAGGGACCTGCCCGCAGGCGTCCTCGCCGTGAGCCGGCAGACCCGCCGTGGATCCGCGCGGTCGTAGTTGACGCTCGCGCGGACGGTCGTGACCTTGCCCGCCTGCGCGGAGGAGGTCCGCGAGAAGACGTAACCGTCGGCTCCCGCAGCCCCGCCCGGGGCGACCAGGGCGACGAGCCCGCCGAGGACGAGGGCTGATGGAACCACGGCTCTGGCAAGGCGAATCGGCATGCGGCCGAGTATCACACAGGCGCTGATGAGCCCTCCGGGCGAGTGTTCCCCCGGAGCGCATGCACCCTCTGCCACGCGACGTATGGTCTTCCTACCAGGGGGCGGCGATCATGCCGCCCCCGCTTTCGTACTCGGCTCCTAGACGAACATGTCGGAGCGAGCCGCGGCGTCCTCACGATCCCAGCGGCGAAGCGACGCGCGGCGGGCGTGGTGGAGCCACCGCTCCTGGCGCCTCTCCTCGACGACCATCATCTCGCCGACGACGGCGGCGGCGACGCCGAGCGCAGCCGCGATCGCGCCCGGCCAACTCGGCCGCTCGAGCTGGTCTGCGAAGAGCAGGTAGAGGAACCCGGGAAGGAAGATGAAGCGGATCAGAGAGTCGAGCACCGGGTCGTCGCCCCGGAGCGACATGACGATCCCGACGACGCCGAGGGCGGCGAAGACGAGGATCAGCACGGTCGCTGAGGTGATGACGGCGATCATCGTCAGCGCCGAGGCACTGGCGAGCGCGAAGAAGATCGCGACGAGGAAGCTCCCCGTGGCGGCGAGCAGGTAGACGGCGAGCCTCTCGACGCGCCCCGGGCGGGTTCCAAACTCGGGCGATCTCACGGCGCGAGAGTGGACGAGGGGCGCTCAGCCCCGCTGCAATCTCCCCGTCGACCTCAAGGGTCCGGACCCTTTCTCACGGCAGGGGCTGACCACCCCGCCGCTATCCTCGAGCCATGGCCACCAGGACGATCACGTTCGCCGTGCAGTGCGAGCCGCTGCTCACCGAGTCCGCCCCCTTCTCACGCTCCCCCGATGGCCAGTTCGAGCGGCGGGCGCCGCAGGTCCTCGCGACGAGGATCCTCGAAGCCTGGGAGAAGGCGGGGCGCCCCGTGCTCATTCGCGGACCCTTCGAGTTGGAGCTGGTCGCCTACCTGCGCCGGCCGGCGCGCCATCTCCGGGCGGGCGGGGAGCTCAGCGCGACCGGGCGCGCGTCGGCCCGGCCCCAGCGGGCCCCCGGCGCCGACAGTGCTCTCGCCCTGGCCGAGCTGGTGCTCAGGGAATCGAAGGCTCTCCCCCGCGACCCGGGCGTGTCCTTCATCCTGCGGCGCCGCGAGTGGGCGGATGACCGGAATCCTCAGCTGCGGATCGTCGCCCGCTCGCGCGCCGGAGAAGGCTTCACACAGATGACCCGCAAGGCAACCCTCTCGCAGTGAGCCGCAGCGGCGGCGCCCCTCGTTCGAGCTTCAGGAGGCCGCGGCGGGTTCGGCAGCGGCGCGGGTCCGCGCATCGAGCGCAAGGACGCAGTCGACCAGTGAGCGGGCGATCTCCAGGTCCGGCGGGTTCCATTCCTCACCGCCGGTGAGATGCTCGATGGCCCGGCGATCGAGGCCACCGAAGATCTCCAGGTCGTCCTCGACCAGCATCTCCTCGCAGTCATGTGCGCCGATGGCGTCGAGGAAGGCGCCATCGGGCGTCATCACGCCGCAGTGGAGGGTCTGATCGATCTCGCTCTCCTCATCGAGTACGACCAGCGCCGCGAGGGGCCAGCCCGTCCTCTCATGGAGAGCGAGCGCCATCGCGTGGCACTGGCCCTCGGTCATCGCCCTCTTCGCCGCGGCATCAAGGACCCCCGGCGTCAGCGAGTATGAGCGCCCGTCCAGCCCGGCGACCATTCGACGTTGCGGAGCCGGCGCCGACCCGGCCTGATTCCCTCGCGTTCCCCGGCCTCTGCCCATGAGGTGAGAGTCGGGCTCGAGTGCCGCGAAGGTGCGGATTCTCGGTGTCTCGTGAACAAGTGAGCGCGCAGGGCCGAAAGGCACCTCGGGGCCGCCTGCGCTGATTATACGGCCCGTTCCCAGGGCCTCTCGGCCCTGGGAACCCGCGTGATCGTCACATGTGACGATCACGCGGGGATGTGGAGGATCCTGGCGCGGCGCGGCTCTCGATCCGGCCTACGCTCACCCCATGGACAGCCCCTCTCCCGCCCCACCGCCCACCTCGCCCGGGAACCAGTTGATGGTCAGCCGGGAGGGGCGCTTCGATCGCTGCCGGATCACTGAGGTCGTCGAGGAGCTCCCGGGCGTCTGCTTCCGGGTCGCCTTCGAAGCCGAGGCGGCCGCCTGGTTCGACGCTGATTCGGATGCGGCCGGTCCGGATGGCTGGGTGCGGGGCCTCACCAACGTCCGCGCCGAGTTCCGCATCATCAGCAACAACCACTCCGCCCAGATGGCGCGGGCCCAGGGCTGGCTTGACGCCGGCACCGATCTCCGTGGCTTCGCCAGCCTGGAGCGCCAGGCCGTCGGTCTGATCGTCGTCGGGCGCCGCCCCGTCCGCGCGGAGGACGTCCTCGTCGTCTCGATGTCGCCGGCCGAGATGGACCGCGCCTAGCTTCTGAGGCACGTTCCCGTCTAAACGGGTCGCTCAGGCCCGAGCCCTGCCCCCGGCTAGAGCAGGCCGCACATCCTCGCGGTGTTCGGCCACGGGGAGAAGCCACGCGTCGCCCAGGCCTTCTCGGCGGTGCGCATCTGCTCCTCCCGCGTCCAGTTGTCCGCGGTCCCCTTGACCCGGTAGAGCTGAGGCGCGTAGGTCTGCTGGAAGGATCGGTCCATCTGCAGGCCGCCGTAGTAGCCGTTGCCCGTGTTCGCGGCCCAGCCGCCGTGCTCGGGTCCCGCCTCGTGGGAGTTGATGCATATCCACTGCGCGCGGTGCGGGATCGCCTGATCGACCGCCGCGGCGGCGAGACGGGCGCGCGAGCGCCATCCCTCGAGCTGGGCACGCCGGTTCGCCACCCCGCTCAGGCGAGGCCACGCCGGGACCGGCTGGCCGAGCGCCGATCGGTGGGCCTTCACCTGCGCGTAGGCACGCATGAGCTCGAGCGTCACGGCCGCGGCTCGAGTCGGGACACGGGGCACGAGGAGAGGGGCCGGCCGCGGGACGGGCACCGGCTCGCTCGCCGAGGGGACGGGGACTTCGGCAACGGCGGATAAGGCCGGGGTGGAGGGCGTGAAGGTCGCACAGAGGACAGCGGCGCAGAGCATGGACAGACGCACGTGTGGGGGCTCCCGTAGGTCGAGGGGTGTGAGCGCCCCAGATCCGCGAACGTCAGGCGCTGAGAGAGCCCGACGCGTCAGCGCATCGATGTGGCGCGAAGTGGCGGGCGCCAGGGCCCGACCCCCGTGACTTACGACGTCCATGAGAAGGCAGGGCCGCTCTTTCGCCTCCCATGGGGGACGTCCGTCCCGCCGCTCAGCACCACACCACCCGGCCGCGACCGTTCAGAGACGACAGGAGGCCCGGAGAGGCGGCCCGCCGCGGCCCTCATCCTCACCCGACCGAGATCACGCACCACCACTGACGTGAGGCAGGTGGCCGGGTGGCCGCCGTGACACCTCTCTGGATCGCTACCGGGCAGGTGCGGGACGCTTGTCCGCCGGCGCGGAAAAGTCCGCCGGCGCGCCGGGATGCGTCAAGATGGCGAGATGGGGAGAGGACGCGGCAGGGCGGCAGCGGCGCCCCGGGCGCAGTTGCGCGCGACATCCCCCGCTCTCTCTGAGCTGATCGACTGGACGAACCTCGGCGGCTCAGCGCCGGTGAACTGGACCCCGGTCGACCGCATGCGCACCTGGGGGGCCGGCCGGACACCCACCGAACCCGGCCCAGAGCGCCCAGGCGCCTCCGCAAAGGCCCTTCAGGTCGCACGCGACGCAGAGCGCACTCCGGCTCCCCTGCTCCGGGGAGAGCGCGCGGACTTCCGTGCGCTCAGCTTCCAGCACGGATCCCTCCACCTCGCCTCCGCCGACGAGCTGGCCTGGCACCCCCTGCCCCGTGGCGGGAGAGAGGCGAGGGACGACGCCCTGATCTTCGACGGGACGCGGGTCGTCGGGCGCTGCCAGCGATCCCTCATCGAGCTCCCGGACGGCCGCCTTGAGGCGCACCACCTCGACCTCCAGCTCATCCCCGCCCTCCAGGGATCCGGGTTCGCGCGCCGCTTCCTCGAGCACGGCCTCGGCGTCTACCGCGCGAACTCCGTCGGCAGCGTCCACGTCAGCGCCGGCGGCATGATCGGTGGCTACGCGTGGGCGACCGCCGGCTTCGAGTTCGAAGCGCCGAGCGAATCCGCCGGCCGACTGTCCCTCGAGCCCTCACCGGCGGCCGCGGCGGCCTGCGCGATCTGGGAGAGCTACGGCGGGCGGGAGCGCCTCATGGCGGCCTGCGAGGACAGCCAGGCCCCGTGGAGCCTCCACGAGCGCCTGGAGGCCTACATCGCCTCGGTCCGGGCGGGAGTGGAGGACGTCCCGACACCGGCGCAGCTGGCGGGGATCGGTCGCCGCCTCAGCTGGGAGCAGGCAGACGGTCCTCACACCGGCCGGACGCTCTGGCCCGGCAAGCTGATCCTCCTCGGAAGCGAATGGCGCGGCGTCCGATCGATTCCGGCTCAGGCTCAGGCAGAGGGGACTTCGGCTCCGCGACGCTGAGAGTCCGCGGGGCCTTCTCCGCGCGTCAGTGATCGGCCCGGGGTCTCTCTCATCCGCGCTCGCCCGGGAGAAGAACCTGCAGGGGTGTCGCAGCGTCTTACGTTGTGAGTACGGCCACCGCGCCGTCGCTCACCAACGAAGGGTTGTCAGCCTCGATGCCTCGCCTGCGCCCCAGCTCCCTCATCCTCCTCCTGATCGTCGCCTACGGCTTCTTCGGCACCGGCCTCGGCGACAAGGCCATCGAGCGGGTCCGTGAAGGCCTCGACAAGGCCGGCGCCGCGCCGGTGGCGATGGCCGACGAGCGCGACCTGCGCGCCGCCGGAAACCAGCTGGCCAAGCTGCGGGTCTCCCCGGCCTCCAGCATGGCGAACTACGACCGCGACGCCTTCGACCACTGGAGCGACCTCGACGGCAACGGCTGCGACACCCGCGAGGACACTCTCAAGCGCGACGGCGAGCGCGTCACCACCGGCGCCGGTTGCCGCGTCACCTCCGGCCGCTGGACCGACCCCTACGGCGGCGAGAACGTCTCCGAGGCGGGCGAGCTGGACATCGACCACATGGTCCCGCTGGCGAATGCCTGGCGCTCCGGCGCGGCGAGCTGGTCGGACGAGCGCCGCGAGCTGTTCGCCAACGACGCGATCAACGTCCTCGCGGTGGACAACAGCCTGAACCGCCAGAAGGGCGACAAGGGCCCTGAGGCCTGGATGCCTCCGATCGAGGACTACCGCGCGACCTACGCCGCCGCCTGGATCAAGGTGAAGCTCAAGTATGACCTCACCATCACCCCCGCCGAGCGAGACGCCCTCGCGGGCCACCTCGGCCAGTAGGTGATGGACGACGAGCCACGCTACGCCCAGATGAGCGCCGAGGAGCGCGCCGTCGCCCTGGCGGATCTCGTCGCAACCCTGAACCTCTACATCGGCCGCTTCGTCGAGACGCAGCTCACGACCGCGCAGCGCGAGCTGCTCTACGACGTCGTCCAGGCCGAGGCCGAGGCCGCCGTCGACCACAGCGACGAGCCGCTCCCCCGCTGGTGGCGCGACGACGCCCCTGTCTGAAAGGCTGAATCCATGAGCAAGGCCTCCCCCACCTCCATCACCGCGCCCCCCGGCGGGGTCATGACCGCCACCGACGCGGGCGTCATCAGCGGCGAGTTGATCCTCCGGGTGTCCTTTGGCGCCGACGCAACCAAGGTCGAGGTCGCATACGCCGAGACCGACGACTGGTATCCGGTCGAGGGTTCCCCGCTGCGGCCGCCCGAGACGACGGACCGGAATGAGGAGACCGCGCGGATCGCCGCCCACCTCGCTCACGACCCCGGGGTCGACGCCCACGGCAACGCTCGCCACACCGACCTGACCGACCTCGCGGGCCCGCCCCAGCCCGTCTGAGACGGGCTCGCGCCACGGCGGCCCGGCGCCCGGACCGGGGAGGCGACGCGGACGTGCAAGTGATCGCAGGCTATCAGCGCGCGGGTAGCCGATAGCCCGAGGGCTATTGCAACAGCGCCGCTCGCACTCGCATCCGCACCCCCGTCCGGAGATCCCGGCATCCGGTTCGGATGAATCTGCGTGCCGTCTGAGAATCCGATCCTATGGTGGTGCCATGCCGTTCGACGACATCACCCGACTCGCGCCCTTCATGTAGTGGCGCTCGAGTCCGTTCCCTGAACTGACCGCCGGCTGAAGACAGTCGGCCCCTCGGGCGCCCTTCAACCACGACGAAGGGACTCCCGCTACATGCCTCGCACCACCCACCCGCGCTCGCGCCACCGGCACGACCGCGCCCACCACCGCTTCCACACCGACCGGGTCGTCGCAAAGCGACGCGCCCAGGTCCGGCGCCTCGTCGACGAGACCGGCTACTGGGGTGGCGGGGACATGGTCGGCCTCAGCCCCGTGCGCCTCGATCACTACCTCGCCGCGTCGCGCCTCGACGTGGACGAGCTCAAGTACGACCCGCTCGGCCTGAACCGGTGGATCTGGCTGCGCGTCCGCCAGCTCGCCGAGCGCCGCAGCTACCTCGGCTACGAGCGCCACGACTGCGGCTGGACCCCGAACTGGTGCGACGCCTGCCGGCCCCCGCGCACCCGCGCCCGCGCGGAGGTTGGGCGGGAGGTCATCGCAGCCATCATCGAGCGAGGGGAGGGCGGGGCTGGCGGTCGGGGCGGCCGTTCCCGTCCCTTCCCGTGATCACAGCGCGGGCGCCCCAGGCCGGACAGCCCCACGGCTCAGCTACCGCGGCCTTCGCACAAGGACCGCGCGGTAGGGGCTCTTGCCTGGCGTCGACGCCACGGCCTCGGTCCAGTGTGCGCCATCCCACCATCGATACGGCCACTTGCCGAGCGGGTCCGGCTGCCATGAGGGGGAGGCGGGCTTCTGCCGCCGAAGGATGCCTCCCCCCTGGACCGGCACCGAGCTGATCAACCGCTGATACTCATCCAGAGAGATGGGGCGCGACGCATTCGGATTCGGCGCAGAGATGGTCGGTGCACTCTCTGCCGCAGTCGCCGCCGCCCTCTCGCGCCTCTGCAGCTGGGCCAGGGCTGAGCGGCGCGCGTACCCGGCCGGGTCCTCCAGCACAGGTTCGGCTCGCCTGCGCACGAGAGCGATCATCTGCTTCCCCTCGTCCGGGGTCCGCGCCCCGAGCGCGTGGACGAGCCGACGACGGATGTCGAGAGTAGTGTCGTCGCTCGGGCCGTCGAGGCCCTCCGCCCGAGCGGCGTCGGCCAGCAGGCGCTCGACGCCCGCGAGGTCGCGCTGCATCGCATGGACCACAGCGCCGACATCGCGCGCGGCCTCCGCGAGCGCAGCCGCTTGTACGGTTGCCGTCTCGCATTCGGCGAGGCTCGTCCAGCCTCGAGAGTCGAGGATCTGATGAGCGGCCACCTGGAGAGGAATCGAGTCTGGCCACAACGGCGCACCCGCTTCGGCTTCGCTGCGGAACCGGGCGATGTCCGTATCGCAGCGAACAAGACTCTCCTGCGCCGCGATGACCAGGTCAGCCACGCGCTCAGCCACCGCGGCCAGCTGGCGATCCAGTCCCTCCCGGAAGGCCGCGGCACCGGACACGAACGGACTCGAGAGCACGAGGGGCCCGAGATTCCAGTCGAGACCGATCATCTCCGTAGCGAGGAGCTGCGCCTCATCCTCGCGGCCGGCAGCGACTTCGCAGATCGCTCGCTCAGCCAGGATCAGCTTGCGCTCCTCGCCGGTCCACTCGCGACTCGATTGAGCGGCACTCGACAGGGTCGCCGCTCGCAGCGGATCGCCGGCTTCGAGAGCCGCGCGGGCGGCGGCGCGCAACGCCAGGACCCGTCGCTCGCCATTCTCGGCCTCAGCCGCCTCCTCGAGTGCCGCGCTCGCCCGGGCGAAGTTCCCCAACCCCATCTCGGCGAAGGCCAGCCCCCAGTAGACGCCCGGATTGTTCGGATCGTCGTCCACGGCGGCGCAGCACGCATCATGAGCGCGCTTGTAGCGTCCGCGGCGCAGCAGTTCATCCGCGGCAAGCAGCCTCTCCGCGGCGCGGACGCGTCCCGGCCGTTGTAGGGCGTCTCTGATGTCGGAGAGAGTGCCGGCCTGGGCGCTGAGGGCCTCCAGGAGCGAGACCGTCTGTATGACGACGGCGTCCATGAGGGAACTGAGGTCGAGGTCGAGCTGACGAGCGAGACCGACGAGGACCTCCCCCTGGTCGACCTGCTCGGACTGAAGACTCTCGATCCTCGCCAGGCTCCCAGCGGCCCTGGCCCCCTCGCGCCGGGCACCCTCGGCCACAGCGATCTGCGTCGCCAGGAGTCCGCGGTCGAACCAGGACAACCTGACCGGGGGAATCGGCCCAGAGTGCTGCACGAGAGGCCTCCGATTCGCGGTGAGAGGGGTACCAGGAGCGGACCCTAGCGACGCGAGTGGACCCGGCCTCGCAGGCTGAGCACGGGCAGTGGGAGAAGCCAGCGTCGCCGCGGGACCGGCGGCCTAGGTTCAATGGTGATGGCACACGACGACAAGATCCGAGATGAGGGGCGAGAGCCCGAGGTGCACATTCCCGGGCCCTCCGGTCCGCCGCCGCGCGCGCTGAACGGGCTCGCGGACTTCTGGCTGATCTCCGACACCCACTTCGGGCACCGCAACATCATCCGCTATGCCGGGCGGCCCGAGGACCACGAGCGCCGGATGATCACCGCCTGGCGTGAGCGGGTCGCAGACGACGACGTGATCCTCCACCTCGGCGACCTCGCCATGATGAAGCGGGAACCGCTCACGCGTCTCATGGAGGGCCTTTCCGGCCGCATCCTGATGCTCGAGGGCAACCACGACCGCGGCAGCAAGACCATGTACCGCGAGCTCGGGATCGAGCTGATCACGCGGAGCTTCCTCCTGGAGATCGGCGGGTGGGGGGTCTGGTTCAGCCACCGCCCAGAGCCGGCGCGGATCCACGGCAACCGCCAGGTGAACGTCCACGGCCACATCCACGAGAAGGTCATGGGCGACCCGCGGTGCCTGAACGCCTCAGTCGAGCAGATCGACTACGGCCCCGTCCGGGTCGCAGGCTTCCTCGAAGCCGGCCTGGAGAGCCTCAGCCCCGCGCGCAGGTAAGTAGGCCGGCTTTCCAGGGGCTTGGCGCCTGGGCCCCGTTACCACCCCGGGGAGTCGCTGGACGGCCCTCGTGGCCAGATCACCCGATGCATCGCGGGGTATTGGTGAGGGAGGATGGGGAAGAAATCCGCCTCGCCGGCCGTCTTGATGATGAGCACGTCCCACCAAACCACCCCCACAGAGGAGAGCGACTGTGAGTGACGAGACGAGTGATGCCCCGATCCTCGAGGCCGACGGCCTCCGCATCACCGGGGAGACGCAGGCGCACGCGAGGAAGGCACCGGCGCCGTCCGAGACGCAGGCGCACGGCCTCGACCCCACTCCCACCGAGGGCGACGCGCCGGCCTCGCTGCGGATCACCTTCCCGCCGGACACCGGCGAGGGGACCCTGACGATCGCGTATCGGCCCGCGACCGACCCGGGCGACGAACCCGAGGTCGAGATCCACGGCTTCTCGCGGTGGTCCGACGTTCGCCTCAAGTGCGCGATCCGCGCGGTCTGAAAACGACCCGAGGCGCCGAACGAAAGGGAGCCCCGCTGACCCCGGTCCGCGCTCGGTCCACCGGACCGGACGCCGACCATCGGTCGCGTTGGAGGGGAGCGGCCCGCGGCCTCGATCGCGGGCCCTGCCGCTCGCGTCAGTGAGACAGCGGGGCTCCGAAACAGGGCGGAGCCCCGACCATGGGCACGCGGATCAGCGCGCGAGCCGAAGTCTTCTCCCGGGCGGGCGGGAAGAAGTTCGTCTCGTGCGGCGTCCTGTCGTCGCGTGGGTCTTCCACCACGCTGGGGAGGCATGGCAACCACCCCATCGGGTCCCTGGACGGGGACCCGGGCCCCGGGAGCCGGCGGTGTCGGGCCGTCGGCCCCGGGGAGCCTCTAGGACCGACCGTCTCGGCCGCCGCTCCTTCGGCCTCGTGCTCGACGCGGCCCCACAAGAACGCAACCCCGTAGTCGATCCGTGCCCACGAGACGTTGGATGGCGTGGGCGGTGGCCCCGGTCCTGCTAGGAATGGCCGCAGGGAGCTCATCGGGGCTGGCCCAAGTCGAGCGGGAGCGGGCGGAGTGCCGCCCGCCTGAGTCTCCGACATCCCCCGGGCTCTTTTCCGCCTCCGGCAGCTATTCGACGGCACCTGATGAGCTCACCGTTGGTGCGTGCGTCAACATGTCCATCGTCGACGGCGTCCTCGCCTCTCCGCGACGGCGGGCACCCTCGAGGTGGTCTCCGCCCCACCTGGGGTGACGGTGGTCGTGAACGGCAAGGCCGCAACGGCGGCGATTCCATCGCCGACCTGCAACTCCGTCGCGCCGATCGCCGTCCAGGTGGCGGTCCCCATCGTCGGCCGACCCGGCCCCCATTTGGTCAGCGCCCCGATCACCAGCGACCTCGGGGGACTTCCACGTCGAGCGGACGCGTTCCCAACCAGTCCTGTCGCGACGCCTTCCGACTTGGCGCCGTAGTGCTAAAGAGCGTGACGCGCATCCCCCCGGAGATCCGTCCGGGCCTTCTTTGACTCCGATGCCGATGAGGTCACCCCCGGACGCTCGTCGTTCCGAGCGGTTCGCGGGCTCCTGGTCCAGTCGCCCCGTCGGCGCATCCCTCTCTTCGAGGGCGGCATACACGGTCGAGGCCGGATCCGGAGGGGTCCGCGATCGGGCGTCCGCTGAACAAACGCGGCGCGTAGATCGCCTGGACGCGATGGCTGTGGGTGGACTGAGAAGCTGTGGGCGACCGAAGGGCCGGCCGTGCAGGCCGGCCGTTCCCTCTCTGCGGTAGCGGTGGCCACTTGCTGCACGCCTGGGCGCCGGCATCCGCTGACGCGGCTGGCATCGCGCCCCTGCCAGCCCAGGACACCCGGTCGCCCGTCACCCCCGGTCTCCTGCATAGGGGGCGAGACGGGCGTTACCCCTGCAATGCGTCCGGGCCTCCACTGGGAGCTGGGGCGCGTTTGGCAACGCCCCGCCTCCAGGGAGGCCCGGAGAACGGTCTCAGGAACTACGGGGACCGGCCGCTGACCTCACACTGAGCACCATGGGCTTGAGCCCCACCGCGCGAAGCGGCCCGTGAGGGGATCGCGGTAGAGCCCGAAGGACCACGTGCCGCTCCACGACCTGGTGTCGTAGTCGTAGATCCAGTTGTAGACGGCGGCGCGGAAGCCGCCGGCGGGTACGGGCCCCCTGGCGTTCTGCTGGCCGATGGCCAGGTTGCCCTGACGGAACGACCGCCACGCTGAGTCGCGATAGGCCCATGCCGGCTCGCCCCATTCCCATCGACTGGAGCCACCCTCCTCCAGCAGGAAGACGGGGTACCAGGCGACATGGCCGCTCGAGTAGACGGTCGGCCCGTGAGCAGTGGTCGTGCCTCCCCAGCAGCTGATCTCTCCGCCTGACGTCTGGTTGACAGCCGCTCTCCCCGCTACGGGCGACGCAAGGCCCGCCAGCACGGCGATACTCAGACACAGGGCCAGAAGAACCCCTTGAGCGCACCTCTTGGTCGTCATCCTGCAGGGCCGTCCTGCGTACAGTTCGGGCACGTTCTTCTCCCTTCTCGAACCTCAAGACCGGGCTCAGATCCAACGACTACTCACCGTCGTGTCGAAGAGCGGCTTGCTCCTCACGCGGGCGGTGGTGGTGGGGGCGGTGGCGGCGGGGGTGGCGGCGCGGGCGCCGACGGGCCGGGAGCCGGCGTAGGTGCCGGCGGTGGTGGTGCTGCCGGAGGCGGCGCCGCTGCCGGTGGTGCGACAAGGACCCGAGATCGGCACGTCCAGTTGACCGACGGCTTGTGGATGACGATGAAGCGAGCCCCGTACCGCTTGACTGTCTGGACGGGATCCATGCAGAGCGTCTGCCGTCGACCACCTTCGGCAGGGGTGTAGGTGTAGCGCGTCCGCACACTGCAGCTGGCGCGCAAGCCGGCGTACCGACCTGTCCACTCCCGACACTTCGTGACGTCGACGCGGATCGCGCGCCTCTGGGCTGGGGAGAGGTTGTAGACGACGCTCGCGCGAAGTTGCTTCGCTGCCTTCGCTGCGGTCACGTAGTTGGTCGAAACGGCCCCCGTGGAGACTCCCGTGCCCAGCGCCATGGACGCGCCCAAGCAGAAGCAGGTCGAGAGCCAGAGCAGACGGCGCCGCAGGTGGGCGGGCGGGTTGTGATGAACGAGCGTGGCCATCAGCAGTACCAGCCCACGTGCACACCACGGGCGTTACGGACCTTCGCCCACTCGCCGACATAGGTCCACGCGGATCCCGTCCAATCGGCGTAGACGACGTACTTGGCGATTCCGCCCGGCGCGCTTGGCAGGCCTTCGTAGCCAGGGACCTGACTCGGCAGGAGCCACGACCCCCAGCCGAAGGGTCCGCTGTACGCGCTGGTGGTGTAGACGGCGAGATACTCGAAGCCCTGGCTCTGCGTGATAAGGCTGGAGCTGCCGCCAAGGCGATTGCAGACGAGCGACGTGTCTGCGGATGCGCCGGTCGGAGTGGACACAGCGGAGTGGGCCACTGGCGCGATGATCGCGAGGGCCAGCAACACGACGAGTGTCGCCATAAGCGTCGATCCGCCGCGGCCGGACCTCGAGAGGGTGGACGCGGCTCTTGCGGGCACCCCCATCGAGGGGCCGTCTACGAGCGGCGGCCACTGGAGTGCGCCGGTACTGCGGTGCATGGGAACCTCCTCTGTTCGGGCTGTCAGCCCGGGTGTGTGAATTGCTCCCATGACGGTGCCGCTCACCGGGATCTTCCCGCGCGAGCCGTGGGGGCCACCGCGCGTGAAGACCGGTGGAGAACAGTCGGAGCCGCAGGGGGAACCAGTCGACGGCGGACTCGCGGCGGTCGGGCGGGGCAACACCGACACGGCTCGCGATGGCAGGCAGTCAGCGGGCCAGGGAGTCGGACTGCACCAGCGTCCTAGGCCATGCTGTTGGGGTTGGGGTTGCGCTCGCCGTCGTTCCTCACCGGCGGTCGGAGCCGGCTTCGCTGGTGGATCACGCCCCCGCCCGGCTCAGCCGATCGGCCCTCTCTCCTGCCGCACTCCACCGCCAAAGGCGAAGGACCCGAAGCGAACCGGGGTTTCAGCAGGCCGGATGCGAGCGGGCGATGAGCTTCAGGCGACGCCCTGCGGGCCGCGGAACGTGAGTCGCGTGTCGACGACGGCGTCGGCGGCTTCGGCGCTCTCGGCGTGCCCGGTGACGGCGGCGACGAACTCGTCGCCACGCAGGGCCCTCAGGGTCGTCGCGCAGGCGGCGGTCACGGTCGCGGTGCGGGGGATCGCGCGCAGCAGGGCGATCTCGCCGAAGAAGTCCCCGGGGCCGAGATCACGCAGCGGCGCCCCGTCTCTGGCCACGCCCAGTGTCCCCTCCTCGACGATGTAGAAGATGTCGCCCGGTTCGCCCTGGCGCACGACCTCCTCTCCCGCCGCGACATGCACGACGCGGAGCCGCCCGGCGAGGCCCTCGAGGACGGGGGACGGCAGGGGCGCGAAGAGTGGGACGCCGCCAAGCAGCTCCAACTCGGTCGTCGGGACACTGGTCTCCCGGTCGATCGCCGCGAGGCGCGGCAGGACGGCGAGCGCGAGACCGGGGAGTAGCAGTCCTGTGACGAGGAGGGCGCCGCGGGTCCCGAGTCCGGAGAGGAGCGGCGCCGCCACCGCCGCGCCGATCGCGAGGGCCCCGACCGTGACGCTCTCGAGCACGCCGAAGACCCGGGCGCGCACCTCATCGGGCACGGCGCGCTGGAGGAGGGTGAGGGTCGTCACCTCGATCAGCGACTCTCCGACACCGAGGATCGCGAGGGCGACGAGCGCCATCCACGGCTCGATCAGGGCAGCGATCAGCACCAAAGGTAGTCCCCAGACGAGGGTGCTCACCCCGAGGGCGCGGGCGAGATGCCGGCCGCCGGCGAGGAGCGCAGCTCCGGCGCCGCCGATCAGGCCGCCGAGGCTGATCGCCCCGAGCAGATAACCGACCCCCTGTTCACCCATGTCCAGGTCCTCGAGGGCGAGCACCACGACGATCACCGACAACGCCCCCCATGTGAGGGCGCTCGCGGCGTAGAGGCCAATGATCACCCGGAGACGCCCGTCACGACGCACCGCTACGAAGCCGGCGAGGGCGGCCCGCATCACCCCCGCCGGTTCTCCGGCGCCAGAGCCGTCCGGTTCCGCCAGTGAGCGGTCCGGTTCGGCCACGCCGACCAGGACGGAGGCGGAGGCGAGAAACGTGACCGCGGTGACGGCGAAGACGACCTCGGCGCCGGCGGCGGCGAAGAGGAGGCCGCCGAGGGCCGGGCCGGCGAGCCCCGCGACGTTGGCGAGGGTTCCCGAGACGACGTTCGCGGCCGTGAGTTCCTCGGGGGTGCGAGCGAGGCCCGGCAGCATCGCCGCCTCGGCGGGGTGGAAGGCCGTCGAGGCGACGGTGACGACGACCGCGAGCGCGTAGACGACGACCGCCGGGGCGTCGACGGTCGCCGCGAGCGCCATCCCCGCCATCGCCGCGGCGCGCAGGAGGTCGGACCCGATCATCAGGGCGCGCCGCGGCAGGCGGTCGCCGAGCAGGGAGGTGAACGGTGCGAGGACGCCGCTGAGGCCGAAGCGCACCAACGCGACCAAGGCGACCCCCGACGCGCCGTCCGCTTGGAAGGCGAAGACCCCGAGGGCGACGTTGTAGAACCATTGACCGAAGACCGACGAACCCCAGGCGACCTGGAGGCGGCGCAGCCCGGGGTTCGCGGCGACCGCACCGAGTGCCGCGCGCGCCTCCCTGAGGGCTCGGCCGATGCCGCTCATCCGAGTCGCACCGTCATCCCCTGCCGGGCAGGCTCGACGAGGAGGTCGCCACTCGCGCTCGTCGCCGCGATCGCGAGGACCTCGTCGTCGGTGCGGTCGGGGTGGTGGTGGGTGAGCAGCAGCCTCCGCGCGCCGGCGGCCCGGGCGAGTGCGACCGCCTGGCCGGCCGTCGAATGCCCGGCCCGGGCGGCGGCATCCTCCTGCCCCGGGGCGAAGTGGGCGTCATGCAGGAGGACGTCCACCTCGCGGCAGAGCGCCAGCGCGTCATCACCCGGAGCCCGCCCGTCGTGATCGGGGAGGTACGCGACGCAGGACCGGCCATCGTCGACCCTCATACCCAGGGCCTTCGAGCGGCCGTGAGGCAGCCAACGGCACTCGAGCCGGAGGCCGCCGATCTCCCGGACACCGGTGGTCAGCTCGCGTATCGCGTGCCGGCCTTCGAGGTCTCCGACGCCGATCGGAAAGAACGGCGGCCCGATCATCCGATCGAGGAGCGCCACCGGTTCATCGCCTTCGGATGGCACCAGGATCTCCGTCATCGAGCCCTCATGGTCGAGGGACGTCGCGAACGGCAGGCCCGTCAGGTGGTCCCAGTGGAGGTGGGTGAGGGCGAGCGCCCCGCGAAAGGGGGCGCCGCCGAGCAGAGCGTCCAGGCTGCGGATGCCGGTGCCCGCGTCGAGTACCAGCGTCGGCGCGTCATCGTCCTCGGCGATCGCGACGCAGCTCGTCGCCCCACCGATGCGGGTGAAGTCCGGCCCCGGGGCCGGCGTGGAGCCACGCACCCCGAGGATGTGGACCCGCACCCGCCCCTACTCGGGCGGCCCGCCCCCAAGGCGGGCCCGGAGCGCGGCCAGAGTGGTCGGCTCGGGGGTGAGCCCCGCTGCGCGTACGGCGGCCTCGAGGTCGGAGAGGACCTCGGCACGGAACGCGGCGTCGGACTCGGCCCGCTCCACCAGCCCGTCGAGACTCGCCCGCAGGGCCGGCAGCTCCTTCGCTGCGGCGACCCAGCCATCGGGCGCTGCAGGGAGGGCGCGCAGGGCCCGCGCGAGGGTCTCCTCGGAATGGGGTGCGGTCACGACCACACGATCATGACGCGGCCGCCGGGAGAAATCTTCCCTCGTAAGTCAGGCCGGGGGGAACGGACCCGGGACCCGAAGGCGCGGGCGATCCGAGGGGGCGCGCGAGGCGCCCCCTGTGGTCGCGGTGAGGCGCTCGCGTCATCGCATCAGGTCCCCGAGTGCGGCGAGCAGCCGGTCGGCGGCGTCCCCCCGGCGGCCGCCCGTCCGATCGAGGGCCTCGGCGAGCCGGGCGACCGCGGCCAACCGGTCGTCGCCGTCGTCGAGGACCGCCCGCGCGCGGCGGGCCCGCTCGAGGACGTCGAGGGCGGCGGCGGCCTGGCCGGCGAAGAGGCCGAGCAGTTCCATCTCCGCCAGGCCGAAGCGACCGGCCTGGCGGTCGAGCACCTGCAGCACCCCGATCGCCCGGTCGCCGCGTAGGAGGGGGACCGACATCAACCCGCGTGGGACGTAGCCCGTGGATTCGGCGGCGGCGCGGGAGAAGCGGGGGTCGCGGGAGACGTCGTCGAGGACGAGGGGCTGACGGCTCGCGAGTGTGAATCCCGCGATGCCGGTGCCTGCGGGGAAGCGACGACCGATCAGGTCGGCCTCCCCCTCCCCCGAGACGGCGGCGAAGACCAACTCCCCTGCCGGTTCATCGAGGAGGAACACCGACGACGCCCGCGCACCGAAGATCGCCCGGGCGGTCTGGACGACCGAGTCGAGTAGCTCACGGTGGGCCTCATCAGCACCGAGCGCGGCGGCTGCGACCGCGGCGCGTAGCTCACCGTCCCTGCTCATCGCGGCGCCCCGACACCGCCGGAGGCGGCGGTGAGCACGGTCTTCACCTGGAACGGTGTGAGTCCGGGGTGCTTGGAGAGGATGCGGGCGCATAGCCCTGAGACGTGTGGGGTGGCGAACGAGTTCCCGGTTGCGGTGATCATCGCCCCGCCCGGCCATGGCACCTCTACCGCGACCCCGCGGGCGAAGAACTCGACCGGTGGGGATCCGTTGGCGACGATCAGCTCCGGATCATCGCGCTCGTGGCTGCCGACGGAGATCACCGAGGCGAAGCGCCACGGGTAGCTCTCGACCGGCAGGTTGTGGGCGGAGGCGACGATGAGGGAACGCCCGAAGTAGGCGGTGTCGGCGAGGTCGTGGAGTAGGCCGACGAACTCGGGACGGCTCGTCGACAGGCTCATGTTGATGACCTCGTAGCCGCGCTCGATCGCGAAGCGCAACCCGGCGAGCATCATGGCGCCCGACCCGGTGAAGCCGTCGGGGAGGACCTTCACGCTGATCAGCTCACAGCCGGGGGCGAGCCGGCGGACGATGCCGCAGCACCCGGTGCCGTGGCCACAGGCATCACCCGCCGTGTCGGGTGAGAACTGGAAGACCCCCTCCTCGCCTTCGGTGATCGACCAGGCCTCCGCCACGGGGGCGACGGCGGGATGGTCGGCGTCGACACCCGAGTCGAGGACGCAGACCCGGACACCGGATCCATCGGAGCCGCCCCAGGCGACCTCGGCGTCGATGCGGCCGGGCAGCGGGGGGATGCGCGCCGCGTGGGCCTCCACCTCGGCCGGGAGGCTCCAGGCCGGGAGCTCGCGCAGGTCAGCGTCAACGTCGCCTGCGGGCGGCGATGGGGCCTCGCCACTCACGCCGAGTAGATGGCGCGTAGGCGGACCAGGCACCGCGAGATGCGGCTCGCGATCGTCCCCGACGGGATGGAGAGGGCCTCCCCGATCTCGTGGTAGCTCTGATCACGGCAGAAGAATCGGTCGAGGACCTCCTGACAGTGCTCCGGCAGGCCGGAGAGGGCCTGATGCACCCCGAGCGCCTCATCGAGCCGGGCGATCGTCTCGTCGGCCTCGACCGGCTCGAGGTCCTCGCTGACAACCTCCCGGCCGGAGCTCCGGATCCGGTCGACGCACAACCGACGTGTGACCTGGCCGATCCAGGGCCGCAGTGCATCCGGGTCCTTGAGCCGGCCGAGGTGCTCATAGACGCGGGCGAAGGTCTCCTGGAAGACGTCCTCGGAGTCATGCGGGGAGAGGCGGTACGCCTGGGTGCAGATGGCGTAGACGTAGCGGTTGTACCGCTCGACCAGCTCCGACCATGCGGCTTGTTCACCGGAGAGGCAGCGCCGCACGATCTCCGCGTCGGCGGGGGCCGTCGCCGGCGGGCCACTCACGTGCATCCGCCCGTTCGCACGCATGCCTGACGGGCGCGCGCCACGGATGCGCGCGCCGCGGAGCGCAGGGCACCATCCGCTCGCTCACCGAGGTTCACTTCGACCAGTTGGGCTGCGACATCGGCGGCGGCCGCGGCGAGGACCCCCGATGCGCGTGCGTCGGGACGGAGTCGGTCGAGTGCGTGGCCCGCGAGGCTCTCCGCGAGCTCGGCGACGTCGGCCGCGGCGGCGGCGATGCGCCCCGGGACACGGGCGGAGGTGTCGAGCACCTGCGCGAGGGTGAAGTCACGGCGGCCCTGATCGCCGGTCGGCAACTCGCCCTCGAGGGCGGCCCGCGCCTGCCGGTACGCCTCGTCGTTCTCGACGGCGAGTGACGCGAGCCGGGCAGCGAGCGCCTCCGCCTGCGCCGCCGACCCACCTGCTTCGCTCCACTCATCGAGCGACCCCCGGGCGACCCCTTGGAGTGCGCTTGCGGCGATCGCGCCGACCGCGGCGGCCGCGGAGCCCGTCCCGACGCCGCTCCCGGGATCACTCAGGTCGGCCAGGAGCCCGATCACGTGGGCGGAGACGGTGGGGGCCACGGCGCCGCGATCCTCGCAGAGCACCGGGTGCGACGCGAGTCATCAGCGCATGGCATTGCCGGCAGCCAACACCGGCCGGAGAGCGTCACTGGCCCTCGAGTTGCAGGGACTCGATGATCTGCGCGCTCTCGCGTTGGAAGTCGGCGCCGAAGCGTCCTGCCGGGCGGCTGACAAGGATCACCCTCCCGTCTCCCCCCTCCAGGAGGGTAACCCGGAGTGGGGTGCGCGGCTCGACGATCACCGTGGCATCCGCGAGCGGATAGAACGGGGCGCAGGGCGCCCCGCAGAGGGGGACGAACCGCTCGGAGGGGAGGGCACTCACATCGAGCGTGACGCCCTCGGTGCCGGCGAGGCTGACCGGGGTCGCCGGCCCCGCCCGGAGGACCGGGTTCTGCTGGATCGCCTCCAGAGCTTCATCGACCGTGCGAACGCGTCGGACGCCCCCGCGGCCGTCGAAGAGCCGGGTCGGCGTGTCGATCGCGACGACCGCCTCGCGTTCGGTCGGTAGCGCGGACCACCGCAGGGAGATGGCGTCCGCCTGCCCCGGCAGTTCATGGAACCAGCCGGCGCTCGGGACCACGAGGGACACCGGGAGGGCGAAGCCGGAGGCACGGACCCGGGACCCGTTGTCCCGCGTCGGACCGGCGACCAGATCCCCCGGTGCCAGTGCGGGGCCCTCACCCACCCCCGGGTCATCCTGAGCGGGACGCACGCGGAGGAGGTCCCCGCCGAGGACGAGCCAGACCGAATCCGGGCCAGAGACGATCGGGCCGGGGATCACGTCGCCGGCCGTCTGGTCGATGTCGAGCGGCGTGCCGACGAACCCACCCCCCGCATCGATGCGGGTCAACCGGAGGGCGGCCGGATCCCAGATCCAGACCTCCCCGTCCTGCGCCGGTGAGAGGAACACCGGTGCACCGTCGATGTGGACGACCCGGTCGATGGTGGGGTCGTCAGAGAGAGACATGACGAGTCCGTCGCGTGGGCTGGCGACCCACATCACCTCCGCTGAGGCGGCCCCACCGACCGGCTCGGCGCCGACGTAGACGGGGGCGACTCCCTCGTCGGTGACGAGCTCGGCGGTCCCCGACGCCTGGTTGACCGCCCAGACGCCCCCGTCGGTCGCCTCGATGCTCAGCGGATTCGCACCCGAGATCTCCGTCGAGCGGATCGGGGTGAGGTCATCCGCGGCCAACTCGACGACCCGGCCCGCCGCGGCGCCCCTCTGGACGCTGACGAACAGTGAATCACCGGAGACGACGAGCCCGATCGCACCCTGAAGGGGCCGGCGCGCCAAAATCCGCCCCGTCTCGGGTGCGACGCGCACGACGTCCGCCTCACGTGCGAGGTAGAGGGAGCCGTCGTGGGCGATCATCGCGTCGGGTCCGAGCACCGGTTCGAGCGAAAGCGGCGCACCGATCGGCGTCTGGGTCGCGACGTCGACGCGCACGATGCCGCGCTCGCTCGCGACCCAGACGGAGGTGTCGTCCACCGCGATGGCCCCGGGTTCGCTGATCCCGAGGGGGATCCGTCCAGCCACGCTCGCCGTCGGCGACGGCGCTGGGGCCTCGTCACCCGCCGACTGCGAGAACGCGAACACGGCGACACCGATCAGGACGACGGCGGCGACGACCGCGGCGATGAGCAGCGGCCGGCGGCGACCTGGGCGGGTCGGGATGGGGAGGCGGTCGATGTCCGCGTGGGCGGGGCCGGTGTCGTCGCCGGCGAGGTGGTCCGCCGGGATCAGGTAGGCCCGCTCCCCGTCGACCAGGACATCCGCGGGGGCGACGGCACTCGGCGCGAGTCCGGCGGCGGCGAGGGCATCGACCGCCGAGCGCAGGGTCGCGGGGATGCGCGCCGCCGCCTCCCGCGAGACGTCCCGCCCGTCGGCGAGGGTGCGGCCCCCGGTCGCCCGAACCGCCGCCCAGGCATCGTCGCCGGATTCACCGGCCTCGTAGACCGGTAGGAGTCCGGGGTGTTCGACCGCGGCGACCCGGCGCAACGTCTCGCGCGTCTGCTCTCGCTCGACGGGGTCCTCGGGCAGGCGCACGACCATCAACACCACGCTGCGATCACCTCCGCCGCCGGAGGCGGTCCACCGCTCGACGCTACCGCCGGAGCTGAGGGGCGCCTCGACAATGTAGGAGCCGATGCGGGTTCCGGGGGTGACGCTCATCGAGACTCCTCGATCCGGGTGAGGGTGCGGTCGGCGGCACTGACGGCCCAGACGACGCCTGCGTCCTCGGCGAGTGCCAGGGGGGCGCGCCCGGTGGGGAGTGGTTGGCCGACCGTCTGGCCGGTCGCTGGGTCGAGGCGGGTGACGGTCCCGTCGGCGGCGGCGACCCACACGGCCCGGTCCGATGCGACGACGTCCTCGATCTCTTTGCCGAGTGAGATCGGCGCACCCTGGACGCGGTTCGTCGCGGGGTCGATCCGTGTGATCGTGCGGTCGCCGACGTTCGCGACCCACACCCCGCCCGCGCCGACGGTGATGGCACGGGGATCGTCGCCGACGGGGATCCGGGCGAGGACCCTCCGCGTGTCCGGGTCGAACCGCCACACCGAGTCGGCGTGGGTGTTCGCCACCCACACCCCGGCTCCATCCACTGCGACGTCGGCCGGGCCGCGGCCGGTGGCGACCGCCGCCCCGACACGCCGGTCGCTCACCGGGTCGATCCGCACGAGGCTCCCGGCCTCCGCGGCCTGAGGCGTGCCCGAGACGGCCCACACGGCGCCCTCGGTGGTCGCGAGCGCCCGGGCGCCCGGGAACCTGACGCGCTGGACGGCGTCCCCCGTGGCGGGATCGACGTGGTCGACGCCGCCAACCGTCTCGATGGCATGGGCAGCCCACACCCCGCCGGCGCCGACCGCGACGTCCGGGAACTCCCCTCCCCCGAGGTCGATCGCCGGCGGGTAGTCGGCGACCTCCCCGGAGTCGATGTCGAGGCGGGCGAGGTTGCCGCCGCCGGTGGCGATCGCCCAGACCTGGCCGTCCCCGGCGGCGACGCGGTCGCCGGCGATCGGGATGGGGATCGGTGGACCGACGACCCGCCCCGCCGGGTTCGCGGCAACCGCCTCGGTGCCGCCTCCTCCACCGGTGAGGGCGAGCGTCGCCGCAACACCGGATGCCGCCACGATCGCCGCCGCCGCCACCGAGGTGATGACCGTGCGCCGCCGGCGAGCGCGGGTGCGCAGGTGGCGGTCCCCGCGCACCGGCGCCGCCGCACCCGTCGCGACGCTGCGCTCGGTGAGCCGCGCCCTCTCACCCAAGGCCGCGGCGAGGGCCGCGCGTCCGAGGTCCCCCGCCGAGCGGTACCGGTCCTCAGGGTCCTTCGCCATCGCACGCTCGACGATCCGGTCGAAGGCACGCGGTGCGCCATGCTCGCTCGGCTTTGGCGGCGGGTCGTCCAGGTGGGCGGCGAGCGCCTCGAGTTCGGTGTCGACCGGGAACGGCAGCCGGCCGGTGAGGCACTGGTGGAGAAGCGCGCCGAGGGCGTAGACGTCGGCGCGGGCATCGACACCCTCGGCGCGGATCTGCTCGGGGGCGATGTAGGCGAGCGTCCCGACCCAGTGGCCGGTCTTCGTCAGGCCCCCGCCGTCGCCGGTCTGCTCGATCGTCAACCCGAAGTCGGTGAGGTAGGCGTGCTCGGCCGTCCCGTCGCCGGTGACGAGGACGTTCGCCGGCTTCACGTCGCGGTGCACCAGGCCACGGGTGTGGGCGGCGTCGAGGGCCTCCGCGACCTGTGAGACGAGTGCCGCGGTGCGCGTCGGCGGCAGCGGCCCGTCACGCAGCAGGGCCGCGAGGTCGGTCCCATCGACGAAGCGCATCGCGATGTAGAGCTGCCCGTGTTCCTCGCCGGCGCGGTAGACGGGGACGACGCAGGGATGCTCGAGGCGGGCGGCGATCCGGCTCTCACGGGCGAACCGCTCACGGAAACGCGGATCCGCCGAGAGGGCCGGGGCGATCACCTTCAACGCCACCTGCCGCCCAAGAGCCGGGTCCTCGGCGCGGTAGACGACGCCCATCCCCCCGCGCCCCGCCTGGCCGAGGACGCGGTAGCCACCGAGCACATCACCCGGCAGCAACTCCATCCCGGGGGTCGGCCCGACCTCGGCGATGCTCGCCTCGATACGCGAGCGGGCCTGGTCGTCATCAGCCAGGAGCGTTGCGGCGCGGGTGAGAAGGGCGCGGGCGGCCACCGGGTCCTCGCGGGCGAGGGCCCTCTCACCGGCCCGCTCGAGCCGCTCGGCGGCGCGTCCCGCCAGCGACCGCGCATCCTCGGGCCGGAGCTCGGCCCGCAGGCGGGCGGCGCGCTCGAGGTGGAAGGCGACCATCTCATCGGCCGCGGAGGCGTCGCCGAGGACACCGGCGAGGCGTTCGTGCAGGTCGGCGCGCCGCAGCTTCGGCATCCCCTGGTAGACGGCGTCCCGGATCAGGGAACTGGTGAAACTGTAGGGGCGGCTCTCCGCCGCGAAGGCCCTCGAGAGCGTCGGTGACTGGACCTCGGGGGCGGCGTCGGCGCGGCCCTCGGCGACCAGTTCACGCCTCACCAACCCCGCGATCGCGACCGCCGGGGCCGGGGCTTCGGGCGACAGGACACGCAGGCCGTCGTCCCAGAACTCACGGCCCATCACCGCCGCCCGCTCGGCGACCGACCGCTCCTCCGGGTCGAGGCGCTCCACACGCGCCTGCAGCACCGCCTCCAGCCCCGGTGGCAGCGCCCCCGGATCGCCCCCTTCGGCCAGGTGCCGGGCGAGCTGGCAGACGGCGAGGGGGTTGCCGCGCGCCGCGGAGAGGAGCCCCGCCCGCTCCGCATCGGGGAGGGCCGCCGCGACGTGCCGCGACAGGGCCGCCGCCGCCACGTCATCGAGGGGGCCGATGCGCAGCAACAGGTCGTCGCGGCCACCGGCGAGGCCCGGTCGGACCTCGAGCAGCTCGGGGCGGGCGGCGCCGACCACCGCCACCCCGGGAACCCGGGCGAGGTCGTCGATCAGGTCGAGCATCGCCGCTTCCGCCCACTGGGCGTCCTCGACCACGAGCACCAGGGGTCCGTCCTCGGCGAGGGCCGCCACCAGGCCGCGGGCGGCGCCGGCGATCTCATCGCGCGTCGGGGATCCCTGGCCGCGACCGGTGGCGGCGGCGAGGACACCCTCCGCCTCGCGGCCCGCACGGGCGAGGGCGGCGTCGCCGATCTGGTCGATCCAGTCGGCGAGCGGCCAGTAGGTGACGCCCTCCCCATAGGGCGGGCAGCGGCCACTGAGGACCCGCCCCGATACGTCGGCGGCGAACGCCGCGACGAGTCGCGATTTCCCCACCCCCGGCCCGGCGACCACCACCGCGAGTCCACCGCGGCCGCGCTCAGTGACGCCGGCGTGCCAGGCGCCCAGCCGGGCGAGGTCGTCGTCGCGGCCGAGGAGGGGGCCCTCACCCACCGGCGACGCCGCGGCCCGCTGCAGGGAGACGAGGCGCCACGCCGGCAACCGCTCGCGCTTGCCCTTGAGCTCCAACGGGGGGAGTGGCTCGCAGAGGGCCTCATCCCCCACCAGGGTGCGGGTCAGCGGCCCGATCAGCACCTGCCCGGCGGTGGCGGCCTGCTCCAGGCGGGCGGCGGTGTTGACGGCGTCGCCGGTCACCAACGCCTGGCCGCGGTCGGGGTCGCCCGCCACCACGGGACCCGAGTTGACGCCGGTCCGCACCGACAGGCGCACACCCCACTCGGCCTCGAGCTCGCCGTTGAGGTCCTCCACGGCCCCGACGAGTTCGAGCGCCGCCCGGCACCCACGGAGGGCGTCGTCCTCACGCACGACGGGGATGCCGAAGACGCACATCACCGCGTCCCCGATGAACTTCTCGACGGTCCCCCCGTGGCGGGTCAGGGCCCGCTCGCAGACGGCGAAGTACCGCATCTGGACGTCGCGGAGGGCCTCGGGGTCGAGGCGCTCACCGAGGGCCGTCGAGCCGGCGAGGTCGCAGAAGACGACGGTCACCTGCTTACGGGCGTCGGGGCGCTCCCCGGAGGGGTCGAGCCGAGCCCCGCACGACGCGCAGAAGCGCGCCCCGGCCGGAGCCGGGGTCGCGCATCGTGGACAGGCGGTCGTCTGCGCCGGGGCGGCGTCCACCCCTAGACGGCCCTGATGTCCTGCTTGAGGCGGACGTCCGAGCGGGCGTAGGCGCGGTGCAGGACGACCTCGGGCTCGTCACCGGGGCGGGCCGGCGGCCGGTAGACGATCGTCAGGGTGTGCTCATCGGTCTGAGGCGGGAAGCTGATCCGCAGCGACGCATGTGCCTCCGTCTCGGACGGCGCCGGGCCGCGCCGGCCGTGGGCCTCGGTCTCGGCGGGGTTGGCACGGCCGCGCGCGGCGTGGGCCTCGGTCTCGGGCACGTCCCGGCCGGACCTGTACGCGTGGGCCTCGGTCTCGGTTTCGGTCGCGGCCTCGGGCTCACCGTCGGTGTCGTCGATGCGGCCGAGTCGCGGCATGTGGGCCTCCGTTTCCGCCGGGGACTTGCCGCGCATGGCGTGGGCCTCCGTCTCAGGCGCGTCCCGGCCGGCGCGGAACGCGTGGGCTTCGGACTCGGGGACGTCCCGGCCGGGGCGGAAGGCGTGGGCTTCGGTCTCGCTCATCTCGCTCACCTGCAGGCCCTCGGCCTCGATGATCGGGGCGTTGCTCTCGGCGCTCATGATCGCTCCTTCAGGGGATGGGAGTGGTTCGTCGTGCACATGACGGCCAGGGCGCGGCGGATCTTCCCCGTCCATCTCAGCCGTCCCACGAGAGCCCGAGATCCTCGAGCGTCGCGGGGGTCGCGGTGAGGGGCCTGTCGGCGGGCTGTTCGAGATCGACGATCAGGACCCGGCCGGAGACGTCGGCCGCGTAGATGTCATCGACCCGCCCCTCCTTGCGGAGGAGGAAGAAGCTGCCGTCCTCGATCGGGAGGAGCCGGATGCAGGCGAGGCCCGGACAGGGGGCCGCCACGGTGACGTCGCGGACCCGGACACGCAGGCCGCGGGCGGTCGCATCGCCGACGCGCACCGGCGGCAACGGCTCGGTCGTCACGGAGGGGTCGGATCGGAGGCGGTCGAGCAGCTGGTCTGCGCTCTGGAGCGGCTCGAGCCGGCCGCTGACCTGGAACAACCTCTGCGCACTCACAAGTGAGAGGCGGACCTCGGGCTCGTCGTAGCGCACGAAATCGACGACCTCGGTCGTCTCACCGATGGCGAGCCACCGCTCATCCGACGGCGCGACGCGGAACGGCACCGCGAAGACCGTCGACGTCCTCGGCCCCACCCCGAGCGGACCCGGCGTCAAGGTTCGGGCGGTACTCGAGGACGAGGGCCCGTCCGGGGGTTCGGCCGCCAGGGGGATCGGGGACGGCTCGAGGCGCCAGAGGGTCTCGTCCGAGGCGGTCGGCACCCAGACGGAGCCGTCGTCGACGGCGATTCCCCGGAAGCCGTCGCCGAGGCGCACCGGCTCCCCGACGGCGGCCCGTGACACCGGGTCGACGCGGACGAGGTCGACGGGGCCATCGATCTCGTAGAGCCCGGCGTCGACGGTCGTCGCCCAGATCGCGTCCTCGGTGGCGCGCACCGTGGTCACCTGGTGCTCGAAGACGGCCGAATCGGCGAGGGGCCGGCCGGAGGCGGCGTCGTAGGCGCTGACGCTCCGCGAGACGATGTCGGGGACCCAGAGCACCCCGCCGTCGGCAACGGCGCCGAAGCCCGCCCCGCCGAAGATGAACGGGGTCGGCGGCCCGGAGCCGTCGAGGGGCACGCGCATCACCTCACCCGCGAGGTCGCTGACCCAGACGTGCTCGTCGGTGAAGGCGAGGCGGGTGGGTTGCTCTCCGAGGGGGATCGGCTCGCCCACGGCCGCCAGCGACCGGGCGTCGTGGCGGACGAGCTCGGGCCCCGCCGGCCCGAGGCGGGCGATCCACAACAGGTCGCGGTGCTCCCGGACGTCCGCCGTCCCGGCCCCCGCGGCGACGCGACCCGTCACACGCCCCGAGGATGCGTCGATGCGCACGACAGCTCCGGGAGACCCCGGTTCCGGCGCCCCCACCGCCGCCCAGACGACTCCGTCGCCGGGCTCGACGTTGAGGACCTCGAGGTCGCGGCCGACGGGAATCGGTCCCCCGACGACCTCGTTGGTGGCCGGGTCGATGCGCAGCACGCCGGCGCCGCTGCCGACCCAGACCTGTCCGTCGACGACGGCGACCCCGCGCGGGCTCACACCCAGGGGGATCTTCGCCGCCACCGTCGCCACAGGCGCATCGGCCGAGGCGGCCTGCTCGGATTCGCCGCGGGTCGCAAGGACCACCACGAGAACGGCCAGACAGGCGACGACCGCGACCGCGACGCCGGCGAGGAGAGCCGTGCGCGACCGACGACCGGAGCGGGTGAGCCCCGCGGTGATGCGGCCGAGGTCGGCTTCTGCCGCCGAGGAATCGGTGCCGCCGTCCAGATCCCCCGGCAGGAGGAACGCGCGATCACCTTCGATGACGACGTCCTCGGGGCCGATGCGCCGCGGCGCGAGGCCCGTGCCGGCGAGCGCCACGAGCGCCGACTCGAGATCCTCGACCGCCCGCGCACCCCGCTCGGGCCCGAGCGGGGACGCAGCCGACGAAGGACGGCCTTGCGGGGCGCGGGTGGCGAGCCAGGCGAAACCCTCCTCCTCGCCCACCTCATACACCGGCAGCAGCGCCCGGTGCTCGAGGGCGGCCCGCCGCCTGAGTCGGTCACGCAACTCATCCCGCTGGGTCGCGTCGGCCGGAAGCGGTGTCACGGTGAGGAGCACCTGGCGATCCATCCCGGGCTCTGAGGCGGTCCAGCGGCCCGAACCGCCATCGCCGGCGACAGGAGCCTCCACGACGTAGGGGCCGACCCGCCGGCCGGACGTGAAGCTCATCTCATCTCCTCGGGCTGAACACCTGGATCGTCGCTGGGCGCCTCGTGTGGAAGGCCGATGTGCCGCTCGATTCGCTCGAGACGCAGATCGAGTTCCTTGATCGCCTCGATCACCGGGGCGAGCAGCCCGGCGTAGTCGACGGTGAGGTAGCCATCGGCGCCCTCGCGGACCAGGTCGGGGAAGACCTCCTGGACCTCCTGTGCGATCACACCCATCTGGCGGCCGGGGCGGTGGCTCGGGTGGCTCGGGTCCTTCCACTCCCAGCTGACGCCACGGATCCGGCGAAGGCGGGCCATGGCCTGGGAGGGGCTGGGCCCTGCCTGCTCGGGCTCGTCCGCGCTCACGGGCACTGTCGCACCACCTCAGCGCGGCAGACATCGCGTCCGTCGCCGCCGCGGGCCTCATCGCGTCCGGCGAGGCCGTCGAGGATGTCGCCGGCTGAGCCACCGAGCAGCAGGTCCGGGCCGGGGCCACCGAGGAGCCGGTCGACGCCGTCCTCACCGCTCAGGTGATCGCGGCCCGGGCCACCCGACAGGCGATCGTTGCCGGGGCCGCCGAGGAGCCGGTCGGGGCCGGCCTCGCCGAAGAGGCGGTCGTTTCCAGCGTTCCCGAGGACCTTGTCGCGGCCGGGGCCGGCGCAGACGACATCGTTGCCACCGAGGCCGGAGATGGTGTCGTTGCCACCGAGCCCCATGATCACGTCGTCGCCCTCGGTGCCCCGCATCCGGTTCTCACCCGCGTTGGTGCCGACGAAGGTGGCGATCCGCCCGGCGCAGCGGGCCGGTCGTAGCGTGCCACCGCCTTCGTAGCGGGCGAGCAGCACACTGCCCGCGGCCACGGTCGACGTGGTGGCGGCCATGACCAGATCACCATCGGGGGCGAGCGTCACCGGTGCCCGGCCGCTGATGCCGGATGGAATGCGGGCCTGGCCCGCGTTGCCGAAGGCCAGGTCCACCGCGCCCTCGGGGGTGAGGCGGGCGATCGTGCTTCCGGTGGCGATGAGCGCGCCGTCGGGCTGGATCACCAGCTCATCGAAGTTGCCGGTCGCGTCGGAGGCCCGGCGCACCAGCATGAAGCCCGCCTGGCCGAAGGTGGGGTCGGCAGCACCTGCGTCGGTGAGGCGCACGATGAGTGGGAACCGCTTGCCGGCGATCCCCTGCGAGCCGGCGATCACGATCCGCCCATCCGGCTGCACGACCAGGGCCCGGGCTGAGTCGTTCTCGGGGAGGGTGCTGACAAAGCGCCCGTCGCCGTCGAATGACGCATCGAGGTTGCCGGCGGCGTCGAGGCGCACGACGACGATGTTTCCGCTCGCCCCGGAGCTCGCCCCGGCGATGACGATGCGCCCGTCCGGGGCGATCGCGATCCGGTTGCCGATGTCCTGACGGAGGACCTCGATGAACACGGTGCCGCCGGCCCCGAAGCCCGCGTCGGTCGACCCGTCGGCGTTCAGGCGCATGACCAGGATGTCCTGCTCGCTCACCGGCCGGGCCGAGCCGGTGAGCACGATCCGCCCATCGGCCTGCACCGCCACGTCTGAGGGGATGCCCCCGGCGGCCGTGATGGTCCGCACTCCGCTCCCGGCGCCAAAGCTGGGGTCGAGCGCGCCGTCGGCGGTGAGCCGGGCGACGAGGATCGACGCGGTGAGCCCCGAGTCGAAGCCGAGGATCACGATCCGCCCATCCGGAGCGAGGGCGAGCGCCGTGGGGAACTGGGTGCCCGCGGGTGCGATCCGCGTCGATCCACCAGTCCCGAACGTGAGGTCCGGGTTACCGTCGGCGAGCACCCGGGTGATCAGCAGATCACCGTCGGTGGCTGCGCCCGAGACGCTGCTCAGCATGACGACTTTGCCGTCGGGCTGGACGGCGACATCACTCGAAGACCCAGCCGTGCCGAGGTCGTAGCTACGAAGGCCGTCGCCGTCGAAGCCCCGGTCAAGGCCTCCGGGAGCTCCCATCGCCGCGGCAGCCGTGAAAATGGCAAGGCACGCCGCCATCAGGAAGGAGCCCACTGTCCGGCGCATCACGCCGCACGGCGCGGGTCGAACCCGTGCCGGATCGGACCCGCCTGCCTGAGTGGGGATCATCGTCGCTCCTTGGTGGTGGGGTCCTCGCTCCAACTGACGGGCTGCGCGCGTGAACTTCCGCACGGGTGACGGGTTCGCTCCTCGGCATCCGCGGTCGCCCGTCCCGCAGGGCCGGCGGTGCGCGGGCGGTCTCACGGCCGTCGCGCCAGGTAGCTCTTGCCCGCCCGCACGATCACCGTCCGCCGCGCCGTGAAGTCGCGGACGGTGACGCTGCCCTTGGTCACCCGGGTGAGGGTGCCGTCGCAGCGGTCCTCCACCAGCCAGACCGTGCCCCTCACCGTCGTTGCCGAGTGACGGCCGCCCGTCTGGTAGTCGCCGGAGCCGCTGCCCCAGAGGCGACGGCCGGGGCGCTTCTTCGGCTTCTTGGCATCCTGCGCCCTGGTGCCGGGCTTGGGGCAGGCATTCAGGTTGCCGCCGGTGAGCAGCAGTCGAGTCAGCGAACGACCGCGCGCCTGGGCGACCTTGAACTGGCCGTCGTAGAACTCGGCCACGTTGAGCTTCGTGCCACCGGCGGCCGAGGTGAGACGCATCCGCCCCTTGGTGGTGTCCACGGTGGACCCCACCGGGATCTGCTCGCCTGCCTGGAGGACGGTAAAGGTCCGCTGGCCGGGCCGCTTCACCCGCACGATCCCCTTCACCGGCTCGGCGTTGACGGTGCGTCCCTGGACGGGCGCGGGCAGAACGCCGACCGGCGGCGTGGGCGTGGGCACTGTCGGCGGCGTCGGTGTCGGTGCCGCTGGCGGAGCAACCGGCGCCGTCGCAGAGTTGTTGCCCGGCACCGGATCTGCGGTGCTGCTGGTGACCTGCCCCGCGACGGCGTACGGCCCGGCAGCCGGAAATGCGAGGCGGAGCACGACGACTTGTGTGCCGTTGTAGCTCACGTCGAACAGCGGCGAAGTACAGGTGACCGTATCGCCGGAGGATCCGCAGCTCAGCTCCGTGCCGGCGTATTCGAACTGCTGCACCGTCGCCCCCGCCACCCTGACCGTGAACGTGACGTTCGCGGCGGGATCAGGACCGTCGTTCGAGAGCCCGACGGAGACGCCCCTCGTCGGATCGTTGTCGAACACCGTGACGCGCAGGTCGGCGTCGGCAAGAGCCGTCGGCGCCATCACTCCCAAGCACGCCAGCACCACTGGTACGAACGCGAACCGGAGACGATGCCGCCTCATCGTGAACCCGCCTCTCCGTCTCACGTGGGACCCGCAAGGAAAGCCCGACCAGGGCGTCCCGGGCCGCACGGTCCTGGCGTCGCGGATGACCGGCCGCGACCGCGCGCCCGGTCCGTAAGGTCCCTCTGGTTCCCGGCCTTCTCAGCGGGCATGGCGGTTCCAGTTCTGCAGCCACGCGCGGGCCTCAGACGCCGATCCGAGGCGGTAGGCGCCCGAACCCGCCCGTACGGCGTTGCGGCCGGCGGCGGTCGCGGTCGCCCACTTCCACTGGGTCGCCTGGCTCGGCCGTCCCGCGGTGAAGAGGACCCGCAACGTGGAGCCCGAGGAGGCGAGCTCGCGGCTCCACTTCGGCAGGTAGTCGCGCCACTCAGCCTCGGTGGCGACGCTCGTCACCCGGCCGTTCTCGGCGTGGTACATCTGGAGGTAGACCCCGCCGCTCAGACGCGCCGCGGCGATCGCCGAGTCCCAGTCCTCGCGGTCGTTCGGCTCGCCGACGTTCGCGACGAACTTCGGAGCGGCGTACATCAGGACCCGGCGCGAGAGGGGCTGACCGGTCGGGCCGTGGGTGCGCCGGGCGAGGATCTTCATCGCCGCGTGCAGACGCGGACCGAAGCCATCGTCCTGGGCGTCGACACCGACCTCGTCGATGGCGACGAAGTCGGCCTGGAGGCGGGGGCCGATCCGGTACTGCTTGATCCGGGCGGCGAGGAAGGCCGCCATCGCCGGTGCCGACAGGCGCTCGAGGTCGGAGTGGCCGACCTTGCTCAGCCAGCGGTCGGCGGGGAAGGGATCCCCCAACGGGTACTGGCGCGCCGACGTGCGGACAGAACCGAGTCCGGGCAGACCAGGGGCGCCGTCGTGGAGCACACGGGCGACCGCCGCGAAGTCGTAGACGACGTGAAGCGGCGCATTCGAGCGGATCGGTCCGGTGGTGCGCCGGCGAAGCTCACCCGGCCCGATCGTCACTTCGCTGCGGTTGCACCCGCCGCGGACACGGTCGATCGGGTCCGCGCCGATGACGACCTCGCCCCCCGGTTGGCAGATCACGACGTCGCGCTCCCCGTCGCGGAGATCCACGATGTCGTTCCCCTCGCCGGCGGTGACGGTGTCCTCCCCCGGTCCGGGGTCGATGATGTCGTTGCCGCCGCGGCCGTCGATGACATCGTTGCCGTCACCCCCGACGATCAGGTCGGGTCCGGTCGTCCCGATCAGCAGGTCAGGCCCCGTGGACCCCTCGATCCGGTTCTCCCCGGCCCCGAGCGCCGGCGCCGCACCGCTCAGCGAGGCGACGACCCCCAGGGTGATCAACGCGACGGGGGGCCGCGCCCGGTGCCTGCGGCGCAGAGGCGCGGCGGGGGCGTCGGTCGCGGCGGCGGTCTTCAACCTCATGATCGCTCCAAGTCGTCGGGGCCTCTCCTGCACCCGACGGCCGACGCCCACCGGATCTTCCCCGCTCTGAACAGGTCGCTCGTGGACACCTCGCCACCAGGCATCGTCCGTGTGCCGCCGTGATTCACGTTGCCACCTGGCGACGGCCAGGTTCGCAACCTCAGCGCGCGACATCTGCCCCCACATGGTCCTTGCCGAGGAGCCGCTCTCACGGCCTTCGTGCCAGGTAGCTCCCACCCGCGCGGACGGTCACGTTGGGCCGGGCGATGAAGTCGCGGACGCCGACCGCGCCCCTCGACACACAGAGCGTCCGTCGGATGACGACGCACGTGGCCACTCGTGCTCCTCTCCGGCGCACGCACTGACGCTCAGTCAGCGATTCCGGCGATCATGCGCAGACGGGTGCGCCAGACGCAACCGCACCGGCCTGCGCTCGAGCCCTCGCCGGTGTGGTCGGGGTTCCTAAAGTGGGACGGGTTCTCGCACCTCAATTCCGAGCGCCCGACCGGCGCCGGGTGGCACGCTGAGCCCATGTCCGGACACGAGAGGACCTCAGCCACCCAAGCCTTCATCGACGGAGTCGCGCCCGGGGCCTTCTACGTCCTCTCCCGTGAGGGTCCGGGCTTCGCCCTGAGCGGGGAGGCGCTCGAGGACGCGCGGCGTCTCAGCGACCTGAACTTCGCGCGCGTCCGCCAGATGAGACGCGACCGTGCTCTGGGAGGCAACGAGGCGGGCTCACCCTCAGGTGAGCAGGGCGTCCAGGTGGCCGAGCATGACGGCGGGAGCGCCGCCGGCGACGAGGACGCGACGGAACTCAGGGTGCTCCCGGCGGTACATCCCGAGCTTCCCTGACTCCTCGCAGTTGGCGATCCGGTCAGCGGCCTTCAGGACGGCGGCGCCGGGGGTGCAGCGGATCTTGAGGTGGGTCGCGGCCTTGCGCGCGCGACGGTTCGGCCCGGGACTGTCCGTGACGGCCCAGACCAGGGAGGCGACGCGCTCGCCGAAGCGCATCTCGATCTCGCCGATGCCCGTGCCGCAGTCCTCGACGACATCGTGGAGCCACGCAGCGGACAGCAGCTCGGCATCACGGACGTGGTAGCGCCGGAGCACCGACTCCACCGCGGCGAGGTGGTACTCATACGGATGGGGCCCGTACCTCTGATCGGCGTGGCGGGCGATCGCGAGCTCGCGTGCCCTGTCGATGACCGTCTCCATGTATGGACGCTACGGCGGATGTCAGCGCCTGCATGGACTTCTCCATCCCGACCCCGAGGTGGGGCGACGAAGCGCCTGACCAGGCTGGCGGCCGGGGCGAGATCGGGTCGGCGGGGACCCGTAGCCCCCTATCGTCGCCCGTCGATGCCCCGCTCCCGACGGCCCTCCCGCGTGCCCAGAGTCGTGTCCTCCGGCATGACCGGATGGCAGGCCTTCCTCGCCGGCGCGGCGAGCATCCTCAACATCTTCCCCTCCCCCTCCGGCCCGCGGCCCCCCTCCCATCGCGTATCGCAAGGCCTCGCCGCGGACAGGCGGGCCCTCGCGGGCGATTGGAATGCGATCGCGGGGGACCTCACCCGCGCCGCCGAGCGGGCCGGGTCGGCGGCGGGGACCGCGGAGCGTCATCCCTCGCGCAAGGTCGTAGCTTCGTCTCAGACAAGCGCCCCAGCGACCGAGGACGACCCCGTGGCAATCACCGACACCATCTCCCTCCACCTGCCGACCGGGGTTCCCGTCGCCTATTCCCCCGACGCCCTTCCCGCGTTCGTCGCGGCGATGCGACGGGTCGAGCCCGAGGCGGTGGCGCTTCCGCTTCCCGAGGGGATCACCTACGTGATCGTCCTGCCCCTGCCGGTCTACAAGGCGGCGGAGCTGATGAGCCTCGGTGGCGACCGGATGCGGATCATCACCACGAGCAACCCCGAGGTGCTTGCGATCGGCCCCGGAGTCTGACCCATGTCCCCGAAGTCGTGACCGCCCTGTGAGCTGGGCTTCGGCGGCAATCAGCCGGCTGGCCTCAGGCGAGAACGCGGTCGTGAGGCCGCGAGGCAACTCGATGACGCCGCGCATCCGCTCCGGTCAGGAGGTCGAGCTCGCTCCGGTCAGCGACCCCTCGACGCTCAGGACGGGGGAGATCGTCCTCGTGCGAGTCGGAGGTTCGACCTACCTGCATCTGATCCGCGCCCTCGAGCGCGACCGGGTCCAGATCGGGAACAACCACGGTCGCGTCAACGGCTGGACCTCGCGCGCGTCGGTCTACGGCCGCGTGGTCCGGATCGGACCCAACCTCTGATCTCGCACCACTGGGCCGCGCGGCGTCGGCCCCTTAGGAGATAAGGCTGCCTCCTAGCTCCGACTGTCAGCTCCAGTGATGACTACACGGACGGCTAGTAGGTTCGTTCTCGCGGGCATGTGATGTTCCGGATCCGCAGCGAGACACCGTCCTCTCGATCGGAGTGAAAGACCGCGCCGAACAACCCTCTGACCAGCGTGGGTTGATTCCGGGCGGAGGATGATGCCGCGCCGCGCTTCAGGCACCCAGAGCCGGAGTGGGCATGACGCTACTGATGACCAGCCAGACAGCCGCTACGAGGCGCCTGCTCCTCGGGACGCTTCTCGGCGTTCTTGTCCTGGCGTTGCTAGGACGTCCACCCTCTGCCTCGGCGCTGACCATCGACTGCAACCAGTCGGGGATCGGGTGCATCAGTCAGTTCGGCTACACGGGGGCCTCGGTCTGGGGATACCCCGTTGATGGCGCGGGCAACAACTGCACCAACTACGTGGCGTTCCGACTCGCACGCAATGGGGCGGCGAACCCGGGCAATCTGGGCGACGCCTTCGAGTGGGCGGGGAACGCCCGAGCCAAAGGGTTCACCGTGAACACGACGCCCGCGGTTGGTGCGATCGCCTTCTTCAGCTCGAGCCATCCTTGGGCTCCGGGCTCCGGCCACGTCGCCTACGTCGATGCCGTCTCCGGGGCCACCGTGTCCCTGAGTGACTCGAACTGGGAGCGCGGGAGCAAGCGGTGGAGGGTCAGTCGTGGTGAGGCCAGCTACCCCACAGAGTTCATCCACATCAAGGATGTCAACACTCCGGCCCCACCCCCACTCCCGCCGCCGGCTCCAGCCGCGGGCAGCCCGTTCGGCAACCTCGAACTGGTGAAGGGCGTCAACGGCGGCTACGTGGCAGTGCGCGGCTGGACGATGGACCCGAACGCCAAGAGCACGCCGACGCGGGTCCACGTCTACGTCGAGGACTCGAACCTCGGCAGCGCGATCGCCAACATCGACCGCCCGGACGTCGAGCGGGTCCACGGTGGCGGTCGCGCCCACGGCTTCTCCGCGGCCTTCAAGCTGGCGCCCGGCCGCCACACCGTCCGCGTCTACGCGATCAACGTGCCCGACACGCCCGGCTCCAACCCGATGCTGGACTCGATCACCATCACGGTGCCCGAGCCGGTCGCCGGCGCCCCGTTCGGCAACTTCGAATCGGCCGAGGGTCTGCTCGGCGGACGCGCAGAGGTCATCGGCTGGACAGTGGACCCGAACGCCCGCAACGGATCCACCGGCGTCCACGCCTACATCGACGGCCCCTCCGGCTCGGGCTTCCGCCTGGCCGACCTCGGCATCGCGAACCGGGTCCGCAACGACGTCGCGCGTGTCCACGACGGACGAGGCCTCCATGGCTTCCGAAGCACGATCTCTGGCCTGACCCCAGGCTGGCACAGCATCTGGATCTACGGCCTGAACGTCAGCGGCACCCCGGGCAACAACCCGCTCATCGACGTCGCCAAGGTCAACGTCCCCCCGGGCGACGCTCCCCCCGCGGTCGTGACGCCGCCGACTCCCGGCACGCAGACCCCGCCGGTCACGACCGGCTCCGGTGGCACGCCGGGCACCACCGGCGGAACCGGCACGACCGGCACGACCGGCGGTAACGGCACGACGACGAAGCCGGCGCGCTGCCGGGTCCCCCGCCTCGCCGGCAAGACCGTCCCGAACGCCCGCAAGGGAATCGTGCGCTCTGGCTGCCGCCTCGGCAAGATCACCTACGTCGGCCGAGCCAACAGGCGCGCGGACCGGGTCGTGAAGTCCAGCCGGAAGGCCGGGGTCTCCCTCCCCGCCCGCGCGAAGGTCAACCTGCTCGTGCGCCGATGACCGCGGGACGCCAGCCACACCCGCGGCTCCTGTTCCCAAGGTTCGCCATCCTCACCGCACTCGGTATCGCCATGGCGATCTCTCCCAGCCCCGCCGTCGCCCAGGAGCCGGAACCGGCCCCGCTTGTCACGCCGAATCTGATCGGACTGACCGTTCCGGAAGCGCGTTCGGTGGTCGAGAGCGCAGGTGGTGAGCTCAGCACGGCCGGATGGGTGGTCCGCCCTGGGCTACGCGACCGAGTCGCAGTCCAGAATTGGAAGCCGGGATGGCCTTGGTCTCTGGGCGATTCGATCCAGGTCTCCGTCTCCACAGGCCTGCTCCCGCTGAAGCGCCCGGCGATGGAGTTCCGCACCACCGGCGGGGCCACCTACTGCCAGGTCCAGACGAGCGGTGCGCTCGACATCGAGCTGGTCTGCTGGCATCCCCGGACCGGCCGGATCATCACCATGCCGGGAGGAACGGGGTTCGGCGCCGCCACCCACTACACCCACCGCGGAGCGATCAGACATCGCCCAGCCGGCTTTCGGACGGTGGGCTTCGGCGCCAGCTGGCGGTTCAGCATCGAGGGCCGTGGCGCGGGCTGGAACTGCTACTCGAGCCGCAAGGCGTTGACGTGCACCGTCGGCGATGAGCGCGACACGTTCTTTCGGCTCGGCCGCGTGAGGGGGTTTACGACCGGGGGCTACTGAGGTCTCTCAGGACGGCCGCATCAGGAGGAGCTGGCGCAGTAGGCCGCGCCAAAGTCCACCCCCCTTCGGGGGGCCGAGTCAAAGGGCCCCGGAGGGCGCAACTCGCGAGCTTTCGATGCCGCTGCCCGGTCGTCTCCTACCTTGAGATGACCATGGCACGTGGCTCACGACCGACCGACGCGCAGACGCGGCTCACCTCGCGACAGCAGGCCCTGATGTCGGCAGTCGCTGCCGAGGGCGACGGCCGGCGGATGGATGAGCTCCTCTCCCTGGCCGGGCTACCCGCCGATGCGACCAAGACCGTCTCCGCCCTGGTGGCGAAACGGCTGATCCGCCTCGAGCGCGACACCGATGGTGTCCAGCGGATCTGGGCCCTTCGAAGTGAGGCTGGTAAGTGGCCGGCGCCGGTGGGTGTCGCCCCACCCCCTCCGAGCATCGGCTTTCGCATCAAGGAGCAGGACGGCCTTCGCCTGGTCGTGCCGCTGCCCTCGAAGAGCGACTTCACCCAGAGCGAGCGATACTGGCGCTCCCTCGTGGTCGACGAGGACGGTCTCATCGTCTCGGCGGGGTTCCCGAAGTTCCACGGCTGGGGTGAGCACGCCGGCGACACCGCGCGGTTGCGCCAGGCCCTCGCCCGAAACGAGGACGACCTCTGGTTCAGCGAGAAGCTCGACGGCTCGCTGATCATCCGCAGCGTCATCGACGGCCAGGTGCGTCTGCGGACTCGGGGCATGCTCGACGCCTCCGGGCCGATCGGGGCGCCCCTCCACAAGCTCATCGCCCGGCGGCATCCGGACCTGATGGATCCCGAACTGTGCCCTGACGCCTCGATGCTGTTCGAGTTCGTCTCACCCGAGCACCAGATCGTGATCCGCTACCCGCGCCCGGCCCTCACCCTGATCGGTGCGTCCGACCACTCGTGGCCGCCGCGCCTCGCCGGCCGGAGCGAGCTCGAGGGCCTCGCCGCGGCCTCCGGGGTCGACCTCGTCAACACGCAGACGTTGCCCCGCGATCCGCGCCTGCTCCGCGAGGCCGTTCGTGGCCTCCATGGCCGCGAGGGGGTCGTCATCCGCTGCAACGGCGGCCAGACCCTCGTGAAGATGAAGTCGGCGGAGTACTCGAGTCAGCACACGACGCGGTTCTCCTTCACGCCCGAGAGGGTTCAGGCCTTCGCAGCCGACTACGGCGTCGCCGATGAGGACGAGTTCATCGCGCAGGTGATCGCCGAGGGCGTGGCGCCTGATCTCGCCGAGGGACTTCGCTCGAGCTGGCGGGCGGGCCGGCCCGCTCCCTGACCAGGAAAGCGGTCGAGTCTCGGAGCTAGACCAACGGCTCCTCATCCATGGCCCGAAGCCCGATCGCAATCCGCCACGTCATCACGGATCACTAGGTACTCGCCTTACCTTGTCAGGGATCCACCTGGGTGCACCAGCACCAATGAGACTCTCCCTCCGCCTCTTCTTACTCGACCTTCGGGCAGGCGATTTACGCGGTTCGACTCGGGTAGCCTCGCAACGTCTGCAACATGGTCTTCGGAGAGGAACACCGTGGGTCGACTGATTCCGCGCCGCGTCTCGAGCTGGCTGATCGTCATCTGGTCGGCTCTGTTCGCCATATGGATCATCGCCGGCATCTCCAGCCGACCGTCCACTGACTGCCCGCCCGGCGATCAGCTGTGCGTGGATGCGTCTGACACCGGCACCGCGATCGGCGTGGGCCTGATCATCGTGCTCTGGTTCATCGGCTTCGTCGTCCTGTCGCTGATCTGGCTGATGACCCGCTCCAAGGGGCGTCTCTGCCCCGCCTGCGGCACAGAAGCCAAAAAGGGCGTGACGCGCTGCTCGAACTGCTCGTTCGACTTCGCGGCGGCCGCCCACGGCCAGCCCGGCCTCGCCCCACCGCCGGCGTCGGCGGACTGAACGCACGGCGCCCCTGCCGACACTGGCGCGCACCCCGTCCTGAAAAATGAAGGCCCCGTCTCGCTGGGACGGCGGTTCCTGTGAGATGGAGAACCACGGATGAGCGACGAGAGCACCGCACCGCCGCCGGACGGCGATGACACCGCCCCCTTCCCGGAGGCGGGCGAGACGCCCTCCGGCCCGAGCGGCCTCGAGACCTCGCTCAGCGAACGACTGAACGCCCTGGATCGGCTGTACGAGTCGAACCAGATCACCGCTACCGAGCTCGGTGAGGCCCGGCGGCGGATCCTCGGTGAGGGCCCGGCCGCGATCGCACCGGCAGCCGCGGCTGCTTCGCAGCCGGTCCAAGCCGAGGTCCTGCGCGCCGAGGCGGCCCCGCCGGCCGCCCCTCCCCCGCCTGTGCCGCCCCGACGCGTCGATGGAGGGCACATCGGCCCGCCCGAGCCTCCGCCGCCGGCGAAGATCGCGGGGCTGCCGGTCTGGGCGGCGACCCTCATCGGGGTCCTCGTCCTCGGCATGATCGCGATCGGTGGCTTCCTGCTGCTCTCAGGAGGCGACGACGAGGGGAACGAGAACCTCGCCGCGGGGGCATCGGCCGAGACCTACGCCACCCAGATCAACCGGCCGCTCGACCAGCTGACCAAGTCCGCGGTCGCCACGGGCAAGTCCCTCGCCCGTGTCTCCGAGCCGGGTGAGATCCGCCAGCTCAACCGGACCGCGGAGCGTCAGCTCGACGTCGTCGAAACCGCCCGCGGATCGCTGACGCGCATCTCGGTGACCGAAGCTGATCAGCGGGCGCACCGGAGCCTGATCGCCGCCGCAGCGAACCAGCGCCGCTACCTGGTCGCACTCGGCCGCGCCTCCTCGGGCGAGCCGACCCAGGCCAAGCTGCGCCAGATCAACCAGGCTCGCCGCGCCGGCGCGGCGACGGTCGCCTCCTACCGCACCTTCTTCCAGCTCGCCCCCGGCGCGCCGGACGCCATCACCACCACCGACCTCGCCGACACCGCGGGGCTCCGCAGCGCGACCCAGTCGGCGATCGCCGATGCGGAGGCGCCGCCGCCGAGCCGCAGCGGCGGCAGCACCACCCGCTCACCGGGCCCCTACAACTCTCCGAGCTTCCAGAGCCCGACCGGGAACCTGCGCTGCCAGCTCTCCGGCGGGACCCTGTTCTGCTCCTCCTCCAACGACGGCTTCGGTGTCGCGCTTCCGAGCGTCGGCTCGCCGAGCACCGGGTCGGGTGTCGCCTCCGGTGGTCAGGTCGTCCCCTACGGCTCGCGTTGGCAGAGCGGTGTCTTCACCTGCGACTCCGCCTTCGACGGGATCACCTGCCGCAACGCCTCCGGCAACGGGTTCTTCCTGAACCGCGATCAGTACAACCCGTTCTAGGTGGGGCGTTTCGACGACCTGGAGCGCGACGAGCCACCGGTGGTGGACATCTCGGCCCTGCACCGACGCGAATGGCGGCGACTCGACCTCGAGCGCCGCCAGCGGGTGAAGCGCCAACGGCTGATCGGAGGCAGCGTCGGGCTCGTGGTTGTCGCAGCCGTCGCCTTCGGCGCCTACCAGGTGGTCGGCGATGGAGGCGACGGAGCACAATCGCCGGCGGCCGCCCAGGCCACCGGCGAGGCGGCGGCACCGGTGCGCGTCCAGCTCGAGCCGATCCCGGCCGTCCCCGATCCCGTCACCCCCGCGACACCGAGCGGGCCGGAGGCCCCCTCCGGGGCGGCGCCGGGAGACGGGGCGACACCCACACCGGCGAACCCCGAGGCGGCGGGCGGCAAGGCCGGCGCCGATCCGGCCGGCGCCCCTGACGCGACCCCGGTTTCCCCGTCAGACGGGTCAGGGTCGGAGACCGCGCGTGCCGGCGCCGGGACGCGTCCGGTCGTGTGGGTCCAGGCTGGGCACGCCGACCCCCGCGAGCCCGGCTACCGCGACCAGACCGGCGCATCATCCGGGCCCTTCGGCTCGGAGATCGGCTTCACCACGGCGCTCGCCCCGAAGGTCGTCGCCCAGCTGCGCCGCGCCGGGGTGAACGCCCGCCAGACCCCCGGACAGGTGACCCCGAGCGGCGCGCGTGGGGCGGTCTTCATCAGCCTCCACCACGACATCCCCCAAGGTGCGGCGGCTTTCGGCCACGCGATCACCGGGGCCAACGAGAACTACTACCGCGGTGAGGGCGGCGGGGACCCGAGTCCCGTTCCCTACCCGGACTCGGCACCCCACCGTCCGGCGACGACGGTCTCGGGGGTGGTCGAGCGCCGCTCACGCGACCTCGCCAACCGCGTCTCGAGCCGGTTCTCGCGGATCTACACATCCGCCAACGGCGCCCGCGGGCGCTTCACGGGTGTCCAGACGCGCAACAGCAACCCGCGGATGATGCGCTACTACGGTTTCTACCGGACCCGCGCCGATGCCCGCGTAATCGTCGAAGCCGGAGCCGGCACCACCGACGACGCCTTCCTCGCCCGGACCGACCTGATCGCCACCGCCGTCAGCCGCGGTGTGATCGACCACCTGCGCTCACGCGGCCTGCTGCGCCGATGAGGACGCGGGCCGCCCTCCTCGCCGCCCTCACCTGCCTGGCCCTGCCCGCGGTCGCCGCCGCCGATCAGATCGTCACCGTCGAAGCCGACGGTGAGGCTCAGCTCGGGACACTCGGGCAGGAACTCTCCCCGCTCGCCGACTGGGGTGACATCCGGTCCGCCGCGATCGACGGCGCCGGACGGGTCTGGCTGAGCCAGCGGGATCCCGGCCTCGATGACTGCATCGTCTTCCAACCGGAGTCGCCGGATACGGCGATCGTCTTTGCTGAGGTCTCCTTCATCCCGGACCGTCTGCGCCGCGGCCAGAGCGGCTGCTGGATCCGGAGGGGGCCCGGTCTGGAGCTCCTGACCAGCTCGAGCAACGGCACCGGGGGGAGCACCTCGGTATGGCGCCTCGACACCGAGGTGCGGGTGACCCGCTACCTGCATGGTGGCCTCGAGGGCACCGTCTCACCGGGCGGGGCTGTCGCCGTCAGCCAGTACAGCTACTACCCGCCGGGTGGCAACTACCTGAGCCTGCGCGTGGGGCGCCTGTCGGCCTACCCCCAGCTGCCGCTGCGGGCGGCCTGGCGACACGCGCGGCGCCACGCCAAGGACCGATTCCCCACCTGGACCTCTCCGGCCTACTCGGCGACGGGGCGCCTCGCGGTCGTCCGCGCGCCCAAGCGCGGCGGCGCCCAGGTCCTCGTTGGTCGCCCCGGCGCCTGGCACGCTGTCTGGAAGCCTGGGCCCGCCGTGAGTGTCAACGACCTCGGCTGGACGAGCACGGGGGACCTGGTCGTCGCATCGACGCTGCGAGGCCGGTCGGACGTCCGCATCTTCCCGGACGCCGAGCCCGGCTCGAGCGAGCTCCTCTACCCCGACCGCGGCGCCAACGGGTTCGCGATCGGCCCCGACGCGCCACCTCCCGCTGCGCCACCCCCCGCAGAGCCACCTCCTGACCTGTGAGGCACTCCCGATGAAGCTCCACCGCATCTGCGCCCTCGCCCTCGCCATCGGACTCGGCACCCTCGCCGCGAACGCCGCCGCCGTGCCGATCACGGTGCCGCGAATCGTCCAGAACGACGGCTACCGCCTCGAGGCGACGGGGGTCGTGAGCTCGCCGCCAGGGGCCTCCAGTTGCACCGCGCTGGTCCGCGTCCAGCTCCAGGTGCCGAACTACAACACCGGTGGCTGGCGCGTCGTGCGCGCGATCGGGCGTCACCGGATCAACGTCTGCGACGGCAGCGACTCCGGCTGGACCAGTGGTGGGGTGACGTCGTGGTTCGGCGGGATGTGGAACTTGCGCTCCCAGCCGGCTCGCCTCTGCTGGGCCGCAACCCAGAACGTCAACGGCTCCCCCTCCCAGCACAGCTCGTGCAAGCGGTTCAACCTCCGCGGCGGGTCCTGAGGACCCGCGCCGGCTGAACGCTCCCACCCTTCCGACACCAGCAAGGTCCCGGCATGAGCGATCGCAACCCCTACCCACCATCCCCGCGTCGTCCCGCAGACGAGCCACCGGACGACATCCTCTACGCGCCACTCGAGGTGAGCGCCGGTGAGGCACGCGATGAGGAACTCGGCCTCGAGCTCCATGTGACGGACGCCGGCGCGCTGCACGCGCGACCGCTCGACCCGGGTGAGGAGATCGAGGCGGTGATCTCCGCCGGAGCCCTCACCTTGAGCGTCCTGCGGGGTATCGATGAGGTGGGGACCGGTGATGTCGTCATCCCGATCGTCGGGGATGGGGACAACGCCGTCGTCCGGCAGACCCTCGCTCACGGGACCGGGGCGATCACGTTGACCGCCGAGCGGCTGCTCGGGCTGGTCTGGCAGAGCACCGTCCCCGCCCGGAGCCTCCACGCCAGCGTCGACGACGACGGTGAGGGCCGGGTGATCGCCTTCTCGGTGCGCCGCGATGCCCTCGATGACATCGAGGTCGAGAAGAACTTCGGCCGCCTCCGGAGCGCCACCCTGACCGGCGCCGCCAGCTGCGCCGTCGTCCTCGACACCCCGCTTCGGATCCTCGAGGGAGAGGAGTACGTCGAGGGTCCCAAGGGGGTCATCGAACAGGAGCTCCGTGCCTTCGTCGGCCGCGAGGCCACGGGTGGCACGACGGTCGTCGGCGCAGCAGCGAGCGGCGCCGCAACCGGAGCGATCGCGGCGGATGTCGCACGATCGCAGCCGACCGAGCCCCTGCCACCACTCGGCGGCCGGGGAGATGACCTCCCACCGCCGACGGCGCCCCCCGGTGAGGGCACTGGCTCGAGCCTGCCCAAGTGGCTGCTCCCCGCAGCGGCCGCGGTCATCGCCGCACTCGCGATCGGGTTGGGAGTGCTCCTGCTCGCCGGCGGGGACGACGAGCCGACCGCAGCCGCGGGGGCGAACACCCGCGGACCCTCCGCCGAGTTCGTCACCGCCGTGACGGGGCCGGTGCGACGCCTGAACCGCTCGGCGGAGATCACCGGGCGCCAGCTCGCACGGACTGCCACCTCCGCCCACCTCGCCCGCGTCTCGCGGACCGCGACCCAGCAGCTCGCCGTGGTCCAGGAGCAGCGCGGCCGTGTCGCCGACCTGCAGGTCGGCCGCTCGAGGGAACGCGTCGCCCGCGGGACGCTCTCGCGCGCCATCCAGGCCCACCGCACCTACCTGACGACCCTTTCCCGGATCGACGGCCTCGAGGCGGGCCCGGCGCGCGAGCAGTTCGCGCGGCTGCGCAGCCAGTCCCAGCGCACCCTCAACCAGTACCGGGCCTTCTTCGCCCTCGCCCCGAGCCTCCCCCAGGGGGTCACCTCAGCAGGCCTCGCCGATCTGTCGGGCGTCAACGACGCGATCAAGGACCGCAAGCGCATCGAGGACGAAACCGCCGCGGAAGCTGACCGCGACGAGCGGTCAGGGGGCGGCGGTGGGTCCGGCGGGGATGGCGGCGTGGACGGCGGCCCGGTCCTCTCGAACGTCTACGGGGCTGACCTCGGCTCGCTGATCGAGGTGGGCGCGGAGTACTGCGACCGCACGCCCGGGGCGGTGAACAACTTCCTCTACACCTTCGAGATCCGCCGGGGTGGGGCGACCATCGCCCAGGACAGCTACAACGCCTCCCAGACCCGCGCCTGCAACAGCATCTCGATGACCTTCGGCGACGGCTTCGCGCTCGGCTTCTACGAGGTCGCCGTGACCGTCAACAACCTCACCAACAACGTCAGTGGCAGCGCCGTCGGCTCATTCCAGGTGGTCAACTGATGCCGGCACGGCCGGGTGCTCGAGCCCTCGTCCTCGCGGGGGTGATCGCGGGGACGCTCGCGCCGAGCGCCCTCGCCACCGACGCGGAGCTGCTGTCAGCCCACCGGTCCCTCTACCCCGCCGCCGAGTCCGCCGCCGGGCGTGCCTCCTCCCCCGAGGGCGCGCAGAGCGCCTACGACGCCGCCCGCGACCTGCAGGAAGCCGTGCGCTCGAGTGCGCCGGTGAGCTCGGAATGCCGGGTGCTCCTGCGCTCGCTCGCCCGCTACGCCTCCGGGCGCGTCCGCCAGATGGAGGGCATCGATCGCCCGTCCTCCTCGGATGTCTCTGCTGGCCGACGGTCCGCTGAGGGCGCCCGCGGCTCGATCTCCCTCGGGGCATCGACATGCCGCACCGGTGGAGGCGGCCAGCCGGGCAGCGGGCCGCTGATGAGCCCGACCGACAGCGAGGCCTTCTTCGGGCCGATCGTCGCCCGCGCCCCCCGCCGCGCCGACCAAGCCGAGCTCATCGTCAACGGTCGCACCCTGACCCGCGTCGACATCCGCTCAGGACGTGCCCGCTTCTCCCTGCGCGGCGAGAACGGGCGCTATGACATCCGCATCCGCTTCACCCGCGCAGGCCGCACCGTCGGAGGCGTCCAGGCCCGCGGCGCCTGGCTCCTCGGCCGAAACGGCCTGCGCTCGACGCCGGGATCGCGCAGCAGCAGCACCCTCGCCGCGGCGTTGTCTCGCGCCACCGCCGGCGGGCCGCGCTACCGCTCCGCCTGGGTCCAGGACCTCACCACCGGCGAGGCGGCGGGCATCAACGCCGGCGCCGCCTTCCCCGCCGCCTCATTGGTGAAGCTCGGGCTGATGGCCGGGACGATCACCAAGCTCGGCGGCGCACCCGCGCGGTCGGCGTACGCCTACGACCTGAAGGCGATGGCCGGCTGGTCGAGCAACCTCGCCAACAACCACCTCTTGCGTCGCCTCGGCGGAGCGGCGACCGCCCAGGAGGGCCTGCGCCGGCTCGGCGCCCGCTCGAGCACCTTCCCCGGCGAGTACATCGTCGGCACCGAGCTCCAGCCCTCCCTTCCCGGTGCGTCATCGGGTGGGGCGCCGCCGAGCGTCTCCCAGCGGGTCACGACAGCCCAGGACATGGGGCGGATGCTCTACGCCATCCACGCCTCCGCGGTCGGGGCACCCGGCGCCCGGGCGCAGACCGGCCTCACCGCCCACCAGGCACGCCTGATGCTCGGCTGGCTGCTCTCCTCCCAGCAGCGGGCCGACAACGTCAGCATGCTCGCCGGCGGCGCCTCCGGAGCTCCGATCGCCCAGAAGAACGGCTGGATCAACTCGGCCCGCCACGGCGCCGGGATCATCTACACCGACCGGGGACCCATGATCGCCGTCATGCTCACCTACGACAGCTCCGGCGTCAGCATCAGCCAGGGCCAAAGCCTCGGCTCGAGGATCGCAGGGCTGGTGGCACGGTGATCCCCTCAACGGTCAGCATCTCCGTACCCGCTTGCCGCGATGATCCAGATCGGAGCACGGCCAAGCGGACCACGTCGCTCCGAGTCCTGCGGCACCTGGGGGTGGTTGCGGTCCTCGGAGCGATCTGCCTCGCCTTCCCCTCGCTCGGACTCTCCGTCGGCTTCCCGACGACGATCACCGTGTCCCCTGCCAATCCGGCGCCCGGGGAGCCCGTGACGATCACAGCCCACCCCGTCGACGTCGTCGGCACCGCCCTCTACTCGTGGGACCTCGACCACGACGGCCCACTGTTCAGTCCGTGCGAGACGACCCCGAGCACCAACCCCAGCATCACCATCACACGCCCCGCCGGCGCCTGGAAGATCCGCTCCTGCGTGAGCGATGACTCCTCTGCCGCGCCGATGATCTGCGGCCACGCCTTCCTGGTCGGCCCGAAGCCCGCCGCGTCCGCCAGCTGGCCGGCCACGGACCTCGACACCTACCACCGCGCCGGGCTGAGCGTCCCGGTCTCATGGACGACGCCGGTCTCGGCGAGATACGAGGCGCGCTACACGCCCGCGGGGCCGGGTTGGCAGACACCGCTGACGGTCCCGAGCTCCGTCACCAAGGCAGCCGACGGGAGCGACCTGGTCAGGATCGAGCCACCCCCGCCGGAGGCCATCCGCCCCTACACCCCAGGCGTCGATCGGCCGGCCATGTTGGTACTGGGCCCGATCGCGACGGCCGAACCCTACGCGGGCCTGCTTGAGCTGCCCGGCGGCTTCTCATTGATGGTGACCGACTTCGGTGCGTACTCCAGACTGGGCGGCGCACCTCAGACCGGAGGAGGCACGGAGCCGGAAGTCGGGGCGATCAGTCGTGCGCTGGATCCAAAGACTCGGCTCGCCGGAGTCCGACGAGCCGGTCGGACACTGACGATCCGCATCGCCCCGGGGGCCGCGGGCGGGCGCCTGGCGAAGCTACGCATCCGCTACCTCACCCCCGCCGGATCCCGGTCGGCTGTGAGGACCGTGCGGCTGCGCCCCTCCCAGACGAGCGTCGGCTGGACCCTTCCACCGAAGATCTGGAGGTCGGGGCGAGCATGGCTGCGCGTCACTGTCAGCTTCACCACGGCGTCGGGAACGACCTACAGGACCCCCGGCCGTGCGAAGGAGCTGCGCGTCGCCTGGCGCAGCCGGTGAGGACGAGGCGCGCATCACTGTGGGCGGCCCCGCACCGCGGTGCACGAAGTGTCTCCCGCTCACGACAGCCGGCGCCCGGAGGTCGCCCGGTGAACCACTACACGACTGAGCGACCGAGTCCCTCGGTTCCAGTCCTCACCGCGGCGCTGCTCCTGGCGTGCGCCTGCGCGCTGCTTGCGATCGTGCCGGTTTCAGGCCGCGGGGCCGAGTCCATCCAGCAGCCCCACGCCGAGAAGGTGCTCGTCGCCGCGTGCGGCCTCGAGACCTACGGGGGATCGATCCGGCCGCGCGAGTGGAGTCCCGGCTGCGCCGGCGGATCGCTCCTTGTCCGCGGCCTGCGCTGGCCCTCCTACGGGCAGAGTCGCGCGGTCGGCAAGGGGACCGGCCTGTTCAACAACTGCCGGCCGAGCTGCGCCGATGCGACGATCCGGCGCTACCCGACCCAGCTCACGATGACCCGGGTGCGGCGCTGCCAGACCGACGAGGGCGCCTACCTCTTCTTCACCCGGGCGACCGTGCGGGTGCGCTACCCGAGAGGCAACCCGTTCGGCAAGCGGCCGGGATGGCGGACCGACGGGACCTACCGGGCGGCAAGCTGTTGAGCGCCCGAGACGCCTCGAGCCCCGCCCGGCAGCGATCTGAGGGTCCCGAGCGCCTGGTGAGCCGCCTCGTCCTCACTTGGATCCTGGCCTTCGCGATGCTGCTGGCCTTCTTCGGCGCCACCGAGCGTGCAGAGGCGATCGTCTTCGGGCAGCCGGCGAACCCGGAGGCCTGGCCCTTCGTGGTCGCCCTGATGAACCCGGCCCAGCCGGACCCCTACAAGGCCCAGTTCTGTGCCGGGACGCTCGTCTCAGCAACCTATGTCCTGACGGCCGCCCACTGTGTCGAGGACCGCGGTCGGTTCATCGAGCCCGGGCAGGTCCAGGTCGGCGCCGGGCGCGCGGTGCTCAGTCAGATCCAGCCGGCGGAGCGGATCGCCGTCACACGCGTCATCCCCTACCCCGCGCGCCGACCTGGGGGACGCGCCGGACGGCCCTACGACATCGCCCTCCTGGAACTCGCCCAGGGGGTGCCGGCGGCTCCCCTGCCCATCTCCTCGAGCTACGGGGACCAGATCGGCCCCGGCACCATCGGCCCCGACAAGGCGTGGGTGGCCGGATGGGGCGCAACCGAGAGTGGCAACCCGGATGAGCTCCTCACGGGTCAGGTGACGGTCTTCGGCGCGAACGAGTGCCGCCGCGTCCTTGGACTGCCCTTCGGCACCTTCTGCGCGAGCCTGCCCCAGAGCGAGGCCAACTCCTGCTTCGGGGACTCGGGTGGACCGCTGGTGCGGTTCGACAGCGTCACCGAGCTGCTCGGCATCGTCAGCTTCGGCACGGCGAACTGCGACACGCCGGCCGCCTACACCAACGCCGGCCTCTTCCGCTCCTGGATCATCGGGGTCACCCGCGGCAGCGACCCGTCGGTCGGCCTGCCAGAGGTGCGCAACACCCGCCTCAGCCAGACGGCCAGAGGAGTCCAGATCTACGCGAACTGGTGCCAGGTCGGCGGCCGCGGCAACCGCCAGCGCATCGACCTGACCCTCAACTACGGGCCCCGCGGGTTCTCCCGGATCCGCACGGTCAAGGTCCAGGGACGCGCGACGGCCGCCTGCATGCAGGCCAAGGCGACGATCCCCCGCAACCGCCTCCGCCCCGGGCTCTGGCGCCTCCTGGTCAAGGTCCGGGACATCGACACCGGCCTCAGCTACGCCGCGCGCGACATCAACTACATCACGGTGCGCTGAGCACCCGACGACGAAAGAGGAACGCTGTGGCCAGAGCGACGCGTATCCACCCGCCCGCAGGCCCGGGGTCCTCCGCCCCGAGGGCGCGGCGGATGCTCCGGGGTCCGGTGATAGCCGCTATCGCGTTAGGCGCAACGGCCCTCATCCCCGCCACGGCGAGCGCCGCGCCGGCGAACAAGTGCGCCGACGTCAAGGACCTCACCCGCTACGAAACGGTCTTCGCCATCCGTGCCACCGGCACCAAGTGCCCCACGGCGCGGCGCCTCGCAACGCTGACCAGGAACCGGGCGACTGCCAGCCCCGCCCCCTGGACCTTTCGCAGCAACGGCTTCACCTGTCGCGGCGGGTGGAGCTGGGATCAGGCCCGAGGGGCCAAGAGCGCCCAAAGCTCCACAGCCGGATACCGGGAGCTCTCGACAGGCATCGACTACGCCTACTGGCGGTGCCTGCGTAAGGGCGCCAAGGCGACCTTCGTGCGGGTCATCAACTACGGGGGATGACGGTGGCCGAGTGTCGCGCAGCCCGAACCCGCGGGATCTCCGGGACATGGCGAGGCGCAGGCCAGTTGGCAGTGATTGCCGCGGCGCTCACCCTCGCCGCGCCCGGCGTATCGGCGGGGGCCGGGTGCGAACCCAGGCCTGATGCTTCCTGTGTCGGTGCCGACCTGCGCGGGGCGGACCTGGTCGATGCGGACCTGCGCGGGGCGGACCTGCGGAAGGCAGACCTGCGGGGAGCGAATCTGCGTCGGGCTGATCTGAGATCGGCGCGGCTCGACGGGGCGAACCTGCGCGCGGTGGATCTCACACGCGCCCGCCTCCAGGGGGCCGACCTCCGCGGCGCCCATCTCAGGAAGGCGGAGATGGAGTACGCCTATCTCCAAAGGACGGACTTCCGCCGGGCCGACCTGACTGGCGCTTCGGTGATCGGTTCCAACATCACCCGGGCGAAGTTCGCCGGGGCCGTCCTGACGGGCCTCTGGGCAGTCAAGGTGGTTGGCCTCCCCACATCCGCACCACCAGGCTGGCGTCGCGCCGGCAACGTCTTCCTCGGCCCGAGGGCGAACCTCCTGAAGGCACGACTGCGGGGCGCCCGCCTCCGGGGCGTGGACCTACACAGCACCTCCTTTGCCTGGGTGGACCTGAGCTATGCGGACCTGCGCGAGGCGAACCTCCGCAATGCCCGCCTCGAATCAGCCATGGACCCAGTCGAGGGCGACGACCGGATGGGTCCTTACCTCGAGGGCGCCGATCTGTCCGGGGCGGACCTACGCGGCGCCGTAATCGATCAGCCCCTGACCGCATCCTTCCGCAGAGCGGATCTACGCGGTGCAACGATTCGAGGATCCCTCCTGGCGTCCGATCTCCAGGGCGCCGACCTGCGCGGCCTCACGATCCGGGACTTCATCGTTGAACCCGCAGCCGTGAACGCCCCGTCATGGTGCATGGAGATGGTCCGGTCAGAGGCATACCGGATCACTACTCCTGCGCCATGCACCGCGCCGGCCGTCCCGGCGCTTCTCACCGGGGCCGAACCGTGAGCTGAGGCTGCTCCGCCTGCGGTGAGCCATGCCGTTAGCGCGCCGGGCGGCTGACGGCATGGCTCCACGACATGAACAGCGGACCTGAGCGGAGTGTGCGGCGCGCGCCCACTCGACGGGTGGTTCGGACACACGCCCGGAGGGGAGGCTCATGATCGCCCGCAGGCGAGGACCCTCGGACCGCCGGCGGACGTAGGGGGTCGGATGTCGTTCACTCAGCCCTTCCAGGACTCGTGGGGGCATAGGGGTCGGTCAGCGCCCTGAGGAGCTGACGACGCGGCTCTTGTTCATCCGCAGACTCGAGCCCGAGCGCAGGTCACACCTCACGCCGGTCTCGCGGCTTGTACACGTGACGCGCCCCTCGAAGAAGCGGGCGGTGCGGCCGTATCGGAGGGTCGGCTGACGGCCACCCGCGCTTCCGGAGCGAAGGTGCGCGGCGGTCGCCGCGGACATGCACCGGACCGCTGCTGCCCGGCGGGAGTCGACGTTCGCCCACTTCGCCCTGACTCCATGGGGGCACGCTGGCCTGGCCGTCGAGAAGACGGCACAGAAGAACGAGCGGTTCGCGAACTCGTCAGTCGCCGTGAAGCAGTGGATGTTCCCGCTGGGGCTCTTGAAGGCGGCTCCGACATTCGCCGACGCGGCAGACGTCGACACCGCGAGCACTCCAAAGGCCAGGAGCGACGCGCACCAGACTGATCTCATCGTTGTCCTCTCAGGACTTGCGGCTCATCGGCCGAGATGACGGGGGCGGTGCCTAGCAACGAGGCGACGGGTCCTGGCGCGGGTTGATGTCGATCCTCGCGCCGCGCAGCTCGGGGAGGGTCGTGCGGGTGAAGCGCAGGCACGAGTAGTAGTCGCTGAGGACTAAGTACGTCGGCCGGTAGACGACGAAGGTGGCGTTCGATCGCTGGCAGGATCCGCCGGCGCAGACTCGGATCTGCCCCCTTCCGGTCGCCTGTGGCCGGTTCCAGTTCGACCACTTCACCCTGTAGAACCCGATCCCGAGGCCTAACCGGGGTTCCCGGCTCGGCGTCCAGCGGGCCGGACGGATGACTCCGCAGCCCTGGGAGGCACACCCGGCGCGGGCGAAGTCGAATACGGCCTTCGCGTCCTGAGCCTGGGCTGAACCCGGGGCCACCCCCATGACCAATCCGACCGCGACGCAGCATCCGGTAACGATGCCTCCGAATGCCCCGCGCCTTCTCCTGATGTCCTTCATGCCGGCTCTCCTGATGACGTAGGCGCTCGTTGGCGGGTCGGTCGGACTGGGGCCTAACGGCCACGTCGACGCGCCTCGCGGCGACGCTGGCGCTGCCGGACCACCTGGGCGCGGCGGGCGACGAGCGCCGCGACGATGAAGACGACGACGCTCGCCACCCCGATCAGCATCCACGGAGGGCCACCGTCGCCCTCATCGGAGAGGGTCACGACCGGAGCGACTTCCTCGTCGCCTTCAGGGGTGGCTGCGGGGGCAGGCGCGGTGCTCGTCCCGGTGCTGGTGGCCGCCGGCGCATCCGGGGCCGTAGGGGTCGTCTCCGGCGGATCCGGAGCCTGGGCGGTGTCATCAGGGCCGGCGGCTGCGAGGGCGGGGAGCACCTGGTCGGCCACCTGCTCACCGAGGACGTCGGCGGAGGAGAACGAGAGGCCTTCGGTGACCATCCCGACCGCGCAGGGCCCGCCGGGCCCGCCGAAGATCAGGGCGAGGTCGTTCTGCTGGTCGTCCAGCCATCCGGCCTTGTGGGCGACGGGCTCGGGGACGTGCTCGCGGATCAGCCCGGGATAGGTCGCGGCGCTCATGAGGCCGAGGACGGCGCGCGCCTCATCGCGGGTGACACCGCGCTCGGACAGCACCCCCGACCCGTCGCGTGCCGTCTCGAGCAGGGCGCTCGCCAGCAGCCTCAGATCCCGGGCACTCGTCTGCTTCTGGGAGCGTCCGGCGGTCTGGATGTAGGGGCCGTCGAGGACGGTGTCGCTCATGCCGAGGTCGGCCATCAGCTCGTTCGTCGCCGCGGTGCCGGCCTGCTGGTCGCCCCCGCCGGCCTCAGCTAGGACGAGGTTCGCGGCCCCGTTGTCCGAGGCGACGATCGCGCTCTGGTAGGTGGAGAACGACGGGGAGGCGCTCACCTGACCATCGCGCTGAGCGAGGGCGGTGAGGAGGATCGCCGCTTTGAGGGTGCTGCCGGCGCGCGTCGTGGTGCGCGCCTCGGATTCGGCGAGGCTGCCGGCGCCGAAGCAGGCGACACTGACCCCGCTGAGCGCGGAACTGCCCGAGGTGATCTGCCTCGCGGCGGCGGCCGCCTCGGGCGCCGGGCGCAGCGCACCAGCCGAGCCGAAGGCACCCTCTCCGAGCAGGTGGACTCCGGAGACGATCTGCCGGCCGAGCACCGCCCCGCCCTCACCGAGCGCCTCGAGGGAGAGCTCGGCGCCCTCGCGGTCGACGGCGGTGCTCTGGAGCTCGAAGCGCACCCCACCGTCCGAGGCGCGCCGGGCCACGACCCTCGGGCTCGCCCGCTCCCCGTCGATCGTGAGCCGCACCCGCTCGGTACCGGCGGGTGCGACGATCACGATCCGTCCGTCGGAGGCCTCCGCCGCGTGCGGGCTGAGTACCTGGACGTCGGCCATCGGCTCAGCAGTAGCGGGCGCCGATGACCGGCCCGCTGTAGCTGAACCTCAGGTAGGTGGCCGGCACGTAGTAGCCGTTGCTGAGGAATGCCCAGTAGCTGGTCGAGCGCACGAACTCGCCATCGACGAAGCAGCTGATCGAGAGCTGGTCGCCCTCGAAGGGACCGTTCCCCGGGACCAGGTTCGACAGGACCGGCGAGTACCGGTATCGGACGCCCTCGCCGCCGGAGTTGTCCACGATGTCGTAGTCGATCCCCGCGGACCCCGAGGGCACCGGAACAGGCTGAGGCGTCGGGCGCGGGGTGGGAGCTGGCGCGGGCTCCGGCTCCGGGACCGCGTCCTGGAGGGCGCTGCGCAGTCCCGACAGGTCGAGTAGGCCGGCGTCCGTCACGACCCGTGGGACCCCTTCCGGCGCGACGCGGTAGAAGTTGCGGTATCCCTCGATCATCCGCTCACCGAGCGCGCGCGTGGCGGGCAGCTGCGTGAGCCCTCGCTCGGGATCGCCGGAGGAGACCCGGACGAGGCGCCCCAGGTACTGGCGCTCGAGCGCGATCGCGTTGCGCAGGAGTCGCTGTGTCTGGGCCTCGCCGTCCGGGACCTCGATCTCGGTGACCTGTGACTGCACCTGTGAGACGAGGCCGATCCGCGAGTCCGCAGCGCGGCGCACCTTCACCACATCCGACTCATCCGAAGCCGACAGCAGCACCTGGCCCATCTTGTTCGCCGACTCGCCGAGGCGGTTCAAGGGCGGCTTCAGCTGGGCGGCGTAGGCACTGTCGGAGTCATCTGCCTGGCCTTCAGGCTGGCCTCCGTCCGATGATCCTCCGCCACTGCAGCCGGCCAGGAGAGCGCACGCGGCGACGGCGGCGATGATCGAGACGACGGTGTCACGGGCGCGCATCACACTCTCCGGGTCAGGAACACTGGCTCATCCGATCAAAGACGCCACGGGGATGCCACAACCGGTCTGGGAGGCGTCGTCCAGGACCCGCTGCCGGATCGCGTTCTGGGTCGCGTTACCGGAGACCGACGCGGCGTATCCGAAGGCGGACACGGCTCCCGAGCAGTCGCCCGCGGCGTAGCGCAGGATCCCGAGGTTGAAGGCCGCATTGCCGCGCAGCGGATCCGAGGTCCCCTGGAGCTGAGAGAACAGGGTCTCCGCCGCCCCGAGGTCCGAGTAGTCCCCGCGGGAGATGTTGCGGAAGATGCGGTCCGCTTCGGCCTCCTCGTTGACGACCGGGCCTCTCGGGTAGACCGGCGAAGGCAACGGCGCCGGCGCGGAGCGGGTGGAGGCGGCCTCCTCGGCCTGGTTCTCGGCGACGGCGTCCTGGAGGGCGAGCCGCACACCGGAGAGGTCCAGCAGGCCGGCGTCGGTCACGCCCTGTGGGATCCCATCCGGCGCGCCGCGGTAGAAGCCGCGGTAGGCCTCGATCATCCGCTCCCCGAGGGCCCGGGTTGCCGGGAGCTGGGACAGTCCGCGCTCCGGTGATCCGGAGGTGATCCGGACGAGGCGCCCGAGGTACTGGCGCTCGAGCGACACGGCGTTGCGGAGGCGACGATGATCCTGGGCGTCGCCATCCCCGGGAGTGAGTGCCCCGATGCGCGACTGGATCTGCGAGACCAGGCGGATCTGTGAGTCAGCGGTCCGGCGGACCTTCACCAGGTCCTCGGACTCGGAGGCCGACAGCAACGCCACCCCCATCCGGGTCGCTGAGGTCCCGAGGCGGTTCAGGGGCCCCTCCACCTGTTCGGCATAGACGCTCGGACCCTCGAGGTCCCCGTCCGCTCCCTCCGCCTCGGAGCCTCCGCTGCCGCAGCCGACGGCGACCAGAAGGAACGCCACCGCGGCGGCGAGGACGACAAACAGGACGCAATCTCTCCGTTGCGACAAAGCCGACATCCTCAAGGGGAATCAGGTGCGCGGACGATACCTGTCGAAGGAAGCGACGGCAGCTAGTCGCAAGTCGAGTCCATCAGCTCTGTGACTCGAGCGGGGATGAGGGATTCACACCACCGGATTCACGTCTCTTGACACGGCGAGACCCACGCGGGATTCGATATCGCTTGTGGCCCTCCCAGGCGACGCAGAGGAAGGGATGAGGTGCGGACTTCCCCGCCGATGCCCGGACCCAGCCGGCCTGATCGACGGCGCGCGGGGCCGCGAGGGGTGGAGGCGCCCCGGGCCCCGCGCTGCTCGTGACCAGGGAGCGTCAGGGGCCGGGAGTGAGGCGCGCCTCCAGACTGATCACCCGCGAACTCGAGCGGGCCACGAGCTCGAGGCTCTCGGTTCCACGGGCGACGCTGAACACGGCCGCTCCGTTGGTCGAGGCGAGCGGGGTCCCGTTCAAGGTGATCATCTCGAACTCCTCCGGCACCACGAAGGCGGCTGACAGCTCAGTTCCAGGGCGCTGGGCGCTCGCGTAGAGACCCGCCCTGGCGAACTCCCGCTCGCTCGCGCAAGTCAGGACCTGATCGGCGCCCGGCTGTTCGAAGACGAGGCACACCTGGCCGGCCTTGACCCCGGGCCCCACGATCGCCATGCCCTCGGGACCGGAGGCCAGGACCTGCGCCCGTGAGATGTCCAGATGCTCGGAGAGCACCCGCTCTGCCCGCAGGGTGGCCGTCCCGCCATCGGCGCGCGGGATCTCGAACTCGGTGAAGGCGACGGGGCCCTCCCCCGGTGGCTGGTTCGGGATCGGATCCGGACCCCCGCTCGCCGTCGTGATCAACAGGAGTGCGAGGGCGCACACGAGGGCGGCGCCTCCACCGATCAGGAGATTCCGACGCATCCGCAGACTCCTCCTCTGGGCCGCCATCGGACCGCCGCCGCGGTGTACTCACCGCAGCTCGCCCTGATCACAGCAGTGCCACTGATGGTGGCCGACGGGCGGCAGACACTCCCCGCCAACAACTACACGCTCCGAAGGCATCCGCTTCCCAGGCCTTGAGTGGAGTGCGCGGCGAATGCGAGTCCGGCGCCGGGACACCCGCGCCTACTGCCACACTCATCTGATGCCGATGACAGCCCTACTCAGCCCGCAGGAACACTCCGAGTGGGAGAAGCGCGCCTTCCTCGAGCTGCGCCAGCTCCTCTACTGGCGCTGGGACCCCATCGGCGTGAGCGACTCCTTCCCCGTCACCGCGGGGGAATACGACAGCTACGCGCGGACGCTGCTGGGGCTGCTTGCGGCAGGCATGACCCCCCGGGAGATCTCCGGCTATCTGCGCGAGGTCGAGCTCACCTGGATGGAGATCGACGCCGACGAGGAGACCCGTCGCACCGCCGGGCAGCTGATCTCGAACTGGTTCCAGGCATCTCGCGCCGCCTGGGGCACCCCCGGCAATGAAGCTCACCGCGAGCCGCCCGCTCTCTAGCCGCGCACCCCGCAGAGCAGGTCGACAGGCTGAGTTCGCGGATCGTCAAACCATGATTCTAGTCCTTATACCTATAAGGACTGCTATCCTGATCCGCATGTTCTCGAAGCGGATTTTCCTGGATGTCGTCTACGACGCCACGGGCCTCCTCGGCGCCCAGGTCCGCGAGGGCCGCCTCAAGAGGCGGTGGACGGCGGCGGAGCTCGCCGAGCGGGCGGGGATGAGCAAGGCGACATTGCTGAAGATCGAGCACGGCGACCCGAGCGTCTCCCTCGGGCTCGCCCTGCACGCTGCCGCCCTTGTCGGCGTGCCTCTCTTCGACCGGGACGAGCGGTCCCTCTCGGACGCATCACGCACGGCACAGGACACGCTCCTTCGCCGTCGGATGCGCCCGCGGGCCGAGCCCGGGGCGGAGCCCGACCTTGACTTCTGAGGCCTACGTCTGGGTGTGGCTGCCGGGCGCCGAGGTGCCCGTCCCTGCAGGGGTGGTGCGCACCAAGGGCGACCGGCTCGAGTTCCACTACGGCCGCCACTATCTGCAGCGCACCGACGCGATCGCGCTCTACGACCCCGAGCTGCCCCTCATCGACGAGTGGATCGAGCCGATCCTCGACCTCGAGGCACCCGGCTGTCTCGCCGACGCTGCCCCGGACTCGTGGGGGCGGCGGGTCATCGAGTCCCGCCTCCAGCGCGGGAGCGACCTCCCCCTCCTCGACTACCTCGTCAACGCCGGCTCAGACCGCATCGGCGCCCTCGACTTCCAGGCCTCTCCCACGGAGTACGTCCCGAGGGGCGACGAGACCCTGAACCTCGAGGACATCCAGGCCGCCGCCCACCACCTGATGAGCGGCGAGAGAGTCCCTGCGCAGCTCGAGGCGGCGCTCCAGGCCGGCTCATCGGTCGGCGGCGCCCGCCCGAAGGCCCTCCTCCGCGACACGGGGCGGTCCTTGATCGCCAAGTTCTCGACCCCCACCGACACCCAGCCCGTCGTCCGCGCCGAGTTCCTGGCGATGCGCCTCGCCGCCCGCTGCGGCCTCGACGTCGCCCCCGTCGAGCTCACCCAAGCCGGCGGGCGCGACGTGCTGCTCGTCGAACGCTTCGACCGGATCCCGGGCACGGCCCGCCGCCGGCTGATGGTCTCCGCCCTCACCACCCTCGGCCTGCCGGAGCTCGCCCTGCGCGACACCAGCTACGCCAAGCTCTCCGAGCGCCTGCTCCTGCTCGCCGCGGATCCCACCCGCGATCGCAGGGAGCTGTTCGCCCGGATCCTCTTCAACATCCTCTGCGGCAACACCGACGACCACGCCCGCAACCACGCCGCCTTCTGGGACGGCGAGCGCCTCGCCCTCACCCCCGCCTACGACATCTGCCCCTACCCGCGCGGAGGTGGCGAGGCCAAGCAGGCGATGGCCATCGGCCCGCGCGACAACCCCTACCGCTTCAGCAACATCGCCGGCTGCCTCCCCTACGCCCAGCTCTACGGACTCAAGCCCGACGAGGCGGCGGAGATCGCCCACAGGCAGATCGACACGATCACCACTGCATGGGACGACGCCTGCGATGAGGCCCGGCTGACCGGGACAGAGCGCGAGGCCTACCGCCGCGTCATCCCCAGCGGATACGCACTGCAGGGGCTCTAGCCGCTCGGCCACGTCCCGCCCCGGGCCACTCTTCAGTCCTCGGGCGGGCGCCCCTGGGCGGTGGCCATCTGCCGGTAGTCCGAGAACAGTTCCGGCCAGCCGGGGCCCGGGTCGAGTGCCTCGGCGGGGAGGCGCCCGGTGATCACCGCGAGGCGGACGCCCAGGTGCTCACGACCGACGACCGCAAGCCAACCGGCGCAGGCCCGCTCTTCACCCTCAGGGGTCATGTGGCAGGCGAACAACGGGGCGCCGAGGCCCGCCTCCGCACCTCGCTGCCCAGACGTCTCCTCGAGCTCGGTGAATCGCTCCGAGGTGAACTCACCCGCAGGCGTGTCGCGTCGCCACGGGCAGTTCGGGCAAGGACGCTCGCAACGCGGAAGTTCGGCTCTCGTCGACTCGGCCATGTGATCAGGATATGGCGGGATCAGCCCCGCGACTCCGGCGCAGAACAAGATCGCGGGAGAGGCCAGCGGGGAACGAGCGGCCTCTGCTCTAGTTGACGCATGCGGACCACATCGACCACGGGGATCGTGCGTCAGTGCGGCTGAGGCGCTCTCTGCTCCTCCTGCCGGGGGCCATGATCGTAGGACATGCCCTCGGTCGCAGCGCCGGCGCGCGTGCGGCCAGGCGGATCCTCGGCGATGAGATCGCCATGGTCGTCCGCTCCTTCACCGAGCACCTCGAGATCGCTGTCGGCCGGATCAGATTCGAGGACCTCTCCGACGCCCGTCGGGGCGAGCTGATCAGGCGGATGGAGCTCGCCGAGGACTGCCTCCCCGAGGGAGGGGCGACCTGTGAGGCCACCCGCGAGAACCTCGCCGCCTGGAGGCAGGCCGCGGCGATCATCGCTCAGGCCATCCAGCACTCCTCAGCTCACCCCGAGGCCTGATCCGACGCACTCACGCCGCCCCCAGCCAGGGCGCAGCCTGGTGTAGCGTCCCCGAACCGATGCGCAGGAGCTGGGCTCTGTTCGAAGAGCGGCCGGGCGCGCGCCTATTCGCAATCCTCAGGAGACTCAGGATGTATTCGATCGGCCGCGTAGTGGTCATCTGTCTCGCACTTCTTGGCACGGCAACGGGGGCCGCCCTCGGAGCTTCGCAGCCGGATCAGGCACGAGCCCTCGAGCCGCCGGTGAGCGAAGCGCAGGCTCCAGACCTCGCAGTGCTCGGCCGGTCTACGACAAGCGGGCATCCGGGCCGACAGCTCTTGCCTGTCGCTCGGTTCACGGGGCCGCCCCACCTGGCTCGGGCGTCGAACCTGTTCCTGAGGTCCGCACCCACCCGCAGCGCGCGGATTGCCTTGAGAATGGCCGGCCTGGTGCCGCAGAAGTGGGTCTTCGACGCACGGCCGCGGTCATCCGGTCGCTACGCATGGGTGGCATGTCTTCGCTCCACCGCAGCAAAGGGCGGTGCCTATGCCCGCTTGCGACTGCTCTTCTTCCGCGGCCCGCAGGGGTGGCGCGTCGCACAAGCCGTGATCGGGGTCCACTCCTTCGTCTACTCGAACGACGCGGTCGTCGCCGACGCGCCATCGGCGTCACAGAGAGGGCACTGCTACCCCGCCTGAATCTGAAACGCCCCGCGATCTCTGAAAGTCCCTGGAAGAGCCTCGGCTTCGGGGCGGACGGCCGGGCGATGACCGCCCAGGCCCTCCGCCCCTCCTCTCCTCAGCCTGAGGTCTGACCCGGGGACGCTGGCGCCTGGTTGGTGGCGATGACCTCCCAGTTGGAGCGGACCGTCCGCCGCGATACCTCGGTCATCGAGGCCTGCTCGGCCAGGGCGTAGTAATACACATCGACCATGTCGGCATCCGAAGGGATCCGGAGGGCGTAGACGACGCGCACGACCGACGCCTCTTCCACTTCGACGTGGATGACCTGCGTTGCCTCGTCGCTCATCAGCGCCCTTCTCCTCGGGGTTATCGCTGCAGAGTCACGATAAGGCGGGCGTGCTGGGTCGCATCAGCACCGCCGGGGGCGACGAGGCAAGAAGAGAGGGCGGCCACGAGGGCATCACTGGGAATCCAGTGCAATGCGATGCGCCGTCTGAAGGTGACCCTGCGCTTCCTCCCGAGTTTCGAAGGTCCTCGGTGGAACAGCCTCATCGGCAGCGAACGCGAGCGTTCTCGAGCGGCCGGCCCGCGTCCCGGTGGCTCTCGGCACCCGCCTCCAGAGCAGGGTCTCGAGATCGCTTCATGCAGTACTGACTCTGGACCATCGTTCAGGCGATTCACTCCGTGCCACCCGGTATGTTGGTCGCCGTCGGATGGCCGTGAATCTGAGGGGAAGCAATGAGTCATCTCACCCCGCGCCGCGCAGTCGGTGTCAATGAAGGCTCCGGCCGACATCACCTGGCCATGGGACCTGGGATGTCCCTCGACGTGCGTTCTCTGGCCCCCGCGAATCGGGGCCGACGCCAACCGGACAGGGTTTCTCCGGCCTCGATCGCGATCCTGACGTCGGCTCTCGCATGAGCGACGGAACAGAAGGACCGAGCGGAGACGAAGCGCCGCCGTCTCTCCCGAGTGGTGCCGCTGAGACCGGATCAGCATCTGATCGGGAAGGCGCGTTGATCGAGCGCCTCCGTCTACTCGATCGCCTCTATGAGTCGGGCGAGATAACCGCCACCGAACTCCGCGAGGCCCGGAGGCAGGCCCTGACGGGCAGCTCGGGCGATCCCGCTGCACTCACCGAGCGAGTGGACGTTCACGCCAAGTCACTGCCTGATTCGGCACCTCCGCCGCCCCGACGATCGGGCGACGACCTCCCCGGGCCGGGGCGGGGATTGAGAGCTCGGATCGCCGCCCTTCCTACCTGGGGGGCGTTCCTGACCGCGGCGGTGATCGGGCTCGTCGTGATTGGCGCGATCCTCCTCCTCTCGGGAGGAGATGAGCCGGAGAGTTTGGCGGCCGACGCCGATTCCGCGGCCGAGGGGGGCTATCCCACTCTGGTCAGGCGCCCCCTGGACCAACTGACGAGATCTGCCGTGGCGACGGGAACGTCCCTCGCTCGTGTCTCGGAACCGGGTGACATCAACGGGTTCCACAGGACCGTGGAGCGCCAGCTCGAGGTTGTCGAGACCGCCCGACGATCCGTGGCGCGGGTCTCGGTGGCTGAGCCCGATCGGCCCGCCCATCGGGCCTTGATCACCGCGGCCGCGAGCCAACGCAGATACCTGGTCGCCCTGGGGCGTGCTTCGTCGGGCCAGCCCTCCCAGAGCAAGGTTCAAGCGATCAACCGCGCCCGGAAAGCCGGGGCTCAGACCCTCGCCTCGTATCGAGGGTTCTTTCGTCTAGCTCCGACCGCGCCGGACGCGATCACGACGACCGATCTGACAGACACCGCGGGCCTTCGCAGCGCCACCCAGGCGGCGATCGCAGCCGCCGCGGCTGAAGCTGCCGCTGCGGCCGACGCCCGCCGGCAAGCCGACACAGCCCGCCAGCGCGAGGCCGACCCCTCCTACAGCCGGGCCGTCTTCTCGTCGGTGGCGGGAACCGATCAAGGCTCCACACTGGTGGTCCGGGGGGACTTCTGCGACCGCACCCCAGGGGCGGTGAACACCATGCTGTTCACCCTCGACATGATCGATTCCTCGGGTGTAGTGGTCGAAAGCACCACGCAACAGACCGCCGAGACGAGAATGTGCAGCTCGGTGACGTTCAGTCTCCCCGACCGCTACCCGGGCGGTTCGTACACGGTGCGCATTCGCGCTGACAACCTGACCAACAACGTCTCTGGCACAGGCCAGGGCAGTCTCTTCGTCTCCTGAGGAACGATCGAGGTCGCTCGGCTCCCCGCCGAAACGGGTCCTCGTGGCAAGGCGTCCGGACTGATCCCGGCACGAACTACCGGAGAAGGGCTCGCGGCGGGCCCGAAGTGCACAGGGGCCGCCAGCACGATCATCAGAGTGAGGAGAACATCATCTCGACCGTCGAAGGCCTCGTGAACCCAGACCAGGCCACCCAGGACGCAGCGGGGGGCCAACCGCAGCCACAGAGGGACGACCGGACTGGACGCCGCGGATCGGCGGAGGGAAGAAGACTCGCCCACTCGCCTGCCTGGAGTCCGACGCGCAGAGGGACGCGGAGGTGCGGAGGGCTCTCCGTCGTGGCCGTCACATTGACCTTGCTCGCAGCTGGCTCAGGACAGGCGCTCAGTGCTGATCCTGCCCAGATCCCGGGCTCGTCCGCTTCATCCAATGCCGCCGCACACGGCGACTGGGCCAGTGAGACAGCGACCGCGGTTCGGCGCTGCAGCGCCTTCCGGCCGGATCGTCGCTACGGCGACCGGGCCGAGAACATCCGTACCACTCGAGTGGCCTGTCCCGCCGCCAAGAGCATCCTGAGGATCTTCCACAACTACGACCGCGACAGCGGCGCCTATCGACCTGCACAGATCAGAGGTTTCTCCTGCCGCGTGCGGGCCCGGTCGGGAACGCCCATCGATGACGGCGTCTGTGTATCCGGCTCGCGGACCATTCGATGGCACTTCGTGATTTACACCGGCTGAGCGGCTCCTGGGTGGGAACGAGACCGAGCTAGGAGTTGCTGGTCAGGGCGCCGTCGTCGACGACGAGGCGCATCTCCTGCTCCGATGGCGTGATCGCGCTCAGGACGAGGGCCCCGCGACCGTCCGTCCAGACCCCGATGACGCCGGGCCGTGTCGGGGAGTCGCCCCGCCTCTCCATCGCCGCGAAGGCCAACGCCGGCTCGGACGCACCGAGGAGCTCGGCCATCTCCCCTGACGCGGGGTAGGCGCCCTCCTGGATCTGGGTGAGGTTCGCCGTCAGGTAGGCGGCCCGCATCGCGTCGGCGATCTGCAGACGCTCGACAGCCTCCGGAACGACCCCGGCAGGCGGAGCGGCGGACGGAGCGGGGCTGGTCGGCGCCGTAGGAGCCTCGTCTCCAGGTGAAGCACATCCGGCGCCCGCGGCGAGAGCGAGGCAGCAGGCGAGACATGCGGGGAGGATGCGGGAGCGGATCGTCATGGCCCTGAGGCTCAGGGCCTGTGTTTGAACTGATCCGGGTACCGATCAGGGATCTTGGCCACCGCACCGCTACAAACGGTGCGTATGGCCTATCCGAGCGACCTCACCGATGACGAGTGGCGCCTCATCTGCGACGTGCTGGAGTCCCCTGCGGGCCGGCGCGGCCGTCCGCCTGCCGTGTCTCGCAGGGCCATCTGCGACGCCATCCTCTACCTCGCCCGCACCGGCTCGCCGTGGCGTTACCTGCCGTCGGAGTATCCCGCCTGGGGGACCGTCTGGCAGCAGTTCCGGCGCTGGCGCGATACCGGCGTGTGGGCCAAGCTGCTCACGCGCCTTTGTCAGATCGCGCGGCTGATGAAGGGCCGCACGCTCGACCCCTCGATGCTGGTGGTCGACGCCCAGGTCGCCCGCGGGGGCCGCGCCGGCCCGTCGTTCCACGAGCCGGGCGGCCACGGCGGCCGCACCAACGGCGCGAAGCGCACCCTCCTGCTCGACATCACCGGATCGCCTGTGGCCGTGCGAGTCGACTCGGCCCGGCCGCACGATGTCCGCGCCGCGGGCGAGCTCCTCGAGACGGTGCTCGACGCGATGCCGTCGGTGCGCGCGATCATCGCCGACCGCGGTTACCGCGGGCTGGCCGCGATGTGCGCACGCCGCGGCATCGCCCTCGACATCAAGGCACCGCCGAAGGGCGCCTCGCGCTTCACGCCGCTGCGCCCGCTCTGGCGGATCGAGGACGCCTTCGCGCGCCTCGGCCGTTGGCGCCGCCTGTCGCGGTCGTATGAGGGGTCGGCTGCGAGTGCCCGGGCCTGGATGGAGATCGCCGCCTGCCACTACCTGCTGGGGCGCGTGCTGGCGTAGCGAGGCGGTACGGGGAAGGGGCTCGTGCCGTCCGGGAACCTGCCAATACTTGCAGGCGATGGCGGCCAAGCTCCCCGACGACTGGCGCACCGCGAGCTTCCGCTTCACGCTCGAGCCGACGCCAGAGCAGCGCGAGCTGATGGCCCGCCACCTGGGCGCCTCGCGCTTCGCCTGGAATCAGGCCCTGCGGCTCGTGAAGGACGCGCTCGATGCCCGGGAGACGGACGCCACCGCCGAGGTGCCCTGGACGCCCTTCTCGATCATCAACGCCTTCAACGCCTGGAAGCGATCGTCCGAGGCGGGATCACCCGATGGGCTGCCCTGGCGGGACGAGGTTCATCAGGGCGTGATGGAGGAAGCCTGCGTGGATCTCGGTCGGGCGCTCGGGGCGGTCTCCGGGTCGCGCAACGGCACCCGGAAAGGCGCCCGCATGGGCTTCCCGCGTTTCAAGAAGCGCGGCCGCACCGCCGAGAGCTGTCGCTTTCGGGCCAAGAACCGCCGATCGGTGCAGGTCGGAAGCGGCGACGCGGCCCGCGTCGTCAAGCTGCCGCGGATCGGCGTGGTCCGCGTGCGCGAGGACACCCGGCGGGTGCGCCGGCTCATGCGCCGTGGCGCGCGGCCGCTGCAGGCCACCCTGCGCCGCGACGGCCGGCGCCTCGTGGTGGCGATCACGCTCGCCTGTCCTCCGCTCCACCAGGCCCACCACCACCAGGGCGGCGGGCCGGCGGTCGGCCTCGACCGCGGCCTCACCGCGCTCGTGGTCGGCGCCACCGCCGACGGCGCGGAGGTCGTCCGGGTCGAGAACCCGCGCCACCTCACCCGCGCGCTCCGCCAGCTACGCCGGGCGAACCGCGTGTTGTCGCGCCGCCGGCGCGGCTCCCGTCGGCGCGAGCAGGCCCGCCGGCGCATGGCCCGCCTCCACCAGCGGGTGCGCGACCAGCGCAACGACTTCACGAACAAGCTCACCACCGATCTGGCCAAGACCCACGGCCGGATCTGCGTTGAGACCCTCGGCATCCGGGGCCTCGTCCGGACCCGCCTCGCACGCGCCATCTCGGACGCGGCCTGGGGCGAGATCGAACGCCAGCTCGACTACAAGCTCGCCTGGCGCTCAGGCGAGATGATCCGCGCGCCGCGCTGGCTGCCCTCGACCAGAGCCTGCTCTCACTGTGGCGAGGTCGGCCCGGCGCTTGCGCTCTCCAAGCGCACCTTCATCTGCTCAGGGTGCGGACACTCGGCCGACCGCGACACCGACGCCGCCGCCGTCCTCGCCGCGTGGGCGGACGGCCGGATCACCCTGGATGCCGAACCGCACGACTGTCGCCCGGAGGTACCGGGAGACGGGAAACGCTCGCCCGCGGGGATCACGGGCGGGGGCGCCGCTGGCGTTCCTGCCCGCCCCGGCGACCGGACGAGAAGCCCGCTCGCGGGCACGGCCGAGAAGGCCGCTGTGTCAGAGCTCGCGGCCTAGCCAGAGTTCATACACAGACCGTAAGCCTCCGATCGCGCGGGGCGCGCGAACCTCCCGCCGCTCCAGCTCGAGTCGCGCGGCCTAGGAGAGCCCCGACTCCCTCAATGGCGGTCGCGCTGCGAGCGCAGAGCCTCGTCGAGGCGCCGGCCCTCAGCCTCTTGATCCCAGCCCCGGCAGCGACTCAGAAGGCCGACGGCCAGAAGGATCACCGCGGTGGCTGAGACAGCGATCACGATTCCGCAGAAGAGGGCTCCACTCACACGGTCAATGTAAGTCCGAGATGGTGCGCGGCGCCGAACCATCGCCTCGGCGCCGGGAGACTTTCACTGCTCAGAGCAGACTTTCGTGGTCGGCCCGCTCGCCGTATCCGTACCGTCCGATCAGCCGCATGCCTCGGCCCGCAGACGTCGTAGCGTCAGTGATGAGGGGCCGCCGTGGGGATCCACGGAGGTGCTCCGCCGTCAACGCATGGAGGCAACCCGATGAGCGACATCTTCCAGGAGATCCACGAGTTCGAGGAGTCGCGTCGCGTCGCGCTCAGGGCGGTCGGGGATGGCCACGCCCGGCTCAGCGTCGATGGAATCTGCGAGATGACCGGCTTCGAGCGCGAGATCGTCGGCGAGTCCCTGCGGGAGATGGCGATCGCGGGCGAGCTCGAGGTCGTCTTCGTCGTCTCATCCCCCCACTCCCACGCGCCGGTGATGACGGTCAGCCGGGTCGAGGACATCCCCTACTCGCAGCTCCTGAGCGACCAGGACGGTGCGCAGTTCATGGTCAGCCCGGCCGACGTGGACGTCGTCTACGAGGCGAGCCTCGAGCTCCGGCTGCTCTCGGAGAGGCTCGCCGCGGCAGCCTGAGCCCCACGGGTTCGCAGCGCACGTTGGCGTCCAGGGTGCGTGGGAGCATGCGCCGAATCGGTCGGCACGCGCTCGACAGGGACTACCTGTGCCCGTCGGCCCCCTGCCCCGAGTAGGCGCCTCAGCCGCGAACAGGTCGACCGCTGGTCAGCTAAGCCGGCGACCTCTGTTCAGGCAACGGGGCCGCCCTGCCTGCGCGCCCCAGCGCCCGGACAGCCCAGTCTGTCCGGGCGCGCAGTGCTCAACCGGGGCGTCGGCGCCGCTCAGGCGGGCGGGAGGCATTGGCCCGGAGGGTGGGTCTCCTCGCGCGCCGGGGTCGTGAAGACCAGCTTGGTGAAGACCAGGCCCGCGGTCCCGCATGTCTTCGGCTCGGAGAGGACGACCGTCCCTGGGCCCACCACAGCCGGAGTGGTGAGGCAGGAGCCCGTGCCATCCCAGTAGTAGACCGTGCCGGTGGCGACAGCCCGGGTCGGCCCCCACTCGCTCCAGACGAGGCCTGAGAATCCGGGACTGCAGTTGCTCGGGCCCGTGCGGAAGATCTCGGGCCGCACCCTGTTCGTCGTCTCCCCATAGCCGAGGTAGCCGAACGGGAAAGGCAGGCCCGGGATCGGCCCCGCCTCGGGGGGCGGGGGCGGCGGCGCGAAGGTGGATGCGCCACAGCCGGTCCAGAGGCGATGGGAGCCGACGCCCGCGGCGGGGGTGCGCAGGCTGAGAGGCCCGACTTTGACCGCGCCGGTGAACTCACCGAGCGTCCAGTCCCAGCTGCACTGGCGGCCGCCGGTCGTGAACTCGACCGCGGTGGCGACCTTGACGTTGATGCTGGCCGCCGAACGGACGCCGAGGCCGATCTCGAGGCCGACAGAAGGGCCGACGGTGGTGACCGAGTCGGATGCGACGTTGATGTCCATCGAGGGATTGCGCGCCTCGAAGACCGGCACTGCTCTGGCCCCCGACGTGCGGACACCGACCGCCATGTCCCAAGCGACCTTGCTCGTGATCGTCGTCTGGGCGGTCGCCTCGGCCCGCATCTCCATCGGGACCGAGACGTAGACGGGGACGGGGATCAGGCCAGCGGGGATGTAGCCGACCACGACCGTCGGAGCCGCGAGCGTCTTCTCACAGAACACGCCGGCGGCGGTCACCATCTTCAGGTTCGCCTCCGGGCGTGAGTGAATCACCAGGTTCGCCCGGGCGCCGAAGCCGAAGTTGCCGGCATCCACATCGGCTTCGATCCGCGGGGTGCCGAAGGTGAACGACCCGCCGAGCTCGAAGCCACCTGTGAACCCGCAGTCGGAGCCGTTGACCTTGAGGTCCGCATAGGCGCCGAAGGCCGCCGTCCGCGCCCGCTGGTCAAGGAGCGGACCCGAGTAGGAGATCACCGGGACGGCGCTCGTGACCGGCACATGCTGGAGGCCGAGAACCTTCGTCCCGGCCCTCCCCGCCGAGACCCGGGCAACCTTCGCCACGAGGCCATCCGGCAGGTCGACGCTCGGTCCGGAGAGGATCACCGAGCCAACGCGTGCGGTCGATCGGGAGGAGACGGTGATCGACGCCGGGAGAAGCGGGTTCCCCGCCACGGCGAGCGTCGCCGGGGCGGCGATCACCCCCGGGTTGACGACGGTCCCGTAGGCGACGCGGAGGGTCGTCGTCTTGCGCGTCCTGACCGTCACGGTGAACGCGGCGCGGCGCGGCAGCACCCGGGCACCCCGCGGGACCGAGCGGTGACGCCGCAGCGTCGTCACCGGTGAGACCTTGACGCGCCAACGACCGGGACTGAGGTTGCGAAGGAGGGTGCCCTGCCGTTGGACCGAGCGTGGCCTCTGCCCCGCGCGCGTCAGGACGATCTTGACCGGCTGGCCCTTCGCCACACCCGTCACCGCGACCCGCACCGCCCCCGGCGCCGGCGCACCCGCGGCGACTCCCCCACCGAGAGGGAGGAGCACTCCGAGTGCCAGAGCCGATGTGATCAAGGAGAGGCGGCGGATGGCGGGCATCGGGGGCTCCAGGCGCGCGCTGCGGGTCAGCGATCCGGCGCAGCCTAATGCGCCGCGCCCGGCCGGAACACTCGACCTCCGTTCAGGAATGCAGGGGCGACCGCGGAGGACGCGTCGCGGGCCCGGAGGGGCAGCCGCCCCCCCCTGGCAGATGCCGCTCTCCCGACCCGTTCGACCCGCAGGCGCGACACCGGCTTAGGGCAAGAAAAGACCCGGCGCGAAGGCCGGGCGCTGACGGGACCAAGATCCACACAGGAGGTTGGCATGACCCCGTGCGGTCGAAGCTAGCGCGGTCGCGCCGCGCACGCCGGCTTCTTCACGTCGATGCCCGACACGGCCCCTGCAGCCGCTCGCCGGCGGCCTATCCTCGAGGTGAGTTCACCGACGACCGAGGATCGCCGCTCATGTCTTCGCCCCTGACGACTGGCCCCGAGAACGACCTGCCATCGCTGTCCCGAGGCCGTGTCCGGGCGCAGGTCCTCGCGGTCGGCGATCGCGAGCACCTGGTGATGCGCGCGCCGCATGTCGTCCATGTCCTGCCGATGGACCATGAGGGCTTCGTCTACCTCGTCAGCCAGTTCCGACCTGCGGTGGCGCGCGAGATCCTCGAGGCACCGGCAGGTGGAGTCGACGAGGGCGAGACGCCCGAGCAGGCCGCGATCCGGGAGCTCGGCGAGGAGACGGGGCTGCGCGCCCGAAAGGATGGCCTACCTCGGGTCGTTCCTCACGAGCCCCGGGATCACCGACGAGCTCGGGCACTACTTCCTCGCCGAGGATGTCGTCGAGGATCCCGACGCGCCGACGGCGGACGACGACGAGCGGATCACGCTCGTGAAGACCCACCTGTCCCAAGTGAACTCGGGACCTGCCGACGCTCACGCCTCGCTCTACGACGCCAAGACGGTCCTGCTCGCGCGTCTTGTCATCGGCCCCGCCTTCGCCTGATCCGACGGCAGGGGTGGGCGGCCCCGGGGTCTTAGGAGAGCTTGGTGAGATCCCGCTTTGCCTGGGCCACGGCGCCGGCGATCGCATCAAGGCCCTCGTTCCAGATGGCCGAGTCGGACAGGTCGAAGCCGAGCGCGCTGAGGATCTGCGCCGGGGACCGCGAACCGCCACGGCACAGGAGCTCGTCGCTGATCAGGACCGACATGCGCTCGGGGTCCTGCCTCCAGCGCGCGTGGAGGCTCGCCGCGCACAGGTACGCGAAGCTGTAGGCGTAGGTGTAGAAGCGCGCCACGATGAAGTGGGGGATGTAGCTCCAGCCGAGCTGCGCCCCTTCGGGCATCTCAACGGCCCCACCGAAGTACTCCCGGTTGCCGTCGAGCCAGTACTCGCTCAGACGCGCGGCGCTCAGCTGCTCTCCGGCAGCCCGGGCGGAGTAGGCGCGCTGCTCGAACAGGGCCATCTGGGTCTGTCGGAAGACGATCGCGAAGGTGTCCTCGAGCAGTGAACAACTCAGCGTCACCCGCTGAGCGGGATCCTCGACGCGGGCCAGGGCGACGTCGCGGAAGACGAGCTCGAAGAAGGTGGAGGGGATCTCCGCCACCTCGATCCCGATCCCGTAGTCGAGGGCGGTCCGCTGCTGCGCCGACATCGTCCGGTGGACACCGTGGCCGAGCTCATGGGCGAGGGTGCTGACCTGACGAAGCCCACCGTCGAAGGCCAGCATGATGAAGGGGCGGTGGCTCGCACCGACGGGGGCGCAGAAGGCACCGGGCCGCTTGTCGCGCCGCAGGCCGGCGTCGATGCGCCCGTCATTGAGCAGGCCGCGGACGATCCGGCCGGCGTCAGGGGAGAACCCGTCGAAGCTGCGGTTGACGAACTCGAGTGCTTCTGACCACTCGACGGTCAGGTCGCCGGCGCCGACGGGGGCGTAAAGGTCCGCCAGATGGAGCCGGTTGGAGCCGGTGTGGGCGGCCTTCGCATGGAACCATTCCTGTGCGACCCCGTACCGCGAGCTCACGGAGGTGAGCAGGCTCTGGACGAGCTCATCGGGGAGCTCGTTGGCGAGGTTCGTCGCTGCGATCGGAGTCAAGTAGCCGCGGATCCGGTCTATCGCCAGGCGGTCGCAGACGCGGCTGTCGTAGCACTGGGCGAGGGTCTCGATCTCAGGCTCGAGAGCCTCGGCGAGCCCCTGGATCATCGAGCGGCGCACCCGTGGGGATGGGTGCTTGACCATGCCAAGCGCCTGCCCGAAGCCGATCGACGTGCGACGCGGCGCCCCGGGCAGGAGCACCTTGATCCCGAGCCTGCTGATGATCCCCTGGTGGAGGTTCTGCCAGCAGGCATCCGCGGCCTCATCGCGCTGAGCCAGGGCGCGCTCCTCCGCCTCGCCCAGCAGGTAGGGCCGGAAGCGACGCCCTTTGAGCAGCCAGTGCCTGAGATCGGCAAGCTCCTGGTGGTCGGTCAGCCTCGCGGCGTCCTCATCGCTGAGTGCAGACCACTCGAGGGCGAAGAAGCGCAGGTGATCCTGGACCTCTGACTCGAGCGTCGTGATCCGGGCGAGGAGATCCTTGGCGTCCTGGTCCCCGGTTGCCTGATAGGTGCGAAGGGCCGCGTAGCCCGTCACGTTGGCGAGCCGCTCCTTCAGCTGGGCCAGCTGGCCCACCGCCGCGGCGAAGCGCGCGCCCCCTTCAGCTCCCCCGTGGGCGTAGCCGGCGATACGGCCCCGCTCACGCGCTTGGAACCCGCTGGCGTCACTGTTCAGGAACTCCATCGCGGAGAGGGCCTCGGCGTCGCTCTCGAAGAGACAGCTGAGGTCCCAGCGAGCGGCGGTCACGTCACTTCGCACGTCGGTGTCAGTGGGCATCGCGGGCGATCCTAGGCCCGGTCTGGGGAGCGCCCGCCGGTTTCCCCTCCGCCGCAAAGGACATCTGCCCGAGGCAGCCGTGGAACAGCCGAGGCCGGCGCTCGGAATCGCACTCCGCGCCGGCTTTCCCATCCCCGGGGTCCCGCCGCCGCGCTAGGGAGCGCGCCCTCTAGGAGAACGGCGCTCCGGGCCTGTCAGCCCCTCGTCGAGGAGTAGAGACCCGGAGCTGTTGGAGCGTGCGTCAGCGACGACGCGTGACGAAGACCGACCGGGTGAAGCTGCTGGACCCGCTTCTCACGGTGAGGCGACCTTGGATGCGGGTACCGACCGGAACCGTGAAGGCGGTCGTCCTCTTCACGCCAGCCGCGGCGCTCTGGAGGGACCCGCTGATGGTCTTCTTCCTGAGCTTCCCCTGGACCCGGGCGCTGAGATTGAGGGACCACTTGACACGCGCGCTCGCCCGGCTCCACCCGAACTGCGCGCTCACCTTGCCGGCGCGGTAGGAGAGCTTCAGGGGACTGCCGGAGATCGGCCTCCTCCCCGGAGACGAGATCAGCGGAGGGGGAGCGACGGTGATCGGGGCCGCGACCGGGGCGGCGGGCGGTGGCGGCGGGGCGGCGGTACTCACCTGGTAGGAGAACCAGACCGGGTTCCCTCGGGCGTCCATGTTCGGGACGAAGTCCCTCGGGTCCCCTGCCGACTCATTACCGGTCGAGAACGCCCTCACGCCGATGGTCTGCCCCGGAACCATGCCCAGGTGTCGCAGGTCGGAGACCCTCCAGGTCGCCAGGTCCGTGGTCGGGTCGGAGCTGAAGCTGTCGAGCAAGGCGATGCTCTCGATGTCCCCGGAGATCGACGACCCGTTGTTGTAGACCCAAACGAAGACCTCCGCGCCCGGCACCAGCCGGGGCTCGGGGCCAGTGGTCGCGGGGTTGTTGTCGAGGTCGAGGTAGACGCTCAGGGATCCGAACTCCTGGCCATCCCCGATCGCCTCAGCGAGGGCCTCCTCGAGCTTGAACTGGACCGCGAACTCCCCCGCCTCGTTCGAGTCGATCTTCAACTGCTGGATCTCCGGAGACCCGGGGGCGCCGTCCGAAGCCCCATCAGCGATCGTCGCCGAGCTCGCGCCGAGAGACGGAGACGGGAGAACCGCCGCGCCGAGCCCGAGAGCCAGGAGCAGCAGCGCCCGCCGTCGGTGACCTGTTCGCAAGGAGGCTCCTCATCGCCCGTGGGACCTGCGCGGAAGCATCCCTTGTGAGAGGGGCTCCCGGCTCCTATACGCGCGGACAGTTCTGCCCAGCGGGATCAGCTCGAGCTGGCAGGTGCTTGCCAGGGGCGTCTGCTCGTGGCCCCTCGAGCCCGAGGCGCGCAGCAGGGCGGGCATCTCGGAGCTTCTCTGGTCCCGGGAATCGATGGAGGACCTTGCTCGGGCCGATCCCCCATCTCGCGCTATCTGTCCGTAGTCCGTGTAAGCGACTGGGGACACCGGCCTTCAGAGCTTCGGCCAGCGTGGCTTCCGCTGCCCGCCTTCGCCCGATCGCTGTGCGCCTTCTACGGTTCCTTCCAGCACACGGTCACCAGCGCAGAGTAGCCAGCCCCGGCCACGGCGACGCTGATCGTCACGACGCGATCTCCGCGTCCGGCACTCAAACGCTCAATGGTCGCGTCGATCTTCTTCGCTAATCCGTCGGTGTCGATGGCGTTGCCGCGAAGCTGCGCCGCGTTCACCCACTCGGTCTTGCTACGGATCTCGGTCATGGACGTGGATCCTACAACCGACCGGATGAGCCCACGCTTAGCGGCGTGGCGACCGTTTATCCGCGACTGACTCGGGCCGCCGCTGTCCCGCAGCTTCTCCATCGAGGTCGAGCTCGCGGCCGGCCGCGATCGACGGCCTTCCCGGGCTCCTCGATCCAACTCGACCTTCGGATCGCAACCGCTCTTGCGCCGTCTGCGTCCAGCGTGGACCTCGGTCGATGAGCACCGTCGCCTCTGCGGAGTTTCCTCGAGAAGGTGGTCAGCCCTAGGGGAGCTTGATCATCCGGTTCCGCACCGCCACGAGGAGGTAGCGCGGTTCGTTGCGGGCGAACCGCTGAGCCCGACGCGGCTCCATCGAGACCCGCTCGTAGCGCGCGGAGGCGTTCTCGACCGTCGCGCAGGCGGTGCGCAGGAGCCGGTGGAACTCCTTGAGGACGGGCTTGACGCCGAGGGTGGCGGCGAGCCGGCCGTCGACGAGGCGCTCGATCCGCTCGAGGCGATCGCCGGGCTGGGGCCGATGGCCGGGCTGGGCGTCGAGGAAGAATAGGAGGGCCTGCGCGAGCTGCTGCTGGGGCTTGATCTGGCTGACGGCGCCGTAGTCCAGTCGCCGGATGACGCTGCGGTCCGAGAGGTAGTCGAAGATCGCTTCGTTGAAGACGATCCGCACGTGACGGTTCGAGCTCCTCGCCGGCCCCTTCCAGGTGATCACCCGCTGGACGAGGGTGAACATGTCCGAGAACGGGCCGGGCTCCGCCTCGCCGACGAACTTGTAGCCGGTCAGCGTCAGCAGCTCGAGGGCGCTGGCGATGTCCGCGGAGGTCCTCCCACCCCAGGACCAGCCGAGCCGCTGGGCGAGTGCATGGAAGCTCGTCGTCACCTCAGGCAGGTCGCGTGGGCCCTCGGCCCAGAGCGAGACGAGGCCGTGGAAGACGATCCGCTCACGGCCGCCGGAGAGTCCCCGCTGGGAGGGGATCACCTCGAGGGTCCCGCGCAGATCGTCGACGGCGAACTCCTGCTGGAGCGCGGGGGTCAGCGACCAGAACCCACGCTCGGCGAGGAGCCGGGCGACGATGAAGCTCGGCTGGCTGGTGCTCCGGGACGACGTCGCGGCGGGCGCGGGCGCCGGGCGCGGCCCGGCGGGCGCCGGTTCATCCGCTCGGGCGGCGAGCTCGGCGACGCGGTCACGAAGAGAGCGGGGCACCCGCGCACTCGCCTCGGGAGCCTCGACGACCTCGAAGGGCTGGCCGTCGGCGTCCACGAGCTCGGCGAGCACCGTCTGCTCCGCTGCGGGGCGTGCGCTCATCGCTCCTCCCCGCGGGCCGGAAAGCCGGCGAGCCTCTGGGGGAGTTCCTCGATCGGGGTCTCCAGCAGCTCGAGCAGGGCGAGCTCGACCAGATCGACGCGGTTGCAGCGGACACCGGAGAGCCGCAGGCGCGTCTGGATCACCTGGAGGGCCTCATGCAGCGGCGGTCGCATCCGCACGTTGAAGTTGACGACGGTGCTCTGATCGGCCGCGGCGAGCCGCTCGCGCAGCGTGCCATCCCCCGACTCGGTCAGGACGGCTATCGGGGAGACGCTGGCCTGCTGTGCCACGTGCTGACCTCCTGGAGGAGACGGTGTCCGGTCCCCTATTCGCCGTCGAGGCCGTGCGTCCTTTCGTCCGTGGACGCACGGGTGCGTGGTGTCGTGGTTCCACCCCCGATCAGTCCTTCCCGCGCCGGGAAGAACCTTGAGGACCATGGAGACCCTGGAAACCATGGGCGTCCGCCACATCCCCTTCCGTTGCAGGGAAAACCAGGGGGCGCCGGTGGGCGGAAGGCCACAGACCGGTGGGCGCGACCCCACAGGACGGTGTGCCGAGGGCCATAGCGCGGTGGGTCCGGCCCCCGAGAACGGTGGGCGGTGGGCCCACGCGGCCCGCGAAGGGGATCCGGACGGGGCCTCGTGCGCTCCCCCTGTGGCCCTGGACCCACCGGGAGGCCCCTCGCGGCGCCGTTCTATGGCCCTGCGCCCACTCTGAGGAGACTCCGCTGGATGCGCGAGCCCCTCACCCGCCGGCCGGCCTCCTCGAGCTGTGGGGCTGCGCCCACCCTCCGCCTGATCCCCTCGCCAGAGCGGGGGCCTGGTGCCGCCTGTGGCCTTATGCCCACTTCGCCTGTGGCCTTGTGCCCACCTCGACTGTGGCCCCGCGCCCACCGGGGCTGTGGCCCTGGACCCACCGCCGCTATGGCCCCGCACCCACCGGCGCCTGTGGCCCTGCACCCACTCTGACTGTGGCCCTCCACCCACCGAGGCCTGTGGCCCCGCGCCCACCCGTCTCGTCAGTAGGGCGGCTGCGGAGGAACTGTGTGGCGGGTCAGCTCAGTCCCATCGGGGCCGAGGACGATGATCACTCCCCCGCTCAGACGCATGCGCTGCTCGGCGTGGTCGAGCGCGGCGCCGTGGCTACGAAACGGGACTGCCGCGGCACTCTGACCAGGGCGCGCCACTTCCCAGGAACCAGCGGATTCACGGTGCCGGATGAGGAGGGTCCGCGTCAGGGTGTCGACGCCGGCCACCCCGGCTATGCGACGCGCTCGAGGGTCGGGGACTCGCCCTCGCGAACGCATCGCCAGAGCTCGACGTCTCCTCGCTGTTCGACGAGGGAGACCAGGCACCGGGTGGCGAAGCGGCAGAAGACGATGCGGCCCACCCAACCCCCATCGCGCGGCCGCTCGCGCTGCAGCGTCGCCAGGTAGCGGTCGAGCTGCTCCATCACACCCTGGTCCGCGGCGATCTTCAGCTCGGCGACGACTCCGTCTGAGAGGAGGTCGTAGCGATCGCGGCGGTCGCCGGAGCGGACCTCGGGCACCGGGTCGTCCCCGAGCCCGAGCGCGGCGCGCGCGGCCGGGTCGCGGGCGATCGCGGCCTGCATGCTGGACTCGAGGCCCCAGGGGTTTCCCGGATCAGCGGGGGTCCAGCCGGCGGCGATGTCCCAGTCCTCGTCCATCGCCACCCACCGGAAGGCCGGTGGAGGGGACAGGCGCACGATCGCCGCGCGCGCCTGTGGTGGCAGCCACCGCCGGCCGATGATGGATCGGAAGATCGGCGCGAGGTCAGGGTCCGCCATCAGGGCGCTCCGCGGAACCGACGGCTCAGCTCGATGGATGGAGCACTGGGCGACGAAGCCGAACTGCTCGCTCGGAGCGGCGGGGCTGACGATGTCCACCCAGGCGACGAGGCCAGCGCCCTCGCGGCCGGTCTCGTAGATGACGGCGCGATCCCCCGGCTGCTGATCCTTCATGCATGAGGAGGCGAACAGGTCCTCATGCTCGAGAGTCGCGAGCATGCGGTCGGCCTCCGCCGGCGACCGCAGGAAGACCGCTGAGGGGCCGCCATGCTCCCCGTTGGCGAGTCCTTCCTCTGAAGCCTCCGCCATCCTCGACATCCGATGCTCCTCTGTGGCGATGGCCGGATAGCCTGAGATGTCGACCGGCGGATGTCAGCGCGACATCGGCCATGGGTCGCTCCCAGAAGAGGTTAGGGGGCGCGACGGACAGGACACCCTGGGGCGTCATCCCGGACCCGGCAGGAGACTCCAGAAAGAGCCCATCTCCGCTGACAACGGAAACGCTCGATTGCCGGAACCGGAGCCCTTGCGTCACCGCTCGCTCGGCCGCGGCATCCTTCGCACCGTCTCGAGGAGTCCGCTGCTCAGGAACCCGGTCGCCCAGGACAGGTGCATCGTCGCCAAGGCGACCGGGACGCCGGCGGTGAGCTGGCGGTCGCCGGTCCCCTGACTGGCCGCGAGGCCGGCGCGCCCGAGTGCTGCCGTGTAGGCGCCCGCCAGCGTCCCGAGCGCGACACGGGCGAGCGGTCGGCGGCGAGAGGCGACTCCCAGGGTTGCGGCGAGCATGAGCGCCGCCGGCGGCGCGGCTTGCCTCAGCCGCATGCTCTCGGGCGCGCCGAGCAGCATCCGGAACTTCCAGAAGCCGTAGCGGAAGTACTGGCGCCCCAGTGCCCGGTAGGTCTCGCGGGGTCGGTAGACGCACTGGATGTCCCCGTCGAACCAGACGCACCCACCTGAGGCGCGCAGGCGGACGTTCCACTCGTAGTCCTCGTTGGCGAGGAGCGTCTCGTCGTAGGGGCCGACCGCCTCGAACGTCGACCGGCGGTAGGCGCCGAAGGGGACGGTGTCGACCGGCCCCGCCTCGCCGCCCGTGCGGTAGCGCGCATCCCCGGCGCCGAGCGTGTGGACCGCTGCGAAGGCGATCGCCGCGGAGACCGCTCCTTCCCGGCTCGGCAGGACCTTCCATCGACCGCCGACGTTGTCCCCGAGGCCCGCGGCCAGGGCGGCGACGCACCTCTCGATGTAGTCCGGGAAGGGCTCCGAGTGGCCGTCGAGGCGGACGACGATCTCCCCCGATGACCGAGCCACCGCGACGTTCAGTCCCGCCGGAACCGAACCGGATGGGTTCTCCTCCAGCCGGATCGCGAGCTCAGGGTGCCGGCTGGCGTAGCCCTGGATCATCTCCCGCGTCGCATCGAGCGACCCACCGTCGGCGATCACGACCTCGATCAACCCGACCGGGTAGGTCTGGCGGCGGAGTGCCCGTAGGAGCGGGACGATCGTGTGCTCCTCGTTGAGCACCGGGATGACGACCGACACCGTCAGATCCTCGACGCCACCATCGCCCTCGGCGTCTGCCGGCCTCACGATGAGCGCCCGATCAGGGTCCGCAGGCGCCCGGTGTTCGTGCGCAGGTCGTAGCCCTCCTCGACGATCCGCCGGCCTGACGAGCCGAGGCGGGCCCTGAGGTCGGGGTCGAGCGCGAGGCGGCGCAGGGCCTCGGCGAGGGCCTCGACGTCACCCGGGGGCACGAGCAGACCCGTCTCGTCGTCCCGGACGAGCTCCGCGACTCCGGAGGTGTCGGTGCTGATGACCGCCGCGCCGAAGGCCATGGCCTCCATCAGGGCGACGGGGATCCCCTCCTGCTCACCGTCCTCGGTCACGACACTCGGCAGGCAGACGATGTCGGCTCCGCGGAGCGCCTCGAGCATCCGGTCGTGTGTCAGCTGGCCACGGAAGGAGACCCGGTCCTCCAGGCCGAGGCCTCGCACCATCGCCTCGAGCTCGCCCCGTAGGGCACCGCCGCCGGCGATCTCCACGCGCAGTGCGACACCCTCGCGCTGCAGGCGACTCAGGGCCTCCAGCAGATAGCGGTGCCCCTTCATCGGGACCAGCCGGCCGGGGCAGACGACGATGGGGACGGTGGGGACGCCGGCGTCGGCCCGCGGCTCCCGCGGTGAGAGCCGGCTGGTGTCGACGCCGCAGCGGATGACGTGGACCGCCGCCATGTCCTGGCCCGGGAGAGCGTCGGCGATGTAGTCGCGGTAGTAGTCGGAGATGACGACGACCCGCGACGCGCCAGCGAGCTTCACCCCGAGCATCGGATAGTCCATCGTCAGGTCGTGCGAGTGGGCCGTGACGCTGTACGGGACCCCGGTGAGCGCCTTGACCACCCAGGCCCCGAGAGCGGCATGGGTCGCGAAGTGGGCGTGCACGTGGGAGACGCCGAGCCGCTCGACCGTCCTCGCGTGAGCCGCGGAGACCGGGAGGATGTAGAGACACGACGCCAACGCGCGCGGACGGAGCCCGTAGCCGCGAAGGGCCGCCACCCACATGCGCGCGTATGCCCACGGCCGGCGCCGCAGCCAGTGGAGCTGCGCTCCGAGGACCGTGGCCAACGTCGGCCGGTGAGCCCTCCGCGCGAGACCCACGGCCGCCTCATGCACGACGGGGTCCGGGGAGCCCCGCAGCGGCAGCAGCTCGACCCGCTCCCCCTGGCGCTCCATCTCCAGGATCTCGTTCATCACGAACGTCTCCGAGACGACCGGGAACCGTGCGACGAGGTAGGCGAGGGGGCCCTCCGCGCGGGGCTGCCCGGGGCCCTCAGCTCCCGCGCGCTGTGTCTCCGTCGGACCTGACACGCGACTTCTCACAGCCGGTGGAGGCCACGAGACCAGGCGTTCAGGGCACGGCGCGGCCGCGGCACGTAATCGCAGATGTTCCCTCTCCACGGGCGCTGGCAGTTGGACATGAGATCGCTGCCCTCGGAGGGGCCACGAATCAGCCGGGCCACTGTATGTCGGAGCAGCTCGGCCACGGCACTATCCAAAAGGCTAGGAACCCCGGCGCGCGTCATTGCGGTACCGGGTGAACCGCTCTCGCACGTTTCACTTCTCGCGTTTCGCGGGTGTGAGTTGACCACAAGAAGCCACGCTGGGGCGATGTCGCCCCAGCGTGGCTGCGAGCGTCTTATGCGTCGCGCGGGTCGGATTCCCCGGCGGTGCGCCCGGCCGGCGTCAGGTGGTAGGAGCCGGCATCTCCTCCCTCGCCGGGAACCAGCGAGAGGTAGCCGTGGCCGACGAGGCGATGGAATGCACGCGCGGCCTGCTTGGGTCCGAGCTGAGCCCGGAGGTCCGGGTCCGCTTCGATCCACCAGCCGCTGAGAGGCTCACCTCGTCGATCGAGGGTGAGGAGGACCTCCAACAAGGCACGGTCGACGACGCGGACCCAACTGGTCAACGCTGCTCCTTCTGGGTAATCGACATCGGCGGGCCTCCTCCGATGAGGCCGTGGACAAATGCCAAAAGCCGCCCCGCGAAGGAGGTGGTCCGAGTTGTATCCGCGGGGGCGGACTTCGCTCTCGCCGTGAGGTTACTAAGACCATCGAGGCGAGGCCTGCCGGGTGCCGCTGGCTCCCGTGGGGCGCGCGTGATCAGGCGTGAGGATCTCGCGGCGTCGATCGCGGCGGGTGGGCGCGCGCCCCGACCACAGGACGCGCGCCACCCACCGACCCGGGGTCAGCTGACCACGGGCACCCGCGTGTTGATGGCCGGGTCGTCGGGGGTCCGCTTGGACACCTCGTCGAACGAGTAGAAGCTGCCGGGGGCGGAGCCCTCGGCGCCGAAGCCGAAGCCGGCCGCCTGCAACTGCGCGACGGCCGTCTCGATCCGGGTGAAGCCCTTCTGACCGACGTTCGGCGCGTCCAGCGCCTCCTCACGCTGGCTGAACTTCATGAAGACGCGGTCGTTGCCGAGCTTGCCCAGCGACTGACGGGCGAGCGCCCGGTGCACGGCCTCGGCACCCATGAACTCGGCGGTCGTGGCCGCGAGGGCCCCGCTGCCGCGGTTGCCGAACTCGATCGTCCCGATCAGGTAGGCGTTGATGAAGATCTGGTCGCCGACCTCGAGGGTGCTGAGCAGGCCCTCGCGGCTCGCGAACACCGCGTCCGGCACCCAGATCTTCTTGGTGACCGGCCGGCCGCCGACGCCCTTGCTCGTCAGCACCTGGTAGTGGATGAGCTCCTCACGCGCCGCGGCCTTGATGTTGGCCTGCGTCACGTCGTCGCCACCCAGGCCGCGCTCCCAGCCGATGGTGTTGACGATCGTCGCCAGCACCTCGGCGGTCGCCGCGACGTTCAGGATGGTCTGCGGGTCGTTGCGCACCCGGCCGTGCTTGCCCTTGGTGGCCGCGGCCACACCGGGGATCGCGAGCAGGCCGAGGCCACCGAGGGTCGCCGTGGCACCTGCGACGAACTGGCGGCGCGTCGAGGCGGACTCCCCGGCGTGCTGCTCCTCGATGGACTTCCCGACGAGGTCGAGAGGATCTGACATTCCTTGCCTTCCGTCGTGTTGCGTGGATGCGGCCCGGAAAAGGCGCGAGAGGTCGCGCCCTGGATAGCTCAGCCGCGCAGGCCGAGCGGCGGGGTCGGGCGGCATCACACCGGGGTTCGCAGCAGCCCCCACCGCGGATCACCCGTCAGCGGGATCCGCAGGCCGGTGGCGTTCCGTCAGACCCGGGACTGAGTGGGAAACGCCATTGGACGACCCGTGGCGTTCGGTCCGGGCCTCACCCGTTGATTGCGCGAATGCACACTCGGACCTAATGACCTCGACCGCGTGCCGCTTATGGACGAATCGCAGGAGCGTCCAACCTCGAGCGGTTCGGACCACCTCGCGACGAAGATCAACTCGGAGGAAGATCCTTCGTCCGCACATGCACCGCGGCACGGGAGTCGTGTTCGGTCTCGACGCGTGGTGCGGCGACGCCCGCGCGGACAGCCTCGAGCTGCGCTGAGAATGAGAGGCCGACAAAGAGCGCGAGGGATGTGATGAGGGCCCAGAGCAACAGGCCGATCGTTCCGGCGAGGGGCCCATAGGTCGCGCCGAGTGAGCCGCTCCGACCGAGGAAGGCGCCAAGCGCCGCGGTCACCGTCAACCAGACGGTCACCGACAGACCTGCCCCAACGGCGAGCCACGATGCCTCGGGCTGACGCCGGTTGGGAACGTGACGATACAACACGGCGGTTCCAGCGATGAGCAGGGCGATTCCCACCGGCCAGCGCGCGATCGCCCATACGAGATCGGCGACATGTGTGAACCCTGCGACGCGACGAAGCGCCCCGCCCGCGACGACTACCACGAGTGCCGCAATGACGAGGGCGCCTGACGTCGTCGCAAGGATGGTTGCTCGAAGGTACCGTCTCACCGGCGACCGATCCGTTTCTAGACCGTAGATGCGGTTCGCGCCTCGCTCCACCTGCGCCATCGCGATCGTCCCGGCGACGAGCGCGACGATGCCCCCCAGTGCCAGTGCGACCTCGCCTCTCTCTTCGGCTGCGCTAACAGAGCCCTGTTCAATGGCGGCGCTCAGCAGTTCCCCCATGGGCCCGGGGGCGACTGACCTGAGTGTCTCGGCGACGAACCGACGGACGTCGTCACGTTCCGTCGCCGCGGCCAGGCCGACAACGGCGATCAGGGCGGGGATTATGGTCAGGGTGAGCTGGAAGGCCAAGGCGCGCGCATGGCTGAAGCCGTCGGCCGCACGGAAACGGATGAATCCGTCTCTCGCCAGCGTGAGCAGACCTGTTCGGCGGATTGTCTCGAGAGCTTCATCTCCCTCGAGCTCCTCGGATGTCTCGGGGACCGGCGAGGCCGTGCTCATGTCGTCATCCGCCGACTCGGCGACGGGCCGATAACTCGGTCGGCTCGCCCGCGGTGCACACCAGAGACCCGGAGGAGCACGGGGACGTCGAGCAGAACCGCGAACGCGCGCATGCGCGTGCCGGACCCGGGTGTGGGTCGAACGTCATGGCCGGGATCGTACCTCCGGAGAACCCATACCCGCGTAGATCGTCTTTGCTCCGGCCGGTTACTCAACCATCATGAGGCGGACGTCCCCTTGGGGACCGGCGCCCTGGGCAATCTCCCCTTCGCCGTTGCGACGTCCGGTCCCAGACCCTGCACGCGAACCGGAACCGATGGGCGGACGGCCTCGGCAGTCGACGACAAGTGATTGGCAGCAAACCGCGCGAACTCTGAGCTCCTCGTCCAGGGTCGAGGACTCTTTGCCTACCTAGGCTCTACCCGTCAAGGACATAGCACTCGGGGCAACAAAGGCCAGCGGCCCAGTCGGCCGTCCATTGAAGCGAGGCGAGCCCCCGCGCCCATGATGCGGCTGTCGCCACCCTCTCGCCGGCGGGCGCTCATCGACCGTTGCTAGGGCACCGCTTCACCCCTGATCCCGGCGGCCGGCCGTGTGGCCGGCCACCGGGGGACGTCAGTGGGTCAGGGGACCAGCTTGATGGTCTTGATCGCCGGCGTGGTGGGCCGGGCGTTCGGGTTGGGGCGGGCGCCGCGGGAGTAACCGAGGGCGAAGTTGAGCTTCGTGCGCAGCTTGATCGTCTTCGCGTTCTTCGGGACGGGGATGCAGGTGCGGCGCGAGCCGGCCTTGGTGAAGACGACGAGCTTCTGGCCGAAGACGCGCGTGCTGCGCACGCCGCTGAAGATGGTGGCGAGGATGCGGGCCGGCTCGGTGGCGGACACCTTCACGAGGACGCACCGCGACGTCGCGAGGGAGCCGAGGGAGATGATGCCGGGGGCGACGGCCGAGGTCGGGCCGGCGGACGCGAGCTGCGGGGCCGGGATGACGAGCCGCAGGTTCGCGCCGACGGGGCTGGAGACGGTCAGCGGGTCGCACCGCAGGAACGTCCAGTCGGTCGTCCCGCCGGGGGTCCCGTCGGGCTGGGTGACGGTCGTCTCGAGCCGGAGCAGGTCCGGGGAGATCGTGTGGCTGAACCGTCCCTTGGTGCCGGTGCTGAGGGTGTAGGTGCCGGCGGCGGAGGTGCCCGTCACCGTCACCCGCGCCGACTGGTTGTTCGACGTGAGGCCGAGCACGACGCGGCCGGTCTGGGTGTAGGTGACGGTCGAGCCGTCGGTCCTCTGCCAGACCCCGGCGAAGTCGCCGCCGACGCACGCCGCGCGCACACCGGGCGCGGGGGCGGTCGGTGCCGTCGTCGTCTGCCCGGCGGCGGAGCCGGCGGCGACGAGCGCGGCGGCCACCACGGCGCCGGTCGTCGCGGTCATCAGGATTCTGCGCACGCGTGTCTCCTCATGGGCTGCCCGGGGTGCGTCGCCGCCTGCCGGTGCCGTCCCGCGGCCCCAAGGTCGATCGCGCTCGGGTCGGTGTCGTGTGGTCTGTCGGTGGCCCCACCCCTAGATGCCGCGCGGAAGCATCCCCGCCGGAGCCCCCCCGGCGCAATCGCCAAGCGTCTAGTTCGCGCCGGAGTCCGAACCGGAGTTGACCCCTCAAGAACCTCGCGTCCGGGCCGGCAGCGATAGGTGCCAGCGTCCCTCGCTGCAACTGGCGCCCCCCCTAACCGAGCGCAATCCCGGTGAAAGGCAAGCGAGGAGGTCGGCTGCCGCCCGGCGCCTGTGCCGCACTGTCCCCCGGCAACGAAATCCGGACCGCCAGCCTGAGCCCGCGGCTTCTGAGGTGCTCGATGAGACAGCCCTACTGCACCGGCTGCCGCCAGCCGGCCGCCGCGACCTCCTCCCATCGGTGCACCGCGTTCCGACCGGCGGCCTTCGCCGCGTAGAGGGCTTCGTCGGCGCGTCTCAGGAGCTCGTCGAGCTCGGACGCGTCAGTTGGGTAGGTGGAGATCCCGAGCGACGCGCTGACCCCCGTCCCTGGAGCGGACGTCCCCGCGGCTTGGCAGATCACCGACCGGAGTCGTTCGGCGAGCGTCGCGGCTCCCTCTCCCGGTGTACCGGGACACACCACGAGGAACTCGTCACCGCCGAGCCGCACCAGGACATCGCTCGCGCGGAGCGCCGCGGTGACGACACGCGCGACCTCCATCAGGAGCCGATCACCCGCGTCGTGGCCGAGGACGTCGTTCACGTGCTTGAAGCGATCCAAGTCGAAAGCGACCACGCTCAACGGTTCCCCCGACCGTTGGGCATGAGCAAGGACACGCGGCGCGTACTCCGCGAGGTGCCGACGGTTGTAGGCACCGGTCAGGGGATCTGCGATCAGGAGGCGGTCGCGTTCACCGATCAGGCCTTGGCGCACCGCCACCGCCGAGATCGCCCGGATGGCCACCAGGAACGCTGCCATCGCGGCTGCCAAGCGCATCTCGAAGTCCGGACGGGCAACACTCATCAGCACCACGGCCGAGCCGAGAATGTAGGGCAGTCGCTCACTCCAGGCGGGCGGGGCATCGTGGAGACCCTCTGCCCACGCCCGGCCAGTCGTTTCGCGACGTCGCAGCGCAGCGGCACCGAGGACGATGGCGGCAGCAGCGAAACCGGCGCGGGCGGCCTCTGGGGTCCAGGGGGCGCCGCTGAGGACGACCATGCCGGCGGCGGCCTGGATGAGGAGGCCTACGACGATCGCCCGGAGCCACCCCGGGGCCGAACGCATACCGTGGCGGGCGATGACCCACGTGAGCGCGACGGCGCAGAGGAGGTCGAGGAACGGGGGCAAACCGACGATCAGGTACAGCAGGTCGCGGTCCATGGGCCGGTCAGCCGAGGTCAGCAGCGCCCAGGCGGCGGCAGCGAGGCAGAGGACAGCGATCGCGCCGTCAAGGACCCCCTGCCAGCCCCGCTCGGGGCGTAGGCGGCGGTAGATGATCAGGACCGCGATCCCGGTCGGCGCGCTCAACACGAGGAACGCAACCGCGATCCCCGTCGAATGGGTTCCCTCGGCAAGCGAAGAGATCCCGGCCTCCGGGGCCCACTGGAGAAGGGCCCGGCCGGCCTGGGCGGCGGCGAAGAGGGCCCAGACCAGGCGAGCCAGGCCACGGGTATGCCAAGACGCGGCGACCGCTGCGAGGGCAGCGCCGGCATGCAACGCGACCCACAGGGACGTCAAGGCTCCGCCCACGAGTGCCCCGCCGACCCCGCTGACGCCGAAGACCAGGATCGAGAGAAGCATCGGCCTGCTCACCTACGGAATATCGACCGGTCGCCCACCCGATTGAGCGAGGCGTCCCCCGTGACCGAGGTCCAGGTTACGTGCGGTCGGTTGCGCCCGGTCGCCTCCCGCCGCGTCGGCGCCGTCCGGGGCAGCCGCTACCCCTGGCGTCCTCGCAACCCGCCTCATCCACCCGAGGCTACCGCCGAACGCGTGGAGCCCCGTCCTCTCGGAGCCGCCACCCCTCACCGGCACCGAAGCAGGCCCACAGAGGGACAGCACGGCGCCAGGAGGCGACCACGGGGCAACGTCTCGCCTCAGTCCGAGAGGCCCTCAGCGCACCGGTCGATGGCGGCGATTGCTAGCCGGAGGTCGTCCCGCGCGAACTCCGTGACCCGCGCGGTGTCGACGATGCGACCCTCGCGGGCATAGACACCGGCCAAGTCCAGGAAGTCGAGTGCAGAGACGTACGCGGTACCGGCACGATCGAGACACCCATCGGCGGCACGGTCGACGCGCTCCTGGAGCCCTCGTCGCTCGCGATCGGCGATTTCCGCGAGGGGCAGGATCGACGCGGACAGGCACGCATCGCTCGCGCACCGCTCCACACGACGCAGACGCGGTTCGACTGTCTCGATGCCCTCAGAGATCGCGCGACGCAGGTCGCGATCGGCTTGCTCCAAGTCGGCGATGATCTGTCGCTCGCGCGACAGCGTGCGTCCATCGGGCGGGACCGAGACGATGGGAGGGACGACATCCGGCTCCTCGCCCCCGCAAGCGGTGAGCGCACTAAGGAGCAGAACGGTCAACAGCACGTTCGCGGTCCAAACCCTTTTGATCCCCACTCCCCCTTCCAGGTCACCGGTCTCTGATGGACCCGCGGGACGAGAGCTCCCGCCTCGAGGTATAGCCGAATGTCTCCTTGATCGGCTTGGCGTTAGTTCGGCACGCGCTCGGGGATCGCGCGCCGGCACATATGACGGCGTCAGCTCCAGCACCCAAGTTCCCCGGGGACCCTCTTTGTTACGCGGAGTCCACGCGGTGCCGATGGGCCGCCTATGGACCTTCTCGAGCTGCAGCCACCGGCGGCACACGCCGAAGTCAAGGAAAGCGCCGGGGTCGCAGGTCAGCAGGCAGGCGACCGCATCGTTTTGGAGACCGTCGCGGCCATCCTCGGCGGACGCCTGGACATGGACTCGACCCTTGCGGGGATCGCCTCCGCGGCCCAGCGGACGCTGGGAAGCGACCGGGCGAGCTGTTTCGTGCATGACGGTGAGGACGTCAGCATCGTCGCCGTCCACACCACCGCCACGGACCCCCGTGAGCGAAGCTTCCTCGAGCGGTCGGTTGGCCGGCCGCTGGTGAAGCTGCCGATCTGCCGCCTGCTGGTCGAGCAGAGCGATCCACTCCTTGTCGTTGAGGACATCCAAGCCGAGGGTCGGATCCCCGCCGGACTCGCTTCGAACCTCGGTTCGGGGGCGTTCGTCGGGTTGCGCCTCGAACACCCGACAATCCTCGGCGAGGCTGGAACGCCGGCCCTCCTCGGAACGCTCTTCATGAGCTTCCGCAGCCCGCAGCGAATCCCTGAGCGGGCGATCAGTGTCGTCCGCTCGCTCGGGGGCCTGGCGGCGCTCGCCATCGCCAACGCCCGGCTCCATGCAAGCGTTCTCATCAGCCTCGCCGAAGCACAGCAGCGCGCCGCCGGTGATCCCCTGACCGGTCTCGCGAACCACCGCACCTTCCACGAGGCCCTGCAGCGTGAAGCCGCGCACGCGTCCGAGACCTCCGAGCCGCTCAGCGTCGTGCTCATCGATCTCGACCACTTCAAGCAGGTCAACGACACCTACGGCCACCAGCGCGGCGACCGGGTGCTCCAGGAAGTCGCTGCACGCCTGCGGTCGGTGGTGCGCGCCGGGGAGGTCGTCGCACGGGTCGGTGGTGAGGAGTTCGGCTGGATCCTCCCCGGTACCGACGCGCAGACGGCAGTCGGCGCGGCCGAGCGGGCGCGTGCCGCGATCTCCGAAGAGATCGAGGACGTCGGGGTGGTGAACGCGTCGGCAGGAGTGTGTGATCTCGGAAGCGCCACGGACGTGGACCATCTCCTCGAGCTCGCTGACGGAGCCCTCTACTGGGCCAAGGCCCACGGACGCGACACAGCTGTCATGTACTGCGCCGAGGTGGTCACCGAGCTGTCCGCGGCCGAGCGGGCGGAGCGCCTCGAGGTCGTCCGCGCGATGGCGGGCCTCCGTGCGCTGGCGCGAGCGGTGGATGCGAAGGACCCCTCGACCCGCCGCCATTCCGAGCGTGTCGCGGACCTCGCCGGACAACTCGCCGGGGAGCTCGGCTGGCCGCGGCCGGCAACGGCCCGGCTTCGCGAGGCGGGGCTCCTCCATGACGTCGGCAAGATCGGGGTTCCCGATGCCGTGCTCTTCAAGCCGGGCCCCCTCACCCCGTCCGAGTACGAGCAGGTCAAGCAGCACTCGCCGCTCGGAGCGAACATCGCCGCTGAGGTCCTGGACGGCGAGCAGGTCGCGTGGATCCGCCATCACCACGAGCGGTGGAACGGAGGCGGGTACCCCGACGGACTCTGCGGCCCCCAGGCCCCCGAGGGCGCCCAGATCCTCGCGTTGGCCGACGCCTGGGACGTCATGACGAGCGCGCGCAGCTACAAGCGGCCCCTAGCGACCCAGCAGGCCCTCGCCGAGTGCCGGCGGGAGTCCGGGCGCCAGTTCGCCCCCGCTGCCGTGGAGGCGCTCGAGAGGCTGGCAGGGGCGGGCGCGCTAACGGTGGACGCCGATGCCCCCGACGCCGAGGTCATCACCCACCTGGCGGCCCTCGAGCTCGCGACGACGACCGAGTTCGCGTCAGCCTGTCAGCAGGCCATCTGCGAGCTCCGCGCGGCGACGGGGTGGGAGGAAGCGTTCATCACGCGGATCCAGGGGGACCAGATCGAGATCATCGGCTCCAGCGGGTCAGGGCTCATCTCACCCGGTGGACGCTTCCCCCTGACCGAGTCGTTCTGCCACCGGATGATCGAAGGTCTCGCCCCCGCCTCACACAGCCGCCTGTCCGACGCGGACTCGGGATACAGCGACCTGCGGGCGCGCGACGATCTGGGGCTCGAGAGCTACAGCGGCCACCCGATCCTGCTGCCAGACGGATCCGTCTTCGGGACTCTCTGCGTGATCGACCGACAGCCGCGAGTCGCCGAAGCAGCCGGACGTGAGCTGGGCGACGCCCTCGCACGCCTCCTCGCGTGGGAGGTAGGCAGAGAGAGCGCCCTCACCGCGGTCGGCCGCGCCCGAGCGAGCCTCTGACGCAGTTCAGAGTCGCCGGGAGGGCCTCGAGTGGGCCTCGCGCCGGCGCCGAAGCCTGCACTCAGTCCCAGGCGGTCATGAACTCCACCGGCGCGACCGGCTGGGACCCGCTGAACCGCCGGCGACTCGACTCGTGAGCGTCCACGGCACGAAGGGCATCCTCGATGCGCTGGCGTTGGGCGTCGGCGCGGACCCGCGGGGCCGTCGCATCTTCCTCACCTGAAACCGGCTCTAGCTCCCTCACGCCGGCGACAGTACGGCGTCAACGTCGAGACATCACCACCCGTAGGCATAGGCCGCACCTGGGAGGCCGGTCGTCGGAGCGTCCAGCCGACCAGCCGCCAGCCCGGTTCCCCCACGACGTCGACGGCCACGAACCGTCACCTTGACGGCGGCCATGTCGATGCTCTCAGCGCGCCCTCCTCTTCCAGAGGCCCTCCATGCTGGAAGGGGAGGGCGGAGCCCCGGTCGCTAGGTCGCGGCCACCGGTTCGGCGACTCGAAGCCGGTAGATCTCCCCGGGCACCAGGTGCCGCGACTCCGTCTCCCCCGCTGCGAGCGCCCGCCCGTCGACGTCCACGACGTAGCGGCGAGGTGTGCAGCGCGACTCGACGAGGAACCTGTGAGTCAGCTGCCATCCCCCGAAGTCGGTTGACCACAACGCCACCTCTTCATGGGGATCCTCCGCGCCGGCGAGGTAGCCGACCACCGTCAGGGAGGCCATCGGCGCGAACATATACGTCAACGCGCTGAGCAGTGGCATGAACGCGAAGAATCGATTGCGGACGTGATGCCAGCGGATCCCAGCGCATCAGGGACATGGTGTAACTTCCCCGGCGGGGCGAGTCGCCCTCGACCTGTCTCACCGAACCCCGAGACGGCCAGCTGGACATCAACACTCCGTCTCGACCCCGGGGAGTGGCCTCGACGCAGAGGCCGGGGGTCTGACCAGCCGCGCAGCAGGTGTGTCACCCGGATCCACACGCAACGCGAGGACGTACGATCTCGGCGCCAGTGCGGCTGGCATCGTGTCGCCGCCTCCGCTCGGAGGGAGCGTAGGAGATGTCAACCCCGCTGGATCGCACCGCGCTCGCGGTCCTGAACGTGCGACTCGGCCGTGTCGGCGGCCAGGTCCGATCACCAGTCCCTGATGGCAACAGCTGGCTCGTCCATATCGAGCTACCAGGAGAGCCGATCGAAACCGTCCGGGGAGACACCCCGGAGCAGGCACTCGCGAGTGCCAGCGTCTGGGTCGAGGCCGCCCTCCGCGATCGCGGAGCCGAATAGCGGTCAGGCCTCGGCGGCGCGGGCGGCCCTACTCGAGATCCAGAGTGGATTCCGAGAGGACGCCCGTCGGCATCCGGCCGGTGATCTGCTTGATGGTCGACATGACGACTCCCCGGCGCTGCCAGTCCGCGATCAGTGCCTTCGAGCCCGCCACGTCGAGGCCGGCGCAGGCCGCCGGTACGAGCGCGATCTGAGCAGGCGTGAGAAGGCCGAGCAGACCCTCGATCGCCGCGGCGACGCAGACGTCGGTGGCGACGCCGAAGACGACCACCCGCTCGGGAGCGAGCTCCGTGATCAGGGCTGCCGTGTGCGGGTTGGTGAAGCAGTCGAAGTGCCGCTTCAGGATGAGGATCTCCCTGCGCTCCCGGGAGAGGGCCGCCAGACGGGAGGCTTCGAGGGGCTCATCACCGAGGACCAGGGGCGACCGCTGGCGCGTCCAGCCGACCTTCTCCGCACCCGGGCTCGTGCGCATGCAGTGAGGCGGGAACGTCGATGCGAAGTCCGGCTCGTCCGAGATCTCGGGATCGGTGATCAGGTGGTCATCCGCCGTGGCGATGTGGGGGATCCCGTGCTCGGAGGCCCACCAGACCAGGGCCGCCTGCGAGTGGCGGATCTCGTAGCCATCGGCGTCGGGGACGAACAGCGCCCCCTCCGGAGCACAGAAGTCCACCTGGGTGTCGATGTCCAGAAGAACCGTGGAGGTCGTGTCGCTCATGGCCGTCCCTTTGTGGTCTCACCGCTTCAGTGGTTCCACGATACGACGTCGCAGAGGGCGCGCCTCAGCCGCCGCGTGGCCAGGGCCCAGTGCCGAGGCCCCTGGCCCACGCGGCGGAAGTCCGTCCCCTAGCTCACCGACTGGGTCGCACCGATCTGCATCTCGCCACGACGCCCGACGAAGGTCACGATGCTGGCGCCCGGTCCCACCCCGCGGAACTCGCCGAACCTCCAGCACCAGCCGCGGTGGCAGAACGTGTCCGGGAAGTCGGAGTTGACGCGATAGACCACCGCTGCGCGTGCGATGCCGCCGGCCGCCCGACAAGAGACCTTTCCGATCACCCTCTTGACCGAGATCCGCGAGGTGCCGTAGAAGCCCCCGGTGCGGCATCGCTTGGTCGTGGCGTCCTCGGACTTCAGCCCATCCAGGGCGATCGCCTCTGGAGCTGAGGGGGTGCTGTCCGCTGCGGCCCAGCCGACGCCGGTCATGGCGAAGAGAGCCAGGGCGAGCATCGCGCCGAGCGTCAGGGACGAGCGCAACAGGCCGGCCATGTTTCATCACCTCATCAGGTTCAGCTGCAGAGGCTGCCTACCCTACTTTGCGACAGTCACGGCCGTGTGAAAGGTCCGCCGCTCACGACTCACTCAGCGGCCCCCTACCTGCGCAGTAGCGTCAGCCGCACTCGCGCCCTCGGATTGATGCCGCTCGGATCCTCGCTTGACAGGCTCAGAGCGGACGGACTCATAATGTCGGCGCTTCGGCTCTATCCGTTGCGGCCCCACAGCTCGGGACAACACTCAGACCCCCATTTCGCCGCTGTCGGGGCGGGGAGGCGTGATCAGATGAAGTCGCACCGCCTGATGCTCGCGGCATTCGCATGCTGCGCCCTTGCAGGGAGCGTCGTCGTCGCTCCGTCTGAAGCTCAGGCCGCGAGGTCGTGTGCGTCCTTCGTGGTCGCCGGCCCTGACTGGCGCTACACGGTCAAGGCAACCGTCGAAGTCGGGAATGCGACCTGCCAGACGGCGCGGGGCCTGTTCACCGATCTGTATCTGGGGCGCGGGACGACCTCAGGCGAAGGCCCGAGTCGGGTCACCCTCGTGCGTGGTTGGCGCTGCGGCACAGGCGCCGGCGGGGCGGCGTGTTTCCGAGGTACATCCATAGATGCCGCGACGCAGCGGATCACCGCTGAGGTGAACAACGCTCCCCCTCGCGCGCGGCAGCCGGTCCAGCGGCGCTGCGCGAACGTGATCGTCCGGAACCCCGACGGATCGGTGTACGCGCGCTCGAGGAACGGGGTGTTCGCCGTCCGCACGACCTGCCCGGTCGCGCGTCGCGTGGCCTTTGCGGTGCTCAACGCCGATGACGGCGACAATCCGCTGCCGCGGCCGGAGGGCTTCCGGTGCCGTCTGGTGGGGCAGAGCTCCCAGCTGGGCGTTCTCTGCAGCAAGGGCCGGCAGTCGGTTCGCTGGACGTTCGGAAGGGCCTGACCCGACGGGCGGCCCGGGATCGTCCAACCTGGCGATCAGGCCTTCTACCGTGGCGGCCCGTCAGGTCGGGGTAGCGCCTCGATCGACACGGGCCAGCTGCGTCCGGCACTCGGGGCAGTCGGGGACGCCGCGCTGGTATCCGAAGGGCAGGTTCACGACGTGGTCGCAGAGCGTCGGGACGTGGTCGGCGTCCGGAGCGAACGCGCCGGCCGCGGACACGCAGGTGCCCTCGCGATGGCGGACCAGGTGATGGGACGTCTCGGTCGTGGAGGTCATGGGGTCTGTCCTTGGCTCGGGCCCTGAGGATAGGACGCGCAGGAAGCCTCCACCGCATCGGGATCGACCGTCGGGGCCGCGAGGAGGCCCTCCAGGGTCGGTGGCTCATCGCCGCGGAGGATCGCGAGGGACTGCTCGTGGCCGAGGAAGCGGCGTGCGTTGCGCTGACGGAGGGGGATGGTGTCGCCAACCTGGAAGTTCTTCACCTCGGCCAGGGTCCGCTGGCACTGCGCGCAGCGCAGATGGCGGCGGGGATGGTCGACGCCGACCCAGACCATCTGGGGGTGGTCGCAGACCGGCTCGGGACCGAAGAAGTCGGCGATGCTGCCGAGCTCGGGGATCGCGGGGATGGAGTCGTCCGGGTCCCCCTCTACCAGGCCCTCCTCGCCCCAGAGCCCGGGGTCCGGCTGGGGGAGGTTCATCCGCTCCGCGGTCGCGCGGGCGCGGACCAACCGGGATGCGGCGGTGCGTTGATGGGTGGCCCCGAGAGGGACGGCGAAGGTGACGGACACCGGCACCCCGTCGACGATCGCGCTCGACGTGAGCTCGTAGGTGAGGTCAGCGCGCGTCCGACGCCCATACCGGTAGGCCTCGATCAGGCGTCGCGTGATCCGGCCCTGACCGTCGGCCACGAGGGTCTCGACGCGCTCCAGCTCCTGCTGGGGCACAGCGAGGCGCAGCCGGCCGGCCTCCGCCGCACCCGCCGCCTGAGCGACGGTGAGGTAGTGGCGCACGGAGCCGACGAACCGGGCGATCTCGGCATCCGAGGCCGGAGAAACGCGGTTCCTCACCAAGTGGTGCAGGGTCGGGAGCCGGGAGTCCAGACGCGCTTCGATGACCTCTCGCTCGAAGCCCGAGTAGTCGTCCAGGCGCATCAGCTGGATCGTCCGCTCATCGCAGGCGAGGAGGTCATCGAGCAGCCGGGCGTCGTTGCGGTCGCGAATCCACGCGGCGCTGTGCGCGGGGACGCGGGCTCCCCGGGCCCTGATCTGCAGGGAGAACCTCTCCCACTGCTCGTCCGAGACGCCATCCACCTCTGCGAGGCGCTCAGGCGACACCGCTTCGGCCATGACCAGCGCCGTCTCGCGCATGAGAGCGAGGTCGCCGGCGTGAGCCGCCTCTGCGAAGGTCGGGGCTGCGGCCGTGGATGTCAGCTGCTCCTCGGCGAAGCCCTTCGCCCTGACCTCGAGCTCCTTCGCCTCAGCGTGGAGGGCCGTGCGATCGGCCCGCATGCGCTGGACCTTGGCGAGCAGCCACGAGGCGAGGCTGGCCATCTCGTCCCGGTCGCTGCCGGAAATGAGGCGCGGCTGGGTGCCGAGCCAGTCCAGGTGGGCGGTGATGTGATCCGCGGCGCGGTCAAGGAGCTCGTGGGCGGTCCGGTCATCGTCTATCGCGATCGCCCAGAGGGACATGGCGATCAGATCGCGGGGCAGCTCGGACTCGTTCCCGAGCCGCCCGGCAGTTCCGGGGAGCGGCGGCTCAGTGGGAAGGTCGTCCAGAGCGCGGCGCAGCTGCTTGTCGATCCGCGCGCTCACCTCGAACGAGGCCTGTGCGATCGCGGCACGCACCGCGCGCGTGGATCCCTCAGGTGAGGTTGCGATGCTCACAGCGTCCATGCCTCTGAGACGAGGGACAAGGCGGGGGCGATGGGGCGCGTTGTTCGGGTGATCGCAGGCTCCGAAGGTGAGGTGGGCTCCACCTCAAGCTAAGACGCCCCGGCGCGGCTGCAGCTGAGATCGCCACGGCGGGCGCCGGGTCTGATCAGGACGCTGTTCTCAGCCAGCGGACCCCTCTCAGGGCAGGCGCAGCGCGATCCGCCGGCGATCCGGGTCGACCTCGGCAAGGCGGACCTCGAGGACTGAGCCCTCCTGCCATCCGTCGCGGAGGCGGGGGTCATCCGGCGCGGCGGTGTTGAAGGCCAGAAGCCCCTCGATCCCGCCTCCGAGGGCGATGAAGAGGCCGCAGCCGACGTCCTTCACCACACGCCCCTCGATCACCTCACCCGCTCGGTGGGTCGAGGTGAACGTCGCCCACGGATCAGGGGTCGCCTGCTTCAGGCCGACGCTGATCCTCCGCCGGTTCCGATCGACATCCAGGATGACGACGGAGACGCGGTCGCCGACCTTGACGACATCCGCCGGGGAGTCCACGTGGAACCAGGAGAGATCGGAGATGTGGATCATCCCCGGCACCAGGCCGACGAGGCAGACGGCTCCGAAGTCCTCCAGACCGGTGATGTGGGCCTCGACGACCTGGCCCTTGGCCATGCCTTCGAGGGCGTCGTCCTCCGCGCGCCGGCGAAGCTGCTCGAGGAGGTCGGTCTGAGAGGCGACCAGGTCCCCGTCCGAGCCGGAGACGACCAGCACCTGGAGCATGATCGTGCTCTCGGGATGGATCGCGATGTCGTTGAGGGTGGAATCGTCGGTCAGGGCGATCGGGAGCAGCAGCGCGTCGCCGTCTTCGGTGCGCACGAGAGTCCCGTCTTCGACTTGCTTCTCGACGGTGACGATGAGGGCTTCCCTCTTCTGGGCTGCGCGCAGGAGGCGCTCGGAATGTCCCTGGGGCGGGGTGATCGGATCCATGCGCCGACGCTAGTCGGGCGCGCCGGCCGGACGCTCGATCCTCGCCGCACCACGACTGCTGTGGACTCCGTACCTGTCAGAGCGACCCGTGATGGCTACACCTCAGGGTGAGATGACTCTCCGAGGCGGCAACTTTTCGGTGGGTGCGACTATGGGCCTGCGCACACCCGCGAGCGATGCACCCCGGTCAGGCGAACTCGACCCGGTGCGCCTCGGTGGGTGACGGGAACTCCCAGCGGGCGAGCATCCGCTCGATCACCTCGAGAGGAACACCGCCGCCGGGGCGGGCTGCGTTGCGCTCGACGATCTGGGCGACTCCGGCCTCGACGCTGACGATCCTCACGGACGCGTGATAGTCGAGGCAGAGACCGACCGGCCGGCCGCGCTGCTGGCGCGAGAGGTTCGTCGCGTTCCAGACGAAGGGCGTGCGCGCTCGAAGGAGCTCGCGGGCCCGCTCGCGCGCCGCCGCGGCGATGACACCGTTCGGCTTGCCGCGGTAGGCGCGCTCAGCCCGGATGTCATCGAGGCTGACCATCTGCTGCCCCTTTGCATGCTCGGCGACCCAGCGGTCCTTTCCCGCCCCGGGGAGGCCGCAGAGGACCGTTGCCTGAGCCCAGCTGTCGTCGTGGGCCTCCCAGCCGGGATCCCGGCCCGGGGTGCGGAAGAACTCGACGCGGGCGTGGTCGGAGCTGAAGGGGTAGGGGCCGGCGTCGCACCCGATCTCGGCCGCGAGCACGAGGCCGAGCTCGAGACGCTCGTGGAACTCCGCGAGGTCCGGGGCGATCCGGCCGTTGATGTCGGCCCGGGAGAGGATGGCGAGGGTCGCGAGGGGGACCTCGGCGGCAACCGCGATCAGCTCCCGGCTCGGGTCGTCCTTGAGGATGAAGCGGGGAGGGGCCATGTGGTGGCGCACCAGGTGGCAGACCCGCTCACGGGCCGCCGGCTCCCAACCGCACCGCCACAGGAACGTACGGGCCATCACCTCGCCGCGTCGGGCGTGGCCGGGCGAGGAGAGATCTCCGTCTGCCTCGGCGCGCTGGCGCGAGGGCTTACCGATGTCGTGGAGGACCGCCGCCCAGAAGAGCTCGCCGCGCTCGGTCACATCGAGGGCGCGCCAGGCCGGGTCGGCAACGAGCGCCTCGACGACCATCATCGTGTGGGTGAGGACATCCCCCTCGGCGTGCCAGGCGGGGTTCTGCTCACAGGCACGCATCTCCTCGACCCACGGGAGCCGGGGCAGGATCGCATCCCAGTCCACGGACCATCCTGGCGCGCTCGGAACCGAGGGAAGGGCCGGCAGTGTCGTGATCGAGGTGGAGGTCATCTCGATTCCACACTACGTCGACGGCCGCGGACGGCCCGAGCCAGGCGCCCTCAGCCCTGTGAGGCGGCCGTCCGGGCCTGCTCGGCGAGCACGCGCTCCAGGTCCGGCGGCCGGTAGGTCGCGGGCTTCATGACCTTGCCGCCGGCGTCATGGACGGGGCGGCCGTCATCGCCGAGCTTGGACATGTTGCTGGAGTGGATCTCGGCGACGACCGCGTCGAGGTCGATCCCGAACGTCACCGCGGACCCGTAGACCACGTAGGCGATGTCCCCGAGCGCGTCAGCCACCGCGACCATGTCGCCGGCGGCGATCGCCTCGCGCAGCTCCTCCACCTCCTCATCGATCAGCCGCAGGCGAAGGGCGACGTCCTTCTGGGAGGGCCAGGTCGGCGTCGTGTTCACCGTGACGTCCTGGGACTCGTGGAACTCGGCGACGAGATCCAGTGGACTGCGGCGGCTGTTCGAGGGAGGTGGTGTGGTCATGGGGCGAGTATGGCCTCCCCCGGATGGCGCGGAGGTGAACCTCCAAGCGCCGCGTCGCTCGACCCTCGGGCTGAGTGACGCGGCGGCCTGGCTGATCGACGTCGCTAGGGGAGTCTCACCGTGGCTGGTGTGCCACCGATCGCCGGTTGACGCGCACCGTCTCTGAGGATCCGCACGCGGACACTCACCGCACGCGCCCCGGCCACACCCGTCGGACCGCCGGCCCGCTCGGGGTCGAGGCGGATCCCAGACCTCACGATTCCGAAACGCCCGTTCAAGAAGGGCTTCACCGGCCGTGTGCGCACCAGGACATAGCGCCCTCCGACGCGACGCTCGACCACGGCGCGGCGATCTATCAGACCTGGCGGAACGAACGAGGTGACGTTGAGGATCGGCAAACGCGCAGTGCCGGAGACTCGGAGGCCGGGAGCGATGAGTGGCGCAGGGCCGCCGACGAACGGGATCGGGGCCGACAGTGCATTCATCGTGATGAAACTCGCCGGCCCATCCGCACCGGGCGCATTGAGTGTGAACGCGACCAGCTGCACCCTCACAGAGTCGTATCCCGCGATCTGGCGCCGGGCGTTACCACTGGCCCTGAGTGAGATCGCTCCTCGTCCCTGCTGGGTGGCCGGCTGGTCGCTGGTGGTCGCACCGAGATCGGTACCGAAACGAGGATCGAGGTCGTCGCCGGCCAGGAGGACATCCGGGGTCACGATCCTCGCACTCAGGTACTCGCCAGGGCAGATCGACACCGACGCTGTGAGGTCAGTCGAGAGCAGCTTCGCCAGGGTGAGAGTGCCAGGGGTCACCTCGATGGCGAGCTCTCGACCAGCGAGCGGGCAGGGTGGTGGGCTGGCGGCGGTGCCCTGACCCGAGAGTGGTGTCGCCTGGATGAGACCGAAGCCGACAAGCCCGGTGAAGGCTGCCGCGGCCACTCGGCGGATGGGGCGTGCGCTCATCGATGCCTCTTCCTCGTGATGTGCCTGAACTGCCAGCAGAACGGGGTGAGCATGACCGAGCCCACCGGACCCAGTCCAGGGGTCGCGGTTGACGTCGGGGACTAACGCCGGCTCCCATGCAGGCGAGCCTCCCTCACCCCTACCCCGCCGGTCCAGCCGCAGGGTCGAGCTTGGCGAGGATCCTCGCCGACAAGGGGCCCTCCAAGGCCTGCCAGTCCGAGAGTCGCAGCGCCTGGTACTCCTCGTTGAGGTCCTGGAGGTCATCCATCAGCGACGGGTCGCGCTTGCGGCGCTCGACCTCGGTGGCGCCCTCATACTCCGCGCCGCGGTGCTTGAAGCGGTGGAAGAGGTAGGTGGCCCACAGGAGCTCTTCGTTGTCGAGGGCCTCGACGGCTCTGGAGTACTCGACTGTCTGCGCCGCCCGCTCGAGCGACTGGACCAGCTGAATCCGGTTCCTGGCCTTGCCGAAGATCCCCATGCCGACGCCCCTCTCCCCTGTTCGGCCCTGGGTGCGACTCCTCGACCGATGGTTAGGTTTCCGCGACCGCTCGACACTTTATCGTCGGCCATGACGCGGTCGACGCCGGCACGCCGGGGGTGATGGCAGCGATGATCGGCTCGACGATGGTGCGCTTACGCCGAGACCTCTCAGGCTCGAAGGGGGTCATCCCCGCGGGAAAGGTCGGCTACGTCGAGGGCTTCGACGGGGACAGGGTCCACGTCCGCTTCCGGCTCGTGCGTTTGGCGGTCCGCCAGAACGACCTGGAGACATGGGACCCCGACCGCAGTGCCTGGAACGAGATGACTCCAGCGGCAGCCCGTTGGATACGCGACGCCCTCGCGGCGGCCGACGGCACCTCGAGGCCCGCTTCGACCTCCCGCCCCGCGGCGGCGCCAGACCCGGGCATCGCACCCCGGCCTCCGACCCCACGCACCCGGCCGTCAGCGCCTGAGCCGCGGCCCCTGCCCACCGCCTCGAGGACGGCCTCCTCTGCCCGCGGCCAGTGGATCGCCCTCTGCATCGTCGGCGTGCTCCTCGCCGGCTTCGGGTTCAACTACGTCCCGGACGCCCCGAGCACCGGCTTCGATCTCAACTGCGCGGACATCGGCCATCGCGTCAACGTCACCCCCGGCGACCCCCACGGCCTCGACCGCGATGGCGACGGAGTGGGATGCGAAACCGACGGGCACAAGTACTCCTGGCTCGGCATCCTCGGGCTCTGCGGCGCCGGAGCCGGAGGATTCGTCCTGTACCGCAACCGCAGGGATTCGGCCTGACCTCTGCGCCGGCGCCGCTCGCTGGTGAGTCCGCTCCCGTGCCACCGTTCGGTGTCATCCCTCCGAGTGCCACCGTTCGGTGTCAAAGGAGCAACGGACGGCGCGCGTGAAGTGACGCCGGCTCCCGCGGGAGGTCGCATCATGGACACATGGGGCGCGGACGAGGAGCGGGTGATGGGGCGCCGATCGGACACGCACGCCCGGCGAACACCCCGGGACCTCGCCGCACTGCGCTGACACGTCGGATGGCCGTCCTCGGCCCGGCGGAGCTCCGTATCGAGTTCGAGCGCGTGCGAGGCCTCGATGCCCATTGGGGCGGACAGGATGAGGGGGTCCGCGACGCCCTGGAGTGGGCGCGCTCGTCCACAGCCGAGAACGCCCGGGGTCTCGAAGATCTCGATCGTCGCCCCCCGGCCGCGCCTGCGGCTGCTCTTGATCGCTCGTCGGGGTCCCTGCGCCCCTACGGGATCCTCGAGCTCTCCCGCGCGGCGGAGCGCCAGACCGCGCCCGAGCGCGGGGCGAGCGCCTTCCGGGATCCCGTCCGGCGGATCCACCTCGAGGCCGGGGCCCTTCTGATCATCGGCGGTCCGCCCGGCGTCGGTAAGACCCACCTGGCCGAGCGCCTCGACCTCGGCGGCGCTCGGGTCCTCTGCCCTGATCGCCTCCGCGACGAGCTGGTCGGCCCTGACGTACAGGAGGTGGACGGCGCCCTCCTGATGGGTGAGCTGCTGGATCAGCTGGATGTGGCGATGGAGGAGGGGCGGGCGACGGTCCTCACAGCCCCCGCGCTGAAGCTGACGATGCTCAGAGCCTACGTCCGGGCGGCGATCTCCAACGGGCGCGCGGCACACGTCATCTACCTCGACGGGGACCGCCAGCTCTGCGATGAAGGGCAGTCCCGGAGAGCGCGGCAGATCCCGGGGGAGATCCTCGATGGCTACATCGCCGACTGGGAGGGTCTACGGCAGGATCTTCTCGACCCGGACGGACCATCCCGAGGTGTCGGCGCCGAGCTCATGCGCCAGGGATACCGATCGATCTCGGTGATGGACCGCCCCTATGCCGACACCCTCGAGGGTCTGCGCTTCGGCTGAGGGAGAGCGGGACGTCCGGGGTCAACTCCGGCAGGGCAACGCGGGCCCCGGGATCAGGAGCCCGGGTCCGCCTGGGATGAGGGGCGCATCGAGTCCTCCATCGGGACTCCGCTCCAGTTGATCCGCTCGAAGAGCTCGCGCTCCTCCTCCTCGGAGGACAGCTTGGTCATGTAGACCGAGACCGTCGCGCCCCGCTTCAGGACGAGCTGAGCCGGGCGGGTGAGATCGGAGAAGCAGACCAGCCCATCCGCGTCAGCGGTGCCGGCGAGATCCTCGGGAGCGATCCAGGCGGCGGGGAAGCGGAGCCGGCCGGCGAGGAAGTCGGTCAGGGCCTCGAGTCGCTGCTTGCCGTCGACCACGTGGAGGACCGGGTCGTGCTCGCCGCGCGCGTTGAGGAACACCGAGCCGAGAGGCACGCCCTGAAGGACGCTGTGGACCAGAGCGACGCGGGCCTCCTCGGGCCAGACGCTGCCGCGCTGGTAGGGCGGGGTCAGGTCCAGCTCCCCGTCCTCGGCCCAGTAGGCGAAGGCCGAGATCGACTTCACCTGCGCGTCGAAGCTCAGGCGGGTGATCGGGCCCTGTTCTGCCCCGCGCGCGGGGGCGAGCGCGTTGGATGGGCGGCTGGTGGAGCGTCCTCGACTCATGCCCCGACGATACAACGCGATCCCGCGCCGGCTTCGTCTTCCGAAGGCCCCAGGGGTCGGGCGTCGGCTCGCTCCCCTAGAGCGGGGGCGGGGCGACGATGGCGCCGTTGAAGGAGTCGGCGCCCGTGGCGACCCAGCGCACGGTCGCCTTCGTCACGACCCGGAACCGGCGGGGGACCGTCCTGGTGAGGGTGACGTTGCAGTAGAGCCGACCGCCGGAGGAGTAGGTGCGCTTGCCCTCGTTGATGCAGATGTTCACGTAGCGGTCGAAGTTCGTGTCGGACCAGATCCGCACGTTGTACCGCTGCCGGACCTGCCTGATCACCGACTTGCGTGTGGCGCGCAGCCGCTCGACGGCCAGGCTCATCTTCGCCGAGTAGCCGGCGACCTCGACGCCGATCGTCTCGAAGCGAATCGGCGTCTGGTCGATCCTCGCCGAGAACGCCTTCGCGTAGACCGGGCTCACCGCGGTCCAGACCTCACCCAGGGGACGATCGAGGTCCCCGCACCCGCCGAGCCATGACCGAAGGTTGCTCGAGCCGCCGAGACCCGTGATGTAGATGTTGTCGTCGCGGTCGGCATCGAGCCAGGTCGTGAAATCGATCGATCGGCAGGTGATCGTGAGCTGGATCTCCACCCGGTTGACCGTCGTTGACCCCGGGGTGATCACCTCGGTGTAGGGCCGCGGCGGACCGACCAGCGTGACCGTGACGCTGTCGACGACGTTCGCGTTGAGCGCGCCCGCCCCGGCGGGCGCGCTGAGGATGACGCCGGCCGCGAGGGCACCGAGTGCCAAGGTCCTGGTCTTCATCGCTCACTCCCACGGCGTCTGTCAGAGGAAGGGCAGCGATGCGGAGAGTCCCGCCTGCCCAGGCGAACGGAGCCTAGAGCGCCGGGGGGACGGATGACACCGGGACGGTTCGCACCTCAGGCGGGGACACGCCCTCGCCCACCGCAGCGACCACAGCGGCCGCGGTGCATGTAGAAGGGATGGGCGGCCACGGGTAGCCGAGGCCACCACACGCCGGGCACGGCTCTCCGCCGGTCTGTCGTCGCGAGAAGTATGGGGATCGCAGATACCCGAGGAAGAAGACGATCAGCGCGAGCCCGAAGAGGACGACGTTCACCCTCGTCGGGAAGACCGTCAGCAGCTCGAGGAACGCAACGAGGAGCGCGGCGCTGCCGACCGCCGCGAGGGCGCACCGGACGATCCGCTTGTCACGTAGCTGGGCCATGGAGGTGGAGGAAACGGGCGCTCTTCCTGATTGAGCATGGAGGCCGGGCTCGGTGGCGGCCGGATCTCTCACAACTACTACCTTCCCGAGAGGCCGACGCTTCCCGGCCTGATGGCCGACGGGCGGCCCCATGGCACTCCCGAGGCGCCGCGAGGTATGCGCCGTAGCTTGAGGTGGATACCGACGTCAGGAGTAGGGCTATGGGATGGTCAGTGAACGGGCAGGGCTACCTCGGCGGGGACGGCGCCGACCACCCGCACTCCCTCGTCGCCCTCACCTCACCCGCGGTCATCACCGCCGACAGCGCGACCCACCCGGGCCAGCTGCAGGCATCGGGGGACCTGGTCGGGCTCCTGACACGAGCAGGCTTCATGGTCGGGGTGGAGGAGGACGGATCCATCTCCTGGCTCGAGTTCGTGGGCGAGCCCATGGGAGGTGAGCACCGCGCGGCGGGCTCCCTGGACCAGCGGGCCCTGCTCCAGGCCCTCTCCCCCTTCATCCTCGCCGGCGGGGCGGTGAGCTCCAGCGCCGAGGATGGCTCGGAGTGGATCCACCACTTCGACGGCGTGGCCATGACGACCGTCGAGCAGTAGCCTCACACCACGGTCAGGGTCGGCAGCACCGCTTTGACTTGAGGCCCGACCCGCAGGGGCAGGCGTCGTTGCGTCCGACCACGATGGGGTTCATCGGCAGGAGATCGAACGCCCCCTGTGGCTCGCCGGCCTCGTCCTCGATCAGCCAGAGGGCCCCGAGGCGCGAACCCTGATCCCTCATGCCCTCTGCCCGGAGCAGATCGAGACCGCGATCGACCAGTGATCGGTCAGGATCGAGGTTCGCGCTCACGATCATCACCTCGGAGCTGTAGGCGATCACAAGCAGGGGCGGCCGCAGCGCATAGTCGTGTCGTAGCCGCAGGACCAAGCCGCGCCGCAGGCTCGGATGGGCGAGGGCGCTCGGGATGTTCGAGCTGTGGATCACCGCGGACAGGGGGCGGTCTGTGCCGCCGAAGCCGATGCTGCGCCCGGAGAAGGTCATCCGCTCCAGGCCATCCTCGAGTGCTGCGTCGAGGTCGTAGCCGGGCTGGATGTTCCGGATCCGCTCGAGCATGGTCTCCGAGAGCCAGCCGACGCTGTGCTCGTCCTCCAGGGCACCGATCAGCTCGAAGACACCCTCGGCCCCCGTCGAGTCGGCGACCGGCTCGACCCGCGCGCAGTCGAGGATCGGCAGCTCTGATTCCCTCCACTCGCGGCGGCGCAGGTGGGTCATGAACCAGCGCCCTTCCAGTCCGAAGGCACCGAGACCGGGGCCGGTGAGCGATTCGCGGTGGGAGCGGACCAGGTGGGCGACCACCTCCTCTGGAGAGAGCCTTCGCAGCAGCGAGGCGACGTTCGCGACCAGCTGACGCTCCGAGCCTCCGAGGACCAGGGCCTCCGGGCTGACCGCCGTGGCTGGGTGTCCGGTCTCGGCGCTGAAGGCATCGCTGATCTCCCTCGTCAAGGCGGCGTGGGTGGCTCCTCGCCCGACCACGAGCGAGACGGCTTCGGCGATCGTCATCCCGCGTCCTGCCGCCTCGTCCACGAACTCCCCGAGTGAGACGGTGAACGGCACGCCGGGGGCACCGAGCAGCCAGTGCTGGTAGCCGAGCAGGTCCTCCGGCCCGACCGACGGCTCCGCTGACGGGAAGGGCTCACCCGCGTCGGTGCGCTCCAGCCCGAAGCGGGCGATCGCCTGCTCGAGCAGGTCAGCGAGGCGGCGCGAGTCGATCAGGTGGCAGATGAAGTAGTCGCCGTCGCGGATCCCGTCGGCGAACGGGCCGGCCCAGTCCTCCCATCCCTCGGGCCCCTCGTAGGAGAGCGCGCTCGCGCGGATCGGCATCGGTCCGAGGACCTCGGGTGAGGGCATCTGGGCCGCGAGCGCGTCGACGAAGGAGGCGCTCGGCTCCGCTCCAGCCAACATGGCCGCGACGGACTCACTGATCGCCGGGCCCCCGAGGGACGCCGCGACGATCAGCTGCCCCGGGCTCGCCCAGGCGCTCCGGAAGGCGAGCCCCTCCTCCCCGGAGAGCTCACTGAGCAGCAGGCGCAGGCGATCGCGGACCGACAGGACCCTCCCCCACTGGGTCTGGAGGTCGTCCTCGGAGTCGACGTTGATCTGCCGGCGCCACGAGTCCGGGACCGGTTCGCCGCTGATCAGGTGACGGCGCAGGTCCTCCGAGGTTCCCGGGGGGCTGACCAGCGACCAGGTGGCTGACGACGAAGAGCCGGGTTGATCGACGAGACCCGAGACGCAGAGCACCTCGAGGGCGGACTCATCAGGCGCCAGGTAGAGCTCGAACCGGGCCGGGACCCCGGCGATGTGGCGTGCCATCGCATCCGGGAGCTGACCGCTCACGACCTCATCGAGAACCCGCAGACCGACACTCTGCGGCGGCGCAAGCATCACCCCGGCCATCGGCGGCCGCCCCTGAGGCTCGGCACGGATGATGAACTCGAGGAAGGTCTGCTGGATCGTTGGTGCAATCGGCATCCGCTCACACTGACTCACAGCGGTGCCGATGGGTACGTCGGAGTGCCCAGAGCGAGACCGATCGCCTCAGCCGCGCCGGGCACCCTACGCTCGAGGAATGGCAAGCGCGCCGAAGAGCACGAGGGCCGTCTCAGCCGCCACGCAGCTGATCCTGGACAGCGGCCGCACCGCACCGGGCGCCTCGCGCCGCTGGACGCCGGAGGATCGCGAGGAGGAGCTGCGCTTCGCCGTGCTCGAGCGCGGGCAGACGCCGGACACGATCAGGCCCGCGCACTACCGGCTCGACGAGCTCGCGAAGGTGATCGCGCGCGAGCACGGATCGACGGTGGTCATCTCCGACGTGCACGGCCAGCCTCAGCTCCTCGCCGACACCCTGGGTGCGCTGGGACTGATGAGGGAGGGGAACCGCGTCGGAGGTGGCGTTACCCTGGTCCAGATCGGCGACCTGCTGGACGGCCGCGGCGGGGAGGGCGACCGCGCCTGCCTCGAGATGGCCTGCCTCTTCGATCTCGTCGTCGCCGGCAACCACGAGGCGGCGATCATGGGCGGGGGGACCTTCACCGGGCTGCCGGCCCCCCACATGATCCCCGAGCTCGGCCGTGGCCTCGACCGGCTCGCCTGGCAGGGAAGCCTCGCGGCCTCGTTCGTGGTCGGCGACATCCTCATCAGCCACGCCGGCGTGCACCGCCGGCTGTTCGGCCACACGGACCCGCGCGCCGCCTCGAAGGCGATCGAGTCGCTCTGGCACGAGTTCCTCGGCTCCCGTTCGAGGACGAGCGCGGCGCTCTTCGGAGTCGACGGCTGCCGCGGCGGGATCGAGCTCGGCGGGGTGCTCTGGCTCGACTGGCGCAACCTGCTCGACAACGGGCCACGCTCCTACCGCCAGATTGTCGGGCACAGCCCGCGGGGATCCTGTGAGAGCGACTACCTGGGCCGCTTCACCCTGATCGACACCGCCGGAGCCCGGCTCGGCGTCGCCGTGATCACCCCGGACGGGCGGATCAGGGTCGGGTCCAGCTGGGTTCCTCGAGGCTGGTCCCGGGACGAGCTCGAGAAGGCGGCTGCCTGCCCTGAGCCGGATGACCTGGAACTGCTCGGCTAGAAGCCTGACCGAGGATGAGGCCACGGCCGAGACCCAAGGAGTCGCGGCCGACCGCACCGGCCCCCGCCCCTCGGCAAGGCGAACCTCCGCCATCCCGCCGGGGATCCACCACCAGAACGATGGCGCGTAGGCGAGCTACGCCCTCAGAAGGTGCGGCGTATCTCGCGCAGGCGGCAGACCTGATCGGAGGAGATCCGCCCGGCCACGCGCTGGCGAGCGGTGACGCAGATCCGGTAGCGCCCCTGCGGCTCGACGTTGCCCATGTAGAAGCGCCGCGTGACCTTCACTCTCTCGACTCCAGTGCGCCCAGGACCCGGGCAGGCACGGGCCTTGCCTCGAGCTGACTTGTAGATGAAGTCGTTACCGTCGCCTGACCTGATCTGGATCTGGTAGGCGATGAGGCATTCATCCGCCGCGGCGGGAGACAGCAGCACCGTGCTGACAGCCACCCGGAGCTTCGGCTCCGACGTCACGGTGACCCGCTGCACCGGGATGGCGAGGGCCGAGGTGGCCGACAGGAGGAGCACTGCCAAGGTCAGGAGCGCGCGGATGAGGTCCTCCTTCGCGAGTGGTCATCGCTCGTCGCGAACCGTCGCGGATACACCCGCGCCGGTCAAGAGCCGGGTCTCCCGACCGAAGACCCTCGCCTAGGAGTCTCCGGGCAGCTTCAAGGAGATTGCTCGCGCCCTGCGGCGCGGGAGGCGACTGAGGAGCCGCTGGCGCCAGTTCAGGGCTCGACCAGGAACCGGCGAGCCACTCATCCGACCGTTGTCGCGGCCCGTGGAGTCCTCGAAGACGAGCTCCCAGGGGTCAGCTGACTCCCTCACCACCGCAACCCAGACCACAAGCCCCTTCTCATCCCAGGACTCGGCATGCTCGACACCACTGCCCCTGACGCGGGCCGTCCCTGCCGGCGCCCGATCACAGAGCAACCAGAGGTTTCTGCCGAGCGACACCCCGGCCTGCTCGCCGAGAGGGAGCGTGGCGACCAGTCGGCCGGCGCTCGAGACCGCGATCTCCCCCGCGACCCGCTCGAGCGCGATGACGGCCCCCTCGAGGTCGAAGCTCAGCACAGCAACCGCCGCCCTGAGGTCCAGCCGGGATCGCTGGCGCTCTGTCCGGCGCGGCTGATCGTTGCGGTCGACCAGACCCGGAAGACACGGGACGGCCCCCGGGAACGACAGGCGCCGGAGACCCGCTGGGTGGCCGATCCGGCGGTCCCGCGGTCCGATCTCACACACCTCACATTACGCCACAGCACAACGAGGCGCACCTGGATGCAGGTTTCCAGCTCGATCCTCACCCGGCCGGTACAGATCAGCAGCACCCGCCCGGTTACATACTCCCGGCCGACCAGGTCGGGCCCGGTGATCACAAGCGACGCGCACGACACCGGCTGGCGAGCAGACGCCGAGGAGGTCGTGGTTGCTTGCATCCCGCAGATCCCGACAATCGCCGCGGCCACCAGACATGAGAAGGTTCGCATCGGCGTAACCTCGATGCGCATCCGACCGGGGCACAAGGACGAGACCGGCTGAAGTGATTCGGGTGCGCAAGGAGACCATCAGCACTCTGCAACGAAGTCCTGAGGCACCGCCTTAGAAGTGCAACCGGAGGGGCGTGGGTGAGGCGACCAGCAGCAATGGAGGCAGCGCGGTGAACTCTGGAGCGAGGTACCCGGTCGGGACGCGGATCACCTACGCCGATGCGAACGCGATCAGCGATGACGGCGAGCTCGGGGTCGCATACGGGACGGTGAACGGCCCGGAGGTCGGCGGGTTCGTTCCGGTATTCAGCGAGCGCGGGGGTGGACGGGAACCGACGACCGTCTACGTCGCCCCCGGCAACATCCTGTCTGCCGAGCCCCCAGAGGGTCACTGAAGTCGGAGCCGTCGCCCCTGACCGGGTGGCGTAGGTTCATCGCATGGACGACCTCGAGACCTTCACACGGATGCTCTCCCGCGCCGGCGTCGCTTTCGCCGCGTCGACCGAGATCTCTCCGGACCAGGATCCGACCAAACCGGGGCACCCTCAGGTCGCCGTCGGGACCGCGGATGGAGTGGTGATCGCCTTCGCGTTCGATGACGAGGGCGCGCTGAGGGGTGTCGGCGGGGGCTGAGACCGCAGCCTCCCGCCGAGACCGGGTCCCTCAGTCGACCGAGATCTCGGCCTCGGGTGGGGGGATCCGCGTCGGGGAGACGACCTCGAAGCCCTCGTATTCGTGGTCGGCCCGCTGCTCGAGGAGCGTGAAGGCGAGGCTGGTGGTGCGCTCCCAACGCCCGCGACCGACCGTGATCGTGCGGTCGCCGGCGCTCAGCACCTGCTGGACCTCGTCCCACCACCGCTGGTAGCCCTCGCGGGCGGACGCCTCCCGCGTGTGGTTGGCGAGGCGGCGCTTCAGCTCACGCTGCATGTCCGGCGGCAGCTTGGCGAGCTCCTCCTCGCTCAGCGGGGCCGGCGCCGCGGAGGCCGGGTACATCTCATCGGGCGTGCAGAACCACTCGCTGCGCTCCCGGAGCAGGTGGACGCTGACCCGCGAGAGGTCATCGGGGGTGGAGACGTCATAGATCGCGTCTCCGTGCTTCTCGCGGGCGATCAGGATCTGCATCGGGCTCCTCGGCCAGTCATCGGGGTGGCGGAGGCCTCGACGCGCACCGCCCTCATGAGGCCAAGCTACGACGCCGAGCCGAGGAGGACTGGACTGGCACATGGTCCGAGGCGGAGGCCGGGCTCCGACTGCCAATTGTCTCAGAATCCAGACATCCGGCCGCACGGGGTGGATGTCCGGATTCCCAGACATCGTTGAAGGACCTTGCCCGCGGTCGATCGGAGGCGAGCGCGAGTAGATCCGTCTCGGCCCGTCGGCTGATCGCCGTAAGCGGGATCCCGCAGTGGCCATTTGCCCTTACCCGTCAGGTCGCGCTGGATCGTGCGATGGCCGGGTTCTACTATGGCGAGACGCCGCCGAGACGCGAGAGGAAGGTATCGATGCGTAGCACGATGGAGGGCGTTGACATGATTCGGGAGTGTGCGGGTGTTGCACTGCGAACCACAGCGTGGGTGGGCCACGCCTACCGCGGAGCACCGCGGCCTGGCCAGCCGTCTCGAGTGATCCGTTGAGCAATGTCGCCCGACTGGTTCTGATCGGTGTCGCTGTGGTGGCTGCACCGTCGCCGGCCCTGGCAGCGACCGAAGCTGTCGAAGCTGAACGGGTGCCCCACGTCTGGCACTTCGACCCCGAAGACTGGGACGGTCGCCCCGTCGCGGGCCGCATAGAGCCGTCAGTCTTCGTCGAGCGACCGACCGCCGCGCTCCGGTTCGAGGCGTCGGCTGTACGCATGGTGTTCCTGCGCCGCCTGCGCTGGCAGGGGTGGGGCACTGCACGGGCGATCGTGCGCGGCCAGGCCCGCTACTGCGAGTACCCGACCCCCTGCACCGCCTGGCAGCCGATCACCATCCGGCTCACGAACCGCGCCAGCTTCCGCTGCGGCCACTTCCAGACCAGGTACAGCGCCTACACGCGCTACCGGGTCACGGGCTCCCCTGATCTGATCTCGAGCCGCACCCGTCGCGCGGCGCCCGGCTGCTGATGCTCTGAGCCACTCGATCTCAGGCGCCCCCTAGGCGCCGCGCGATCGCCGCTCAGGAGTCAGGCGCTCCGTCGTCGCGGGTCTCGCCGGTGCTGAGGTCCCGGTACCAGGACCCTGGAGGCAGGCCACTCCCATCCCAGGTCTCAGCCGCCTCGAAGGCACCCGGCGCCGCGTGGTCCCGGTAGCACCAGGCCCGATCGTAGGTCGAGGCGCCGGCGGCACCGACGCAGAGGCGGACGTTGCCGAAGAGCATCGGGTAGAGGGAGATCTCGAAGCCGAGCTCCGAGACACGGACCGAGAGAGCGCCGTGGCGATCCTCGATCCCCGCAGGCGCCGGGTTGCGCCCCTCCGTGTTCGCGTGGACTCCTTCAGGGCTTCTCGACATGCACTGATCCTAAGTCGTCCGGACCACGTGGACGCAACCGCGAGGGGGCCTGATCGGACGGGCCCACTCCGTCGGCAGCCGGGGCGGAAGCCGAAAGCCCGGCGGCGGCCCCCCGCGCCCGGCAACCTCTGCCGGTGAGCCGTCCCGGATCACCCAGCCCCGAGCGTTCCCCGAGCGCACCGCAGACACGGACCGAGGACCCCAGCGTCTGCCGGGCCTGCGCGAGTCCCCTGGTCTATCCGACCCGCTGGAGGATCCTCCCGAGCGGAACCTGGTCGGTCCACCTGCGCTGCCCCGAGTGCGAGGCCGTCTGCCGCTCGCTTCTCGGTGAGCCTCAGATGGATCTGCTCGACACCGCGGTGAACTCCGGGACGGAGCTCCTGCTCGAGAACCTCCGCAGCCTGAGCGCCGAGCGCCTGATCGAGTGCGTCGAGGCCCACCTGGTGGAGTCGGACCTCCTACGCGAGCAGGCGGACCGCTTCATCTGCGCCCTGAACGCCGGCCAGATCCTCCCAGAGGACTTCTGACCTAGGCGAAGCGCGCGTTGAACTCGCGCAGCCAGGCGGGGGCCTGGCGACCGGTCCGGTAGGCACCGGGACCGTTGGCGAGCACCCGGCGGTTGGGCGACGTCGCCTCGGCGAGGGCCCACTGGCAGGCCATCGGCTCACCGCAGCTGGCCGGGGCGCCCGCGGGACGGCGCAGCGAGGAGCTGAAGGCGAAGTGGAGCTGGGGGATCCCCGCCCCGCCGGCCTGCCGCAGCTTGGAGGCCATCCGGGGCATGACCGAACGCCAGATCGACGCTGGCATCGAGACTCCGATCGCCCGGTACATCTCCACCCAGACGCTGCCGGCGCGCGCCAGCGCCGGGAACATCCCGTTCCAGCGACGGGCGCCGGCGTGCTCGGGATCGGCGACAGTCGCCACGAACGAGGGTGCCAGGTAGATGTGGATCCGCGAGGCGACAGTCCCTCCGTCGGGGTGCGCGGTCCGGCTGAGGATCCTCATCGCCCGGGCGAGGTTCCGCGCGTCCTTACTCGGCGCGCCCGACACGTCCGCCCAGGCGCGGCCGATCTCGTCCACGAAGATGATCCCGGAGGGCTCGTTCGAGAGCTCGAAGCGCAGGTAGGAGGCCATCTGCGTCGCCGACTCACCGAGCAGCTCCGCGTCCTTGACCTTCCCGAGGCGGTAGGTCTCGTCGTTGAGCTGGAAGACCCCACCCGGCCCCGGGCTCTGACGGCGGCCGCCGCGCTCAGGAGTGAGCGGGTTCTCCTTGGCACGGAAGATCGCCGTCGCCGGGCGCAGCTGGTCGTAGACGGGCACGAGGGCCGGCACCTCATAGCGCGGCGCCCCACTTGCAGAACCGGCCAGCATCAGGACGGCAGCACCGACGAGAACGCAGAGACGAAGCATCGATATCCTTATCGCTGTCGCGACGTCGCCGCGAGTTCATTGACCTCGCCGGACGATAGGCCGCCCTCAGGCTGTTGCATGTACGCCCCAGGGCTCTCACGAGCCCACGGGCGCCGTGACGCTATCGGCGCGCCCGACCTCCGGCCAAACGACCGAGGTGCCATGAGACCGACGAATAGGTAGCTGCTCTAGCCTCTGGTCATGCGAGGCGCCCACACGATGGATCGGTCCGGAGGCGAGAGGCGCCATGACGGGCCACGCGTCTTGCGACGATTCCCTCCATGGCACGCCGAGCGGAGTTTCATCCCTACGACCGTGTCGTGACGCTGAGAGACCTCCCCGGCCGCTCCCCCTCACCGACCCGGCCGCTGATCATCACGGCGACGACCGCCGCGCGCGTCCTGCTCTCACGTCCGGACGGAACGATCAAGATCGGCGTCATCTCCGACGGCGGAGTCCCGACGGCGTTCGTGGAGTGTCGCAGCGAGGACCTGGAGCCGGCCCCGCTCGAGGGCTGACTCAGCCGAAGGCCTAGGTAAGAGCCCCAACTCCGGGGCGTGGGCGTGGAACGGACCCGGCACCGGATCGAGACGACCTGACCTGCGGACTGACGAGCTAGAGGAACCTGGCGCCGGCGTCGAAGGACCCCGCGCTATGTTAGATCGGACCGCTGATGACGAGGACGTTTGATGAGCGCCGACCCGATCAGAACTCTTCAGCTCGCCGCCTCCGAGGGTAGATCCTCTCTTGCTCTCGACGTCGCGGCCAACGGATGGACGAGCGTCCGGCTCACCGGAGCGAATGAGACGCCGCTCGGCGCGGACTGCTTCTACGACGTGGTCTCCCGGCTGATGGCGGCGATGAGCGACCCCGCTCAGACGACCATCGACCTCGGGGCTGCGAACGTCTCGCTCGTCTTCACCCTGCCGGAGGGTCACTGCACGGTCTGGGTGGAGCGCCACGGAGGCAATGCGAAGACGCTCCATATCCAGGACCACCGCGCGGGCGTCAACATCATCGGCCTGATCGAGCTGGACCAGGAAGCGCGACTCCGCTGGAGGGCACAGCTCACCGAGCTCGTGGCCTGGGCCTGGCAGAGGAAGCTGCCCCTCTAACTGGCAGTTATGGCCTGCCCCGTTGGCGGCAATCCTCCGGTGAGGTAGGAAGAGACGGTGCGTTCGTGAGCCCTCACGTAACAGCGGGTAGAACCAGCGCCCGGCGCACAGCGGGGATGGCGAGGACAGCCGTGTGTCCTGAGGCACCTGGCGCAGTGGCGTCCCCGAAGCAGGCCACGCTCACGACTGTGCCCCCTTCGTTCGCAACAGGCAACGTGCGGAACACCAGCACCTCGGGCGTCGGATCGAGCAGTGCCGTCCATCGCCCCCGGTCGTCGGCTCGAAAGAGATCCCGTTCCTTGAGGGTGAGCGGGTCCGCTGGCTGAGGGCCAGAGGCTGGTTGCTGGTCCGGAGGTGAACCGTTGATCAGCACGCTGAGCCCGCCGATCGGGTGCGAGACGTCCACATCGGCGATGAACGACGGCTCCCGCGGGACATCGATGTAGGGATTGCCTTTCAGGAGTTGAGCAGCTCTAACCCACGCCGCGCCTCCATCGGTGGCCATGCCGGAGTGAGGCCGAGCGCCCTCGATCGGGCGGTCGAGATCCAGCCCGGGCCACCTCTCACGTGGGTCGCCTTCAGACACGTGAATGTTGATCTCGGGGAAGCCGAAGGGCCCAGGGTCCATCTGCCCCTCAGCAAGTGCGCCCTCCGGGATGAGGAAGAGGGCCGATGGACCGTCCGGGGCGACCTCTAGTTCTGCCCGCACGCCTCGCAGCCGTTGTCCGCGAAAGCCACGGGCGAACCAGTCATTGTCGTCAGCAGCGACCCGACCGTCCGCCGGCGCGTCTGCGCAGATCCGGACCAGCACAACGTCATCGGGGACGGCGGGCACGTCCGGACTTCTTACCGCGACGCCGTGGCCACCGCGCAGGTAGTAGGCGCAGACCGCCCAGATGTCTATCGCAGCGAGACTCTCCACATCCGCAACGATAGCCCCAGTAGCCGGGCCCCCGGCACCGATCCTGGCGGAGCCAACCGACGCGGTTCAGGCCCCCAGGGGTCGCCCGCTCTCATGCTCCTGGAAGTTCATGGTGGTCAACATCACGTACTCATAGCCGCCGGCCGCCAGCAGCTCCGCGACCAGCTGCTGCCAATCCCCGAGTGTGGACGGGCCCTCGATCACGTGTAGCGCGAAACCTCTATCGGCCGGACTACCGATCGCCTTCGACACGATCGCGTACGGGTAAGTGGTCGGATCGCTGATGCGGGCGACCGTCGTCTGGCGAGCCATTCGCGCTCCTCGCAGGTTGGGCACTGCCACTCCAACGGTAGCGAGGAGCCCCTCGAGTCGGAGACCCGGCCGTCGCTTCTCGATCCTTGGCGGTCCGCTAGCTCAGCTCGGAGTGCCGTCGCCGACAGGTCGCTCCAGGCGACGTCGTTCGGGATCCCCGAACCGGCGCGCGAACTCCTCGTCGCGGCCGCGGAGAAGAAGGTCCCGCGGGGTGAGCCCTCCCAGCCCGGGAGTCGCGAGCCAGCCCGCCAGGTCATCGCAGCCGCCGAGCGCCGAGAACAGCAAGCAGCGCACGCGCTCACGACGCTCGGAGCGCGCACGACCGGAGAGCGCCGGGGCGACGCAGGTGCCCGAGAGCTCGAGGAGAGACGGGGCTTTGTCGACGCGGCTCACCGATCCACGTTAGGACGAGAAGTTCCATCAGCGCGTGATCCTCGAGCTCGGGTCCTCAGATTCGAGCGATCCGCGCGACGTCACACATACCGTCTCTCACATGGAGTCCTTCGCTCTGCCGCGAGACCCGCTGACCGGCCGGCCGAGCCTGCGCCAGGCAGAGGGGTCCGGCTCAGGCCGCCTGATCGGGAACCCCCGCGCACGCGAGCTCTGCCCGTTCTGCGACTCCCAGATTGAGCAGCAGGTCGACCGCATCGCCGCCGCGGCGGGACTCGACCACTGGATGGCGGCCTCGGTCAGGAACAAGTGGCCGGTCCTCACCGAGGACCAGGGACGCCACGAGGTGCTCCTGCCGTGCCTGCGCCACGCCGAGCGCCTCTGGGACCTGACCGACGGGGAGGTTGCCCGCTTCCTCGCCTTCTGGCACCGGCGCCTCGAGGCCTGCGCGGCGGGCGAGCGGGACCTCTTCCCGCTGATGATCATGAACCAGGGGGAGATGGCCGGCTGCTCCCAGCCGCACCTCCACTCCCAGCTGATCGGCCTCCCGGCGGAACCTGACTCCTGGGGCCCGAGGCGAAAGCGCGTCCGCGCACGGGACTGCGTGATCTGCCGGGGCGATGGGACGACCAGTCCGATCATCACCCGCCAGGGCGAGTTCACCGTCTGGGCGCCGTATCACTGCCGCACCGGCCTGATCCGGATCGCGCCCGAGTCCCACACCTCGGCGCTGAGCGCAGAGCAGCTGCGCGAGCTCGGCCCGCTTGTCCGCCGCGTCGCGCGGGCCTCGACGACGGTGATGGGGACGCTCGACTGCAGTCTGATGCTCTTCGCCTGGTTCAGGCTCGACCGCGCCGCGGCCCACTGGCACCTCGAGTTGGTCCCACGCAAGACGGCGATCGCCACGGTCGAGCTCTCCACGGGCTTCTCGATCTCGAGCATCGACGCCTCGGCGTATGCGGCCGCGGTGAGCCGCGCACTCACACGGGGCTGAGGCTAGGGCGAGACTCGCGCCGTCAGGGGGCACGGGTCTGCCTTCATCGCCTGTGTGCCCTCACGGAAGGACATCGTCGATGCACTGATCCTGATCGCCATCGTCTTGACGTCAGTGGCGTTCATCATCGTGGCGGTCGATCGAGAACGCGGGCCACACGACGACTTCGCGGACCGCTCCGCCGCCTGGCTCGAGTCAGAGCTCTCAGTCGGCATCCTGGACCGGGGCTTTGAGCTCGGCGAGCGGCAGACCATGCGCAGCTGCATGGGCTCCGAAGCCGTCGCCGCTCAGTTCGATGACGGCTGCGACGGGATCGCCTACCGGAAGCGGATCCTCTTCAGCGACACGATCTGGAGGCAGCTCCCGCGCCTGGAGGCCGGCAAGGCGGATGCCGACGCGCGGCGGGCCGCCTTCCTGATCCTCCACGAGCAGCTCCACCGCGATGACACCTCCGGTGGTCCGATCGAGGAGGCCGCCACCGACGCCATCGCCTACGACCTCCTGCCGGACTGGAGTGAGGCTGTGATCGGCCGTCGCTTAGAGAGGCCGGCGCGCGTCCACTACGAAAGGCACGTCCTCCTACTCCGCCTCGCCTCCGAGGAAGCGACCGGCGCCGACCGGGATGACCCCGCTGCCGTGAGCTGGCGCCGGGAACTGTGGGGCTCCGGCGACGAGCGACGTCGCGAGATGCTCGGGTCCTTCGCAGAGGACCTGGACGCCCTGGCCCCCTAGACCGGAGAGGGTCCCCGCCGGAGCCGGACGCGGCCGATGATCCGAGAAACCACGCCGGCGATGATGAGCAGCCCTCCGGCGGCGCAGAGCACGGGGAAGATCCCGGGCACCGAGTCCTGCTCGCTGAGGGACTGCGACCGGCCGAGAGCGAGGAGCTCCCCTCCCACTGCGCTCGAGGGAGGCCTGCCGGACACGCCGAGATACCGCTCATCCAGGGAGCGCCTCGCGGCCTCCTCGAACTCGGCGAAGCCCGGGTAGCCCGCGGTCAGGGTGAGCGCGCGTCGGAGATCCTCGGGTGTGTAGGCAGCGTCGATGCGCAGATCGAGGACGTAGTCCGCGTAGATGGCCCTCGCGCGCTCGGCGGGAGTTCCGGACCCGAGCGCCGGCACCGCTAGGAAGAGGGCGAGAAGGCATCCGATGGCGATGCGACGCATCGGCTGACCCTACAAGCGCGCACAGGAGGGTCGAGGCTCGGACCTCCTGGAAGGGAGGCGGTCGCAGACCGGGCGAGCCTGCGCCATTGCCGCTCCGTGGGGCGGGAACGGCACCCGTCGACTGCGTCCGCGGCTCACCGGGCGTTGGGCGTGCTGCAGCGGGGTCCGTCCGGCCTACCTTCGCCCTGTCAGGCACTTCCCGCTCACACGGAGCCAGTCTCTTGATCATCGCCACCGTCGTCGCAGCCACCCTCGCTCTCGTGCCCGCCGCGACCTCCGACCAGCCGATCCCGCCCGGACTTTCCGGCTCGACCGGCACCTCTGCCTCCTACGACGGGACCGGCCCAGTGGAGACCTACCGCGAGAGCCTCGATCTTCGTCGGGCTCCGGGCGCCCTCCGTTCGCCCGCCCGGATGGCCGGGTTCTCGCCATGGGTCTGCTCGCGCTCCGGGCGGGCCCGCGTCTGCCAGGCCACGAGGACGCGAGGGCAGATGACGGTCCGGGTGATGCACCTCGCGCGGACGGGCAGCCGAACCACCACCACGGTGGTCTCGGCCTCAGCCCCGCGCGACTGAGAGCCCTCGCTCGCGCTGGCAGCTTGCCGGCACTACGCCGGCTGATTGCCACCAAGCTGCCGTAGAGCCGGGAAGTCCGCCCCGGCTCTCCGGTCTCTACCGGGGCAGTCCGAGTCGCCGGGACATCTCACGGGCGAGGGCGGGGTTCGGGCGTCGGATCCTCTCGAGGTGGCGGCGCGCCTGCGATCGCGCGTCGGTCGTCAAGAGCTCGCCGTACGGGATCACCTCGAGGCCGAGCCACTTCGTCAGCTGCTCCGGGGAGCCTAGGATGACCTGGCCCTGCGACTCGCTGAACGAACCCACTGACTCGACCTGGTCGAGGCGAACGGCGCAGCGGGCCACGGTCGGGTAGCGGGTGGCGGCACGGCCCGCGGCATGCGCGACGCGGTCGCCGAAGGTGCGGATGTTCGCGGCGCCGTGGAGGTTCCCCTCGAAGTCGATCATCCAGGTCGAGCCGTCCTGCCAGAGGACGACACCCGAGCTCGGCGCGATGACGGACGCCAGGACCTCACAGACCGGGATGACAACGTCGAACTGTCGCGATCCATGTGGCACGCCTCCAAGAGGATTCGATACCCCGCCGGCGCGAGGACTCTGCGGTGACCCTACCGCGGAACCGGGCGCTTGCATCTGCCTCCCATTTCGCCCCCCGAGGGCGCCGGCCAGTCTGCTGCGTCCCTGGCAAGAGGGTGGCGGAGACGAGGCCCCGCGATCCAACCTGGCCGGACGTCCAGTGTCGCGAAGACCTCCCCGTGAGGTACAAGTCCGAGACCGTCCCGTTCGGTTCCCGGAGAGGCCTCGCGACGATGCATGGATCTAGCTGTTCCCGGAGGTCTCCAGCTCCGCTGGGCCTTATCCTCGGCCTACTCCTCGTCTGCGCACTTCTGCCGATGCGCGCGGGCGCCATGAGCAACGCGGAGACGGAGCCCGCGAGCCCGTGGATCGCCCATGTGCTAACCAAGGTGTCGGCGTCGGGCTGGAGCGACGCGTGCACGGGAACGGTGATCGGCAACCGCTGGGTGCTGACCGCGGCTCACTGCATCTACAACAACGACTACACGACCCGCTACGGGTTGGACAAGATCACAGTGAACCTCGGGCGACCCAACGGCAACAACCCCAAGAGCGGCGGGGTGAATCTGAAGGTGGATCGCGCGGTGGTCATGCCGGGCTACCCGCAGGTGCGGGCCAACGACGCGTTGCTGCTTCGGCTCGTTGGGTTCGATGAGACGCGCTGGAACGCGGTCCCGATCGCACGCGAGCGATGGGTGGTGAACGGCCCCGTCACCCTGACGCTCTTCGGCTACGGGAACACGAGATGGAAGAACGAGACCGAGACCATCGGGGGTGGCCAGCTTCGAAAGTCCCCGCAGGGGGCCTTCCTACGCTCTCCGGGCTGCGACGGGCGGTTCATCTGCATCCAGCCCACCGACAAGACGAAGGCTCTCCACGGCGATTCGGGCGGCCCGGTGATGCGGTGGGTCTCCGGCGCCTGGCAGATCATCGGTGTCGCCTCGAACGTGGATAACCTGACCCGCAGCGGCAAGCAGGGGCCCTTGCGCGCGGTGGGTGCGCTCAGCGCGGCTGCCCCGAGCAAGATCCTCCTCGAGTGGGTGCGCACGGTCGCGAACCTTCCGCGGCCCGGCGCCAACACGATCGTGCGCAACTCCCGCAACGGGGCCTCATGGCTGGTGGGAGCCGACGGCTACCGGCGGTGGATCCCTACGGGTGGCGATTGGCTCTGCCACACCGGCCGCGGGGCTCCGGTCGTGAACCTCGACCAGGTCTCGATCGATTCGATCCCGGACCGGGTCGGAGAGCACGCGATCTGCGCGCAGCCGCCCCCGATCGTCGATGGGACCCCCCAGCCCCCGACACCCGATCCCGGGACTCCTCGTCCGGTCGCGGCGAACCTGACCGCCGTGAACAACGGGGGCGGACATGTCGGAGTCGCCTTCGACGTGGGCTGGCAGTCGGGCCGGGACCCCGTCACCTGCCGGTTCTACCGCAACGGCGCCGAGGTCTTCGCGGCCCAGTGCGGGACGCGCTCGAGCAAGCAGTTCTACGGTCTCCCGCCCGGCGCCCACACCTTCTACGCCACCGTGACGGACCGCTTCGGCGTCGTCAGCGCACCGACCAACTCCGTCACCGTCAACGTGGCCGCGCCGCCGCCGCCGCCGGCGCCGACGCGTCGCGCCATCGTCGTGGACAACCGGGTCACGGACGGGATGGGGATGCGCGAGGACACGACCCCGGTGCGCCTGACCACCCAGCCGTGGATCCGGTGCGGCTCGCGGGGCTGCAACATCAACGGCACCGAAGCGGGCAGCGGGCACGTGTATGACGCGGCCGTCTGCCAGACGACTGGTGAGCGGACGACGAACGGCCACGACACCTCGGCGGCCGACGACGCGAACCCGTTGCGCTTCGAGTCCACCCGCTACTACGGCGTGCGGCTCACCAACGGCGTCTTCGGCTACATCAGCGAGGTCTGGATCCGGGCCGCCGACCGTGGCGGGCTCGGACTCCCCGGATGCTGAGGGCAGCAAGGTAACCCCACCCCGCCCCTCCTGACCGCGCTCGCGGGCTGAGGGCGGGGCGGGGCTCGGCCCCGCCTCCTCTCACCCGATGAGCCGGGCGGAGACCTCTCCCTCGGACCAGTAGTGCGGGAGGTAGCTGATCGTCGGACCGCCCCTCCCACCGGAGGAGTGCAAGAGCCAGCCTCCGCCGAGGGCGATGCCGACGTGCTCGATCTGGGAGCGGCGGGTCTTCGCGCCCTTCGCGCCGTAGAAGACCAGATCCCCCGGGCCGGCCGCGGCGACGGGGACGTGTCTCGCGCCGCGGGTCATCGCGAAGGCCGCGGCCGTCGAGCGCCAGCGGTGGATGCTCTCCCCCTGGCCCGCCGAGGCGTACGCCCACCAGACCAGGCCAGAACAGTCGAAGCCCGCCCCGCGCCGCGTGGTGCCGGCGCGCCCCGGAGCGGAGCCGCCCCAGACGTAGGGGTGCCCGATCTGGGAGATCCCCGCCTGGATGACAGCCCGCTCCCGCGGCGAGAGCTCAGGGAGGGCGATCTGGTGGAAGACACCGAGTCGCTCGAGGTCCCATGAGGAAACCTCACGCAGGCGGTCCATCAGGGTGAAGAGCTCGGCCCAGCTGAGCTGGTCCGCGGCGTGGCGCTCACGGTAGTCCGCTTCAGCGAGGTGGTTGCCGACCAGGCCGAGCTCACGGGCGAGGACCTCGGAGCCGGCGAAGGCCGGCATGCGCAAGCCGGACAGACCCTGGATGGCGGCGCGTTCGGACTCGAGGCCGAGACCCCGCACCACTGCCAGGCGCGCCTGAGCAAGGCTGAGACCGCGCGCCGGCATGAACGACCCGGCCTTCGTCCCGAGCAACTCCAGCCCGACGACGTACTCGACAGCGAGCCGGTCTCTGTCATCCGTGCGGACGTCATCGAGTCGCGGGAGAGACACGGCCTCGAGCGGCGCCGGGGCCGGAGCGTCCTCAGAGGTGAGGGCGAGATGAAGCGCGCGAGCCAGTGCCCGCCTCGGCGCCGGTCGCGAGAGATCCCGGGGGATCGCTCCCTGCCAGAGGCCCTCAGCGACGAGGCGCTCGGCTGCGGGCCGGGCCCAGCTGCCGTCATCGCGTGCCGCGGCTCCCGTGGCACTCGATGCCCCGAGCGCCGCGAGTGTGAGCGCGCTGGTGAGGAGCGACAGGAGGACTCTGCGGGGACTGATCACCGGCCGAGCCTATGGGCGTGCCATCACCACCCGGTGCGTTCCTTGCCCTCTCAGGGCGCGCTCGCAACGTCCCGCGCAATGCAGACACTCAAAGGCCAAAACGCATGCACTTCCACCGCGCTGACGCTACATTGGCCCTGGAATGAACTGGCGACTTCACAACACGCAGGCCCCCGGCACGACCTCCGCGGATATCCGCGGAGAGTCGATCGCCTACCCGAAGCACGGGGCCAGCCCCGTCGTGTTCGCCGGCCATCGAGGGCGCTGCCCGTAGCAGCCTCCCTTCGAGAACCAGGTAAGAGCACGACGAGGCGGCCCAGATGGCCGCCTTTTTCGTTCCCTGACAGATGACCGCGCGACGGTTCCACCCACAACCCCGACCGTTCCACCCTCAACCCCGACGAAACGACCGCGACATGTCCAACACGACTCTCCTCTGCGACCTCACCTGCGCCCCGATCGACCTGGTGCCGATGCACCTGGCCGTCGCCTCGGTGGCCGTCGGACGCGCCCAGGCGCTCGTCGTCGACGAGACGCGGCGCTTCCGCTCGGCCTACCTGGACCTGCCGGCCCCGGTCGTCGCAGCGGTCCCGATGGCGATCCCGCTGACCAAGCTCGAGCGCAAGCGCCCGACCCGCCGGGTCGTGGTCGCCCGCGACGACTACCGCTGCCAGTACTGCCTGGAGCCCGTCGTCCTGCGCTCGGGGAACCCGCGGAGCGCGACCATCGACCACGTCAAGCCCAAGTGCCGCTTCGAGCGCCCTGGCGACGCTCACACCTGGGAGAACGTGGTCACGGCCTGCTACGCCTGCAACCAGAAGAAGGCCGACAGGCTGCCGATGGAGGTCGGGATGTGGCCGGTCAAGGCGCCGCGCGCGCCGAGCTACGTCGCCGCGCGCTGGGCCGGTCGCCTGCACGAGCCGGCGCACGTCCAGTGGGTGTCCGACTACTACCGCCTCGACCCGGAGCTCGTCCGGGCGAGGTGACCACCACGAGCTCCGCCCCGGCAGGCACGCGTGTGCCGCCGGGCGCGGGGCGGATGGCGAGGGCCAACAGGTGAGGTGTGAGCGGCAGGCCGGCGGTTGCGCACTATCCTCGATCTCGTGAACACCTCCGCCCAGATGGCCCAGAGCGAGCTGCCGGAGTTCCTCCTCGCGGTCGCGCTGACACGGCCTGTCTTCATCTGGGGGCAGCCCGGTATCGGCAAGAGCGCCCTCGTCGAGCAGTTCGCCGACTCCGTCGGCCTGCCGTGCGTCTCCCTTCTCGGCAGCCAGCTCGCCCCCGAGGACCTGATCGGCGTCCCCCAGATCGAGAACGGGACCTCCTTCTTCTGCCCGCCGCGGATGATCGCCCGCGCCGAGCCCTACGTGCTCTTCCTGGACGAGCTGAACGGCGCGACCCAGGACGTGCAGCGGTCGTTCTACTCACTCATCCACGACCGGCGCCTCGGCGAGTACAAGCTGCCGGCCGGTTCGGTGGTGATCGGCGCCGGCAACCGGGCCCAGGACCACGCGATCACCCGTCAGGTCTCCTCGGCGCTGCTCAACCGGATGGTCCACGTCCACCTGAGGGTCTCCCACCGCGACTGGCTCGCGTGGGCGAAGGTCAACGGCATCCACGAGGCCGTGATCGACTACCTCGGCCAGCGGCCCGACCACCTGCTCTCCCCCGCCGCGCCGCACGAGGCGCCCTTCTCCACCCCGCGCAGCTGGCACATGGTCTCAGACGCCCTCACCGCCTTCGGGCCGCAGGTCCCCGCCGGCTCGCTGGCCGCGATCGCGTTCGGCTGTCTCAGCGACCACCACGCCCAGTCCTTCATCACCTACTGGAAGACCCGCGACACCGCCTACCGCGTCACCGCACTCATCAAGGGGGACATCTCCTGGCCGCGGGCGCCCGAGGAGGCTGACGTGCGGTACTTCCTCGCCCAGTCCCTGCGGGCCCAGCTGGTCAAGGAGCTCCCCGCGTCGCGAGAGGCGGTCAGCGGGCGCTCGGATGAGCTCCGGCACCGGGCGAAGGAGCTGATCACCTCGCTGGCGGGGATCCAGATCGAGCTCGCCCAGCTCGTGGTCGGGTCCGCCGATGGTCTCGAGGACCTGCCGGACTGGTTCATCACGGAGATGGTCCGCGACCTGCCGCGTCTCGCGAAGGCGCGGGGATAGACAGTGGGCAAGCGCAGCCGCAGGGCCGCGCCTGATCCGGCCTCCGAGGCGTTCGCTGAGGGCCTTCGGCTGGTCCAGACGAACCCGATGATGTCCGCGCTCGCCCACCGGGTGGTGGTGATGCGCCGCCCGGATGGCCTCTGCCCTGACCGGCTGCTGTGTGTGGTCACGAGCAACGGGGTCCTGTGGGCGAACCCGGCCCGGCGCGCCGAACCCCAGGAGTGGGCGTTCGCGATCAGCCACTGCCTCCTCCACCTCGGCCTCGGCCACTTCCGCGAGCACCCGGACCCGGTCGCCTGGAACCTCTCCTGCTGCGCGGCCGCCGATCACTTCCAGCGCAGCGTCGGCATCGGGCGCCCTCCCACCGACGCCGGGGCTCTCGTCCTCGCCGGTCTTCCTCGTGGAGAGGATCCCGCCTACCGCACCCTCGAGGGACGCCCCGCACCTGAGGGGTTCCGCCCGGACCTGATCTTCGAGAAGTCCCTGGCCTACCGGGGCAGGATCGACTGGAGCGCCGCGATGACCCAGGGCATGCGCTGGGCGCTCGAGTCAGCGGTCCGCATCGCCGGCGGTGAGGATCCAGAGGTGGTCGCGGCGCCCGGGTCCTCGAGGAACACCCGCAGCGCCGCCGAGAAGGCCAAGGAGTGGTTCATGGCCTCCTACCCCCTGCTCGGGGCACTCGGGGCGTCGTTCCGGATCATCGAGGACGCCCTCGTCTGCCAGCGTCTGGGCATTCAGATCGCCGCCGTCGACGCGCAGGAGAAGAAGATCTTCGTGAACCCGGCGGCCGGCCTGAACGAGCAGGAGATGCGCTTCGTGATCGCCCACGAGCTGCTCCACCCCGGACTCTCGCATCACTCACGCGGCGCCGGCCGCGACCCCTTCCTCTGGAACTGCGCCTGCGACTTCGTGATCAACCGCTGGCTGATCGAGCTCGAGGTGGGCACGCCGCCTCAGATCGGGATGCTCCACGACCCCGACCTGGCCGGCCTGACCTCGGAGGAGATCTACGACCGCATCGCCTCTGACATGAGGCGGGCCCGCAAGCTCGCGACCTTCGCCGGCCGCGGCGTCGGGGATGTCCTGAACCGGCGCCCGGAGTGGTGGGAGCGCGGGGACGGCCTCGACCTGGATGCCTTCTACCGCAGCGCCCTCGCCCAGGGCCTCGAGTGGCACCGTTCCTCCGGCCGCGGCCTGCTCCCCGCCGACCTGGTGGAGGAAGTCGCCGCGCTCGCCCAGCCGCCGATCCCCTGGGATGTGGAGCTCGCCCGTTGGATGGACGCGCGCTTCCCGCCGCCCGAGACCCGGCGCAGCTACGCGCGCCCCTCGCGCCGGCAGGCGTCCAACTCGCAGATCCCTCGCCCCCGCGTCGTCCCCCTCGACGCCCCCGGGGAAGGGCGCACATTCGGGGTCGTCCTGGACACCTCGGGTTCGATGGACAAGGCGCTCCTGGCGCGCGCGCTCGGGACGATCGCCAGCTACGCCAACCAGCGTGAAGTGGGACTGGTCCGGGTCGTCTTCTGCGACGCCCAGGCGCACGACGAGGGCTACATGGCACCCGCCCAGATCGCCGGCCGGGTAGAGATAAGAGGACGCGGCGGGACGGTCCTGCAGCCGGGCGTGGACCTGCTCGATGACCTGCCGGACTTTCCCGCCGGCGCGCCGGTCCTGGTCATCACCGACACCTACTGCGAGCCGGACCTGCGTGTGGCGCGCGACCACGCCTTCCTGGTCCCCTACGGCAGCGAGCTCCCGTTCCGCCCTCAGGGTCCGGTGTTCCGCATGCGGCTGCCCGGCGCCCAGCGCGAGGGGCGCCCTTGAGGCCCGATCCGGCGGGCCCACCCGACCGGTCGACGTATCTTCGGGGAGAGGTCACGCTGGTCGAAGGAGACACCCATGAACGAAGCCGACGTCGTCGCGCACGCCACCAGCTCAGGGCTCACCCCTGAGCACCTCGACGAGCTCGTCCACGACCTCGCCGACGCCCAGGCGAGCCGGACCCTCAACACCATGGAGGATGACGAGGAGGCCCTCGAGGCCACGCACGATCTGATCTCCCGGGGCGCCTCGGACGTGAACAACGGCGGCGTCGGAGCTCAGGTCTCCTTCATCGTCGCCCACCTCGGCGCGGAGGGTGCCATGGCCGAGATCGCCCGCCTCGGGCAGGCCCACCCCCAGGGCTAGGAGCGTCGCCCTAGGTGTAGTTCCCAGGAAGGTTGTTGAGGGGCGAGGGCCTCCGAGACGGTTAGAGCTGTCGAGGTTCCAACCGAAGGAGGCCCTCGTGGCTCATCGTAAGGCGAAGCTGACGCCGCTTGGCAGGATGCTGTTGGTCGAGCGGATCGAGGTGCTGGGGTGGCCGGTGCGGGTGGCCGCCGAGTCGATGGGGGTCTCGGCGGCCACCGCCTACAAGTGGCGGGCGCGTTTCCGTGTCGAGGGCCTCAAGGGACTCGAGGATCGAAGCTCGCGCCCGCACCGCTGCCCCCACCAGGCCGACTCGGCGCGGGTCGCGCGCGTCCTCGGGCTCCGCTCAGAGCGCCGCTGGGGTCCGCACCGGATCGCCTATGCGTTGGGGATCGCCCGCTCGAGTGTCTATGCGATCCTGCGGCGGGCGGGGCACAGCCGCCTCTCCGACTTCGACCGGCCCACCCGCCGCATCGTGCGCTACCAGCGCGAGCGCCCGGGAGAGCTCGTGCACATCGACGTCAAGCGGCTGGCGCGCATCCCCGACGGGGCGGCCACCGGCTGCTTGGCCGCCAGGCCGGCCGGCCCAACCAGGCCCGCACGGGACGCCATCTGGACTTCGTGCACGCCGCCGTCGATGACTGCACCCGCCTCGCCTATGTCGAGGTGCACCCCGACGAGCGCGCGGCGACGTGCGCCGGGTTTCTGCGCCGGGCCGCCGCCTTCCTCTCCCGTCACGGCGTGGTGATCGAGGGCGTGATGACCGACCGGGCCCTGGCCTATTGCCGCTCGGCGGACTTTCGCGGTGCCCTGGCCGATCTGGCGGCGCGCCATGTCGTGATCGCGCCCTACCGGCCCCAGACCAACGGGAAGGTCGAGCGGTTCAACCGGACCCTCATCGAGGAGTGGGCCTACCTACGCCTGTATCGCTCGAACACCGAACGCCTGGCCTGCCTGGCGGCGTGGGTCGACACCTACAATCGGCGCCGACCCCACACCGCCCTCGGCGGCCTGACCCCCATGGACGCCCTCCTCAACAACGTCCGTGGGAACTACACCTAGGGCCTCGCGGATGTTGCGCGCGCCTCGTGAGCTCGGAGACGTGTGCGGGGCGGGGATCGCGTCGAGGAGACCGGCGGCGGTCGGCTCCGGCTCCCCCTTCAAGATCGCCACGACCCGGTACTGGTCGAGGTGGAGGTTGATCGTCGCCTTGCGGTCGCTCGGGCTCATGCCCGGATCGAGATACGCCGGCTGGCGCTCGAACTCGTGGCCGCACGTGAGGCAGTAGATCCTCGCGTAGGGACGACCGCCTGCGACCTCCCACTCCGCGGAGGAGTGAGAGCACGAGCTCCCCATGAACGGGCCAACGGCCTTTATGTCGATCACCGGCGCCGGCGGGCGCCTCTCCGACAGACGCTCGCCGGAGAACAGGTCGACCCCGTTCTCATAGAGCGCCTGGTCGGTGAGCTCACCGACGTCGTCCCACTCCTTGATCGCGGCGAGGAGCTTCCGGCGCTGGAACTCGGGGCGGTCGCTCGTCACCGTCTCGACGTCGCGCAGGAGGGTCACGACGACTTCGTTCCCATTGAGACTGCCGCGGGCCTCGGTCATGAGCTGAAGCAGGCGGGTGGATGAAGCGGAGGACCTGTTCGATGATACCGCCAGGCGCTCCGTGACCTCGAACCCCGCGGCCGCCAGATCGGAGATCAGCTGCGCTCGTGTGCGGGCATCCGGTCGTAGGTCGATCGCTGCCGGTACCCCCGCCTCCCGCCAGACGCGCAATGACGCGGCGATGTGCTCGTGGGCGACGACGCCGTGGAGGGCCGGTGCCGCCTCATTGCGTCCCTTGTCGTCCTTGCGGCCTGCGAACCCGCCCCGGCGGGCCGTGAGGACTCTTCGGCGATGGAGCGTCAGGGCTGCGTCCCCGGCGAGTTCGACCTCGATGACACTGCTGGCGAGCAGGGTCTCGGGCGGCTCTGCGTCGTAGCCGAGCCCGAGCCGAAGGGCCGGCGGCATGCCTCGGTCGCCCTCGAAGATCGCCCGCGCCCGCATGACCCGGCCGCACCGCTCCAGCTGCGCGTCATCGACCGCGTCGATGTCCTCCACGGTGATCTCGTCGTAGCCCTCGCCGAGCTCGACCATCCGCCGGATCAGGGCCCGGGCGCCCGGGAGGTCACCTGCGCGGAAGGCAGCCACCGTCCGGGGCTTCAGGACAGCGAACAGGCGCCGGCGCTCGCCGAAGCCCTTCAGCCTCAGCCGCCGGACCGAGCACTCCTCGCGCCGGTAGTCGGGGTCGCGCAATCGCTGACACCGCTCGCGCATCCACTGGGCGACCACGACGAGCTCTTCGGTGTCCCGCCCGTCCTCGAACCTGGGGCGTGCCGCGAGGAACGCCAGGTGCCGGTCGATGTGATCCTGAGCGGACCCGAGCAGTGAGTCGGCGAACTGATCGTCCTCGGTGAGGGACGCCCAGAGGGCCAGCTCCATCAGATCCCGAGGCAGTTCCGAGTCCTCGCGGCGCGCCCCGGCGCTGTTGGGGAGTGCGGGGTCGGTCTGCGAGCCCTCGAGGCCCTTGGAGATCTCGGTCTTGACCAGGCGGCGCGTCTCAGCAAAGACGGCCTCGATCTCGGCATCGACACTCGCAGACACGGGGCGCGGCGGCGCAGAGGCGGATGCGTTGGTATGTGTGGAGCGGCCCCTGGACATCGACTGACAGAGCATGCCAGCCCCCCGCGGGTGGCCGGCGCTTCTCATGCCCGGCGAGATTCGCCCTCGATGCGAGAGAGGATCCGGATCATCACACCCATGTCCACCTTCTCCAGACGTCCGCGCGCTCAGCAGCGGTTGATCCACGAGCTCGCGATCGCTCCCGACCGGCTTGCCGCCCAGCTGACCACAGCGATCTCCGTCCGCTACGGCTACCGCGTGCAGGCAAGGCGGACAACCCAAGCGATCCGCGATCTCGAAGAGGACGGCATCCTCGTCGCCGCGGCGGCGCCGCACAGCAGCCAGGTCGCCTACAGCCTCTCCCCGTCCCTGCCGCCAGAGGTCGTCGCCGCCGAGCGCCGGGAGGCCCTGCGCCTCGCCCGCCTGGCGCGGAGCGAGATCATGCTGAGGATCCGCACCTCGCTGACATTGATCAACTCACTCGACGAGCACCTGGAGGGGATCCACTCCCGCGCGCTGACGACGCCCTGTCCGAGCCTCCAGTCTGATGAGGCCCTCTCCCAGTCGGCGGTGATCCACACCCGGAACATCTGGATCATCCGGAACGCCGCCTACCGGTTGGCGCTCTTCGACTCGCTGCCGGGAGCCGCGCTCGTGCTCAGCGACGACGCTGCCTGAACGCGGCTCCCCGCGGGTCAGGTCCCGACGACAGCCTCGGGGGCGCCCTCGACAGGCGCTGCGGCCCCCTTGCGATTGCGCGGGCGCTTCTTCGGCGTCGCCTCGAACGGCTTCCAGAGCTCGGCCGAGATGACCTCGGGCGCCTCGTTGAGCGCGTACCCGGCCTCACAGGAGAGCCGACCGATCGAATCCGAGACGAGCTCGCGGTCGGAGACGGCGAGCAGCCCCCCGTTCCCGAAGTAGGTGACGTAGGACCAGAGGACGTCCGCCCAGGCCGCCGGGTTGTTCTCACGAAGGAGTCGGTGGGCGGCCTTCTCGCGCTCCTCGTAGACGCTCGAGAGCACCAGCGCCGGCGCGGCCGGCTTCTTCAGGAGTCGGCGGGCCTCGCGGGCCCCGACGATCGGCCGCAACCGGTCGGCCACTCCTGCCAGCCCGATCGGCAGCTGGACCTCGAGGTGCTTGTGCGGGAAGACGACCACCGCGAACGTGGTCTCCTTGCCGTCGTGGAGGCGGACGCGATGATCGACGACCTCCCCCGGGCCGAACGTGGAATAGCTGACGTGGCTACCGATCTCAAGCACCCGCGGACTCCTCTGTTTGTGCCGCGGACTCGCGGACGATGAATGGCTCGAGGAACGGGATGAGCTCCTCGTAGCGAAGGTGGATCAGGACCGGGACCAGGTCAGCCAGAGGTGCGGGCGTGCGCTCCAGCCCGAGCTCGTCGAGCCAGGAGATCTGGTCCGCGGATGTGATGGACGGATAGGCGAGCAGCATCAGCGTCTTCAGGTCGGCACCGTGCCGGCCGAGGGACTGGGCGAGCTTCTGGAACATCTGCTCCTCGAGCCGCATCAGGTCGCTGGCCATCTCACCGCTTGCGCTGAACTCGCGCGCCCTGGCACTCATGGCTCGAGGGGTGAACAGACGCCAGAGTGAGCAGTCGCGGACCGCGTCCTTCTGGGGAACCGTCATCTCAGTGCGACGGGCCCGGCAGAAGTACATCGCCCGCAGCGGCGTCGAGAAGCTGCGGATGTAGTGGCAGGTCGAGCAGCGCCCCTGTTCATCGGCGGGCGCCGCGCCTGTCTCGCTGGCTGGGACTGACATCGAGCGCAACCGTACTGACCGCTGTCCGGCATCCGGGCGTTTCTCCTGCTTACGTGTGAGAGCGCGACATTCAGCCGAGAGACCGGCCGCTCAGACCAACCGAAGGCGACTCAGCTCGATCAGGACCGGGTCGGTGTCCCCGTCCTCGCCGCGGACCTTCAGGAGAGCGCCACCGGGCCCGAACGACTCGCGCATGAAGACCCCGCGCGTGCCGGGCGCCAGGGTCGAGCCGGGGAGCGGGTCCGTGATCTCGACGATGGTCCCAGGTGTGAGGGCGCGGATGGGTGAGCTCATGTCGCCGACACTGCCAGCGGAGCAGTGGGCGTTGCTCGAGGCTCGCATCCGAGTCCCGAGCCTCTCAGGCGACGGCCGACCGGTCCTTGAGGGTGGAGATCTCGGCGAGGAGCCTCGAGCCGACGCTGATGCCGACACCCACCACGATCAGCAGGAGCGTCCCCGCGGGCATCTGCGGTAGGGCGGGCACGAGCTCACCGAGGACGCGAGGAGCGATGGAGAGCCCGGCGAGAGCTCCGGCGCCGACATAGACGTTCCGGCTCGCGCTGGCGGCGATCAGCTCGGCCGTCGCGGGCCCGGGGGCGTGGCCCGGGATGAAGGCGCCCGAGCGGGCGAGGGCTGCAGCCACCTGCCAAGGGTCGAAGACGAAGCGGGCGTAGGTGATGCTGAAGAAGCCGACGAGGACCGCGGTGAGGGCGAGGCCACCCCAGCTCGTCGGCGCGATGACATCCAGAGCGGAGGCGTCGAGGCCGAGCATGGGGATGAACGTCGCCGGCGCGCTGAGGACCGCGACCGCGAAGATCACCGGCGTCACCCCCGAGAGGATGAAGCCGATCGGCAGGTAGCTGGCCGACGCCGAGGTCCGGCCGCCGGCCAGCATGACCGGGAGGCGCAGCTGGTGGAGGCTCAGGCCGAGGATCACCAGGATCACGACGCCGACGACGAGGCTGCCGGTGAGGATCGCCGCGGGCCCCGATGAGGACCAGGAGGAGAACTGGCCGGTGAGCATCGGCAGGAGCGAGGCCACGATCAGCAGCGAGGTTCCTTGGCCGATCCCGTTCTGGCTGATGCGGTCGGCGCACCAGACCACCACCACCGCGCCGGCGAACAACGACAGCGTCACGAGCAGGTAATCCGTCGCCTCCGGCCCGCTGAGGTTCGAGGCGAGCGTCGCCGCCTGACCAAGAGCGATGACGCAGGCCAGCAACCGCTTGACGCGGTTGCGCTTGTCGTCAGCGCCCGAGTCGCGCAGTTGGGAGAGATAGGGGATCACCCGCTCGGCCACCTGGTAGGCGATCGCTGACAGGACGAGGGGGCCGACTCCGAGCGCGACGATCGAGACGACACCGGCGGCGGAACCCCCGAAGAGGCCCGCTGCCCTGAGGAGCGCATCGGTGGATGCCGCACTCAACTGATCGTTCACCCCGGGAGCCGGCACGTGGGCGAGCAGACGGTAGGCAAGCAGGAGCGCGAGGGTGATCAGGATCCGGTTGCGGAGGCGGATGCCTTCGGAGATGGGTCGCCTCGCCATGACGGCGACGCTAGCCGCGCCGGCGCCACCCTCGTCGGATCCTCTTCTCGCGCGCGCCCTAGTCCACTAGGGCCTATCCCCCTAGTCCACTAGGGCCTATCCCCCTAGTCCACTATTCCTGTGTCTCAGTGATCTCTCTGACCTAGCTCTTCCTCTCCTCCAAGAAGACCTAGTTAGTCACTCTTTCTTTTGTGGGGTCAAAAATTGCCCCCTCCCCCTGCGGCAGGGGGGTCAAAAATTGCCCCCTCCCCCCAGGAGGCTGATGCGGAGAGGAAATCTCCCCAATCACGAAGACGCGATTGAGAGACTCACACCCGTGACCACTCATCGATCGACCCTCCTCCGCATCGCAGTGTCGCTGGGCGCTCTGATGGCCCTGCCCTCGATGGCCCTCTCCCAGGACGCAGAGCCCACCGCCCCGCTGTCCCTGGTGAACGTCTTCTCCAACGGCGGCTCGGCTCCCGACATCGGCTACCCCGGCATGGTCGAGGCGATCCGCCTGGACCGGGTCAACGTCGTTGCGATCGACCGGGCACGCGAGTGGATCGTGGCCCGCGACGAGGAGGGCAAGCTCGCCTCCGCGCAGATCCCGGATCCTCAGGTCGGCTCGGAGTTCGCGGTGGCCAACGGCGCCGCGCGGACCGGCGACGACAAGCTCCCCACCGTCTACGGCCTCGACGAGTTCCTCACCCAGAACGGAGTCGTCACGGTCACTCCGCCGAGCGCCGGCGACAACGAGAGCGGGCAGTCCAGCGGCCCGACCGGCTGGACCCGGTATCTCATCACCCCGTTGATCTTCGCCGCCATCGGCGCCTTCTTCCTGATCAGCATCGTCCTGATCCGTCGCTTCCGTGGCGGCGGCGGCGGTGGCGGTCGGATGGCCGGGCACGGCAAGATCTCCAAGACCGCCCTCGCCGCGCCTCCCGAGGTGCGTTTCAGCGACGTCGCCGGCTGCGACGAGTGCGTCGAGGAGCTGTCCGAGACCGTCAGCTTCCTCAGCAACCCCGTCAAGTTCACCCGGGTCGGCGCCAAGATGCCCCGCGGGGTCATCCTCCAGGGGCCTCCCGGGACCGGCAAGACCCTCCTCGCCAAGGCAGTCGCCGGCGAGGCCGGGGTGCCGTTCTACGCGATGTCGGGGTCCGACTTCGTCGACACCTACGTCGGCGTCGGCTCCTCACGGGTCCGAGACCTCTTCGCCAAGGCCCGCGAGCACGCCGAGGGCGCCGTCATCTTCATGGACGAGATCGACGCCATCGGGCGGGCCCGCGCCGGCGGCGGCTCGGGCAACCAGGGTGACAGCGAGCGGGAGGGAACGCTCAACGCCCTCCTGGTCGAGCTCGACGGCTTCGGCACCCGCGACCGGATCATCGTGATCGCCGCGACCAACCGGATCGACATCCTGGACAAGGCGCTGACGCGGCCGGGGCGGTTCGACCGCCACGTCAACGTGCCACTCCCCGCCGAGAAGGGCCGCCTCGAGATCCTCGGAGTCCACGCCAAGGGTATGCCGATGGAGGACACGGCCGACCTCGAGAAGATCGCCTCGTACACCGGGGGCTTCTCGGGCGCCGACCTGGCCCAGCTCGTCAACGAGGCCGCGATCATGGCCGCGCGCGATGACCGGGACCGGATCACCCTCGCCGACCTCGAGGAGGGGATGCTGCGCTCGATCGCCGGACCGCGACGTAAGGACCGCGCCCTCGCCGAGGGTGAGATCGAGCGGATCGCCTGGCACGAGGCTGGACACGCCCTCGCTGCTGAGCTCTGCGTCACCCACCCGAAGACCCAGCGGGTCTCGATCAGCGCGCGAGGCGCGACCGCCGGCCTCGCCATGTTCGGCTCGGAGGACTCATCGCTGTTCTCCCCCCAGCAGCTCCACGAGAAGATGGTCGTCGCCATGGCCGGACGCGCCGCCGAGCAGTTGCGCTTCTCGAACATCTCGAGCGGCGCCGCCAACGACCTCGAGCAGGTCAACACGATGGCGCGCACGGCGATCGAACGCTTCGGCTTCTCCGAGCTGGTCGGTCAGCTGATCACCGGGATGGCGAATGGCCCCTACAGCACCGCCGATACCACCCGTCAGCAGATCGATGTCGAAGTGGCCCGGATGGCCGAGCACGCATACCTCGACGCCTACGCACTCCTGCAGGCCCACTCGGGTGCGCTCGACGCCCTCGCCGTCGCGCTCCTCGCGGGCGAGCAGCTCGGGCGGGCGGAGCTCGACGAGCTGATGGCTGACCTGCCCGCAACGGCGCTCGAGCGCAGCCCGCGGTGGCGTCAGTCGGCCGAGCAGCCGGCGCCTGTCGAGGTCGTGCCGATCGCCGCGGACGTGCCAGCGCCGCGCGCCGTCTCGGAGGCTGAGAGCAGCCTGTCCGCTCCGGCCCCCTCTCGAGCCCGTGAGGGCCGGACGGCCTCTCGCGCCGACCTCAGAGACGCAGCCCGTGTGCTCATGGGCAGTCTCTGGTCGATGCGCCCTCGCGCCGGCAAGCGCGCGAGACGTGCCCGACTCAGGCGCCGACCGAATCGCATCGGCGCCTGAGAAGAGCGACCGGGGTGCCTACTTGAGGGCGCCCCGGGCGTTGGCCAGCTTGCCCTCGAGCTCGGTGACCTGAGCTCGCAGAGCCACGTTCTCCTCGGCGACGCGCGTGATCGACTCGATCGCCGCTCGCAACGAGGCCGGGGTTCCAGCGCCACCGCCGCGTGATGCGGAGGAGGCCCGGGACTTGCGCGCAGGGCCGCGGCTGGAAGCGGCCTTGCGTCCGGCCGGGGACCGACGGGCAGGCGCTGCGCTTGACGTGGCGGGCTCGGCCGGGGCGGCCTTCGCGGCGGCGGGTGCCTTCCGGCTGCCCGTGCTCCGCTTCGGCGCGCTCGGGTCCGATCGCTGCGCGCGGTAGAAGTTGGCGGAGACAGCGGCGACGTTCATACCGCTCTCCTCCTGGATCTTCGCGAAGATCTGAGGCCGACTCATCTCGGGGCTCTCGGCCTCGATCTCCTTCACCCGCTTGTAGACCTCATCAGCTTTGGACAAGCAATGTTCCCTTCCACGCCCGATGACCAGAAGTGACCGTACTGCGCACTCATGTTGCTGCGCGCGCTTGCGGATGTCAATGGGGACATGCCACCGGACCGCCGCGCTGACGGGTCAATTCTCAAACATCCGACGGTCGGATGAGAACTGCGCGGGCGCAAGTGACAGTGCCGCACATACCTCATCCGGGGACACTCCTACAAGTGCCGGGCCACCCTAGTGGTGACCCGGCACCAAGGCCCCTAGGCCGCGGCGACCTCGGCCTGCGCCGAGACCAGCCGCTGCCAGGCGGCCTCCTCTGCACGAGCGTGATCGGAGTCGGACGAGAAGAGGCTCCGGCCCCGCGAGACGGCCAGGTAGTCGCTGGTCGCGCGCTCGAGCTGCTCTTCGGGGCTGGTCAGGAGGTCGGTGGACATGCGGGTTTCCCTTGGGTCGGATTGATGCAGACGCCACGAACGTAGGCCCTTTTTCGCGCTTCGCCTGACTCGTCGGAACTCCCCACTCGAAGAGTCCGCACCCCGCCCCAGAACGCCCCTAGCGTCACGGGAGATGAGTCGCGAACGATCACCGGAACCCGATTGCCAGGGCGATCGCCGCGCCCTTGAGGAGATGCTCAGATCGCCCGCGGCAGGCCGGCTCATCCGGGAGGCCCGTGACTCACAGGTGCTCATCAGGTTGCTGCCGGAGCTCGCCCCTTGCCTGGGCTACCGGCAGCGCACGATCCACCACTGCCTGACACTGGACGAACACATGTTCCGTGTCCTCGACCGGGCCGTCGCCCAGCGCGCTTCGATGCGCGTCCGCTTCGCCGCGCTGCTGCACGACATCGGCAAGCCAGGTGCCGCCTACCTGGGGACTGACGGCTACTACCACTACGGCGGCTCGCCTGACGGTGCGATCCCGAGCCACGAAGTCGTCGGTGCCGAGATCGCCGGCGCGGTCCTCCAGCGCCTCGGGGTGGGAGCGCGAGAGGCCGAGGAGATCCGAACGCTCATCCGCTGGCACATGCCGCGCGAGCGTTCGGAGGCCGAAGTGTTCAGCCTGCTGAAGCGTCTCGGGCCACTCGGCCCTGATCTCTGCCTGCTGCGCCGTTGCGATGCCTGGGGCAAGGGCATCGACCCGTCCCCCTCATCACTGAGTCGTCTCGGACTGCTGGAAGCTCTCACCGAGCGCCCGCTCGCCCTACCGGCCGCGACCTGAATGAGACCTGACCGGTAGCGGGGGGATAAACCGACAGACCCACACGCGCACACCGGCACTTCATCGTGCGTGCGGAGGGATCTCACCAGGCGGCGGGTGGCTCTTCTCGCCTGCTTGGCCGTCGGTTCGCTAGCTGGGGCCGGCGCTGCCACAGCGACTGAGATCCCTGGGTCGGTCGAGGATCGACTTGAGCGTCCGGACGCGGAGACCGAGGTCATCGTGGTCTTCACCCGCCAGGCCGCTGACCTACCCGCCTACGACTCCCAGGCCTACCAGCGGCGCGCGCAGACACTCTCCCAGCAGGACAGCGGGTGGCTCGATGCCCAGGGGGTCGGCCCGGTGGAGGACTACTGGGTCATGAACTCAGCCCGGGTCCGGGTCAGCGCGGAGGAGTTGGAGCGGCTCGCGTCCAGCGGACGGGTCGAGAGCATCGTCGATGACCGGGCCGCGGTCCGGGCAACCGCCCTGCAGCCGGCGCAGACCGCCCCGCCCACCTCGTGGGCGCTCCAGAGGATCGGGAGCCTCGGGGCGCCGGCCTCCGCGCCCCTCGGCCAGGGCATCACCGTCGGCGTGATCGACACGGGGATCGCACCTGGGCATCCGGCGCTCGCCGGCAAGATCGCCGGCTGGAGGGACACGGTCGGAGGGAACCCGACACCCCACGACGTGCACGGACACGGGACCGCCGTCGCGTCCTTCATCGTCGGTGGCAGCTCCGGGTCCTGGTCGCGTCTCGGGGTCGCCCCCGAGGCGCGCCTGCTCGTTGCCAAGGGCCTCGACGACGCGGGAGCCGGGAACGCTGGCCCTCTCCTGGCTGCCGCTCAGTGGATGGCCGATCCGGACGGGAACCCGGCGACGGCCGACCAGCCGGTCGCGGTGAACAACTCCTGGGCGAGCTCGGTCCCGAACCAGCCCTGGCTCCAGACGATGATCCGGGCCTGGCGTTCGCTCGGGATCATCCCCGTCTTCGCAGCGGGGAACGAGGGGCCGGCCGAGGCCACCATCAGCAGCCCCGCCGACTACCCGGAGTCGTTCACGGTGGGCTCCGTCGATGAGGACGACCGGGTCTCCTCGTTCTCATCACGTGGCCCGGTCATCTGGGCTCCCCCCGGGGAGGTGCCCGTTGCGCTCTCCAAGCCGGAGATCCTCGCCCCCGGTGGCCTCGTCCCAGGCGCGAGTGCCAAGGGCGGCGTTGCGTTCTGGAGTGGGACCTCCGTGTCTGCTCCGCTCGTCGCCGGCGCTTTTGCGATCATCGCCCAGCAGACGCCCGGGGCCACTGTCGACCAGCGGATCGCCATCCTTCGCTCCGCGGCGAGGATCGGCCAGGACGGCCTGCCGCGTCTCACGGTGCCGCTGGCAAGCATGACCCCGGCACCGCCGGCGACCCCCGCCCCGCCGACCTTCATCGCGCCGGGGAAGGGATTCAAGAAGTTCCACCGCACCGCTGTCGTGCGGATCCCCGTCTCGCTGGGATCCTTCCCCGCCTACACCGTCTACGTGAACGGACAGCTCCGGGGTCTGCCGCGCACGAGCGCGACGGCCTCCGTGGCGCTACGCCCGGGGCGCCATCGGATCGAGCTGAGGTCAGTGGACGTCGCAGGCGCCGAAGTCAGCCAGACCACCCGCCGCTTCGTTGTCATCGATCGGACAAAGCCGAACGGTCGGGTCATCTCGAAGGCGACGGGCGCCCGGGTCGTCCTCACACTGCGCGCCACTGACAAGGGCGGCGCGGGGATCGACCGGGCGTCGGTGCGCTGGACCGCGAAGGGGCTCACGAAGACCCAGCGCACCGGCCGGCTGCGGATCACGCTGAGCGACAGCTCGAGCCCCCGCCCGGTGAAGGTCAGCTTCCGCGACCGGGCCGGCAACTTGCGGGTACTTGCTGGCCGCCTTGTGGACGGCCGCCTGATCATCCGCCGCTAGCCGGGCAAGATGGCCACAGGGAGAAACGCTGAGCCGGTTGACCGCTCGACCTAGCGTGGGTCGATGCGTTCCTGTCTCACCTCCATCCTCGGCACGGGACTCTGCGTCCTCGCCATCACCTCCACCGCCACGGCGGCAGCGCCCGGCAACCTCGCCGCGCTCACCGACCAGGGCCGGGTGCTCGGCGCGACCCTCACCGCCGGCGGTGACCGCCCCTTCCCAGAGGCAGCGCGACTCCGCGCGCTCACGGGGCTCGGCATCTCACCGAACGCCTACCGCTGCCCACCGCGCCTCGGAGGGACCACCTTCTTCCGCATGCCGGCGGGGCTCGGCCTGGCGCTCCTCTCCCGCGGCCCACGCCATGTCTCGGTGGTGTCGCTCGGGCGCGACGGGTCGATCCTCTCTGCGACGCGGCTGCCGTGCCGAGCGTCGGCGCGGCGTTAGTCCTTCTCCTCGAGGCGAGAGGCGCGCCGGGGTCGGCCATGCAGCTCGCCGGTTCCGTCCGATAGTCGGACTGTGTACGACCCCCACATCGACCTGATCGAGAGCCTCGCCCTGCCGATCTCCGACGGCGCGGAGGTCGAGCTCCTCCACCCGCTCGAGGAGCTCGCGGATCTGATCGCCGATGAGCCTCGGTGCACCGTGGCGATCTCCGACGTCCACGGCTGGCACGAGCTGCTCGAGGGGGTCCTCTTCCGTCTAGGGATGATCGACGAGAACTCCGAGCGGATCCCCTCGAGCCGGACCACCACCCTGATCCAGGTGGGAGACGGCATCGACGGGCGGCACTTCGCCACCGACCTCCACACGCTGAGGTTGATCCTGCGTGTGTTCGACCGCTACCTGGTCGGCAACCACGAGCTCGCCTACCTGCGCGGCGGCATCCGATTCGACGGTCAGCGCCAGTTCCACGATCTCAGCCTCCATCTGGAGAAGGCCGGCCGGGAGGGACGCCTCGGAGTGGCCCACGCCGAGGCCGATGTCCTGTTCACCCACGCAGGCGTCGACCCGCGACTGCTCTCGCTCACGCGCGCCTCGAGCGCGGCCGCCAGGCTGGAACGGCTCTGGGCCCGGTGGCTCTCGACGCGCTTACGCCAACCCCGCCCGCTCATGGGCACCGAGGGCCTGCGGGGAGGAGGAGACCCCTACGGCGGGGTCCTCTGGCAGGGCTGGCGCTCGCTCCTCGACGCACCGAGGACCCGCTACCGCCAGGTGGTCGGCCACTCACCCCGCGGGGCCGTGGAGCGAGACCCCAAGGGGCGCCTCTACTGCTTCGACACCGGCGGCTGGAGGCTCGGGGTGGCCGTCTGCTGGCCGGACGGGCGCCTCGTCTTCGGCAGTGATGTCATCCCCGAGGGGCAGGAAGCCGCGAGCGTGATCTCCAGCACCTGAGCCGCCAGGGTCTCGGGCCTGGGAATCATGGCGCGGTGATGAGGGACCAGCTGGCCGCGCCGTTCATCGAGTCGCCTTCCCGTTCGATGAGCTGGGGGTGGGCGGGGGCACCTCACTGGCCGACTCCGCACTGAGGCGGAGGGCGAGGGAGGTGAGGTCATCGGCGATACGCCAAAGGACCTCCCGGAGCTGCGGGTCGGCAATGGCTGCGATGGCCTCCGGGAGCCCCAGCGAACCTTCTTCCCGGATCGCAGATGCTGCCTGTGAGACCCGCGCCTCGAACTGCCCCGGCGTCAGATCCAGGACCGGGGCGAGGAGCTGCAGCTCAGCCACGGATCGGATGCCGCGTTCGCCTCGCTCGATGCGGGCGATCGTCTTCGGCGACCAGCCGGAGAGGCTCCTTCCCCCGTCAGCCAGCGACCAGCCGAGCAGACCCGCAAGATCCTCCCGACTCAGTCCGAGTTCGCGGGCCCGCCTCATCCAGACCGTGGTCCCAAGAGCCTTCGATGGCTCCAGATAGTCCGACAAACCCTCTCTCCTCAACTCGCTGTCCGGGAGCTGACCTCGACGCAGGAGCCACTGCTCCCCCGACTACTACTGCTGGGGAGGGTCAGTTCTTCCCGGGCGCCCGAAATTGGGCATCAGTGGCCATCGCCGGAGGAGACGCGGTCGCTATCCGTCGCACTCGGCAAGACCCTCGGGAATCGAGAACCTGAGGATGACGCGCCAGCTGCCCGGGCCCGGCGGGGCCAGGTTCATCTTCCGGACGGTCATGAACGCGCGCTCGGGGTCATCTGCGAAGATCGGCCTCGCGGCGCAGGGATCCTGCTCAGGCCAGTAGGTGTCGGAGTAGTAGTCGACGACGAAGTTCGGCTGAAGCGCGGTCTGACGCAGCGGGGCCGGCAGCTGATCCGCGGCTGTTCCCACCCGGAAGTCCCCACGCTCTGTGCTCACGATCCAGGGGGACGATCCGCTTGGCGTGGGCGAGAAGAGCTGAACCTCTACGACCCAACCGGCGTCCGAGCCGCAAATGGGGGCCTGGCCCAAGTCGTTGAACTTCGCCCTGATCCCGTGGCGCTGCCAGGTCAACACGGTTCCACGCCCCGCTCCTGGATTATTGAAGCGTTCGCAGGAGTCAGGCGGGCCGAACCGCGCCCGGAAGAGTGGCGCTGCCTGGTACGGCGGCCCCTCCACCGCGCCCTTGAGCTGGAGGCCGGCGAGGTTCACGGACTGGCTCCCGTAGGCCAGGGAGACACGGGCGACCAGATCCGGATCAGGAGCCGGAGGAGGCGTCGGCTGGCCCAGTGCCGGAAGGCGGTTCGCTGCGGCCCGGCCGATCGCCGCCCAGCGGTAGTCGAAGTGGGCCTTGGCTTTCAGCGCGGCCCCGAACCAAGCTGTCTGCACAGCGTTCTTGTGGTCGCAGACTCGATCGCCGGCAGCGCAGTACTGGTAGATCCGCTGCCGGAGCCCGCCGGTGTTGCGGTAGGGGCTCTGGGCCACGCGCTTCGCCGACACCCTGAAGTGGATGATGCCCCTAGCGGTCAGCCGGCCGCCCAAGTCCTTCGGGTGGCGCAGGCCCGAGTCCGAGTTCCGCGCGGCTGTCGGATCGGCGATGAGATCCACGGAGCGGATCGCGTTCACGACCTTGACACCGAGCTTCGGCATGGCCGCGCGCAGCTGGATGTTCCCCTGAGAAAAGCCGCCGATCAGGATCGGGCGGTTAGGGCATCGGCGGCTGGCCTGGCCGAGCAGCCGGATCTGAGCGGGCGGGACAGTCTTCGCATCTCGCAAGTACCTAGAAACCGGCTCGCCCGCGGCCACGCCAATGTGGAGGGGCAACGGATTCGCGTGGTAGATCCACTGGAGGTGGCGCACCCGGTAGCCGCGCGCGATCGCCTGCTTGCGCGCTGCGACCAACCACTCAAGAGTGTGGTCGCGGCCGTCTTCGAAGACATCGCCGTATCGGGCGCCTGATCCTCGGACGGTCAGCAGGACCACAGCGTTATCCGCGCACGCTTGGGGATCGTTCTTGTCGGCCAGCCACTGGGTGGACGGCTTCGAGATCTTCCCGCCCGGGGCGTTTCCCGCCGCCGCCGGCGCTCCAAGGCCGCGATCGGCGCCGAGGATGAGCAGGGCGAGGGCAACCCCCATCAGCCATAAGGGCCACCTCCGCCATGTCAGCTGCGATCGAGCGGGATCGGTTGCGGCGGGTCGAAGGGGCACGCGGCTCCCATGCCTCGTCAGGAACGTCGGCCGCGGGTCTAGGCCAGCGCGGCTTGGCGCAAGCTATCCGGCCCCCCGGCGTCAAGGCACTGGACGGACGACCAGTCGCCCTCTAGGAGGTGCGAGGAACCCACCTTTCATCCCTCGGGGCCTTGTCTCGGTGGCGGGGCGGTCGCGGCGCCACCCCCGTCTTATGTTGCTCTCATGTTCACCACGCCCCTGGCCAAGAGTGAGCGGCTCCACGGAGCGCCACCCAGCGGCGGATCAGCGCCGTGATGACCTTCATCTCGACCACGGCCTTCACCGGGTTGGGGGCACTCGCCGCCGCCGTGGTGATCCAGTCAGTGCTCCGATCCGCCGGCGGGCTCTACGGGGTCTACTTCGGCGTCACCGTCGTGGCGTTCGTGGCGCCGATCCTCGCCCTGCTCGGGCTCCACACCCCAGTGGACATCCCGCTCGGCCTGACACTGATCGCGGCGCTGGCCGGAGCGATGATCCTCGCGCTCTTGCTGGTCCAGCCGCTCTATCTGCTGGCCCACTCGATCCCGCCGGTCAGACGGCGGCTCGACCGGCGCATGGAGGCCAAGGGCTTCCGCCGCCACCCATCCGGCGGGTGGATCCGAGAAGCGCCCCGCCGCTAGGGAGGGTCGCTCGGGCCTGCCCGACGGTCAGTGCTCAGCGAATGCGGACGGGAGTGCCGGGGCGGGCGAGGCGCGCCAGCTTCAGGACCTCGTTGTTGTGGACCCGGATGCATCCGTTCGACGCGCGGGTCCCGAGCAGGCCGGGCGAGCTCGTGCCGTGAACGGCGACGCGACCATCGCCCCCGGCGAACTCGTTCAGGGTCGGTGAGTAGGCCGTGAGGGGAAGGACGACGGGCCCGAGTGCGCCGTCCGGGGTACGGAGCCTGATGAGCTCCGCGATCGCGAAGCGCCCGAGCGGGGTCGGGGTGCCGGCCTTACCGACCGCGACCTTCGTCGTGAGGACCCGCCGGCCCGAGCGGAAGAGGGTGAGGGTGCGAGACCCGGTTGAGATCTCGATGCGAGTGGTCACCTTGCGCAGGGAGAGCACGTCAGCGGGGACCCAGCCGCGGCGGCCACTCGGGCGGATCGGAAGGAGGACCTCGACCCAGTCGCGGCCGTCCTTGCCGACGGTGGAGCGGGTGATGCTGAGCACCGCCTCGCCGCCGGCCAGAGGAGCGGTCGGAGAGACCCGGGTGATCTTCTTCGCGCCGGGGTCCGGAGCGGTCCGCGCGTCGATCGGCGCGATCACTCGGCCGGCCCACGCGAGGCTGTCCGTCGGTGCCGTCGCCGGCGTCGCCGCGTCTGCCGCTGAGGGAGCGACCATGCCGGCCAGGCAGGCCGCCCCGAGGGCTGTCATCCGCGCAGCTCGAGCGGAGAGGGTTCGGATGGACGGCACAGGTGAAGCACCCGCGCCTGAGCCGCCAGACCGAAGTCCGACACCGAGATTTCTCCGCGTTCTCTTGCCCCTGGCCACCGCTTGAATGTAGGAGCCGAGCTGAGACCTGCCGGGCTTTCATCGCGTCGATCCCTGCGGAGCATCGACATGCCGCAATCTGCCACCGGGGCCGGAGTGAGCCCGAGCGGCCCGCCAGCCCCAGGAAGCCGTGGAGCGACGGACGGTCTCGAGCGCGGATTCTCTGGCGACTGTTGACATGCCGCACCTTGCCCCGAGGGGCGGGAAGGGAAGACTCGGCTCCTTGCTGGGGACCTCCCCGGTTCGGGACCTCTCAGCCGGCGCCCGCTCAGCTCCGCTCTTCAGCAGACGATCCCGGCCGGCCACTCGACCAACAGGCCACTAGGTCAGCTTCAGCTCATCCCAAGTCCCACTTCCCTATCCCGACCCCTAGGCCACTGGCCCACGAGGCCGCTGGCCCACAGGCCACCGGACCGCAGAGCCAAAGCAACACGGGCCCTGAGTCCTCCCTCTCCCACAGCTCGCTAGGCCACAGGCCGGAATTCGTGGAGTGCTCACGGTGCTTCCCCACGCCAACGGCCTGGAAGAGGCCCCATGGGGAGAGAGCCAGAGGCAGGGCGGCTGGCTCTCCTACGGGACGGGCACTCGTGCTCTCACGGTGACGGCTCTCCGTCCCTACTGCCCGTTCGCCCTTTCGAGTCCCTGTGTGCCTCCGAGTGGCCTCATCGGATCGTGGCCCCGTCGACTAGCCCTCGTCGCCTCGCTGCTCTCTTCCCCTCAGCAGCTCACAGCCCCTCTCCCCCTACTGCTGTCTCCAGCTCCCTCGTCACGCTCGGCCGTCGTCTGTCCCGTGCGTTCGTCCCGTGAGCTCCTGACCGTGAGCTCGTCCGTTGTTCTTCCTCGTCATCTCTCCCCTGACCGAGGAGCCTCCTCCTGGGATGAACGCGGGAGTCCCTCCCTTGCTTTCGTGGCCACTCAGTGGCTCTGCGTCCCCTTGCCCTCCTTCGCTTTTCCTCCTCGATCGACAGTCCTTAGGGAGAGTCCCCTCTCCTGTGGGCTTCGTCGCGTTCAGATCCCTCTCTTATGGGCTTCTGATCTGCCTCGTGAACGAGCTTCCCTCCTTTTCGCCTACGGGGACTTATGGCGAGTCTGTCTGAGGGGCCGCGGAAGGGCTTTTTGGCTTGTTCAAGGGGTTCTTGTGACCCGGTCGGTGGGGCTAGGTGCCCAAGTCCGGTGCCGGCTATAACCACTTTCGAGGGACGGGAATGGCTGAGATCCCTTTTGTGGAGAGGGATCTCGCGGTTAGGGTCTGAGGAGCGCCCGAGAGCACGTCTGAAGGTGCGGAAGTTGGGAGGGACATCCGTGCCATGGGGGCTGTCGAGGTGGGCGTGCCCGGTCCCGTGTCCATGGGCCGCTCAAGGGCATGGCGTGATGGGGCGGAGCTCGTGCTGGCCCCGCGTCCGCTAGGCGTCCGCTAGGCGCCTTCTCTTCACAGGGGCGAGTCAGCGATCCGCAGGGCCTGGAGATTGGGCCTTCCTCCAGGTGCCGCGGCGCCGGTGTCTCTAGAGGCATCCACGTCTCTGCGGCCAGGCCCGGGAGCCTGGAGCTCGGCAACCGCGCTGGAGCGAGGCATCGGTCATGCCTCGGGAGGGGCTGGCTCCCCGAGGGCCATGCCCGCCTTCCGACTCTGACTGGCTCCCTGGCCGCGTGACCCCCTACATCTGTCGCGCGCTCCTCCCACGCGTGGACCGGGCGCCGGGCTGGCCGGGTCGCCCCCCCCCGTGGGCTGCTCTCCCCCGGGCGGAGCCTGAGGCCTTCCGGACGCCCGTCATCCCGGGGCGCACTTCGGCCTCCCCACTCCGGCGGCTCCGACATGACGGAGGCCTGGACCAGTCCGCGTGGGAGCGCCCCAGAGCCCTTCGCGGGATCCATCGCCGGGCACCTCCCCGCCGGACGTGGCCTCCCGTTGGAGCACCTCCCCTCCCACATGGCGCCGGGCCAGTGCCGGGGCGCCACCCGGCGGCATCCGGGCTCAGAGCATGAGGGGCCAGCCGATCAAGTCGAGCGCGACAGCCCGTGCGTCCCGCGGCGTTCACTCACCGGCCGGCGCCCTGTGTCTGATCACCTAGAAGATGCGTTGACGCTCCCGGCTGAGGAAGAAGCCGCGACCCGTCGCCGTCCGGGTGCAGGTCAGTCCGCTCGTCCGGGAGACACACCTCGTGCCGCGGAACGTGAGCGACTGCCCGTAGCGGAGCACTCGGGAGCCGCGGACGATGTCGCCCGGGCAGAAGCGAGACGGACGGCCGTTGCCGCGGACGGCCCACGAGTAGGCGTAGGTCGCCCCTCCATACCCGCGACAGGTCGCTGAGAGGACCCAGCACTGAACGCTCGGGCCGGAGTCCGAGTAGCAGTGGACGTTGTTGCTCGGAGTGCGGAAGCTGACCGTGGCGCCGGCCGCTCCCCCGGCAGAGACGAGGGGGATCGCGATAGCCGCCGCCAGCATGGTCGCGAGCAGACCGACCCTTCGAGGGCGCCGCCGTGTCCTGCCGGGTGCGTCCATGTCGTCAACCTCCGCTCGCGAGGATCTGTCCCCTGGAAGCTATGCGATGAGGGCTCCGGAGAGGTGGCGATCGCCTTCCGCGTGGCACTGCGAGCGAAGAGACCGGCCGCTCTGCCGTCCAGGAGCCGGTAACAGGCCCTCCTGAGGCCTCCCACGCGAGTCGCGGCCTCTTGGACGTATCGGCCCGATCGGTCGCTGCCGGCCCCGCTAGAGCAGCTGCTCAGTGGCACTCGTCAAGACCTGAGCTGCGACTCGCATCCGATGTCACATCGTGTCCTCATGAGTCGCGCGTGGGCAGGCGGCAGGGAGAGCTCACCTGGCATCAAGCAGGCCGGGAACGGGCCGGTGCCGGATTGGTCACGTCCCCGCGCGTCAACGCAAGGCGATGCCATCAGACCCTTCAAGGAGGCCCCCATGGGTGACCGCTCGAGAACTGACCTTGCTCCACCGGAAACGCGCGGCCGCCGGTGGCTGATCAACCCGCACCACGGAAGCCCGAGGAGGCGGGCTCCCAACCCCGAGGTGGAGGCGGAGATCGTCCGCGGTCATGAGCGGGCCTGCCGCGACGCCATCACCGCCATCGACCCTTCCCCTGTCTCCATCACCGTCATCGAAGGGATCGACACGTCGGGCGGGGCCGAGGGGCCACGGGCGCGCCTGGGTGGGATCCTCGAGCTCCTGCGCACAGGCCAGGCCGATGCGGTCATGGCACACAGTGCCACCAGGATCGCGCCGGACGCGGTTCAGTCGATGACCTTCTGGGACGACTGCGTTGCCGCGGGCGCCTTCATCGCCTCCGTCGACTTCCCGGCGCTCATGGACGGCCAGGTCCGCTCGATCATCACGTCCATCAAGGAAGGGCAGGCGGCTGAGCGCGGAGATGCCTCGACGGCGTTGATCCGTCACCGTCGCGCCAAGGGGCTGCCACCCGTGAAGGGAGGACGGGCATACGGGGTGCGCTGGGACGGAAACCGACTCGCGCCGGATCCCGAGGAGTGGTCTGTCGTCCTGAGGGTGTTCCGGGACTTCGACTCCGGGCTCTCGATCAGCCGGATCGCCCGGGACCTGTCCGCTGCCGGGATCCCGCGACGTGAGGCGGGCCACAGCCAATGGAGCGCGTCAGGGGTCTCGCAGATGCTGAGGAGGACCTGGTACATCGGGCTCGTCCCGGACGGCGATGGATACTGGGACTCCGGACACGACCTCCTCGCCGAGGAGGACCCGCAGCTCTGGGGGCGCGTCAAGGACCGCCTGGAGGAGCGCCGCGTCACCGGGCAGAACCTCGACCACGCCCTCTCGGGCTTGCTCTACTGCGGGCGCTGTGAGGGCTGGAGCCCGATGAGCCTCTGCTACGGACGCAACCGACTTCGCGACGGCTCCATCGTCCAGACCGACCGGTACCGCTGCATCCACCACGTCCACGACCGGAGCTTCTGCCAGGGCCAGTCCCTGGCCGCGCCGGCGACGGAGAGGCACCTGGTCGCCCAGATCACGGCGATGATCGACGGTGACGAGCTCTCCCTGGCGCGGGCGGCCAGGGCCGACGGGGCGGCGCCCTCCGCCGAGGACGTCGCGAGGCTGACAGGAGATGCCGCCGCTGAGCAACCGTTCGACCCGGAGACCTGGATGACCTATCCCCCAGGCCGGCGCAACACCTTCCTGCGGCTGGCCTTCCCCTCCGGCGTGTTCATCGACGCGCCGCCGGCGCGCACCAGGCCGGGAGTCGACAAGCGGATCCGGCTCCGCACTCCCCGAGATGTCGAAGCGGCCGAGGTCCGGCGCCGAAGCGCCGCCTAGGCCGAGAAGGAGAGCGCCCTGACCCCGGGTGCGGCCCCGGGGTCAGGGCCCGTCTCTCCCCCAGACACTGCCAGTGCCTCCCTCGTGCGCCTCCGGTATCGGCCGCCCCTGGGGGTAGCGGCCCGTCATGGCGAGCATCCCGGTGTAGGCGAGCGCCTCACCGATCAGGACGTCCTGCTGACGCGACATGTGCTTGAGGCGCATCTCGACCACCAGGTCCGCCTGAGGTGGGAGCAAGGACCATTCTCCGCTCCCCTGTCTCAGCAGCCCGCGCGACGAGATCGCGAACCTCGTCGCCGTCCAGGATCGCCCGTTCTCGATGAGATCCTGGACGGCGTACCAGTTCTCCGGGACGAGGACCCTCCAGCCTGTGAAGGGCGAGTCTCCATAGATCGCCTGCGACTGATCACGGCTGACCCACTCTGTCCCGATCTCGTTCCGGAGGCGCTGTGGATCGACGCCGTGTCTTCGCATTAGCGACACGAGAGCGCCGACCAACTGGGTGCCGCGGGCGACCTCGAGGTCATCCCTGGCAGCGCGAGCGCGGATGCGACCGCTCAACCAGCTCTCGAGACCCTCCGCATCCTCGGGCACCCTGACTCCCTCTTCGGAGATGGAATGTCGCGCGCCTCACAACGATGCCAGACGGCGATCCGCCGCCGAGAGCTCCCAGGGTGCGGCCGGCGCCTCACCGACCCGCCCTCACCTTTGCTGGCTGCACCTCCCGGTTCAGCTCACGCGCACCACGGCCTGCTGACGGAGGCCCGAGCGCCCACCGGGCTCCCGGCCGGTCGCGCGAATCACATAGGTCCCCGGGCGTGCCGGCAGCGGCACCCGGATGACGGACCGGCCCGCAGGGAGGGTGCGGACGACGGCCGGTCGAGCTGGCGTGCCCAGCACACTCAGCGCGACGCGTGTGCGGCGCCACAGCTGGAACCTCACGCCGACCGTGGTCCCCGCCCGCACCCGGCCCGGCGACGAGAGGCCCAGGGGGCCGAGATCGTCGACGCCGACGAGGGCAGGCTTCGTTCCTCGGGCCGGGGCAGCGACCGCGAGGAGCGCGGACCGCTCACCAGCGGCGAACCCGCGGCTGTCGCCGACGAGGATCGGGGTGCGGCGGACCCGCCCACCAGGGCGGTCCGCGAAGGCGATGAGGCCGGAGGACGAAGCGGCGTTCTCACCTGGGAAGATGCCCGCCACCCACGACCCGTCGGCGGCGAAACGAGGCTCCGCGGCACCCGCAGCGGGGAGGAGGGTCAGCGTCTCAAGAGTGTCGGAGGGCGGCCCGGACAGGGGCGGGACGGTCCGGAACAGCAGGGGCTCCGGGCCCACGTCGCTGTCGCCCTCCGCGCCGGGCCACGCGACGGCGATCGAGCCCCCGCCACTCACCGACGCGGCCGGCGGCCGGACGCCCTCGCCGAGGTCCGTAGGCGGGTCCCATGTCGGCGCCCCCGGCAGCCGCCGGGCGACGAACGCGTGCCGTGTCGTGCCGCCCGGCGGGATCCCCGTCCAGCCGGCGACCAGGAGACCGTTCGCCGCAGCCGTCGCGGAGACGCGGACACCGAGAGGCACCGACGTCGGCACCCCCACCCGGGCCACTTCGACCGGCCCCTCCCAAGCGTCATGGATGCCCCCGCGACTCACGGCGCGGACGTGCCCGTCGGGTGTGGCGCTGACCGCGAGGGCGGCGCCACCCGACGCCAAGGCAACGGCCCCGGGAGCGCCGCCCGGGGCATCCGGGGCCTGGAGCCAGGTGCTCGCCGTGCGCCGTGCACCGCGCAGAACCAGTCCGCCGGTACCGGGACCCGGGACCCCGTCCTCCACCCACAGGACATCGAGAAGACGGCCCCGGCTACCGGGGGTCAGGGCAAGGCGGATCGACGAGACCTCCGCGCCGGCGGCGGCCGGGGGCGAGAGGTCGCGCCACCGACCCGTCCAACCGCGCCGCACCTTCACCACCAGGCCGCTCGGCGCGGGGTACGCGACGAACGCGTCGCCGTTGGCGCCGAGGGCCGCCTCGACACCACTCCACGAACCGGACGATGAGACGGCGACAGGGGCGGCGAAAACGCCGCGGGCGCCGCGTCGCTGCCGCACCTGGAGCACGACGGGCTCCGTCGCGGACCTCCGTCGCGCGAGGACGACGAGGGCGTCCCCGGCATCCGTCACGGCGACGTCGGAGACCGCCACCACCTCGGGGCCACCACCCGACAGTGCCAGCACCGGACCCGTCGCGAGCGGCGCGCCCACCCCCGAGCCCGCCACGGCGAGCGCGGTCAACGCTACGAGCCCCACCCCCGCCCCGCGCGCTCCCATGGCACCCATGAGGCCTCCCTCGTCTATCCCTTCTCGAACGGTATCCCGAAGGGGGGATCGCGGTAGAGCAGAGAGGTCACGGCGAGGAACGTGCGAGTTCGGGCGGGCCTTGGGCCACGGCGACGCGCCCTGACCCCGGGGGGACGACTTGGCCATGACCGCTCCTGCCGGCCAGACGGTCAGCTCGTTCTCCACTAGCTGTGATGGGGGCTGACTGTCGCAGGCAACGGGGCGGCTCCGCACCACTTGCCCTCGACTCCCGACTCCAGCTCAGGCGAACGCGCGGACGATCGCCTCGAGGTCGTCAAGGGCCGTCTGCGCCTCCGCACGGCGGATGACGATCCGCTGCCCGGGCTTCAGGCCGAGTCCTGGGGACTGGGCGAGGAACTTCTCGTCGACGACGCCGCCGTTGTGGACGTGGACGTGCCGGCGGGCGAACGACTGCTTCATCCGGAGCCACCTCTCCTCACCCGCGAGGTCGACAAGGTCGAGCCCCGCGTGTTCGGAGAAGAGAGCCGCGGTGTCGTCGAGGCGCTGAAAGACGTTCCCCTTGCCCTTCGTGAGCGTGGCGTGATCGGCGGCCCGTTTCGCGAAGGCCGCGCGGGCGGTGATCTCGAACAGGCTGACGACGGAACCGAGCGCGTCCACCGCGAACCGCTCGAAGACACCCGCGGCCCGCAGGTTCTCCCGCTCGTCCTCATCGGTGAACCGATCCTCGAGGGCGAGGGCGAGCCGGGCCGCGCCGATCTCCTCAAGCACCTTGTCGGCGGCCGGCCGGGGACCGCAGACCGGACAGAACGCGCTGATGCTGTAGACGGCATGGTGGTTACCGCAGCTCGAGCATTCGACGGTGGAGCGGGTCTTGTCCCCGAAGGCTTCCGGGAGCGCGACGAGCCGGGGAGGCCGTCCCGGCTTGTAGGAGACGTCCAGGCTGATGAAGGAGCCCCGTGACCGCCGTGGGCGCCGCGAGGGCCCGAACGTCTTCCTGAGCATCCTGTTCATCTCGCGATGGACCATCTGTTGAGCCAGTGCTGCGGCCGCGGCAAGCACACGCTCCCTCTGCCCAGGGGTGAGGAACTCCGCGTGGTGCTCACAGTGACCGCAGTAGGGGCAGGTGAGCGCGATCTCCTCGGGCAGGAGGGCGTACTCGTGCTCGAGCATCTTGAACGGGGCCTCGCACGACGGGCATTCCCGGGCGAGGAACCCTTCGTCGTCGACGTCGGTGGTGACGCTCACCTCGAATCCGCTGCCGGTGTTCGTGACCTCCCTCACCCCGTCCGGGCGGGGCATTCGCTCCCAGTCCATGCCCGGCAGTGAATCACCCACGCCGGACACCACCAAGGGCCCGTTACCGAGGCGCCGCGCCCATCAGCCGACGTGATGTCGCCATAGGTCTGGGCGGCGCGAAACCCACGCCGCTGATCATCACCGGGAGGGTCGATCCAGACGGCGCCTCGCCGGGCTCAGCGCAGGAGCAGGTAGATGATCACCGCGAACGGGGCGACCGCGGCGAGGTCTCGGACGAGCCGACGAAGGCGGGGGCGCCGCGGCAGGTAATCCGAGAGGGCGACCGGGTAGGGGAGCTCGGTGAGCTCACCCCACCACGCGTGCCAGGCGCGGCCGTCCGCGAGGATGAGTGCCGGCCCGCCGTCCGGGGAGTGGAGGAGCCCAGCCCGGAAGTAGGCAGCAGCGTCCTTGTCGTAGGGGCGGATCGCGAAGCCGTCGTTCGAGCTGCGGGCCGCGTAGTGGCGCTGGAGCCAGGCCACGATCTCCGGATCCCCGATCTGCTCCGCGGCGATCTCGATCTTCCCGCAGGTCTCAGCGGGCAGGCCCTGACTCTCACGGCGTTTGGGGGTGACGAGGGGCATCGGGTTCCTCGGGGCTGATCGAGCTGTCAGAAGGTGGTCGCGGCCATCACGGCGTCTCACGTGCGGACGTCGGGCGACCGAGACCAACATAAGGCGAGTCCCCCGTTCTGCAGCCTCCCCGTGGCGCCGGCCATGGCCGCCCCCCCGCTCGCCCTGGCCTTCTCTCTCCCGCGCGCTCTGCGTCGCGAGCTGGAGCGCCGATCCATCACACGTAGAAGATCACCGCCACGTCGACCTCGCGCAGGCGAATGGTGAGAGTCCATGTCGTCCCCGAGTCGCGACGCTCCTCCGGCTCTGAGGGGGGATCGGCGATCAGATCGGCCGAGACAAATCCCTCGCGTGCGAGCCAGAGATGGCCGGGACCCGGTAGCGACTGTTCCATCTCGAGGCGGAGGGTCCAAACCTCCGGGCCGCGCCGGCCCGATTGCCGGATGCTGCCGATCCTCCCGGAGAAGCCGGCCAGCGGCATCTCGGACATGCTGGTTGAGGGGAGGGACAGGGAGACCTCCACGGTCTTGCCGCGGTGCTCCTCGAGGAAGGCGATGACGGAGTCGAAGTCCATCGCGAGGAGCCTACGTCGCCATGCCCCTGAGAGGAACTGCGTCGCTGCCTCCGAGCCTGGCTAGCCTTAGGTGATGGACCGAATGAAGATTGCCCCCGGAGCACTCCGGGTCGATGTCAACGAGGAGCTCTCATAGTGGCCCGGGGGCTCTCCGAGAGACAGGGGGCTGGCGCTCCGGCTGTCACAGACCTGCCGGCATCCGAGCGCGCACGACTCGCCGAGGCGCGCGCGTTCGCTATCGCGGCGCACGCCGATCAACGCTACGGAGACGGCCGCCCCTACCGGCATCACCTGGACGCGGTCGAGGCTGTGCTCGTGCGGTTCGGCTTCGGCGCCGACCTGGAGCTGAGGATGTCCGCCCAACTCCACGACGTGATCGAGGACACCCCCATCACCTTCGATGAGGTTCGAGAGACGTTCGGGCCGGAGGTCGCCCGGCTCGTCGACGCCGTCACCAACCGCCAGGGCCCGAACCGCAAGACACGCCACGCCCTGACCTACCCCCGCATCCGTGCCGCCGGCGAGCGGGCCGTCATCGTCAAGCTCGCCGACCGGATTGCGAACCTCGAGGCCGGCGGCACCCTCCTCGGCATGTACCGCAAGGAGCAGGACGGCTTTCGCCACGCCCTCAAGAGACCGGGGGAGCTCCGGGCGATGTGGGCCCGGATCGAAGAGCTCCTGCGCTAGGACGCGAGCCGGTAGAGCACCCGGATGACCTCGTCACGGAAACTCGGACCGATGACGCGTCTACCCGTGGACAGGACATCATCGAGCACGGAAGCGGGCGGCGCCGCGTCTCCGACCTCACGTTGGATCGCGCGCACGAAGTCGGTGCACTCGAAGATCCCGAAGGACGCCCGGATCGAGTCCTCCAAGTAGGACTGGGTCTGGAGGACTTGAGACGAGGCATCCGCACACGCCGCCGCTCCGATCGCGAGCCGTCGACCGGGCTGAGCCAGCTTCCCCTGCGCCCATGAGGCGAAGGCAGCGGCGACGGCCGCTTCGTGTGTCAGGGCGGGGTCCGCCTCGAAGGTCACGGTCACCGGCGCAGTCCCGAAGATCGATGCCGACCCTCCTGGAAGCAGCGGCGTCGAGCCGTTCGGGAGCGGCGACGTCGGGATCACGCTCGCGACAGCGAGCGCGGAGGCATCCCCGCTCGGGGGCGGATACGAATCGACCTGCCCTCCGCTTGGAGACCAGACCCGCAGGACCTGCGCCGTCGTGCTCGTGAGGACGACCTGACCCCCTCCGTCCGTCGAACAGCCGACGACGTACACGCCCGCCTCGGGTGGGTTCCACTCGATCCGCTTGGGTGTCGACTCGGTGCAGCCCGCATCCGGCACGCGCGTCTGCGTGGTCGGCGGCGGCGGCGGCACGTCCGCCGAGGAATCGTCATCTCCGCAGCCGACGGTCAGCGCGATTCCGCCCAGCAGGAGGGAGAGGGCGGCGAACACCGCCCCTGTCCGCGCTCGCACAGAGGTCGATCGAGGACGCACTTTCACTGCGCTTCTCCCTCTCCAGATAGGACGCCATAAAAGTCCGGCGGCGGCGCCACGTCAATAGCCCCGCTCCCGGACTTCCGTGTGAGTCGCCACACCTGATCATCGCGTCTCACGTGCAGTGTCCCGAGGGCGCCTTACGTTCGAGGCTCATCCCCTTGCACGAAAGGTCGCGTTGATGGGCTTCATCCCCGAGCAGATCCCCGAGACCGGACGCCTCAGCATCGAGGTCCGGACCACGAGCGTGGTCATCACCGGACCCACTGCGGTGATGACGACCTACGGCGACCCCGACTACGGCCGCCTCGAGCTCGACTGGGATCAGCTGCCGCGCATGCGCGCCTGCCTAGACCAGGCCGAATGGGTCCGCCGGGGACGGCGCGGGGAGACCTTCACCGATGTCGCGATGGCCTTCACGGTCCTCAACGGTGGCACCCAGCTCGCGCTCACATCAACCGCGGAGGGTGCGGAGGCGCTCGCCGAGGTCGCCCGCAAGAGCGACTTCCCGGACGCGGAGGTGCGGCCGGTGCCGTTCATGATCTCCCCTGAGCTGTTCCGCGCGATCGAGGCCGAGCGCGAGGCCGCCGCGCGGCGCGAGCAGGACCTGCGCGAGATGAACTGGGCCCTGGTCCGGGGCGCGTTCATCCAGGGCGAGCCGATCTCCTTCATCTCCGTCCACGAGGGTGAGGTGAGTGGGCTCCACCTGGAGCACGAGGTGGTGGCCCTCGACCAGGAGGCCCGGACCTTCCGCACCAGCGGATCGGATCAGTGGCTCGAACTCGATGGAGTCTGCTTCGTCATGGATGGCGACGGCGCGGTTCTGAACGAGGCGGTGGGAGAGCTCGGTCAGTCCACCCTCGAGGAGATCGCCGCGCGCCTCCGGGTGCTGTGACCGCCGGTCAGGACGACGGGGGGCGCGTTCACGTCGCCGGGCGCCCCCTCGTCCGTTCTCTGCTGAGAAAGGGCCGCCCCCCGTGGAAGCGCGCAGGCCCCCGCGACGTACAAGCACCGGCACTTGATCAGGGCACGCCGACCGTCGCCGCCTTGCACATACGCATTCTGACAACCGCCCTCTTCTCATGCCTCGCGCTGATCAGCGCCGGGGCGACGGCGGCAACCGCTCAGCCCCTGCCGGCGCCGCTTGCCGACTCCCTCTCCAGCCTCCGCGCCGCTGAAGGCCTTCCGGCGGTCCCCTCTCAAGGCCTCGACCAACCTGAGGCCGAGGCCCTCGCCGCCCGCGCAGGCGACCAGACCACGTTCCTCACCGACGCGCGGGCGATCGAGGGCAACGCACCGGCGCTCGGGCCCGGATACCTCTGCTCGGCCTGTCGCTCCTCTCCTCTTCCTGGCCCTGACGGCACGGTGCTGAGGGAGATCGTCTCCCACCTCGGCTGGGACGCGAGGGCGCTCTTCGAGACCGACCGCAGCGCCGCCATGATCCTGCTCGACCCGCGGCTGGTCTCGTTGTCCGCCGCCTCGTCAGGGCAGACGCTCTCCCTCATCGCCCGGGTCGACCCACGGCTGCCCCTGGCCGCCCCGGTGGTCTGGCCCCGTTCCTTCGCCGACGATGAGGTCGGCCGCCTCCGCGTACTGATCCCGGCCGGCGCGCCCTCCAGGCTGAGTCTGGAGGGGGCCGGTGGCCGGCTCTCATCGGGCCGGGACTTCACCTTGCAGACAAGCGTGGCCGGGGGCGGCGCGTCGGTGATCGGGCCGGACCCCCAGGGTCAGCTGCCGCCGGTCGCCCTCGGGGCTGTCTACCGGGTCCGCATCGGCGCCCTGCCTGCCGGGTCGATCACGGCCAAGGCAGCAGGCGGGGGCCGGCCGGTCATCCGCGGTCTGAGCGTCCGCCAGCGTGCCGTCGTCCTCCGCTCGCTCCGCCGGGCGCCCGGACAGGTCCGCCGGATCTGGGCACACCTCGGCTCACGCATCGAGGTGACGAGAGGGAATGGGTCCTGCCCCGCGCTCGCCTCCTGCACGGACACGATCGGCGACCGCTTCCTGATCTCGCTCTCCCCCGAGCATCTGGCCCAGCCGGACCGGGTCCTCTCGGTTACCTTCCTCCACGAACTCGGGCACGTCGCCGATCGCGCCGGGCTGACCCCGGCCAGCCGCTCGCGCGTCAGCCGGACGATGCGCCACGCCGGAGGGTGGCGCTGCGTCATCAACCCCGCAGTCGTCGACGCGGAAACCCCGCGGCGTGATTGGTGCCTGTCGGACGAGGAGCAGTGGGCCGATGACTTCGCCCGCTACGCCGTGAACCGCCCGCGCGTCGATGGGACCTACGGACCGCAGCCTCTCCTGCGCGCCCGGCAGGTCGGCCGGATCCTGCGCTCAGGCTGGGCCCCGCGCCTTCCGACCCTCCCCTCCCCCTCCTGGACCGGGCCGGGGCGGCCTCGTCTCGGAGGCTGAGGAGAAGGGCCCGACCTCCTAGCCCTCGCCCTCCTCCGGGTCGGACCAGACATCCCAGCCGCGTTCGATGAACCACTCGCGCTCGCGGCCGTCCGGGACCTCCTCCTCGGAGGTGACATCGCCCGCGAAGCCGCGGATGCGGCCGCCGGCGTCGGCGCTCTGCTCCGCCCACAGCATCTGGATCTCGAGGTCGGGCCACTGCTCGATCAGCGCAACGGCGATCGGCAGCGCAGGTGACCAGGCGGTGTCGAAGAGGATCACCAGGTGCCCTGGAACCGGGCCGTCCTCGACGATCGCGTCCCGGACCTCCCACTTCGTGCCCCAGTTCTGCACCCGCCAGCCATACCCGGTCCTCGGGTTCGGCCCGGTCAGCTCGGCGAGGGTGTCCATGAGGGTGCCATCAATGGTGTCGAGCAGCCCCTCGGGCTCCGGCGCGATGCGCGCGAAGGAGATCGGTGAGTCCGCGCCGCTGATCGCCTCACGGAAGGCCGCGACGCGCTCACCATCCCCGATGACCGTCAGACGGTTCTGGCACCAGTTGGGCATTGCTCTCTCCAACGCTCGGGGGCTCTCTCACACCCAACATAGGACGAGACAGGGGGCCCGCTTCGGGCGCGGTACGGGACCTGAGCACGACCCTCCGGGCACGGGATCCGGGCCGGGAGCGGGGGCGCTCGGGAACTGCCGACACCGATGAGATCACTCTCATCTGCGGCTCACAGAGAGCTCACGAAGCGCACCTAGGGTTCCTCTCGTCAACCCGACCACAGGAGCCCTCCGATGGCCGCCAAGTTCACCTCGATGGTCCCCGCTTCTCGCAGCTACTCCGCCGCCTCCAACTCGAACTCGAGCTCGGACGCCCCGAAGCGCCGCCGCAGGCGCAAGCCGCGCCGCCGGGTCCGTCGTCGTCGCAACACCAGCTCGTAGCGGTAGGCCCGCCCGCTGGCTGGGGGTCTCGGCACTGAGACCTCCGGCCGCCGGGGTGGATGGGCGCGATCTGCCTGGGCGCGCCCCTTCTCAGGCGACGAGTTCGAGGTCGCGCTCGATGATCAATGCGTAGTCGGGCTGCAGGCCGATGATCACCGGGCCGCCGTGCGGCCTGACCGCGACCGGGAGGCCGACGGCCAGGTCGTACGCCCGCGCCGCTGCGAAGCCGGCCGCCAGCTCGAGCTGCGAGTAGGAGGCGAGGACGCGGTCGGGGTCCCGAGGGTCGTAGACCTCGAACATCTCGGTGAGGGCTCCGGTCGCCCCCTCGACGAGCAGGAAGGCGATCTCCTGCCGGTGGCCCGATGAGGTGATGCGCGAGACACGCAAGGGACGGATGAGTCCTGGTGGATTCGCCAGCGCGACCCTCAGCGCCGAGGCGACGGCTCGCGCCGGGTCTCCGAGGACCGAGCCGAGGATGGCATCGCTGGGAGTGTGGATGACGTAGTGGGCAGGCACGCGCCGACGATAGGTCCGGCATGCCGGGGCCGCCGTCGTCTGGCGATCAGACCGGCGGCCTGTGCCTCCCAGGAGAACTCAGCAGCCGAAGCGACCTCCCACACACTCTGTGGAGATGGCACGCGGACGCGGACACACCCACGGGGGTAGCCGACTCGCGCATTCCGGGCGGCGCGGCGGTGAGCCGGTCGTCATCGACGAGAGGATGAACGCCGCGATCGCCCGCGACCCAGCGGCGAGCCACGCGATCAGGGTCCTCCAGAAGCACGGCGAGGTTCACGTGGTCGGCGGCGCCGTCCGCGACCTCCTGCTCGGCCACGACTCCCCCAAGGACGTCGACCTGCTCGTCCGGGGCATCGAGGCCGACAAGGTCGAGACCCTTCTGAACGGGAACGCCCCCGGCCGGGCGATGCAGACCGGCAAGAGCTTCGGCGTCATCCGCTACCGCCACCGCGACGGGTCAGAGGTCGAGGTCGCTCTCCCGCGCACCGAGACCTCCACCGGCGCCGGGCACCGCGACTTCGAAGTGGCCTACGACCCGGCCCTCTCGCTCGAGGACGATCTGCTGCGGCGCGACTTCACCTGCAACGCCATCGCCTGGAACACGATCACCGGAGAGATCACCGACCCTTACGGCGGCGCGCGCGACATCGAGGCCGGCGTCCTTCGCTGCGTCTCCCCCCGCGCGTTCCCCGAGGATCCCCTGCGGATCCTTCGAGCCCTCCGGGCCCACGCCCGCCATGGACTCGACCCGGACACGGCCACCATGGACCTGATGCGCGAGCATGCCGCGAGCCTGCGTCATCTCGCCCCCGGACGGATCGGCGAGGAGCTCATCAGCCTGATCGGGACCGCGCGGCCCGCCGCGGGCATCACCCTCGCGCGTCGCACCCAGGTGCTCGAGCAGATCATCCCCGACTACGCCGACGACGAGCGCGCGGCGACGGCCAACCGCCGCCTCCTGACCACGAGCGCCGTCAGCGCCGACCCGAACGCACGCCTGGCGAGCCTCTTCAGCTGCACCGCCCACCCCGACGCCGGCGCGCGTGCCGACGCGGCGCGCGTCCTGCTCTCGGACCTCAAGCTCCCCAACCGCACCGCCAACGGCGTCGCCCACCTCGTCCGGCACACCGGACAGGCCCCGGCGGTCACACCTGAGGCGGCACGGCGCCTGATCTCGAGCCTCGGCCGTGACGACGTCGACGCCTTCATCGCGGTTCGCCACGGGATGAACACCGACCCCTCCGAGGTCGCCGAGCTCCGGGGCGTCATCTCCCGCGGCGAGGCGACCTCGATCCGGGAGCTGGCCGTCGTCGGCCCGGACCTGATCGCCGCCGGGATCGCTCCGGGGCCGGCGCTCGGTGAGGCTCTGCGAGGCCTCCTCGCTCAGGTCATCGTCGATCCGTCAGTGAACACCAAGGAGACCCTGATCTCCCTCCTCCCCGCTGCTTGAGAGAGGGCCTCTCGCCCTGGGGGATTCGCGCCCGTGTGAGAGAACGCGCGTAGCCTCGCCGGCATGCTCGCTTCGGTTCCGACATGGATCTGCCTCGTCATCGGAGGCGCCGTCGGCGCCGCCCTCGCCAGCTGGCTGAGCGCCTGCGCCTACCGGATCCCCCGGCGGATGAACATCAGCAGCGACCGCTCGATCTGCCCGCACTGTCAGTCCCAGATCGCCGGCCGCGACAACGTCCCCCTCTTCGGCTGGTTGATGCTCCGCGGCCGCTGCCGCACCTGCCATGAGCCCATCCCACGCCGTGAGCTCGCCTATGAGCTCGCCGGCGCGGCGGTCGGGGCGGTCGCGATCTTCATCCACCTGTACCTGCTGGTGGTGATCGCGATCGCTGCGATCGCTATCCCCCTCGCCCTCGCCGCCAAGCACGGACCCGAGTCCGGGCAGGAGGACTCACCGTGAGCCAGCTCCCGCCTCGGACCCCCTGGGATGACGACGAGCCGCCGAGCCTCTCCGGCGCCGCCGAGAGTGCCCGCCTCCAGAGGGACGGCGACCGCTGGCCCGAGACGCCCGGCCGCTACCTCGACGACCGTGAGCGCAACCACTTGACCGAGGACCTCGGTGAGATGCCCGCTCCTCCGCGGCGCCGGCCGGCCGAGCAGGTCGTCTACACCGGCCACCCGCACTGGCGGGCGATGATCGGCTACCACATCAAGTGGTTCGGCATCGTCGCGATCGCGACCGCTCTCGGATACGCCGTCTCGATGAGCGGCGTGATCGCCCTCGGCTGGGTCGTCCTCGCGTCCCTGCTCGGCTTCGCCGCGGTCTGGTTCATCGGAAAGCTGATCCGTCAGACCACGATCTACCACGTCAGCAACCGCCGCGTCCGAAAGCAATGGGGCATCGTCGCCAAGCACCAGGAGGAGGCCCCGCTTCGACGCGTGCAGAACATCAGCGTCGACATCTCGATCATCCAGCGCATCCTCGGTGTCGGGACGATCGACTTCGACACCGCCAGCGGCACCGACCCGGCGGACAAGCACCTGCTGTTCTGGGGTGTCCGCGACCCGGTCCACGTCCGCAGCCTGATCCACCTCGACCTCGACGTCGAGAACGACCTGACCTAGGCGCCCGGGCCCCCTCATCTCACGACAGGGCCCGGGCGGGGCAAGCCTATATGAGAGGGAGCGCAAAACCGACTAGGCGAGAACCTGCGGACCTACACTCGCGGGCGTGACACTGAGACATCTCGCCTATACGGGCGCCGCGCTCGTCCTGATCGTGCTCGCAGTCCTCCTGATCATGCTCCTGACCGGCCGCTCCGATGACGGCCCGACTCTGGTCCGTGGACCACAGACAGACACCACCACGGCACCCGTGCCGACTCCTGCTCCGAACCCGGCGCCGCCGACCGCGCCGAAGCAGCTCGCGATGCTCGAGGTCACTGCCCCGGATGGCTATGAGCTGAGCGACCTCCCTGGCTCGGACACGCTGCAGCAGTTCGAGCTCACCGGTTCGGACCCGGGGCGTCCTCAGATCAGCGTCAGCCTCATCCGGGGCGCCGGAGCAGCCCAGAGTGAACTCCTCGGTCCGCTTCGGCAGGCCCGCAAGGACCGTGACCTCACCGGCGCCGCTGTCACAGTGGCGCGCACTGAGATCGCCGGGGCGCCGGGGATGCTCTACTCCCTCGACTACCGGCTCTACAAGCGGGCCCGAGTGATCGCGGTCCGCTCCGTGTCCCCCACCCTCGCGATCGTCGTCGAATCTTCGGTGCCGCGCGGCCAGCTCGCCGGCACCCGTTCCCTGGTCCGCACCGTCGCCCGCCAGCACGTCACCCTGAACCGCGGCGGATGACGCCCGGCCCACGCCGGCGCGGCTCGAAGACACCGAGCCGCCTCAGCCTGCCGCTCCGCTACGCCCGCGTGGACGGCGTCCCGGCGGACGCCGAGAGGCTGAGCGTCGAGCGGATCAACGTCCTGCGCCGCGAGGGGCGCATAACCTGCCTGTCCTGCGGTGAGGCCCTCACCATCCGGCTCGGGCCCCCGCCCCACTTCAGCCACTCGCCGGGCGCGACGCTCTGCCACGACCCGCCGAGCCCCGGTCACCAGGCGGCCGTGAACGCGATCGCGAACCGCCTCGGCGAGATCGTCCCCTCCGCCCAGGTCCAGCAGCGGGTCGAGTTCCCCGACCAGTGCTTCCTCGCCGATGTCGCCGCCGTCAGCGGCCGCGGCCTGCGCCTCGCGGTCGAGGTGCAGGAGACGGAGATGGAGCGTCAACGCGTCGAGGATCTCCTCGATGCGATGGAGGATCAGGGGGTTGCTCTGCTCTGGATGAGGAGCGCGTCGCTTCTCACCCTCCGCGGCGCCGCTACTCGCCCGACCCGCAAGGCCACACTAGGCCCCGTCGAGACGGCTCTGCTCTCCCGCGGACGCGCACTCATGTACGTGGCCCCGGACCAGATCGACGACCGCTTCTCCTCCGGGGAGCGCCTGCCGAAGATCCTCCTGCTCCACGTCCGGCCCGAGGTGATCGAGCTCGCTCGCGCCGGCGACCCGAAGCTCGGGCAGGTCGACGTCGTCCTCCGCCGCTACCCACTCTCCCAGCTGCGCCTGCGCGCGGGATCCGTCTGCGTTCTCACCGACTACGACCCGCCGCTCCCCGAGCTGCCTCCCTTCCCCGAGAACCTGCGCCGGCGCCTCGACAAGCTCCACGCGACACCACGCCTGGCCTAGCCCCGCCGCGCCCGATCCGGCCCTGCAACGCTGTAGGGCCCCGATCGGGGCCCTACAGTCAGAAGAAGACAGGAACTAGAAGCCGAAGCTCCTACTACTGCCAGCTGATGGTCTGGACGCCCGCGGCGCTCATGCCGATCACGTAGTCCTCCGAACCAGCAGAGGTCATGGTCAGGACACCAGCAGCGACCTCGACGTCGATCGTCTCGCCGTCGTAGGTTGCGTCGTCGACCTCGAAGGTCAGGCCCGGCTCCGCATCCGCCAGGTAGGCCACCAGAGCAGCCGACTTGGCCGCGTCGTCAGCACCGGGGTAGTCGCCGAAGTTGCCGGCGCCCTCCTCGGCCAGCGCCACCGCGGCGTTCTTGTACGCGACCGTGAGGTCGGACTTGACGCCGGTGTCGCTCGCTGAATCACGAACCGACAGGTACGCCGGGATCGCGATCGCCATGAGGATGATCAGAACCGCGATCACCACGATGAGCTCCACGAGGGTGAAGCCGTCACGCTTACGAAAGATGTTACGCACTATGTAATCACCTCCATCTTCTGTGCTGTAGGGGTTGAAGAGAAGGTGCGTGAGTGCGTGCGCCCGCACACCGTTTCTCCCTAAGTCCCCCACCGGCCTATACCGACGGCCAGGTGTGAGACCCCGGGCGCCGCTCAGATCAGGAAGGCGAAGGCGATCGGTCGTGAGTCGAGGGAGCCCGCCGCGGCCTCGCTGACAAGTCGCCGGTCGGCATCGGTGAAGATCTGCGGCGTCGCGTCGGCGTGGGCGGCGACGGATGCGAAGGCCTGGGCAGCCACCTCGGGGCGCCCGGCGCTCGCGGCGCCGAGGCCGAGGAGCAGGTGGCAGTAGTGGATCCCCCGCTCGTGGGAGATCCGCCGGTAGATCGCGCTGGCCCGCCGCAGCTTCTCGGGGTCCGGGTCGCCTGACACGCGGGCGAGGTCGGCGAGGGCAAGAAGCGCGTGGGCGTGGATGATCTGGTTCTGGGCGCCGCTCGCGAGGACGCTCGCGCGCATCAGCTCGCGCTCGGCCATCCTGTTCTGCCCGAGGGCCCGGTGGGCGTTGCCGCGGCAGAGCAGCAGCGCGCAGATGCCCTGGTCGCCGATGCCCCGGTAGAGGTTCTCGGCGTGGACGAGCTCGCGCATGGCCGCGCCGATCTTCGCCTGGTCCCCGAGGCGCACGTACATCTCGGCCTCGAGGCGCAGGGCGTCGGCGAGGGTCCGCGGGGCGTCGAGAGCCCGGGCGTCGGCGCGGGCCAGGCGGATCTCCCGCAGCGCCCGGCCGTGGGCGCCGGCGAGCAGGAACATGTCCCCGAGGACCAGCCGTCCGTGCGCTCGGGCGCTACCGGGCGTTACCGACCTCGAGAGGGCGTTCTGGAGGTAGCTGGTGGCCGCTGGCAGGTCCGTGCGGGCGCCGGCGCGGGCAAAGAGGATCCGGCCGCGCTCCATCAATCCGTGGTCATCCGGACTCTGGTCCATCGCCATCTGCGCAAGCTGGGCGGCGCGCTCGTGCGAGCCGACTTCGAGGTGGCAGGCGCCGAGTCCGTGGATCGCCCGTGCGCTCCAGCGCCCATGGCCGCCGTCGGCGAGGCGCTCATAGGCGGCGCTTGCCGCGGCGAGGTCACCCTGCCCCCTCATCGCGTCCGCCTCTGCGAGACGCAGCTCGGGTGTCAGCGGCTCTGCGGGAGCCCCATCGAAGGATCGTGCGAACTCGGCGAGGCGGTGGCGGACGTCATGCCAGTCCTGGTGGCGCGCAGCGGCTCGGATCTCGGCGATCTGTTCAGGGGACATGGCGCCGACGGTAGGCCCGCGAGAACGCGCCACGGGCGAAGTCACTATCGCCGTCGGGCCATGAGTGTGAGTGATCGGCGGCGCGCGCGAGGGCGCACGTAGATTCGGGGGATGCCAGAACTGCCAGAGGTCGAGCTCGTCGCCCGATACCTGAGAGGCGCGCTTCACGGCAGACGGATCACCGCAGTCCGGATCGAGGACCCGCGCCTGACCCGTCCCGTCGACCCACGCCTGGTCGAGCGTCAGCTCACCGGCCGGCGGATCGAGAAGGTCTCGCGGCGCGGGAAGTGGATCGTCATCACCCTCGACGGCCCCGTCCTCCTCAGCCATCTTCGGATGACCGGCGTCTACGTCCACCCGGCACGCCCTAGCGCGCACCGTCGCGCTGTGATCGACCTCGACCACGGGGCGGAACTGAAGTGGGCCTCCACCCTCGCCGGAGCGACGCCCACCGGTCACGGGGTCTCCGTGTCCTATGAGGACGTGCGCCGCTTCGGCTGGTGGGGCGTCATGGAGGACGCGGCCGCCGCGGCGCAGTTCCTCGACGCGAGGCTCGGACCCGAGCCGCTCGGCGCGGACTGGAACAGGAGATATCTAGGTGCCGCGCTCATCGGCCGGCGCGGCACGATCAAGGGCCTACTCCTTGATCAGGCCTTCGTCGCCGGGGTGGGCAACATCTACGCCGACGAGGCCCTCTACCGCGCCAGAATCCATCCTCGAACCCGGGGCGAGGACCTCAGCCATGGGCAGACGAAGCGGCTCGCTGCGGCGGTCTCAGCCGTCCTCCAGGCCGGAGTGATCGCAGGTGGGGCGAGCATCTCCGACTACCGGCGCCCCGACGGGTCCGAGGGGTCGATGCAGAACCAGCTGGACGTCTACGGACGGGGCGGCCAGCCCTGCCTGATCTGTGGGGCGGCCTTGGAGCAGGACCGGATCGCCGGGCGCGTGAGCGTCTGGTGCCCCACCTGCCAGCCCGAGCCGGACTCCTAGAAGAGCTCTCCGGACAGCTCGGGGTCGAGGATCCGCTCGATCAGGGTCGAGTTGCGCTTGCGCAGGTCGACCTTCGCGACCGCCATCCGCATCGCCTTCGCCTCGCCGACCACGACGACGAGCTTCTGAGCGCGGGTGACGGCGGTGTAGGTGAGGGAGCGCGAGAGCATGACGTAGTGGGCCGTCGAGACGGCCGTGACGACGGCCGGCCACTGTGATCCCTGGCTCTTGTGGATGCTGAGCGCCCAGGCGAGGGACCAGGTCTCCATGTCCCCGACCGGCAGCACGATCGTCCGCTCGTCATCCAGGAGCACGTGGGCCTCGAGGGCCTCGGGGTCGAACGACTTGACGATCCCGATCTGACCGTTGGAGGTCTCGCGGCCGTGGGTGTAGTCGTTGCGGTTCTGGACGATCCGGTCGCCGACGCGCATGTTGCGCATCCCGATCGGCTTGCCGTGCTCGTTCATGAACTCCTGCATGCGCCCGTTCAGGACCTCGAGGCCGCAGGCACCCTTGTACATCGGGGCGAGGATCATCACGTCCGCCACCGGGTCGAGCCCGTAGGTCCGCGGCAGCCGCTCGGCCGCGAGCTCGATCACGAGCTCGGCGGTCTCCTCAGGGGTGTCGCGCAGCATCCAGAACGAATCCATCTGCATCGTGCGACCCTCGGCCGCCTCCGCCTCGGCGTGGCGCCGGTAGGGCAGCTCGCCGCGGTTGATGCGGTGGGCGTTGGTGATGATCATCGAGCTGGCTGCTTGCCGGAAGACCCGGTCCAGGTGGGTGCGCGGCACCTTCTCCGAGTCGATCAGGTCGGCGAGGAACTTGCCCACGCCGACCGGCGGGAGCTGATCGGGGTCGCCGACCAGGAGCAGATGGGTCCCCGGCCCGATCGCCGCCAGAAGGGCCTCGGCGAGGTCCAGAGAGAGCATCGAGGCCTCGTCGCAGACGACCAGGTCGACCTCGAGGGGCGAGGACTCGTCACGGCAGAAGCCACCCTCGATCGGGGACCACTCCAGGAGACGGTGGATGGTCGTCGCCGGCTGCCCGGTGATCTCGGTCATCCGGCGCGCGGCCTTGCCGGTGGGAGCCGTCAGGGCGATCGTCTTGCCCGCGGTGAGGGCCGACTGGATGATCATGTCCTGGGAGGCGGTGTTGTGGGCGACCAGGCCGCCGGCGAGGTAGTTGTGGGGGCCCGCGACCTCGAAGTCGTAGACGAAGCCCTCGTAGTCCACCAGCTCGATCGCGACGATCGGACTGAAGGCGATCGCGCCCTCGCCACCGTCCTCTTCGGTGAAGGATCCGGAGAGGACCTGCTCCCGGTAGCGCGCCGTGGCCTCGGCGCCCAGACGCGCGCGCCAGGTGAACCCTGAGGGCTCGATCTCGAGGCGGATCCCGAAGCGCCCGAGCATCAGGCGCAGTTGCTCGAGCAAGGACCGCGAGTCGCTCGTGATGTCGATCCGGGCCGGGTCTTCCCATTCGTTGGCCAGCTCGATGAACTGTGAGAGGAAGCCCGCCCGTGTCCGCGGGCCGCCGCCGACCACGCAGGCCGGGATCAGCTGGCGCACGGCATCGCGGGTCAGGGCCGACTGGCAGGCCAGGTGCCCGGCCAGCTCGGGATGGATCTCCGGCTCACGCGCGCTCGCCGGGAGATGGCCCGGCACGGCGACCCGGACGCCGACCGACAGGTCGTTGCTCCACCCGGTCTCGGTCAGCAGCCGGTGCTCGCCGGTGATCAGGATCTGTGCCCCGTCGGCGAGCCGGACCATCCGGAGCGTCTCGCGCACCGGCTGGCGGTAGAGCTTGGTGATGGCCGCCGGCGCCAGACGGCCGTCGTCCATGAGGCTGACCGTGGTAAGCGGCTCGCGCGGAGTCGCCCACTCGCCGTCGGCGTCGGGGGTGCGGTCATCCCCGGCCATGGTCTGCCAGATCTCGGCGGCCTGGTGCTCGGCGCCGTTCACGAGCACAGGGGTCTGCGGCCCGACGCACTTGCCGACGCCCGGACCACCGGTGAGCAGGGCGATCCGGTTCGCGAAGGCCATCTCCAGCGCCGCCCACTGCTGGTCGGTCGGGACGTACATGTGGTTGGCGCGCGCCTCGTCCTCGGTCATGCCGGCTGGGAGGCTCGGCCGGGTCAGGTTCCCGATCATCGGTCCGCCGGCGGCCTCGAGCAGGTTGCGCACCCGACGGGCGACCCGGGCCTCCAGGTTCCAGGTCTCGGCCCGGTAGATCCGCTGGGTGTTCTCGGTCGCCTCGACCACGAGCACCTCGGACTTCAGGAGCTCTGTCGCCTGGGTTGCGATCAGGGGCTTGTCGCCGACGCCGAGCTCGTTCCCGGCGCGCGCGAAGAGCTGCTCGAGGGTCACGAAGGTGTTGCCGTCCCCCTCGGCCTCCTCGATGCAATGGAGGATCCCGGCCTGGACCCGCCGTGGGTCGTCCTTCGGCCAGTCCAGCCCGAGGGCGATCTTGTCCGCCTGCTTGAAGCCGACCCCGGGGATCTCGATCATCACGTACGGGTTGTCGGTCAGGATCTCCACGACCTCGGCGCCGTAGCGCCGGTAGAGGCGCCCGGCCAGGTTCGCCGTCACACCCGCGCCGAAGAGCCAGGTCTCGATCTGGCGCATCGCGCGGACCTCGGCCCAGACCTCGATCACCTTCTCGACGGAGGCGCTCGGAAAGGCGACACCCTTGGCGCTCCGGATCGAGCGCAGGACCTCGGGGTTCTGGTCGATCAGGTCGAAGGCCTTGTCGCCCAGCTGATCGGTGATCGCCTTGGCGAAGGTCGGGCCGATGCCACTGACACGAGCCTGCAGCCACTTCTGCATGCCCTCGGCGCTCTGGGGCAGCGAACTCTGGTAGTTGACGACGCTGAAGGACCACCCGTGCTGGGCGTGCTCCTGCCAGCGACCGTCGCATGCCAGCAGCTCCCCGCCGGCGCAGCGCGCAAGCGGACCCTTGACGGTCACGCGCGCCCCGTCGCTGTCGCGGCTGGCGTTCCAAATCGCGAAGCTGCCATCGGGTGAGGAGAACCGCGGGGCGTTGCCCTCGAGGGTCACCCGGAGGGTGGTCTCGCTTGCATCAACCGGCGGGGTGTCAGCGCGCCCGCCGCTGGCGTTCATCCAGAAGGGGCGCTTACCCTTCGTCTGGCGGGGCTGGGTCGTTGCCATGTGAGAGACGATAACACGGGCCAGAGGCCGGGCTGCCCAGCTTACTCACAGCCGGCGCGGGCGGCACTTGCACGGGCGCGTGACCCTTCGCAAGAGAGCTCAGCGAGAGCTTGACGAATGTCTGCAGGGTGGTCAGGCAGGTGTAAAGTCATCTGCGGACCTGACGGGAGGATTCACTGATATGGCGCGTGGCAAGAGCGGTGTGGCACGGGGAGCGACAGCGGGTGTGAGATCAGCGGGCGGCGCCTCGGCGTCAGTCCCGACGATCGGTGGCATCAGCCTCGAAACCCACGAGCACGACCCCTCAGCGGCAGGCATGCTGCTGAACTTCGAGCTCGCCGGCAGCGCGACCGTCGGTCAGCGGATCGCCGGCGTCAGCGTCGGCCGCTACGGCATGACCGGCCTCGATGGCGTGGTCAGCGTGACCCCGCAGCCCGACGGCACCGTTCTCGTCGTCTTCGCCAACGGCACCACCGCAATCGTCAACCTCTCCACCCGCACGGTCCAGACCGACGCTCCCGGCAACCCGAGCCCCGAGGCGATCGCCGCGCTCTACGAGGCGCTGGCGCTCGACCCCTCGGCCCCGCCGGAGCTGGTCGCCGCGCTCGAGAACTACCACGCCGACCGCACCGACCTGGCCAGCCTGGCGATCGCCGCCAGCGCCGGCGAGAAGGTCCTGGCCGGCGCCGACGCCTTCTACGTGCTCGTCGACGGCGACGAGCCCACCGAGGAGAGCGCCCGCCTCGACGCGGTCCGCCGCTCCATGGAGGAGACCGGTCAGGTCCCGCTCTGGCTGCGCCGTCAGGCCGAGGGACTGCCCCCGCGCGTCTCTCCGATCGGCGCTCTGCTCTACGGGAGCCGGGCCGCCGTCGTGCGCGAGGCGATGGCCTTCAACATCGACGACTGGGACGCCCCGGACATGCGCAAGGCGCTCACCACCCTTGCCGAGACCTACGAGATGCCCGAGTTCGCCGCCAAGGTCGAGAAGGCCAAGACCAAGGAGGACCTGGACGCGCTCTCCACGGAGTTCGACGAGCTCGGTCTGCGCGGCACGCCGGCGCCGATCACCCTCGCCGCCCGCAACCGCACCGCTCGCCAGCTCGGCCTGAAGATCTACACCGAGAACCCGCGGTTCGTCTTCACCGCCGGGATCCAGGACGCCTGCGCCCTGATCAACGACCTGACCTTCACGGGCACCCGGGCCTTCGGCTTCGCGGGCCCGCCCGGGACCGGCAAGAACACCTTCATCAACGAGCTCGCCGCGGCCAAGGGCATGCCCGTCTTCGAGGTGGACTTCTCCGCGGGCGACAGCATCCGCGACCTCCTCGGCGACATCGCCCTCGAGGACGGCAACACCCGCCTGAAGCTCGGCACGCTGACCCGTGCCCTCAGCGCCAAGGGTGGCGTGGTGGCGGTCTACAACGAGATCGTCTCCGCCAAGGACGAGGAGATGACGGCCCTCCACAACATCCTCGGCTCGGGCGCCGACCAGAGCGTCAACCGCTTCATCACCTTCAAGGCGCCGGAGGGGATCGACACCGGCGAGGGCGGGGAGTCGGTGCGGGTCGAGATCGACCCCGACTCGCTCCAGTTCCTCACCTGGAACCCGGGCCGGGCCGATGAGCGCCCGCCGCCGGCCGTCGCCCGCCGCATGGCGACCTTCTCGATCGAGTACGGCAGCGAGGACGAGGAGGTCGAGCGCCTCTGCAACGTGACCTACGGCACCGTCGAGCGCCTCCTCGAGGGCGTCGATGACCCGGCCGTCCGAGCGCGCTGGGACTTCGACCCCGACATGACCAAGCCGGGCCCCGACGGCCAGCCGGTCCTCGTCCCGATGCGTGAGCAGTGCCCGGACCTGGAGCGCGAGTGCCGGATCGCGGCCAAGATGGCCACGCACATGCGCCGTCAGTTCCAGGAGGACGACCTCCAGCACTACATGGACACGACGACCCTGGCGCGGTTCCTGACCTCGGTGCTCTGCAACGACCACTTCCCGAGTGAGGGTGCCGCGGAAGCCGGCGCGACCGTCTCGGGCGCCAAGCTCGGCATGCGCCTGCTGGACTTCATGTACGACCAGACGCTGCCGGCCGAGGATCGCTACGACGCCCTCGTCCAGACGATGGCCCCCTACTACGGCGACCGCATCGAGGCGCTCGGGACCGGGAGTATCGGCCGCTGACCTGGCCGGGAGGGACCTGATGGACCGAAGGGGCCGCGATCAGCGGCCCCTTCTCGTCACACCATAGCCGGCCGTCAGTCAGCGACGGAGGAGCCTCTACCGCGTCTGGTAGTAGGGGTTGCGCCCCGCGGTCTCGGTGCGCCCACAGCCGTAGTGCGACAGACCGGTGTTCATCCACCAGCCGTAGACCCACCTCGAGCTTCCGGTGAACCGACTCACGCACAGCCCGACGACTCGGTACTGGACATTCGTCGGACCGCCGGAGCACTTCGCCGTGACGCCGCTGGTGAACGCACTGGTCGAATGGGCCCAGGCATGGCAGCCGGAGCGGTACGGACCGGCGTTGGCCGCGCTCGGAGACATGAGGATGGCCCCGGCGACAACGGCCGAAGTCACCAACGTCGAGAAGATCCGGCGGCGGTTCGTCGCTCGGGACATGTGCGGCTGCCTTTCGCTGTGAGAACTGGCGGATCCTCTGCTCAGGACGTACGAGATGTCAAGTGAGGAATCGCGCAACGCCGAGGCGCCCAGGCCCTGGCCTCTCGACGGCTGATAAGTCAGGTGACGGATGAGGTGCCGAAGGGGCGCGATTCGCAACCCTTCTCACTGTCCGAAGGCTTAGCTGTGCCTGCGGCGGCCCCTCGCACTCCGCGGCCTACCCTTGGGGTATGCCTCAGCCGCCGCGCACTCCACGGACCCTCCACATGGCCGGCTCCGCGGGCCGCCCGGACCAAGGGGAGAGCTGGCACTCGCTCGCCGGCAAGACGCTTGTGGTCGAGGAGAAGGCCGATGGTGAGGAGATCACCATCTGGTTCGAGTCCGGTGATCCGATGCCGAGGATGGCGGCGCGGACGACCCCTCTCACACCCGGGATCGGACTGATCGGCGCCTGGGGCGCCTTCATCGCCCCCGCCCTGCGCGCGCGCATCGGCGAGGACTTCGCCGTGACGGGCATGTGGATGGAGAGGACTCACGCCGTCTTCTACGACTGCCTCCCCCATCTGTTCTGGGAGTGCGATGTGCGTGAGCTCTCCAGCGGCCACTACCTCGACACGCCCTCGCGCCGGGAGCTGCTCGGCGATGTCCTCATCCCGGTACCCGTGCTCCACCACGGGCCGCACGGCAGGCCGGAGGACCTGAGAGACCTGGCCGGTCGCTCGGCGGCCATCTCGAGCGACTGGCGGGACGCCTTCGCCCAGGCATCCACCGAGGCCCGGGTCCCCGTCGCGCGCGCCGAGTCGTGGATCACGGCGGATCAGATGATGGAGGGCCTCTACATCAAGCACGAGGCCGCGGGGCGCGTGGCCGGCCGCTACAAGTTCATCAGCCCAGCGTTCCTCGCACGGATCCACGCACAGGACGGACACTGGTCGAGCCGGCCGAGGATCCAGAACCGGACCCGCAGCGCCGAGGTCCTCTGGACCTGAGGCGCGGCCCTATCTCAGCCGCGGCTGGAGATAGGGATCCCGCGACGAACCGGCCGGGTGGTGGAGCGCGACTTCGCCGGCGGGGCGCCGGGCTTCGGCGCCGGGCGACGTGCGTCCATGACCTTGCGGATCGTGGTCCGGACAGCCTGGCGCTGATCGAGGCGGGCGCGCACCGTCGCGACCCGCAGGTCAAGGGTCGTGTCCCGGCGCGAGCCATCCACCTTCAGCGCCGCGCGCAGGGCCTCCTTGCTGCCGATGACGGTGCATGACCGCTGGGCCCGCGTCCAGGCGGTGTAGATGAGGTTCCGCGAGAGCATGCGCTCACCGGCTCCGGTGGTCAGCGTCGAGATCAGGTGCGGGGCCTGGGACCCCTGGGACTTGTGGACGGTGATCGCGTAGCCGAGCTGTGAGAGGTCGTTCAGCTGCTCCAGGGACATCGTGCGGCTCTCCCCGTCGGTGAGGACGACCGTGACCGTCTTCTCCGCCGCGTCGTAGGTCTCGACCTGCCCGAGATCGCCGTTCACGAGTTCGAGCGCGTAGTCGTTGCGCGTGAACAGGACGGTGTCCCCCTGACGCAGCGGGGTCTTCGGACCGAGCGGTGCGCCGTCGGGGTTGATGACCTCCTGCATGCGCGTGTTCAGGGCGTGGACGCCCGCGTCCCCGTTCTTAGTCGGGGAGACGACAAGGACATCCTCGGGCTCGTGGCGCTCGGCTGCCTCGACCGCGATCTTCGCCGCTTGCACCGGGGTGTCGGTCTCGATGAACTGCCAGTCCGCACGCACCGGGCGCCCGAGAGCCGCCTCCGCCTCGTCCTTCGACCAGAAGGGCTCGAGACCCTCCTTGATGCGGTTGGCGTTGGCCAGCAGCATCGAGTCCTCGGACTGGCGGAACACCTGGGTGAGACGGGTCGAGGGGACCCGGCCCGAGGAGATCATGTCGAGGAAGACACTGCCGGCGCCGACGGGCGGAAGCTGATCCGGGTCCCCGACGAAGACCACGTTCATCTCGCGCGGGCAGGCCGCGAGCAGGCGCTCGGCGATCCGCATGTCGAGCATCGAAGCCTCATCGACGATCAGCACGTCCCCGCCCATCTGCCTGATCGGCCCGCCGGGCTTGGATGAGACCAGTGCGTCGAAGCCGATCAGGCGGTGGATGGTCTGGGCCTTGCGGCCTGTCGCCTCGGACATGCGCTTGGCGGCCTTGCCGGTCGGGGCCGCGAGGGAGTAGGTCAGGCCCTTCGCCTCGAGCGTCGCGACCATGGCCTGGAGGGTCATCGTCTTCCCCACCCCAGGGCCGCCGGTCATGATCGAGACCGGCTCGGCGACGGCGCTGTCGACAGCCCGCCACTGCTGCTCGGTCGGCGTGAAGCCGTTCATGGTGATCCTCTGGGCCACTCCCGGGCGCGGGGCGCGTGGGAGCCGGTTCTGCAGCAGCTCGTACAGGCTGGACTCGACCTCGAAGAGCTCCGCTGTGTAGATCCGCTCCTCTCCCTGGAAGGTCTCGACGATCACCCGGTGCTCGTCGGACATCGTCCCGATCGCCGCGTCGATCTCCTCGGGGCGGGCGGAGGCGCCGAGGCCCAACAGCTCTGCGGCCTTCTCGTGGAGCTGATCCCGGGTCATGAAGATGTGCCCGGACGACTCGGCGACCTCGAGCGAGTACTCGACGCCGGCGGCCAGGCGCGAGGGGTGGTTCGCCGGCAGGCCGGCGGCCCGGCCGATCCGGTCGGCGAGCCGGAAGCCGATCCGGTCGACCTCGGTGATCTTGTAGGGGTTCGTCTTCAGGATCTCGACGATCGCCGAGCCGTAGTGCCCGTAGAGGCGGCTCGCCATCGCGTTCGAGATGTCCAGGCTCCCCAGGTAGAGCATCGCCGCGCGCTCCCCGCGCAGGTACTCCCAGTTGGCCATGATCTCCGCGAGCTCCGCCGCGCGCAGTCCGCGGCCGCCACTGGTCTTCACCGTGCGCAGCAGATCGAGGTCCTGGTCGATCTTGCTCAGGCAGTCAGTGCCGAGCTGGTCGAGGATCTGCCGGGCGAGCACCGGTCCGATGCCCGGCATGCTCTGGAGGTAGGACTCCAGCCCCGCGAGGTCGGTCGGGTCCGAGTGGTCGAGCTTGGAGATCTGGAACGACCAGCCATAGCGCGCGTCGAACTTCCACTTGCCCTCGCTGATGCGCAGGCGATCGCCCTCGCTGGCGTTGACGTGTCCCTTGACCACGATGTCCTGGCCGGCGCCGTTGACCCGGCAGGCCATCATCTTGAACTCGGAGTCCTTGGCGGCCCAGAAGATCTTCTCGATGATGACATCGAGAGATGTCTGTGCGGGATCCGACGGAGGGGCGTGCCGCGACGAGCGGCCTGTCGTTGTCTGACGCCCGCGTGCCATCACAAGCGACCGTAGCAGCGCGGTTACATGCCGCTGGATCCTTCTTGCGCAGGCTCAGCCGAGAGAGACGACGTTGTCGAACTGGCACGCCTCGCCCTGCGCCGTGAGGCGCAGACGCAGCGTCTGCCCGGTCAGGGTTGCCATCGGCACTGTCAGCACCGACCACTCAGCGACCGGAAGAGATGGCGCCTGTCGGTACACCGCGTCCCCGACCGGGTTCAGCAGAGACACCTGGCAGTTCGACTGCGCTGACTCGGGGCGGACCTCCACCTGCAGGTTGTCCCCCTGGGCGGTGAAGAACCGGGAGTCGAGGACCACGGTCTGAGCGCCGGAGGCCGGCACGAGCCGAGCCGCAGACCCCGAGCCGCTCTCGGTCGTGGTGAGACCGTTGGCCGGGCTCGCGACCCAGGTCTCGAAGGTCGGACCCGGCGCCGGCAGGTCGAAGTCCCCCTCGGGGATCTCGGTCGGAGCGATCAGGATCCCGTCGAGTCCGATGCCGGTTGAGAGGACGGCCGGTGGGCCCTTGGGCGGCTGATAGGTGATGGTGATGGTCCGTGCGAGCCGCAGCCGCGGTGAGACGGCGACGGCCTCCTCGGCCGGCGGTGCCGCCGGGGCAGGCGGGACACTGACGTGTCCACGGATCGACAACTGGCGGTTGTCGGTGCTCGTCGCAGCGAGGTTTGCCGCGGCGCCATCGGTGAAGGAGTCGAGGCCGCGGGAGGCGCTGTTCGTGACCGTCGCGTAGGCGTGTCGGATGATCTGGTTGGGACCGGCAGTCTGCAGGGCGAGGTAGTAGTTGCGGTTCGTGATGTCGACCGGGGAGGGGAAGGCGAACGTGACCCATCCGGCCGCGCGGTTCTTGACGATGTTCACTGTGCTGCTCTCGGCGATCTTCGCATCCCCCGAGGCGCCGGCGTTGTAGAGGACGGCGCGGGCATTCTGGGAGCCGCTGGCGGCCGGGCCGAAGCCGTCGAGGTAGACGGAGATCTGCGTCAGGGAGCCTGAGACCGGGGAGACGAACGCTGAGGCGCTGATGGACTCGTTACCGGGGCTGAACCAGCCCGAGGTGCCCTGGCTCGAGACCCCGAAGGTCGTCGAGGTAGGAGACCCTGAGGGAGGAGCCGGGGCGGGAGCCACTTCGGCCCCGGCGGCGTCGCGGTAGACGACCGAGAAGTCTGCGGCGGCGCAGGAGCGCAGGCGTGCGAGGCTGATCCCCTCGCCCGGGTCGGAGCTCAGGGTGCTCGGGGGGAACGCACCGGAGAAGGGGGCCGCGCGCTTGGAGTAGCGCAGGACGGGACCGTCCGAGCCGAGGCAGTCGGCCCAGATCAGGTGGAAGAGCTTTCCGTCCCCCTCATCCAGGCGCCACTCGACCCGGTTGCTGAAGGCCTGGCGCAGCGGGAGCTCGGCCTGGCTCAGCTTGGTCGTGACAACGGAGATCGCGCTCCGGCGCTCGCCCGCCTGGCGGTTCGACTCGACGACCGAGATGTGCGAGCGCAACCCGGAGGAGAGGAGGGTCCCGATGATCAGCAGGAGGATCACGCCGACCAGCCCGGCGATGATGATCTCGACCAGCGTGTAGCCGGCGCGGTGTGCCCGGCGCCTCAGCACGGACCACCGCTCGGGCGGACCTCGCTCGAGGTGGCGAACTGGTTGCCCTCGGTCTGCCCGGCGGCCGGGGTGTTGCGGTAGACCCGGACGCGGTAGCGCGCATCACAGCCTGCGGCGTTGTCGGTGAAGGATGCCGCGCTCAGAAGGCTCGCTCCGGAAATGACTCGCCAGTCGCCGCTGTAGAGCGGATCGGTGCGCTGCTCGTACATCTCGCGGATGCGGCTCTGGGTGAGGTCGGACTTGAAGACGGCGAAGTCTCCGAACTCCCCGACGGCACCTTGGCTGGGCCCGTACCAGTAGTTGACGTTGAAGTTCTGGACCCCGGCCCCGGTGAACCCTCCCTGCGGACCGCTCCCCCGCAGCACCCCGTCGACGTAGATCCTGGAGGTGTCACTCCCCTGCGAGTAGGTGAAGGCGAGCAGATGCCAGCCGCTGGTGTCCATGGCGCCGACACTCGAGAAGAAGTCATCCCCCCAGTAGGCGAAGTTGATCCTGCCATCGCCGATGTTCTGGGCGACGATCACCTGGTTGTTGGCGTAGCTGCCGGAGAAGGTGCTGAAGGTCGCCCCGCCGCCCAGGTGGGTGGCGCGATACCAGAAGACGACAGTGAAGCTGGAGTTGCGGAGGTCGATCGGTGGAGCAACGCCGTACTGGGCGGCGTTCGCCTGTCGAGCCCGCTGGCCGGCGAACGGTGCGAAGGCGGTGGTGTTGGTCGTCGCCCCGCCGTACCAGGTCATGTGCTTGCCGTTGCCCGAGAGGTCGTTGACGACGTTGCCCGGCGTGCCGAGCTGCCAGTAGCCAACCGGGTTGTCAGCCAGCCACGGCGCACCGGAGATGCCAGCCTGGTAGTGCGCCTCGATCCGCGCCTGGGGGAGGACGCCAGCGAAGATCGCCATCTCGTCGAGGGCAACGTCGTGGAGCCCCCTGGAGAGTGGGTTCGGGTTGTAGCCGATGGCCATCGGCTCCGACACCAGGATGTTGCGAGGCCCGGCTCCGTGGTTGACCGCCACCAGGCCACCGTTCACATAGAAGCGGGCTGAGCCTGCGCCGTCGACGGTCATGGCGACGTGATAGGTCCCGGCCTTCGGGAAGGAGTACCCCGACGGGACCCAGCGGACGCAGTCGAAGACTGCGACCAACTCGTAGCCCCGGGTATCGAGCGTTCCTGAGCCCATGCCGAACCCGACGCCGTTGGCGGGCCCGCATCCGTTGTCCGTGCCGCCGACCTTGACGAACGTCCCGCCGGTGGTGCTCGGAGCGCCGGTGAACTTGATCCAGGTCTCGATCGTGATGCCCTGGGTGTCAGCAAAGCCACCGGCGAGGCCGGCCGGAGTTGACGGACGGAAGGCGAGCTTGTCGGCGCCGCTCCAGCGCGCCGAGGATCCCGCGGACTGGCCCGGCAGGAGGCTCGGCTCGCCGAGGACAGGCGGCACGAGGTAGTTCAGGTCCGCGCCGCGACCGGTCGCGTCCGCGGCCTTCGTCGCCCCGCTCGCCTCGTCGAAGGGGTAGTACGCGATCGGCCGGTCAGCCATGATCACGTCGGCGTAGGTGCGCTTTCGCTCGACCCGGTAACCGAGGATCCCCGAGCCGAGGCTGCCGGACTGCCAGTTGAGCGAGGCGCTGGTGGCCGAGTTGGCATTCGCGCTGAGGCTCGCTGGCCGCAGGAGGATCGTCACACAGGTTCCCGCCGATGAGATGCGGTCCGAACTGCGGGCGATCACACAGAAGGTCGCGGTCCTTGCCGCGCCCGCCGCGCGCATCGCGACATCCGAGACCGGATAGACGTTCGCCAGGGTGTCAGTGAGGAAGACACCGTTGCGGGTGATCCTGTAGCTCGCCGCGCGCGGAGATGCGGTCCAGTTGAGCTGGAGGACATCATCACCGAGCTGGGCGGCCGTCAGTCCGGTCACCGCGCTCGGAGCCGACCCGGTCGAGGGTGTCGCACCGACCGGCTTGGGACTGATCCGGCTGGTCAGGGTGACCTTGATCGAGGGGCCGATCACCACGACCCGGGCGGTCCGGGTCAGCGGGTTGCTGCCGCTGGCGCAGGTGGCCGAGGTGATCCCGCAGCTGACATAGCGCAGGACCGTGAACTCGCCGTTCACATCGGTGGAGCGCGGGGCGATGGTCCCGTCGGTGCGCACCAGCGCGACGTCGGTACCCAGGTGCTCCAACCACTGGGTGCGCGCGCTCGTGTTGGCCTGCATCGCGTTGTACTGGGTCTGGTTGAAGGCGACCGTCAGCCGCGGGCTCGAGCGAAGCCTCTCGAGCTCACCCTGTGCGACCTCGAGGGCGTCGGTGCTGCGCTGGCTGGCCCCCTGCGAGGTTGCGGCAAAGCTGAAGACGATCAGGCTGCCGAGTGCGGCCACCATGACCAGGCCGAGAGCGACGACGATCTCGACCAAGGTGAAGGCGCGACGGCTGCGGAGTCGGGGCGGTCCCATTGCGAGGCGACCATAGGCCCATACCTCTCCCGCACCCCCCGTTCTCCGGGGGCGCGGCGCCGCGCTCAGACCCTTCGGGTTGAGCGGGTCTCAGCGTCGAGGCGGCCGTCGGTCCGGATGCGCTCGTCGGTGAACTCCATCGCCCCCGCGACGAGGCTGTGGCCGGCGACCGATCGGATCTGCTCGCGCATCCTGATCGCCACCCGGCGGTAGGCCTCATGCCCCTGGGGCTGGCTTCGCAGCTCGATCAGGTGCATCGCCTCGCGTGCGTTCATCTGGATCGTGAACCGGATCCGGTGGGACATGCTCACCGCATAGGGAGCGACCTCGGGTACCACCTGGCTGAGATCCCGCCAGAGGTCGTGGGAGGTTCCGTGCGCCTCCCTCCAGCGCGGCGCGAAGCCCGCCGCCTCGATGTCATCGGGCACGACGACCCCGAGGCCTGCGCCGAGGGGCTGGGCCTGCAACATCAGCAGCCGGTGGCGCTGGAGGTCGCGGTAGGCGCCGTAGTCGCAGACGATCTCGAAGGTGTAGTCGGTCGCCTCGAAGGCGCGGCCGGGGCGATGACGGCGGTCCGATCGCCGGCCGACGTAGGCCTCGATCAGATCACGCCTGCGGGTGGTGGAGAGATCTGCGACGAGCGCCGCGGCGCCGGAGTGATCCAGGTCCGACACCCCGGTGACGATCTGGCGGAGGATCCGGTCCTCGCCGGCGGGGTCGTGCTCGACCAGCCGCACAAGCGGGGGCGCCCCGGCAGGGCTCGCCGGCTGGCCGGCAACGAGATCCCGCACGAGGTCGCGGCTCGAGACCAGGCACTCACGCCGGTAGGCCGCGGTCGCGACGCCCCGGTCGGGGCGGTCGACGCGGGTGAGGAAGCTCGGGATGACGATCCGCGCCTCGGCGAGGGCGAGGGCGCCGAGCTGACGCGCCTCGGCGAGCGGATGGGAGAGCAGGCGCACAAGGAGGGACTCGAGGGCCTGCCCGGAGGCGAAGACGCCGACGTTCGAGGTGGTCGCCGCCGGCAGCAGACCGCGGACCGCATCCAGGGCCCGGGCCTTCACCGCACGTGAGCGCCCCGCCGAGGCGCCGGGCCCCGCCGGCGGCGTGTGGGCGTCGCAGAAGGCCTCCATCGGACCCATCAGGTCGATGTAGGACCCGAACAGGCCGTCCATGGTCTCGATGAAGCGACGGCGCAGCTGCGGGTGGTCGGTGAGCTCGGCCGGCACGTGGTAGCGGTAGCGGCCGCCCGGTCGGTCCGAGAAGTCGATGTAGCGGGTCGACTGCTCGAGGTAGCTGCCGAGCCTCCCCCACTCGATCACCTTGGTCAGGATGTTGCTGACACCCTCGAAGGCGACTGACACCGCGGCCAGCTGCCCGACACTGTCATCGCCGTAGGCGGCGATCACCCTCTCTGTCAGCGCCCGGGCCTCCGCGTCATCGACCTCCCCGTGATCGGGGACGGCGGTGTCGTTCGGGAGCAGCTCATCGAGCAGCAGCCGCCGGAGGCTCTTCGGGCTGCGCGAGTAGCGCGCAAACGCCCCGGCTGAGATGGCCGCCGGCAGGTTCCGCAGGCAGAAGACGGGCTGGTCGAGGTTCGTGACGAAGGGCGCCAGGCGGCGTGCCTCCTCGGCGGTGAAGGTTTCCATGGAGCAAGAGTAGGCATCGCTCCACCCCGGCCATCGGTGATCTCTACCGTCGTTTGAGAGTAGACGTCGTAGCGTTGTCAGGTTCTGGACTTCTCACCGACACGATCGAGGCTCTGACTGATGCTGCTGCTCGCACTCTGTGCAATCGGGATCACCCTGGTGACGCTCTCCTTCGCACGACTGGGACGCGTCGCCGCCGGCGCCGTCTCGGCCGCGACCGTCGTCACGCTCATCCTGGTCGGAGAGCCGGTCGCCGCGGGTGCTGCCGGGTTGGCGGCGGTGTGGATCGTGCTGAGCCCCTATCTGGACGATGGTGTGGAGCACGGGGAGTCCGCGCCGGCTGAGACCGCGGATCCCCTGATCGACCTGGTCACCGCGGTCGAGTCCGAGATCTCGAAGCTGCCGAACCCCGCGCAGGCGATCGCCCACGAGGCCTTCATGGACTCCTTCCGGGCGAAGGACGAGGAGGAGAGGCGGGCGGCGCTCGGGCAGGCGCTGATGATCGCCCGCACCGCGCAGCGCGGCCTGCTCAGCTCCTAGGAGATCCCTGCCTGCGCCCGGGCGGTGCTGCCACGATCCGGTGGGTGAGGATCCCCGGCCTTCTGCGCACCCCCGAGCGCGCTCAACGCGTCCGCGGGGTCGAGTCCCTCAGCCGCGCGCTGCGCGGTGAGTCCGACGCGGCCCTCGCCTCGAGCTACCTGCAGCTGCGCCGACCTGGCGGGCTCCCCGAGGCCGGGCGGGTCGACGCGGCAATCGCGCTGGCGGCTGAGGCGGCCCGGAGGACGATCGGTCTCGAGGCGCGTTCTGGCCAGATCCTCTGCGCACTCGCCGCCGCAGAAGGGGAGATCGCACAGATGGACACGGGTGAGGGCAAGACCCTCGCAGCAGCCCTCGCCCTCGCGGCGCACGCATGTCAGAGGACGACCCACGGGATCACCGCGAACACCTACCTCTCCCACAGGGACGCCCGCGAGATGGCCCCGGCCTACCGTCTGCTCGGGATCGAGGTCTCTCACCTCGACGCCCGGATGAGCCCGAGCGCCCGCGCCGCCGCCTACCGGGCCGACGTCGTCTACGGGACCCTCTCGGAGTTCTCCTTCGACCACCTGGGCGATGCGATCAGCAACGACCTCGGAGAGCGAGTCCAGCGAGGCCTCGGCTTCGCGCTCGTCGACGAGGCTGACGCGGTGATGATCGATGAGGCGACGGCACCCCTGGCGATCACCCGCCGCGAATCAACAGGCTCCTCAGCGACGATCGCCCTCAGCCGGGTCGTCGCGACGCTGGTCGAGGGTGAGGACTACGTCGTCGACCGGGCCGGAAACACCGTCGTGCCGACCCCGGAAGGTATCGACAAGGTCGAGGAGGCCCTCACGGCATCTGTCTACGACGGCGGAGGGGACCTCGCCGGCGGGCTTGCGGCGGCGCTTCGGGCGGAGGCTCTCCTGGTGCGCGACGTCCACTACCTGGTGACCGATCAGCGGGTGCGGATCATCGATGGGTTGACGGGCCGGGTCCAGGGGTCGAAGACCTGGGCGCACGGGATCCAGCAGGCCGTCGAGGCAAAGGAGGGCCTCATCCTCAGCCCGGCGGCGCGGCCGCTCGCGACCATGACCGTCCAGGGGTTCCTCGGTGCCTACGAGGTGCTCGGCGGGATGGCCGGGACGGCGCGCCAGGAGCGCGAGGAGATCGAGCGTGTGTACGGCAGCGGTGTCGTCGAGGTCGCGCCCCACCAGCCCCGGATCCGGGTCGATCAGCCGGATCTGATCTACCGCGACGACCGCTCACGTCTCCGGGCCGTGATCGCCGAGGTCCGCCGTCTGCGGGCCCTGGGGCGCCCGGTCCTTGTCGGGACTCCGAGCGTCACGGTCTCCGAGTCGGTCTCCCACGCTCTCGGCTGGGAGGGGATCCCGCACAACGTGGTCAACGCCCGCGACGTCGGACGCGAAGCGCGGGTGATCGCCGAGGCGGGCCGCTCCCGGCAGGTCACCGTCGCCACGAACATGGCGGGACGCGGAGTGGACATCATCTGCTCCCCGGAGGCGCTCGAGGCGGGGGGTCTCGGCGTGATCGGAGTGGGACGGCACCCGGCCCGGCGTCAGGACGATCAGTTGATCGGACGGGCCGGTCGTCAGGGACAGCCGGGCTCATCGATCTTCCTCATCTCCGCCGAGGACGCGCTCGTGCGCGACTTCGGGGGCCAGCGGATCTCCAAGCTCCTCTCGCTTCGACCGGGGGAGCCGGGCTCGGCGATCCAGAGCCGGCCCCTCGCAAAGGCCGTGCGTGCCGCCCAGGAGGTGGCCGAGCGAGGACAGTCGAAGGCGCGTGTGCGGCTCCACCTCTTCGAGCGTGCCCTCCAGCGCCAGCAGACCTCCTGGTTCGAGGAGCGGACCCGGGTCCTCGAGCACCCTCGCATCGAGGAGCTCATCAGTGAGTGGGTCGAGTCCCTTCCGGACCGGACCTCCCCGCATACGGACCCTCTCTTCCCCGCCATCGATCTCAACCCCGAGGTCTGGCGCTTCCTCGCGCGGCGGACCGTGCTCGATGCACTGGATCGCGCCTGGCAGGGACACATCGAATCGATGGCGGGGCTGCGCGAGACGATCGGTCTTCGCGCATACGCCCAGCGTCAGCCGATCGTCGAGTACTCGATCGAGGCGCGACGCCTGTTCACCCAGACGCGCCAGCTCGCCCGTCAGGCGGCGCTCGAGGCAACGGAGGCGATCAAGATCCGTGGCAGTCGCCAGTCCTCAAGAGGCGCAGCGCAGACCGCGCAGTAGAGCGTGGACGACCCGAACCGCGGGGCCTCCGTCGTGGTGAGGTCGATCACCTGCTCGGCCTGACCCCGGCGCACGAAGGAAGACCGGTTCGCACAGACGGGGCATCCCTCACTGTGGTTCGGTCCGATCCGCGCGCGACGGGCGTGAAGCGTCCGCCGGCGCACGGGGCCGTCGAGCAGGATCGTCACCGGCCGGCCCCGGCCGATGGCATCCAGCTGATCCCCGGCGATGCCGACCTGCATGCCGAGCAGGTCATCTTCACCCGTGGATACGGCTCCGAGCTCGAGCTGGTGGGTGACGTCCTCGAGGTGGAGGATGAGGCCGGCGGACGAGCCGCGAGCGATCCGCAGGGTCAGCTGATCGCCGTCGGCTGCCTGGTCGACGACGAGGGCCGGCTCCTCGGTGCTCGAGATCAGGGCTCTCAGCTGAGCCCGGTCGTGATCGAAGTCCATGGCGCTTGCACAGTGCCGACGCCGATGTCAGTGACGCGCTCTTCGTGCTTACTGATCGCTCACAGGTAGGTCTCGAGGACGGCGCAGGCGATCAGGCCGGCCGTACCCCCGAGGAAGATCGAGACCCGCGGCCGCAGGTGGCTGAGCGCCATCAGGAGCGGCAGGCAGAGGATCCCGAGCTCACCGATCGCGTGGGGGGCGGTGGCGAGCGCCAACGCACCCAGATCCCCACCGAGTCCGAGCTCCGCGGCTTGGCGCCCTCCGCGAACGGCCCAGTTCCCACAGATCCAGAGGATCGCGAACACGATGATGGGCCGGGTCGTCCGTCGCGTGCGACGGCGCCAGAGCAGCACGCCGAGCAGGCTCATCCCAGCGAAGATCATCAGGTTCACGCCGAGGATCTCGAGCATCGCGGTGATCCCTCCGCCGTAGAGGTCGTCGACCTCCACCGTCAGCCCCTCGGCGCCCGAGAGGACGCAGGTCAGCAGGAAGGCGGCCCAGGTCAGCGTCCCCGCATAGATGGCAGCGGCGAGCACGACGGATGGACCGATCTCCGGCCGGGCGCCAGGACGAGCGTCCGTCATTCGACCGAACCGCAGAAGCGCACGAGGGCTCGCCCATGGCGTCGGATCAGGGTGCTGTCGAGGCCGGGGATCCCCACCAGGTCGTCGCGGTTGCTCGGCCAGCTGTCGGCGAGGGCGACGAGTACGCGATCGGCGAGGGGTTCGGCGTCCGGCTCGCGCTCAGCCCACCATTCAGCGAGCTCAGCACGCCGACGGCGCCGGCGGCGGGCGCTCGGTCCCTCGTCGCCGCCTTCCTGCCCGCTGGTGAGCTGGAGCAGTTCATCGCCAAGCTGCTCGATGAACAGGGGGCCGACGCCCGGGCAGGCGCGCAGCTGCTCGATGCTCGTCGGCCAGTGGAAGCGGAGCGTCGCCAGTAGCTCATCGCTCACGGAACCCGCCACCGGTCCGAGGCCGTGACGCCAGGAGCACAGACGGAACCAGAGCTCGCGCTCGCGCGGTGATCCGAGCCGCGTCGCCCCGAGGCCCGGAGGGGCCGGCTCGATCGGGTCGCAGACATCACAGCAGCGTCCGCCCGCGGGTAGTGAGGAGTCCGAGACGTCCTCGAAGTGGTCGAGCAGCATGCGTCGGCGGCATCCGGAGGACTCGACGAAGGCCACGATCTGCTCGTAGCGATCCCAGCGCCGGGACGCGGCTGCCTCGAGCCAGCCGTCGATCTCCAGCAACTGGACCTGGTCGAGCCGCGTCTGGCGCGGAAGGAGCGTTACCACCCCGTCCGGGGCACAGTGGGGCTCGAGCGCGCCGACGCGCGCCAGCAGCGACTGCGCAAGCCGCTCGTCGGCCTGATCGTCGGCGAGCAGGATGAACTCGTGGCTCGAGAGCCGGCCGAGGTAATCGTCGACCGCGGAGGCGTCCGGCCGCTCGCGGGTGTTGTTGAAGACGTGGAGGCTCCGGTCACCTCGAGAGGAGAGAAGCAGCGCGCGCGAGGGCTCCCCGTCTCGACCTGCCCGGCCGGCCTCCTGGTAGTAGGCCTCGAGTGACCCCGGGATCTTCCAGTGGACGACCGTGCGGACGTCCTTCTTGTCCACCCCCATCCCGAAGGCGCTGGTCGCGCAGATGACCTCCAGATCACCGGCCATGAACTCGGCCTGGCGCTCCTCGCGCAGGATCTGGGGAATGCCGGCGTGGTACGCCGCCGCCGTGAAGCCCGTCTCCCCGAGGCTGGCGGCGACCTTTTCGCTCTCGGCGCGGGTGCCGGCGTAGATCACCGCGGAGAGGGTTCCCGGGCCCATCAGCGCCCCGACCAGCTGATCGAGCTTCCGGGCGTAGAGGCCCGGGCCGCCGTCGATGTCGAGCACCTCGAAGCGGATGTTCGGACGGTCGACGCCGCCCCGGACGATCTCGGGGCTCTCGATCCCCAGGCGCTCGGCGATCTGCGTGAGCGTGTCGGGTGTCGCCGACGCGGTCAGGGCGAGGGTGCTCCGGATGGACAGGTGCTTTCGCCACTCGCCAAGGCGGGCGTACTCGGGGCGGAAGTCGTCTCCCCACTCGACGATGCAATGGGCCTCATCGATCGCGAGCAGGCCGATCTCGATCCCGGAGAGGATCCGCTGGAGATCCGGCTGGGCCAGCCGCTCCGGAGAGCAGAAGAGCACCCGCAGGCGCCCCTGCTCGAGGTCCTCGAGGATCTCGCGGGTCGCGGCCGGGTCGGGTTCGCCGCCGAGCATCGCCGCCGGGACGCCGTGCTCACGCAGGCGTGCGACCTGATCGCCCATCAGGGCGAGCAGAGGGCTGATCACCAGCGTCGGGGCGTCGAGGCAGAGTGCCGGCGCCTGGTAGCAGAGGGACTTACCGGCGCCCGTCGCCATGACCGCCAGGGTGTCATCGCCGGCCAGCACGTGGTCGATGATGAGCTTCTGCTGATCGCGGAGTGACTCCACTCCCAGCGTTGTGAGTGCGGCGTCGAGAGAACCCGCGTCGAGGGTCGGCGTATCCATGGGCGCTGCAAGGGATGCCACGAAGCCGGTGCTCCTCGCCGAGAACTCGGTCCGAGGATAAGGCGAGAAACAGCGGGCCCGTACCAGGCCCTTGCCTAGCGTGAGGAGGTGAGGGTCATCTTCGCCACCTGCACCGTCCGCTACACGGGACGCATAGACGCAGAGCTGGAACTCGGGGACCGGCTGATCCTGTGCAAGGAGGACGGAACGGTGGTCCTGCACGCAGCGACGGGCCTGCAACCGCGTAACTGGATGCCGGCCGGCTCCGAATGGGTCGAGAGCCCGGGACTGATCACCGTGACCCATGAGCGCCGCGGCGAGCGCCTTGAGATCTACCTCTCAGACGGCCCCTCGTTCAGCCGGCAGTTCGAGCCCAAGCTCAACGGCCGCCTGATCAAGCTCGGCAGTGAGCGCGAGTTCTCGGACCTGATCAGCTGCGCGCCCGATGAGGTCGAGGTGGGCCTGTCGATCGTCGCGCGGGAGTACCGCACCAAGGTCGGCCCGGTCGATCTCTTCGCGCTGGATGCCAACGGGGAGCCCGTCGTGATCGAGGTGAAGAGGCGGCCCGCCCAAGGCGTCGAGGTCGCCTACCAGATCCTCCGCTACCAGGATGCGATCAGAGCCGACCCCCAGTGGGCCGGCGCCACGGTGCGGGGGATCCTCGTCGCCCCGGGGCTCAGCCGACCGCTGAGCGCGGCGCTCGCTGAACACCGGCTGGGGTTCGTCCGCCTCAACTACGAGACGCTGCTCTCCCGGCTCGAGTCCGGTCCCGCGGGACCCGTCGGGACGGCGGCCCGCCCCTCCGCCCCACCCCCGGCGCCCGCCACCACCCCCACCTGAGCCGCGGCCACCCAGAGGGGGTCCTTTCGCAGCTTGCGTCGTAGCGAGGGGACCTCCCGGATGCCGAGGCGGCGAGCGATCACGCGCTCAGGAACGCCGGCCGTCCAGGCCCGCCGTGCATAGGTGCGCACGAGGCGCTCCGGGCTGACCCCCTCGACGCCCCGGCCGGCCCCGAACCTCAGAGCCAGCTCCCGGAGGGCCCGCGGGCTCGGCGGGCGGTCGGCGCGTGATGCGAGCAGGTGGCGGCGGTCCGCTCCGGAGATGGCGAGCTCGATCAGCGAGCGGGTCCGGGCCGGCACTTCGGCAGCCGAGAGGGGGCCTGAATCGTCCGGGAAGTCGACCGCCCGCAGGCGCGCGGCCTCGTCGATCCGAAGGCCCGCTTCGACGATCAGGCTGACCAGGAGCTGGCCGCGCAGAACGGCACGTTCCCAGGGGAGTGCGCGGGGTTCCAGAAGCCGCTCGAGCTCCTCGTCCGACAGGCTGGCAGCGCGCTCGGTCACCGGGCCGCAGGCTAGCGAACGCTCCGACACCTGGAGAGGACTCAGGTAGCCACTTCGACGCATCAGCGGCCATTTCCCCTTGCTCGTCGCGTCAGAAGCACTCGCCCAGCGCCACTTGCGCTCATCGTCCGCCCGCCCGGACATACTGTCGGCCGTGTCATCCTCCCGGAGCCTTACTTCATTTTTCGTATCGTCCTGTTGGCGGGGCGGATCGTCCGTTCTACGGACTGCGAGCCCGGCTCCGAACGGCCTCCCCAGAGCCTTCATCGTCCCCTTGGCGGGGCGAGAACATTGCTCTTTGCAGGGATTCCGCGAGCCTAAGTCTCCCAAGGTAACTGCAAAGGACCTTCTTTAGAGGTGGTTGACCCCTCCCCCATCTGGTCAGGGGCCTCGGTTCGGGTTCCGATCCACCTCGAGGAGGCTCCCTGCTTCTACCTCGGCCATCGCTCGGCCCGGATGGAGCAGTACCTCTGGCATCAGAAGACCCGCTCCTGGAGGATCCACGCCGACAGCCACCACCCCTGGCCGGGCGATCTCGCCCAGCGCCTGTGGTTGGCGCTGCTCAAGCTCTACGACGAGCAGGGACGCCCCGAAGACGGCCGGGTCTTCTACAACGTCCCGGAGCTGGCCGGCATCCTCGGCCTGGGTGGCGCGAGCTCGGGGTCGATGAGGGCGAGGCTCACCGTCGGGATCGAGCAGCTCGACTCCATCCGCATCTACGTCCACGGCGCGCCGCTGGCCGGGCCGGCTGTCGCTCCGAGCCGCGCGGCCCACAACATGGGCCGCCGCATCACCGCCGGGCTGGATCGGACGCCGGTAACCCTCTACCGACTGCTCGGGGGCGACGGGGTCTCGAACTTCGAGGAGGAGGGGCTCAAGCATCAGCTGCCCCTCTTCCCCCTCCACGGCCCCCGTCGCATCCGGCGGGCAAGCATGCGCCAGTTCTCGGGCTACGTGACCGAGAGCCTGCGCGGGCAGGGTGGGCGCCTGGTGCCGGACTTCGCCTTCTCCTTGCCGCCATACGGACTTCGCCTGGTGCGGCTGCTCGGCAAGCGCGCGAACGAGCGTCCGACCCTGACGATCTCACTCGAGAGCCTGGCGCAGGCGCTCCCGGCGATCACCATGGATGGGAAGCCGCTGCGCCCCTTCAAGTTGCTCGAGCGCCTCGACGACGCACATGAACGCCTCGTCGACAGCCCCTTCCTCGCCCGCTCACCGGTCATCGCCGACGGCAAGATCACCTACCGCTTCGGTGTCGACTTCGTGAAGGCGCGGACTCTCCCAGCTCGTGATGAGGAGTGGATCCGCTCGCTCATGATCGAGACGTGCCGTCACGATCACCTCCAGCTCTACCGGCGCGCGCTACTCACGATCGGGCGTGAGTGGATGCGGGGGTGCCTCGCGGAGGCTCGCGCGCTGAGCAGTCCGGATGACCTCGGCGAAAACTTCGCCTCTCTTCTCAACAGCGCCATCGGCCGCGCCGAGAAGGATCGCCGCGAGAGTCGCCGAGCCGCACCGGACCAGGCTGCCGGGTAGCTCTCCCCCCCCAGAGTCAGTCGTTGGTGTCCGGCCTACGCTTTGGTGATGATCCGATTCCTCGACACCTCCGCTGCATGTGCCCCCTATGACGGCGCGCTTCGCGCCGGGGCGAGCCTCGAGAGCGCGGTGCGCCGGCCCGAGTTCCTCCACCACTACGCCGATGAGTCCGACCCGGTCGTGCTCGCCGCGGCGCTGCTGTGGGCGGTGAACCGCACCCACCCCCTGATCGACGGCAACAAGCGCGCCTCGGTGATGCTGGCCGATGCCTTCCTCACCGAGAACGATCGGCACCTGGATGGTTCAGAGGACCAACTCGTCGAACTCGTGCTCGGCGCGGCCTCTGGCGGGCTCGACGAGGCGCTTCTCCCAACCGTGATGAGCTCGCTCTGCCATCCCGGCGTCCCGGGCGAGCTGTTCGCTGTCCGGCACCCGGGAGTGATCGCCCGCCTGGCGCTCTAGCGGTGGGCTGAGGCGCCGGCGCGGGAGCGCCCGCGCAGAAGGTCACGGACGCTGCCTGCGCCGGCGTACTCCTCGCGTGGCGGCCGGCGCTCATGGGCGCGCGCATCGGCCACGATCACCGGATCCCGCCGCCGGAGGTCCTCGAAGGTGAGGCCCTCCCTCGTCTCGCGCTTCAGCACCTCATCGTCCAGCAGGGCGCCCCGCGCATGGCGCTCGGCCATGTACTTCTCCTGGTTCATGCCGGCCAGGTCCGGGTGTCCGTCGGGCAGCTGATGGAGTGGGATCCTCACTGACATCGTCAGGCAGGAATCGCAGGCGAGGGCGACCTCAGAGACGCCCGTCAACCACCTGTGGTCGCGGTGATCACAGACATCCGGACCGGTCAGCTGGTCGACACTCGCACTCTCGCGGACCTCGACGTCCCTCGGGAGCAGGCGCTGGCCGAGATGCGCGACACGCAGACCCGCCGGGCCGAGGTTGGCCAAGGACTCGCTTGGCTCGCAGATGAGATCGAGGGCATCGAACCGGTCGAGGACGTCGATGAGTCCCGCGCGCTCATCGCCCAGGCACAGGATCGGGCCGGCGCGCACCTCGACGCGGGTCGGGATCCCATCCATCAGGCAGTCGACCGCGGCCGTGATCCAGATGTGGCCGCCCTTGTCGCCGGGGCCCGGACCGTGAACCACCTGAACCCCGGAGAAGCCCTCGCGGTTCGCGTTGCGGCGGGCGAAGTCGATCAGCGTCTCCGATGCCGCGTGGACCGCAACGACCCTCTCGTCCACATCCTCGCCGGCGGTTCGCCGCATCGCGTATCGGAGGGCGTGGCCGACGCCCCTCAGGTCCTCGAACCGACGGAGCTCGAGCTTGCTTCGGTGGGGCGGGAACTCGCGCTCGAGGTCGACCCGGAACTGCATCCTCGCGCTCATCTCCGCCAGGCGGCCGGCGGCCCCGCGCGGGTCCTTGAGCAGCCCGCCCGCCCCGTTGAGCGGGTCCGAGGGCAGGACTTCGAACTTCGCGAGCCCGGTCTCCTCCGAGTCTCCACCACAGAGGCCGATCCACGGCAGGACATCGAGGAGCGTCCGCGCGGCCTCGAGGTCGTCATCGTTGACTCCGGCCCCGTGGAGGAGGGAGTCGGTCCCTTCCATCGCCTGGGTGATGATCCTGCCATCTATCGCGGCCGTGAAGTGGCTAACCCCCTCGCCCTGACTCTGGGACAGCTGAGCCTAGGTCCACCGGATCGCGCTCGATTGCGTTAGGCTTCTACGAGCCGATGACATCGCATAGGTTCGGTGGGAATAGACCCACCTCAAGATTGAGACCAACTGGCGCCTCAACCACCCAGCCAGCTTTTAGCCTGTGAGGTCAACTACATGGAGCCGTACGGCGCTCTGGGGGCACAGACAGCACCACGTGGCTGTGTGATGGCCCCGCCACCCGCATGAGTACGTCCGGACCGGCCCTCTGTCAGTGTGGCGTTGTGGCCATCGGGCGGTGCATCAGCTGCGGTCAAGCCTTCTGTACGTCCCACCGTGACCACCCGCTCGGAGCGCCGGCGTCATCCAATCTGTGTGTGCACTGCGGTGCCGCGCGCGATGCCGAGTATGCGAAGCAGCGGGAGGCCTCACGTGCCTATGAGGAAACTCAGCGGGAATCGGAAGTCCAGGTGGCCGCAAGCTTTCTTGCCGCAATGGCGGCGGCTGGCAACCCCGGCGCCAAGACGTTTTTCGGTTCGTCAGGGGCAGGCCTCGGAAGGTTCTTCCGCTCTCGACCGAGGGTCATCGGTTGGCCGCTGCGCAAACCCTCAGGAGGTCGGGGCTCTGATCCTGAACTGGAGCGGTGGGAGTCAAGCCCGCAACTCGGACACTTCCGAGGGGCACGGTATGCGCTGGTCTTTAGTACTAACGGCGAACTGCACATCGATTGGAGCCATAAGGGCGGCGTGACGGTTCCGGAGCCCCTGCCAGGCAACCTGCGCCTGCTGCCGCGCGACGTTGCCCGCCTCCAGCACATCGCCGCGTCGCATGGCATCAGTCTGGCCCCGTGATCGGCGGTGGTCGACTAGCTGCACGGCCTCTGACGACCCTCGAGCTGGGGAGGCTCGCAGGCGTCGGCGCCCCTCAAGAAGTCAGCGAACCCGTACATCGAACCGCCTTGCCACGATAGGGAGCAACGACCAGCCCTTCTCGCGCGGCACGACAACACGAATGGGGACCCTGAAGGCGGCGGTACCTGGACTGAAGCGGTAGCGCAGCGCGAAGCGACCGCGCCGATCGGCCGTGGCGAGTTGGCGCGGGCGGCAGCCGCCACCCAGCCGCCACTCAAGTTTCACCAACTTTCTGCGGCCGGCCGAGCGGGGTGCGATCACGCCGCTGACGCCCAGCGTCTCGCCCGGACGGAGAGAGCGGGAGCCTATTCTCGACTTGACGAGCGACCGAAGCTGGATGACTCTAGGTGCGACGACCAGCGGCCGATCGAGGGCGATCGCCCGCCAGGTCCCGCTCCGGCGAGGCCGGATCTTGAAGGTGAAGCGACCGCGCCCGTCAGTCCGCGTCGTCACCGCGGTGAAACCCTTCGGGTCGACGAGGTACACGGTGGCACCACGAAGGCCACGCCCGCTCGCGTGCAGGAACCGGCCCGAGACCGCCACCGGGCGGCCGTACGTCGACGCGATGAGCGGGATCAGGAGGCGGCCGGTCCGGCTGTAGCTGCGCGCTTGGTGGGCTCGGATGCCACGGGTCTCGATGCGCGAGAAGTTCGGGAGGGTGCCCCGCTGGCCCAATGCGCCCGGGATCGCCGAGGGGTCCGTCGCCCCCGATGATCGTCGTGGCCGGCCCGCCGGCCACGGTCGGTGAGGATCGCGTGACGAGGGCCGAGATGACCTGACGCGACAGGCCCGCGTTGTCGGTTGCCGTCAGGAAGAAGCGGATCGTCTCGCCCGGAGCGGCGTAGGTCGCGAGATCGATGTCTCTGGTGATGACGCCGGCCGACGACGATGTCACCGTCGGTCCGTCTGGGGCGTGGGCCCGGAGGGTCCCGTCACTCACGCGCGCCTGCGACCAGTCCCGCTCTCGCAGAGCTACGGCGTAGGCGGCGAAGGTCTCCTCACCGAATCCGTCCATCGGGTCCGCGCCGGGCACTCCGCGCGGTCGCCGCGGACCTGCTCCCTTCCGACCTCCCGACGAGCGTCCCCTGCTCATCAGCGGGCCCGCTCACGAAGGAGACTTGCCACTCCTCTCGCCTCCCGGCCAACCGGCACGGGAACGAGGCGGATTCCGCCTTCATCGCGCGTGAGCATGAGTGCTCCGTCACGCCGCCGGAGCCCGTCGAACGTCAGCCCCTGGGCGGCTTCGTCCTGGAGCTCAGGGTCGTCGAACAGGGCGCCGTAGGCACGTCGGACCGCCATGTAGTTCTCCCGGTGGACCTGGGCGAGCTGGTGGTCCCATTCTGGGAGCTGATGGATCGGGACCACTGCCACGATCCGATAGCAGTCGTCGCAGTGGAGGGCCCGGTCATGCTCGCGGGGCACCCAGCGGGGCGAGGGATGGATGCACCGGTCAGGGCCGAGGAACTCGTCCAGGGACATGGCCGAAAGGCCCGCCGGGTTGATAGTGCCGTCGTCGGGGTCGTCCTCGTAGCGGATGGACTCCTCGAGGCCTGCAGAGCCGGCAGCCAGCACGGCCGCGTCGGGATCACCGAGGAGGTGCGACATGGAGTTCCCCTCCACGAACTCGACGAGCTTCTTGTGCAGGCCCGCCGCGCTCTTGGCTGCCGTCGGTGGCAGCTCCGTCCTCACGACGAGCTCGGTCGGGACGTCGTCGACGACCGCAGTGAGGCGTGCCTGTGCGAAGAGACCGAACTGACCACTCGGGAGTCTGCGTCCTGAAGGCCCATTCTGGCTCCCCATCGCCGGCACGATGCCGCGGAAGCCCGAGAGCGTCCGCGCGCGCTCACAGAAGTGCGCCAGCACCTCCGGGGAGGTGTCGACCGTCACGGTGCGATCGATCACGCGGGGGCCTTGTCCCGGCCCGGACTCGAGCCCTCCATCAAGAGCGTTCCGCGCCAGGTGGCGCAGTTCGTCCTCGCTCGTCGCTGTTCGATGACCGGCCGGGTCCCCCGTCTCCTCAGAGGTCCAACGCCCCTTGTTCTCCAGGCTTGCCTCCCAGGCATCACGGTGGCTGTCGAGGAGGGTCTTGCAGCTCTCGAGGTGGTTCAGGACCCCGAAGGCATTGCGATCCTTCTGTGGGTCGGCCCAGATCCGAACCTTCTGCCGGCGCATTCCGCCGCCATGCTCGAGGCCGGCAGCGGCAACGATCAGACGCCGCGCTGCGTCGAGTGTCTCGTCGTCGACCGTCATCCGCGCGCGCGCGGCCTCCGCCCCCGCTGTCTTGGCGGTGTACTCGGCAGCGATCCTGCGGGCGAGCGCCAGGTCACGCCGGGTCAGAGCCTCGATGAAGTGCGGCGTGATCAGGTCGGCGAGGAAGCTTTCGCGCCGGCCCCACCTGACCCCTGCTTCGCCGATTCCGAGGTGTCGCAGGATCGCGTCGGCCTCTTTGGCCGAGAGCTCGATGTCCTCGATGATCGCGATGCCCATCGGGACGACGCTGCCATCCTCGGCGAGGGCGAATGAGTTGTCGAGCCCCTCCAGGATGTCGACGGGCGGCGGGGCGGCGGATGCCTGTGATGACCGACCACCACGCGGATGCACGGCCGGGCGGCTGCGCGATGTCATTCCTCGACCCATCGGATCGATGTTAGACCGCGCGCGCCGCGGCGCACCGTCCTCGTTGACCTCAGGCAGGCAGAGGGTCCGGCACCGGCGCTGATACGCCCGGTCCGATGACGACGGCGTAGCTGTGAGTGGTCTCCGTCACCGTCAGAGAGAAGGGCCTACCGTCCTCGACGTGGTCGATCCGGAGCTCACCGCCCCGGTCCAGGCGGGAACGAAGATCAGGGTCGTGACCGACGAGCTGGTAGACGACGCGGTCGAGTGCCGCACCGCTGACCCGAGGAGCCGATGCGATCTCGGTCCAGTTGCCGTCGGCGTCCCGCTCGAGGGGACGGCTGCCCGCTCGAAGGCGGATCTCGTCGCGTCCCTCCATCAGGGGCAGGTGATCCGTGATCGACGGCGGCGTCCTGAAACGGCTCTCATAGAGGCCGTAGAGGACGGCGACCGCAAGCAGCGCGGCACCGGATGCCGTCATCCAGGGGGGCGCTCCGATGCCGTTCGAGACGAGCACCAGAGCGGCGGCGGCGAAGGGGAACATGGGCGCGGCGAGCTTGCGGTCGCGCTTTCTCAGTGCGATCGGGACCATGACAACGGTCGCGATGACGTGGGTCGCGGCGATGATGTAGACCGCCGTGAACCCGAAGAGGAGACCGAAGGCGATGTAGAGCTTCAGGTCGGCCATGCCGATACCCCCGAGCCAGTAGAAGGCGCCGAAGAGCAGCAGCACCGCGCCGGCGATCACGTAGTGGGCCCGCCAGTCCTCGAAGGCGAGCGGTGGAATCACCACGCCGGTCACGAGGACCGTGTTCGTGATCCAGTGGGGGATCATCCGGCCACGCCAGAGGTCGTAGAAGCTCGCCAGGCACATGATGGCCAGCAGGACCCCGAAGAGGGCGCCCAGCCAGGTCCCCGGCACCGAGCCACGGATCGCGAGGGACAGGAGCGGGTTGCGCTCCGGGTCGCCCGAGATCAGGCTGATGTCACTCCCCAATGCTGACCTGGCGGATGTCGCGGATGCGGTAGGACTGCGGCCCCGTGCAGACGACCGTCGCCCTCAGCATCCGCTGGTCGCCTGAGGCGATCAGCGGGTCGGACATCGGGCGCTGGCCTTCGACCATGACCAGGCCGCTCGTGTCCCGGAAGCTCTCCTCGACGACGAAGTGCTCCACCGTGCCGTCGCTGTTGAGGCGGCGGTCGATGATGTTGACCTCGGCGCCGTCGCGATCGATCTTCCGAACGGGGATCGCGGCCATTCCCTGGTCGCGGAGCCCGTCGAGGTAGGCGATCATGCGATCGGCGAGCTCGGGCTCGAGGAACTTGCGCAGGTTCTCGGTGTCGCCGGTCTCGAAGTACTGACTCGTCGCGCGGTCGACGACCAGGGCGCGGAGCCAGCGCCAGGCCATGCACATCGAGTCGCGCAGCTCGTCCTCCTGCTCTTCACGAGCGGTCGGCTGCGGAGCGACGTCGACTCCCACTGCACCGAGTAGCTTCTCCCTCAGACCCACTGTGAACGCGCTCCTTGTCGTGGCCTGGGATCAGGGTAAGTGCGGGATCAGACCCGGCGCTTCCTTCTCCACTCGCCAGACGGAGGCGCGGTCAGCGACGCGGGAGGGAGCCGAAGCCCTCCCCGAGGGGGGCCGCGAACCAGTCGGCGGAGAACGGGATGCCGTACTTGGCGGCCTTGACCATGACCTTGCCCTTCTCATCGGGCTTGCCGGCGGCAAGGTGCCGATCCGCCTTGCGGTCGAGGGCGAAGATCCGGTTCTGGCCGACCTTCCCCGGACCGCCGCTCTCGCGCCAGTCGATCTCGACGATCTCGGTGCACCGGTGGAGGCCCCCGACGCGGTCGAGGACGACCACGACATCGACGGCCTGGCGGATCAGGCCGAGCGCCGTCTCCGCGGTCATGTTCGGGTTCTCGAGCTGGAGCGCGAGCTTCATCCGCTCGACTGCCCGCTCACACGAGTCGGAGTGGTAGGTCGAGAAGCTGCCGTCAGAGCCGGTCATCCAGACCTCGAGCATCTTCGTGATGCCCTCGAGGTGGACCTCACCGACGATCACGCGGTCGAAGCGCATGTAGAGCGAGGAGTCCAAGACCTCCTTGAGGCCGAGGGTCGCCTGCATCGGCTGGTAGGTCAGGTAGACGACCTGGGGCTGGGCGATCTGGATCTCGGGGATCTCCTCGATCACCGCGATGCGCTCGTTCGGCGCGAACTCGTGGCTCAGCATGTTGATCATGCTGGTGTTGTGAGTGACGATGAAGTCATCCGTGACATAGAGCTGGTCGGGGGAGTCGATGGAGATGCACACCATCTGCTTGACCCCACAGGGCTCGACCTTGTCGATGGCACGGCACGGCCCATACTTCACGTAGTCGGGGTCGTTCCTCAGCTTGCGCGAAAGGCGGAAGGCGGGGATCTCGTTCGGCACCCGGCCCGTGACGCGGTAGGCCATCCGGTGGGTGGTCGTCCTCGGCCGCAGGCGGGCTGTGCCGCCGAGCGATCTGATCAGGAAGACGACCGCCTCGGCGAGGTCAGGGGACGACACCGAGAAATCGATCCCGCCCCTGCCGGTGGGCGAACCGTCGGTGTCCAGAAGCCCCTGTAGCAGCGCGGTGCGCGAGGCCACCGAGGCAAAGAGGTAGGCATCGGGGACGTGCTTCTCGTGGGAGTACTTGCCCATCAGGCCGAGTTCGCGGAGTGCCACCGTGAGCGGGTTCGGCCGGCCGCGGACGCCGCCACTCAGCCGGTAGTCATACTTCCCACTGAGCTTGGGAACGACGCCCTCCGGGAGGATCGCGGCGAGTGTCTCAACGATCTCCGGGTCTGCGGTGGTGAGCACCGGAGTCCGCGACGTAAGGCCTCCGTCGCCAAGCAGCAGGCCGAGCAGGTAGGGGTCGAGCGGAAGCGGGGCATCCTGCGGTGCGAACTGGACAGGCTCACACAGGGGCAGGAAGTGCTGGCGGTTACCGGCGCCGTCGCGCAGGCGCTCGCGGATCTCACTCAGCGGTCGGACCGTTGCCTCCTTGCCCCGGAACTTGTGGAGTGGCGAGAGGGTCGCCCAGAGGTGCTCATCACAACACTCGGTGGTGCCGCCGTCGCTCATGGTCACCCGATAGGACTGGCGCTCACCCTGGGGGTACACCCCGAGCACCCGGTGCGGCTCGCCGTCCCGGCCGATGACCTGATCGCCCACAGAGATGTCTCCCATCCGGGTCCAGCCGGTGGGAGTGAGCACCTTCGAGTCGAGGCTCTGAGCCTTGCCGGCTCCCATCTCGCCGACGATCAGGATGTTGCCGCGGGCGGCGACGACGGCGCGCAGGTAGGAGACCATCTGGTTGCTCATCGACCCGCCGGCCACGAGCTGCTCAAGGGTCCAGTCACCGACGGTCTGCTTGCGGATGCTGAAGGCCTGGAACGGGGCGAAGGGCGGCAGGACGACGGTCATCGACGAACCGTCGGCGCGCTGGAAGATCCCGCGCCGGCGCTCGGTGATGTCGTTCCAGCTGATGACCGCCTCGGCGGTGTCGACCTGCTCCTTGACCCAGCTGTTGTAGCTCGCCTCATCGTCGAAGCGGACGTCGATGCGATGGAAGGTGCCCTCGAACTTGGCAAAGAGCTGGTCCGGTCCGCATCCGTGGATCTCGCTGCAGCGCGGGGATGCGATGCCGGCCGCGATCGCGTCCATCGCCGCCTGTGAGTTCGTCGACGGCTCGTCATCGGTGCTGAGAGGTAGATCGACCGCGCGTGCCCCGAAGGCCCGGGGATCGCCGGTCCCGACGATGGCGTCGCGACGGCTCGACCAGCGGGTGAAGCTCTCGGCCTGTCCGTCGCCGATCGGCAGGAGCGGCACCATGGGGTCGCTCGCGGGGGCCTCGGTCCGAAGGGGGAACCGGATGTCAGCACCCGGATCGCTCACACGTGTATCCGAGGTGTCGCGCGCAGGAGGGCCGCCGAACCGGCCGATCGGAGGGGGTGCTGGGTAGTCGCGCGAGTGGGGATCAGGCATGTCCACGCGACAGTAGCCCCGGCCTCCGTGCCCTTGAGCGTTCCCCCGATCCTCAGCGGGCGGCGAACTGCTGGACCCAGAGCGCGACGTCGTCGGCGCCGTCGATACTCGTGGACGGGATGACAACGACGGCGTGCTCACGGACCTTGTGGTTCAGGATGTTGGCCCGGTGGCCGGGAGACGCCATCCAGCTGCGGTAGGTGGACCAGGCGGAGGCGTATGGCCCGCCCCCGTAGGCGATGTTCTCGGCCGCGGTGCGGAACGGGTAGCGCGACTGTGTCAGCGTCGCAGTGAATGCCTGGCCACAGGGGGTGTGGCTGAAGCTTTCGCACCGGAGGATCGCCTTCGCCTTCAAGGAGGTGCTCCTGGCGAGGGCTGAGTGGGGGCGGAGGACCGCAAGACCGCGGGCCTGGCGGGTCCTGTTCACCAGGCAGGTCATCGCCTTCTGCTGTGCGGCGACGGGGAGGTCGAGCCGTTCAGCCCCCGGGCAGGCGGCGGGCCCGGGCATCGCTGGCGCCGCACTCGCCGTCGCCGGTGCCAGCAGTGCGGCGGTGGCGAGCAGGAGAGTCAGTCTGCGTCGGGGTCCCATCTGAGCGCGACGCTAGGGCCGTGCCTGTGCTCAGGTGATCTCCCTGGCGGGTTCGGCGATCCGGTGGGACGCGACGGCGTGCCACTTGCCGCTGTCAGTGATGACATCCGGTCCGATCGGGAAGAGGCTGGTGCGGCGGGCGATCGTCTGGAGGATCCGGCAGGCCGCGCGCAGGTTCTCCCCGTCCTGCTCGACCATCGCGGGAGCCAGATAGGGCGCTGGCGGCCGCTGCTTTGTCAGGAGCGCGAGTGCGTGGTTCGCCGCTTCGAACCAGGGCTCGCCATCGAAGGCGCAGAGACGCTCTCGGTAGGCCTCATCGGCCTGGATCTGCTCGAGGCACGCGATGAGGGCGCCCCAGGAGGGATCGCGCCCGGCCGGGCAGGCGTCCAGCCCGCTGCGGGCGCGCAGGTACCCGAGGACTGAGGACAGCCACCCGTCGTGGTCGGGGCCACCACGCCGTTCGAGGAGGCCGCAGGCGTTCAGGGCGGCCCTTCGGTCGGCGGCCATGGCCAGGGCAGCGTCGTCGACCAGGACGCTCAGGGTGGCGACGCGGGCGAGGCCGGCGGGTTCGCGCTCCCGGTCATCGGGAAGGCGGCCGAGAACATCGAGGGACTCACGCTGGATCTGCTCGAGGCCGGGGCGGGCGAGTCGCATCGGCGCGCCGCGTCGCAGCCCGGTCAGCAGCATTGCAGCGCAGGTGATGATCACGCCGGCCGCGATCGGAGGAACGAGCGTCGATCCCAGCGGGGCAGCGGCTGTGAGTGCCGCGATGCAGATGGCGGAGACCAGTGCGGTCTGGAGCGGTGACAACGACCGCTGGAGGCGACGCTCGAGGCGCCTGCCGGCCTCCGAGAGCTCGCCGTCGCGGCTGCCCGACATGAGCTGCGAGAGGTGGATCAGGTCGAGTGCCATTGCTTTCCCGACCATGGCGAAAGGGGCCCGTCTGCCGAGGGCTTCTCCGCTGCCGCACGACAGAGGCGGGTCGGTGCCGCTAGGCGGAGAAGACGTCGGAGAGGCGCAGCACCAGCGGGGTCATCACGAGGATGATGATCCCGAAGAAGATCAGCACCAGGCCGATGATGAACGAGGACTCCTTGCGGGCGATGAACGCCTTCATGTCCTGCTCGAAGACCGCCTGGGCCTGCGTGGACTGCGACTGGAGGATGTGCTTGACGCTCGTGCCCGAGCGGAGCCCCTCGATCAGAGCCTCGACGAAGTTGCGGACGTTGTCGACGCCGAGCCTCTCGGCGACGGCGCGCAGGGCCTGCTCACGGTCGCGGTTGCCGTGGCGGTACTCCGCGAAGGCCTGTGCGAACTCGCGGACGAGGATCCTGTCCGACCCGGTGGCGGTGGGGTCGCGGACGACTCGGCCGATCGCCTCGTCCAAGGTTCCGCTCGTGGAGCCGATGCCCATGATCAGGTCGTTGATGAAGGCCGGCATCTCGAGCTTGGCCTGCTCCTGGCGGCGGTTGATCATCGCCCGCAGCTTCAGGTAGGGGTAGCTGAAGACGGTCAGCAGGACGACCACGACCAGCCAGCGGGGCAGGCCTGCGCTGATCGACATGATCGCCAGGAGGGTCCCGACCGCCCAGATCATCAGGTTGAAGACGATCGCCTCCTGGGCGCTCCAACCTCCGGGGCGCCCGGCCAGGGTCAGCTGGCGATCCAGCCAGCTGAGGACGTCGCGCGCCTCCTCCGAGCGGAAGAGACCCCGCCCGGTGAGGAAGTTGGTGACCTGCCGGACGCGGCTCGGCTTGTTGGGCGCGCTCTGGCGCATGTCGGAGTTGTCTCGGGCGAGTGTCTCGGCGACGAGTCGGCTGTAGCTCTCCTCGGCGGCGGTCATGGGGCGGTCCTCGCCACGGCGCAGATACCCCCGCATCAGCACGATCGCCGAGAGGAAGAAGACCAGGAGTGTGAGGAGCAACAGCATCAGAACTCGAGCCGCCTCTCGATGTCGCGCAGTGAACGCTGCCCGTAGAAGATTCCGGCGCCCATCATCAGCAGCGCGACCCCGATCGCTCCCCAGCCGGTGAGCGTCCCGGTGAGCTCACCGAGCAGACCCATCAGATGAAGGCCGGGGAAGACGGCGATCGCCACCGCGACCAGGACCATCTGCTGCTTGGCGAAGGTCGCGTACTCGGCGCGCATGCGGGCCTGCAGACGGATCAGCTGGTCGATCTGCTTGACCGCGTCGCTGATGATCTCCGCCAGATCCCCGCCGGTCTCCGAGTGGATCTCCAGCTGGCGCACGAACTGCTCCCAGCTGCGCAGCGGCAGCCGCGCCATTGACTCGCGCAGGACCTCGATGAAGGGGCGGCTGAGGCGGAGCTCAGCAAGCGACTGCTCGAGCGCCGGCCGCAGGTGGACCGACTCGGACACGGCCTGGGCATAGGCGGCCTGGGGCAGCCGACCGGCGCGGATCTGCGACTCGATCTTGCGCAGGAAGGGCACGAGCTCCGATGAGGCCCGCTTGACGTAGCCGCGCTCTCGGAAGGTGAGGAAGAACCATCCGCCGAGTGGAACGATGACGACCGCCGCCAGGCCCGGGTAAGGACTGGCGGTCAGCAGGGTGGCGACGAGCCAGATCATCGCGGTCGTCCCACCTGCGAGAACCAGGGCGAAGCCGGGGGTCGTGCCGAGCAGTCCCGCCCGGCGCAGGCGCCTCTCGAGCTGGCGCGAGGTACTGGAGCGGCGCTCCTTCATCTCGAAGGGATCGCCGGCGGGGTTGCGGAGCAGACCGAGCATCAGCAGCAGGCCGCTGATGAGGAAGACACCGATGGGCAGAACGAGTTCTGACATCCGGCCTTCATCGTGCCGCGCGTGCCGCCGCGCCGAGAGTTTCTCCGCTCGGCGGGCTGGGTGAAAAAGCGCCTGCGCGTACAGGGCCGGACCTATCGTCGTCGTCGATGCTGTCCCCGGAGCTCGCTTCACGCCTGGCCGGCACCCTGAACCGGCGCATCGCCGACCGCACCCGCGGTGAGATGCCCGCCGCTGCAAGCTGGCTGAGGGGACTGATCGGCTCCGAGCGTGCCGAGGCCCTCCTCGGGGGCGAACCCGTCGCTCTGAGCGCCGACGAACGTGGCCGGATCGCCGAGTGGACATCCCTCGATGAGGAGCTTCTGTCCTGCCTGTTCGCCGGCGCCTCCCGGGAGGTCCTTCGCCACGCCGTCTCCCAGGTCCAGGGGGACCTCAACGACTCCGGAGCCTGCGCGGTCTGTGTCGTCCTCGGATCCCGGTGCCAGTCAGCGGAGGATCTCAGTGAGGAGGAGCTCGAGCTCCTGATCAGCGATCTGCTCGATCACCTCCAGCGCGCGCCGCTCGACTCGCAGGCTGGGATCGGCGCCCCCGCCGTCGAGGACGCCCTCGATCCCGAGGAGGCCGTCCTTATCGACACCCTGCGTGATCTGCCTGACAGCTCGCGGCAGAAGGTCCTCGACGTCCTGACGCAGGAGGCTTTGCGGGCCGGATCTCTGGATGACCCTGTCGCGGACCTCTGGCGGCACCTCGACGAGCCAGCCCGGGCGCTGATGAGCGCCCTCGCCCACGCCCCCGGCCAGTGGCTGAGCGAGGGCGATCTCTGCGAGCGTCTCGGGTCGACGCCCTCTGGCCTCTCCGCTATCGAGCGCGACATCCTCCTCGGCTGGTCGCAGCTGATGGGTGAGCGCGAGGACGCACCGATGGAACATCCCCTCGGTCGGGGTGTGGACGGACAGGGCATCCACTTCGGGCTCGATCGCCCGGGGGCGACGGTCATCCGGGCGATCGTCCGCGACGGGCGCCGCCGCGACGCTCTCTGAGACGGAAGGCGAGATGGCAGCATCGGCGGTTGGGCCTTCGCCACTGTCACGGACTGACACCGGCTGAACCAAGAGGAGACCCGTGCCCGCTTACATCCTGATCCCGCTCACCATCCTGGTCGTGCTGATCGTCGTGACGGCGCTCACCGTCCTGGCGATCCGCTTCTCGACCCCGCTCCTGCTCAAGCACCCTCTCGGCCGGCGGATGCTCGCCGCCATCACACGCCTCGCGATGAAGATGCAGCGGCGTCAGGCCCAGAAGGCCGGGACCGACACCGACGAATTCGGGATGCGGCGCTCGGACATGGAGATCTCCCTCGACCAGCAGGGTGGCGAAGAGGCCGAGAAGATGCGTGCGACGATCAACCGTCTGCCCCCGGCCCAGCGGGCTCAGGTGCGCCGGATGATGGACGACGTGGACGTCGTCGACGCCCTGGGGGAGGTTGACGTCGAGGCTCTCGGCCTCGGTCGCAGCGAGAAGCGTGCCGCGGCCAGGGTGGTCGACGGTGGCGCCGTCAGCGCAACCCGGACCCTCACCCCTGCCCAGCGCAAGGCCAAGGAGAAGGCCCGGGCCGCGCGCAAGCGACGCTGAGGAACCCGGCGGCCTGACGGACCGGGCCTATCGTCACAGCACGATGGCGCGAGGAGCAAGAACGAGATCCGCAGCTGATGAGGCGACACTGCGGCGATCCTCGAAGGTGACCTCGCAGGCCGTGACCCGGCACGATGGCGCGAGGGTCTGGACCACGCCGGAGGGGGGCTACCACCGGGTGGACGGGCCGGCCATCGAGCATCTGGACGGTGGGCGGGAGTGGTGGGAGCTCGGCGAGCGGCATCGGATGAGCGGCCCCGCCGTCGCATGGGCCGATGGAACCCGCGCCTGGTGGCGCCGGGGCGTGCTCCATCGCGCGGATGGCCCGGCCGTCACCGCGCCCGATGGTAGTGAGAGGTGGATCAGGAAGGGCCTGCTCCACCGCGCCGACGGCCCGGCGATCGTCATGATGGACGGCCGTCAGGAGTGGTGGCTCGGGGGCAAGCGGCATCGTGCGGGCGGGCCGGCGGTCAGCGGCGGCCGGGGCGCCCCGGAATGGTGGCTTCACGGCGAATGCCACCGTGAGGACGGGCCCGCACAGATCAAGTCCGACGGGACCGAGTTCTGGTTCTCGAAGGGGAAGCTCCACCGCGTCGATGGGCCGGCGATCACCGGGATCGACGGAGGCTACTCGTGGTACCTGAAGGGGCGCCTCCACCGTATCGGCGGGCCCGCCCTCCGCACGAGCGATGGACATCTCGAATGGTACGAGCGCGGTGATCTCATGCGGACCGCGACACCGGAGGGTGAGGAACGGTACTGGGACGCGGAGGACCTTCACCGCGAAAACGGACCGGCGGTCCGGTACCCGGACGGGCGACATGAGTTCTGGCTGCGCGGCGTGCAGCTCACCGCCAGCGCCTGGAGTGAGCAGACCGGGCAGAGCCTGCCTGCCCGGCAGAGTGTCGTCTCGTCGAGCCACGGTGTCAGGGAGTCACTGCGTCGCTCGGCGCGGGGCTGAGTCCAATCATCGCTGGATGATGCCGGGGCATCCCGGCGTCCTACGGTGAAGGGGATGGCAAAGACATCAGCAGCCGACGAGCTCCTCCAGGAGCTGATGGCCGTGTTCTCGTCCCAGCCTCCGGGGCTGATCGAGCTCCACCGGGTGGCCAAGCAGCTCTACCCCATCCAGGTCGCCCGTCGCGGCCAGAAGCCAGGGAACAGGACCCTCATCAAGGCCGTCGAGCGGGCGGTAGAGCTCGGCTGGCTGGCGCAGCCGACTGCGGGCATGTACCGCTCCTACCGGGTGACGGGAACCTGGCCCGGCGACGCCGCCGCGATCGCCGCCGACTCGGCCCAGCAGGCCCGCGAGGCCGGCTCGGCCCGCGCCCGCGAGCGGACCCTCGCGACCGTGGCCGCCGCGGATGACCTCAGCAAGCTGGTGGCCTCCCTGCCTGAGGACGGCGAGTTCAGCGAGGACCAGCTCGCCGCGCTCGAGGAGGGATTGGCCGCGATCAAGCGTCGGATTACCCGCACGCGGTCGATGATCGCCGCCGTCCGGGAGATCACCTGAGGGTGGTCACCCCGGGGGTGCCCCTCAACCCGGACGCCCAAGGCGACTTCATCGTGCGCGCGATCTTCGCGGGGGCACCCTCTCCGGTGGAGGTTCAGCGCCCCAGCCTGGGCAAGGCGAGACGCACCGGCCGCAGCCTCTCATGCACGGCGGGGGCGCTATCGATCCGGGTCGCGAGCGCGGACTCCCCTCACCTGGCGATCTGCGCCTGGGATCGCTCCGACAACCGCTGGCGTGAGCCGAGGGCCCTCTCGACCCTTTGGTAGCGTTGTGATCCATGGGCCTGCGTAACCTGGCTTCTCACCAGCGTGTACTGCTGCTGGCCTGCGCGGCCGTCCTTCTCTGGGCTCCCACTCAGGCTTCCGCGGGGTGGTATCCCCCACGGCCCATCTATGACTACGACAAGACGCCACGGACGGGCAACTGCTCTGACCCAGGAGATCCCACGGCCGCGAACAGCCGCTGTGGCCCGCTCGACGGCCCTGTCTTCAACTCGTTCATCAACACTCCATCGTACGGGGATGAGCGAGCATTCCTGGATGGGCACCCGGCTTCGGAGGAAGGCGCCGCGTTCATCGCCGATCCACTCGATGTCAGGGATCACACGGAAATAGTCGTCCGTCTCTACGTCAACAACAACGCGAACGAGTTCTGGGGAGAGAGAACCACCGCGACCGGCACCCGAGTTCGGATCACGGTGCCGACCGGCACAAGATCGGGTCTCCGGATCCGGGGATACATCGAGGCTGACAACGCTGTCCCGACGGTGGTCGAGGACACCTTGGACCTTGTCGCTGACCGTCCTTTCAGAGTCGAGTACGTTCCGGGCAGCGCCTATCTCGAGCGACAGAGCGGGACCTATGGACTCACCTCCGAGATCGTCGAAGACCGGGGCGCTCTCATCGGAGACGTGAACATGAACGGGATCTTCCCCGCCGGCTTCGACCGTGACGCGGTTGTTTATGCCAGGCTTCGGGTCATACCAGCCGATCCACCTGTTTTCTGGAACCAGAGAACCTTCTGGCTCGTGGCTCTTGTCTCACTGCTCGCGATGACTATCGCCGTTCTGTTGGCCCCGGGGAAACCGAGGCGACTCGCGGGGCACTACACCGCTCGGGCCAAGAGTCTCATCATGACCCAGACCTTCGCTCAGCAACTCATCATCGGGGTCATCACCACGGCGCTGATTGCCGCGGTGGTCTACCTAGCGCGCCTGCTCCTCTAGGCCGCGACGGCGTCGCCGTCGTAGATCCTCGGGGTAGTTGTCGCTGACACCGTCACCCGCAGCGACCAGCACAACGCAGCCCCGGCGGCTTCTGCCGAACGCTCAGTCGCCTGGCAGGCGCCGCTGAGGTCCTGACCGAAGAGACCTGACCCGGGCGCCGCCCCACGAAGGTTCGGACTCACCAGTCCGCGTGTGTGAGTCCGTGTGAGCGCACGAAGCGCGCGAGGCCTGTGGGTTCGCTGGCACTCTCGATCCGATGTCATCAGAGCCCGAGGCGCCGGCGCCCACGCCGGAGAACTTCTGTCACCTCCATGTCCACTCGGAGTACTCGAGCCTGGACGGAGCCTGCAAGATCCCCCAGCTGGTCGCCCTCGCCAAGGAGCGCGGTCACGTCGCGCTCGGCCTCTCCGACCACGGGACCATCTCCGGCCTGCCGGCCTTCGAGAAGGCCTGCCGCAAGGAGGGGATCAAGCCGATCCTCTCCGTCGAGGCGTACCTCACCGATGACCGGGCGATCAAGAAGCGCGACACGAACACCTGGCACCTCGGTCTGATCGCCCGGACCTCCGAGGGCCTCAGGAACCTCTACGCGCTCACCTCGCGCGCCTACCTGGAGGGCTACTTCAACAAGCGGGCCCGGGCCGACTGGGAGCTGCTCGGCGAGTTCTCCGAAGGCCTGATCGCCCTCACCGGCTGCATGGCCGCCCCGGTGATGAGCAGCATCTTCCGCGGCGACCTCGAGGCGGCGCGGGCCTACACCAAGCGTCTGACCGAGATCTTCGGCCTCGAGAACGTCTACGGCGAGATCCAGAACGTCGGGATCACCGAGCAGATCCCCGCCGACTCCGAGCTCGCTCACAAGCTCGGCAAGTTCACGCTCACCCAGACCGAGGCCAACCGCGAGCTCGCGCTCATCTGCGCCGATCTCGGCGTGCCTCTGCTCGCAACCGGCGACGTGCACTACCTGCGCGCCGAGGACGCGGTCCCCCACGACGCCCTGCTCTGCGTCGGGACCGGCCAGCAGCAGGCCCGTCGTCCGGACGGAACGCCGGACATGGAGAACCGGCGCTTCTCGCTGCTGCCGAAGAACTACCACTTCCGCACGGAGTCGGAGGTCGCCGAGCTGCTGCCCGAGTTCCCCGAGGCTCTCGCCAACACCCTCGTCCTCGCCGAGCGATGCGACGCGCAGATCGCCTACGGCCAGTCGATGCTCCCGCGCTTCCCCCTCCCCGAGGGCTTCCCGACCTCCAAGGAGTACCTGCGCCACCTCTGCGAGCTGGGGATGGAGGACCGCTACGGGCCGCGGGCCGAGCAGACCGAGGCCCAGCGTGAGCGCCTCGAGTTCGAGCTCGGGGTCATCGACAACATGGGCTTCAACGACTACTTCCTGATCGTCTGGGACTTCGTCCGCGAGGCGATCGAGCGTGGCATCCCCTCCGGCCCGGGCCGAGGCTCCGCCGCGGGCGCCATCGTCGCCTACGCCCTGCGGATCACCCACCTCGACCCGCTCCAGTACGACCTGCTCTTCGAGCGGTTCCTGAACCCGGACCGGATCTCGATGCCGGACGTCGACTGGGACGTCTCGATTGTCCGGCGCGAGGAGATGATCGAATACGTCCGCGCCAAGTACAACGGGCTGGCGGGCTGTGACACCGCGGTCGCTCAGATCATCACCCATGGGATGATCCAGGCGAAGGCCGGACTGCGCGACGCCGCCCGCGTGCTGGGCAAGCCGATCTCACTGGCAGACCGTCTCTGCAAGATGGTCCCCGACAAGCCGATCGGCATGAGCCTGCGCGAGGTCTATCGAGCCGTGCCGGACTTCCAGCGCGCCTTCGACAACGACGCTGAGGCCAAGGAGGTGATCACCCTCGCCGGCTGGATGGAGGGCTTCATCCGCTCAGAGGGAGTGCACGCCGCCGGCGTCGTGATCTGGGATCAGCCGCTCGAGCGGGCTCTCCCGATCCAGCGCAAGGGTGACGAGGCACCGATCACCACGAGCTGGGACATGAAGAGCACCGAGGCCGTCGGCGCCCTCAAGATGGACTTCCTCGGCCTGCGCAACCTGGACATCATCCAGCGCGCGATCGAGATCGTCGGACACACCGAAGGCATCGAGCTCGACGCCTACGGCCTGCCCCTGGACGACCTCGCGACCTACGAGATGCTGTCGCGCGGTGAGGCCATCGGGGTGTTCCAATTGGAGTGCGTGGCGGGAGACACGATTCTGAACGGTGACCCACGCCGAACCATCGCTGAGCTCCATGAGAACCCGCCGGAGGCGATGCTGTCGGTCGACCTCGGTGAGGGAGCGCGGCGGCGCAATCGCGTCCTCCGGGTGGTCGCGACAGGTGAGAAGCGGCTCTACCGAATGAGGACAGCCGGTGGCTACCTGCTGCGCGCGACCGAGGATCACCGCATCCTCACAGATCGGGGATGGCAGCGGCTCGGAGACTTGTCCCCCGGCGACCAGGTCGTGGTCAACCGACGGGACGCATCACGGATCGGCGCATGCACCGACTGCGGCAAGCGGGTGCAGTCGCGGGGAGTGCGTTGCCGTTCCTGCTCTAATCGCCACCTTGGCACTGGTCCTCACATGGCTCGCACCAGAGACCCTCAGGCGTGGAGCCAGACGATCCGGCGTGGGGCCGACAACCCCTGGTGGGGTCACGAGCCCGTGGCCGCCTGTCTCGAGTTCCCCGATCTCGACCACCCGGTGCGCTCGGTCTGGGAGGCTGACTTCGCCAGGGCACTGATCGCGGCCGGCGTCGCGTATGACTATGAGCCGCGGACCTTTCGCTTCGCCGACGGATCGGGCTACACGCCGGACTTCTACCTGGGCGAGATCGGTCTCTGGGTAGAGGTGAAGGGCAAGTCCGGCCTCTGCGGCCGCGGCAAGCTGAAGGTCGAGCAGTTCCGCCGCGAGTTCCCCGATCAGCCGCTGCGGGTGGTCAGCGCACACGAGATCGCCGAGTTCGAGCTCGCCCATCCCGATTTCGCAGCATGGAACTGCCCGAAGCTGCCGCCGCACTTCGAGTTCGAGCCGATCATCGAGATCGTCGAGGACGCGATCGAGCCGACCTTCGATGTCATGATGGAAGGGCCGCTGAACAACTATGTCGCCAACGGCGTCGTGGTCCACAACTCGGGCGGGATGCGTGAGGCCCTGCGGCTGATCAAGCCGACGGTCTTCGACGACATCATCGCCTTGGTGGCGCTCTACCGGCCGGGCCCGATGGAGTACATCCCGACCTACGCCGCCCGCAAGCACGGGCAGGAGGAGGTCACCTTCCTGGACCCGCGCCTCGAGTCGATCATCGGCATGACCTACGGCGTGGCGGTGTACCAGGAGCAGCTGATGCTGACCGCCCGTCAGCTCGGGGGCTTCACCCCGGGCCAGGCGGACACGCTGCGCAAGGCGATCGGCAAGAAGGACAAGGATCTGATGGCCACCCTGAAGCCCGCCTTCGTGGCAGGCTGCGTCGCCAACGGCGTCCGGAAGGCCGACGCCGAGCAGCTGTGGTCGGACAACGAGAAGGCTGGCGACTACAGCTTCAACAAGGCCCATGCCGCCGCCTACGGTCTCCTCGCCTACTCGACGGCCTACCTGAAGTGCAACCATCCAGCGGCTTACATGGCCGCCCTGATGAGTCTCAACGCGAGCACCAAGGACAAGGTGCCGTTCTTCATCACCGAGGCACGGCGGATGGGCCTGAAGGTGTTGCCGCCGGACCTCAACCGCTCCCTGCGCGACTTCGCGGTGATGGAGGCCGAAGGCGCCGACCCCGCGGGCGACCCCGTGAAGCGGTTCGAGATCCTCTTCGGCCTCCAGGCGATCAAGGGCGTCGGCGACAACGTCATCCGCGCCATCCGCACCGAGCGCGAGACCCGCGGGCCCTACCGCTCCCTGCCCGACCTCATCCGGCGCCTGCCGGATCTGAACAAGACGGTCCTCGAGCGCCTCGTGCTCGCCGGCGCCCTGGACTTCACCAAGCACTCGCGCATGGCGATGGCCGCCGCGATCGAGCCGACCCTCGACACCCAGCGCAAGGCGGCGAAGGCCGCCGAGAAGGCCTTCCTGACCGCGGTAACGGATGCCGTGGCGGCTGGGGGCTCCTCTTCGGAGCCGGCCGCCGCCCCCTCCCTCTTCGACGCCCCCGCGGGGGCCGGCAAGCCGCGCAAGCTCAGCACCGAGGAGAAGCGCGGCCTCGAGGCGATCGCCAAGGCCTCATACGCAGCGAATGCCGTGCCGAGCCGCTCGGCCGCGTCGAGCCTGGTGGCAGCCGCCCTCGAGAAGGAGGCGTTGAGGAAGGCCCGGCTCGCCGCCCGCAAGGAGGACGCAGAGGACCCTGACGCCCGCGCGGCCGAGATGGTCCAGGAGAGTGCGCCCGAGCGCGAGGCCGTCTTGGCTGCGCTCGTCGAGCCCGTGCGCGCGGCCTGTGCGGCGGTTCTCTCGCGCCCGCCCGATGACGAGGACTCGATCGACGACGCCATGGACGACCAACTCGCCCTCGTGGCTCTGACCGGCCCCGACTGGCCCTCGCTCGAGCGACTCAGCCGCGAGCGCAAGGTGCTCGGGCTCTACGCCTCGGGACATCCCCTCGATGAGAGCCGCCGTCAGTGGCGGCGGTACATCAGCCACACCATCGGATCGCTGAACGGGTCGGCGATCGGCCGGACCGTCACGGTAGTGGGCTCAGTCACCGCCCAGCGCGTCCTGAAGAAGAAGACCGGGGAGACGTTCGGCCTCGAGGTGGAGGTCGAGGACCTGACAGGGTCGCGCCCCGTCACGTTCTTCAGCGACTCTCTCGATGACATGACCAAGGACCTGCTCGTCGAGGGTTCCCTCTGCGTGATCAAGGCCAAGGTGGTCGAGGACGCGTTCCGAAACTCACGTCAGGAGGCTGAAGAGGACCCGGAAGCCGACGTCACCGAGAAGGCCGTCAAGCTGAACGGGATCACCGTCTATCCGTGGCGGCCGGACCAGGTCAAGATGGATCCCATCCAGCCGCTCGAGATCACGCTCCCGGCCGACCGCCGGACCACCCAGGTGATCGCCCGCCTCCAGGAGATCCTTGAGTCCCACCCGGGGGCCTCACCGGTCTCGCTGATCATGGACGGGCGTCCCAGCCGGCTCGGGGCACGGGTCGAGATCGGCCCGTCGATGCTCGCGGAGATCCGCCAGCTGATCGGTGAGCAGGAAGTGGCGCTGCAGACCTGAGAGTCTCCGCCCACGGGCGGTTGTCTCAGCGGTCTCCCAGCTGGTCGCGGAGCCTCTCGGCGCGGCGCTGTCCACGGGTGAGGGCGTCCCGGACCCGCTCAGGGGCGATCCGGAGGTCCTCCGCGATCTCCCCCACCCGCAGACCATCCTCCCGGGCCTGCTCGAACTGGGCCGGGCTCATCTCGAAGAGGCGAAGGAGCGGCGCCCGCAGCGCAAGCCGGCACAAGGCGCGGCGATCACCTGCGCAGATCGGCGCGATCGCCACCTCGGCAGGCTGCGCCGACCGTTCCCCGCCGCCCTGATCGTCTTCCGGGCAGGCGAGGGGAATGGGGGGATACGGCGCCCGCAGACCACGTGCGAGAGCGGGAGGAGATCCGGAGCCCACCAGGACGACGCCGGCGACTGCGGCGATGAGCAACCGACGGCGGGCGGGGATCACCAGGGACATCGTCGCCGACGTTCGCAGCCGCTTGGGCGCCTGTGCAGGGATTTACGCTCTCCCGCAACAACTCCGTGACTGAAGGTAGGAGAAGCTACAGGTACCGACAGGCCAGGCCTGTAGGCGCCGCGAGATCCGCGGTGAGTATCAACCCGAGCGATCAGGCCAGCGCGATCAGCCGCGACCGGCCGCCGGCCCGCGTCCGCGCGAGGGAGAGCGATCGCCGGCGGGTCCGGCCTCGCCCTCAGATGAACGGGGGGCCTTGTCGCGAGCCTCGCGGCCACAGAGCTCATCGACGGCCGCGCGCGCGGCGTGGCGCCCCTCACGCAGCGCCGACCGGATCTCCTTGCGGTCGAGGCGGAGGTCCTCGGCGATCTCGCGCAGGGTGAGCCCGTCGCGGCGTGCCTGGGCGAACTCGCCAGGCTCCATGTCGAGCAGGGCCAACAGCGGAGCGATCCGAGCCTGCGTGTGGGTCTGGTGGACAGTGACGCGCACCGCGGTGCGAGCGAACTGACGGTCCGCGCGAGCAGGACTGAGCTTGCCCCTCTCGACCCGCTCATCGAGGTTCTCCCGGACCCGGGCGAGGATCGGGCTGTCGTCGACCCCGAGCAGATCAGCCTCGGAGATGCGGCACCCGGGACCGGCCTGGGCGCGGGCGCCGGGGCGCTCGCCCGTCTGTCGCTCGGCGCGCGACCCCTCCCCGCGTGGGTGCTCTGAGCCCTTCTCTGCGAGGGCGGATGCGCCGGGGGCAGCCAGCGCCGCCGCGACGATGAGAGCGCCGCCCATGAGACGGGGAACGGTTCGGGATCGCATGCCCCCATGTAAGCCGAGGAGCCCGGCGCGCACGTCTTTCATTGCGCCGGTCCTGTCATCGGGCCCGTCGTATCTTGGTGATGTCAGTGGTTCCCCGACGACGGAGCAGCGCCCGATGGCACCTCGACTGAACCTCACCGATCAGCGTGTCCTGTGGGAGTTGGCGATCGCCGACGGCCAGCTCAGGACGCAGGCGCTCTCGAACGTGATGAACCGCTTCGGCGACCGCATCCTCTACCCGCACTCGTCGATCGGCCGCCTGGAGGAGCGGGGGCTGATCCGGGTCGTCACCGAGGACAAGGCCTACTCACAGACGGTGTTCCTCGCCGGCGAGGCGCGTGAGAACGCGGCGGCCCACCGGGCGAAGGGGATCGCCGCCGCCGCCGCCGCCGCCTTCCGGCGGATGGTGCTGGCGAGGATCCGCGCCGGTCGTGAGGAGGTCGCCGCGCTCATCATGCTCGACGCCGTCCGCCCTGAGGCGACGGTGATCTACCCCGGCTTTGAGGCCTCCTCCGATGAGGCTTCTCTGATCCTGGCGGGCCCCGGCCGGCTCAGCGAGATGGTCTCTGCGCTACGGCTGCTGGAGCGGCTCGACAAGCTGCCGGGCGCTGACCTCGTCACAGCGGCCTGCGAGGCCACCGAGGACTTCGATGACCCCGACAACGACCCGGCCGCCTGAGGGGCCGAGGGAGTGGCGATGCGCCTGAATCCGGAACGACGCCTGCTGGCCGAGCTCGCGCTGAGCGCAGGAGAGCCGGTCGCCTTCAGCAGAGCCTGGGACGCGACCTACACCCGCTACTTGAGGACCGGCATGAACTCCGGGTTCCCTCAGTTGGTGGAGCGCCTGGTCGCACGCGATCTGGTGGTCGCCACGTCCGGGCCGGAGGGAGCGGCGGGCGATCTACGGCTGTCCCCCTCCGTGAGCGAGTCCCAGCGCGAGGAGTGGCGGATCGCCGGCCTCGACGCGGCAGCGGAGTACCGCGGCAACCTGATCGCACAGCTGCGCATGAAGGCGGCGGAGGTCTCGCAGCTCCATGACCTGCGGCAGAAGGAGATCCAGGCGCTCTCCACGCGCGTCGGCGGGGCTGATTGGATCTCGGCCAACAACGGCATCGGCCGGCGCCTGGACCAGGTGAACGCCTCACTGCGCGGGGTGGGCTGGGCCCTGACCCACATGGACATGCTCGACTTCGCCGATCAGGTGGTCAGGCACCGCCCGGCCGAGGAGACGGACCAGGTGCTGCGGGGGGCTTAGGCCCCCGCAGGTGCGCGTCGGCGCTTGCCGACGATCGGGATGATCTCGTTGCGCCGGACGAGAACGCCCGCGTCATCCATCGTGTAGAGCGGGATCATGTAGAGGCGGCTACGCACGTGCTGCAGCTGGCCTGCCTCCTTGATGCGCGTCACACGCTCGCGGCTAGCGGCGTCGATCTGGTGCGGGTGGAAGACCTGCCAGGCCTCGAGGATCTTCCGGTAGGCGGTGCCCCGGAAGCGCCCGACCTGGATGACGATGTCGACCGCGCGCGCGATCAGGTCCTGGATCGCGTCGAGCGGGAGCTCGTCGGCCATGATGGCGAGGCTCTCCAGCCGGGAGATCGCGTCGACGGCCGAGTTGGCGTGGATGGTCGTCCAGGAGCCGTCGTGACCGGTGTTCAGGGCCTGGAGGAGGTCGAGCGCCTCACGTGAGCGGACCTCGCCGACGATGATGCGATCCGGAGTCAGCCGCAGCGCCCCTCGGACGCCGTCGCGGATGGTGATCGTCCTCTCCCCCGCACCCTCGTGCGCGCCTCGCATGGTCGCCTGGATGTAGAGGGTGTCATCGGTCTCGATCTGCAGCTCCTTGGTGTTCTCGATGACGATGAGACGGTCCTCTCGGGGGATCAGGCAACCGATGGCGTTGATCAGCGTCGTCTTCCCGGAGGCGGTCCCGCCCGAGATCACCATGTTCTGGTTGCCCTGAGTCCAGGCCTCGAGGTCGGCCAGGAACTCCTCGGTGAACATCCCGGTGTCCACGTACTCCTGCATCGTGAACGGGCGCGGGTTGAACTTACGGATCGCGAAGCAGGCGCCGTTGACCGCCATCGGGGGGATCTCGGCGTGGATCCGGGAGCCGTCGCTGAGGTGTCCGTCCTCCATCGGGTTGGCGAGCGTGAGCTCTCGCCCCTGGGCGGCGAAGACGCGGCTGATGAAGTCGCTGACGTCCTTCTCGGTGCGAAACGGCGAAGGCTCGATCCGCTGCTTCTTGCCGTGGACGATCATGAAGACGGTGTCGAAGCGGTTGCACATGATCTCCTCGAGCCCGTCGATCCCCATCCAGGGAGCGAGCGGGCCGAACCCGAAGAACTCATCTCGCAGGTAGCGCACCAGGTCGCTCCGGCCCGAGGGAGGAACGCCCCAGTGCGGGTTCTGGTCGCAGACCCGGTCCACCAGGCGGTGGAAGGCCGAGTCCTCCATGCCGGAGTTGAAGTCCCCACTCGCACGACCCTGGGAGACGTAGGCGCTCATCACCTGATCGGTGATCTCCTCCCACTGCGGGTAGATGTCGGCGGGGCGGACAATCCCGCCGTTGCTCTCAGAACGTGTCGACTGCTGGAGCAGCTCGCGACGGCGACGCTGCTCGGAGCCGCCTGACCCGCCTGCCGGCGGTTCGCTCACTGCCCCTGGCCGGCGCGCCGCCGCTCGACGTAGTGGGAGAAGGCCGCGTGGGCCAGCTCACCGACGTCCTCGGCGTAGGCGCCGTGCGAGAGCGCCAGGAAGTCGCCGGCGTTGTTCGCCCGCGCGGTCTCCTGGTCGTAGTCGCGGAAGTAGGTCGTGTGCGCGCCGTCGGCCCACTCGAAGGTCTGGCGCATACCGACCCGCGGGTCGAAGCCCAGGTCGGCGTCGGAGCGCATCATCACGATGTGGAGGCGGTCGGGGGTCACCAGGACCGGACGCCCGCGGCCGGCGCGCGTGATCACCCGGGCGGCCTTACCGGCCGAGTGGAGGGCGGCCCGCTCGGGGAGCGTCAGCAGGAACACCTGGTGTGCCGCGCGCAGCCAGGTCTGGTTGGAGCGCATGACGACCTCGGTGCCGCAGTCGATGATGATGACGTCGTAGAAGCGGCCGAGCATCGCGAGCACCCGCTCGTAGTCGCCGACCTCGAAGTCGTCGAAGGCCTCGGGGTTGTCGGGCGCGGCGAGCACGTTCAGGTTCGGGAGGTCCTCGTGCCAGAGGACGAAGTCCCGCATCGAGGCCCGGTGGGAGTCCGTGCTCTCGAAGTCGGTCAGCGGGGCACCGCTCTTGTCGAGGTAGTCGATCAGCTCCAGCAGGTTCGGCTCAAGACGGCCGGCCACACGGATCGCGAGGTTGCCGTTGGCGATGTCGCCGTCGAGCACGAGGATCCGCGGGGGCTCGGCGTCCTTGCCGGCCGACGCCGTGCCGGAGGCCGCCATCAGAGCCGCCAGGTTGACCGAGGTCGTGGACTTGCCGGCGCCACCCTTGGGGCTGAAGACGGCGATGATCAGCGGCTCGCCCTTGACGAGGGTCGAGAACGGCAGGCGCGGCAGCTTGACCTTCGAGCCGCCCTTCTTCGCCCGGCGGTTGCTCTCGCGTGAGTCCTCACGCAGACGCTCGGAGGTCTGCGTCGTGCGGATGGTCTCCTCTTCCTCGGAGTCGCGGGTGCCGATCGCCCAGAGGGGATCGACCGGGGCGCGGTCCGGGGGTGCGGTGCGGCCGTCGTCATGGGCGGCGTGGGAGGCCGGGGCGATGTGGCTGAAGTCGTCGGCCCATTCCTCTCCCTGGGGGGCGGGAAGCACCTCCGGTGCGGCCCACTGAGGGTCGGGCGCAGGCGCCTCGTCCCATGCCTCGGCACCGGGTCCCTCGGGCTCCCAGGCGCCCTGGGCGGTTGCGGGCTCGTAGACCAGGGGCTCAGGCTCATAGGGCGGCTCGGCCTCGGCCGGGGCGAGGTCCACCGGCTCCGGGGCGTGGGTCGGCCCGGGGGCGATCACCGGCTCGGGTGCCGCGATGGGCTCGGGGGCGGGCGGGGTCAGGTCGACACCCTCGGACTCAAGGAGGGCGCGCTCGATCGGGGTGAGGTCAGCGCCCCTCTCGAACTTGGCCAGCGCCTTGTCCAGCAGCTCGCGCTTCGCCACCGCGGCACGACGCTCAGCGGCGACCGCGCGGGCGGCCTCCAGACGGGCCATCAGCTCGGGGTCGGGCTCAGGCGCGACCTCGGGCTCGGCCACAGGGGCCGCCACAGGCTCGGCCACAGGGGCCGCCGAGGCGGGCTCAGGCTCGGGCGAGAAGAACTCGGCATCGGCCGGCTCCTGGGTCAGCTCAGCCGCGGGAGCCGGGGCGACCTCGGCCACCGGGGACTCCTCGACAACCGGAGCGGGCGCCTCAGGTGCCACGGGGGTCGACGCCGGCGGGAGCGCGACCATCTCGCTCTCCTGCGCAGGGGCGTGTGCCGGCTTCTGCTCGAGAGCGCCGACGCGGGCATCCATGGTGTTCACGAACGTCGCGATCGACTGCTCCATGCGGGCAAGGAGCGCGGCGACATCGGCCGGGGAAACCTCGGCGACGGGCGCCGGGGGCGTGGCAGGGGCGACGGGCGCCGGGATGGGAGCGGCGACAGCCGGGGCGAGGTCGGGCTCCACCGCGGCCTGCGGCGCTGAGTGCACCGGCGGCTCAGGCTCGATGGCGGGGACAGGCGTCTCGACGGGCTCGGCCTCGACGGCAGGGCCGGGCGAGACCGGATCCAGGTGGGCGAACATGTCGTCCTCGGGCGGGCTGGCCGACGGGCCGGGCTCCATCAGATCCGCAAGGGGATCGAGGCTTGCCGCACCGGGGGCTGAAGCCGGCGTGGGCTCGGCCATCTCCGCGAGCGGGTCGTCGACCGGGGCAGAAGGTGACGGTGAGGGTGTG